>JBBRNC010000062.1:0-19187 GCA_038230495.1 Verrucomicrobiales bacterium
TGAAATTCGACTTTGCCTTTCAGCTCATCGCCCGGCTTTGGCTCGTCGAAGCGCGAGTAGAAAAATCCGCTGCCGTCCTTTTTCCACGATGCGCCGCTGAACTTCACCCACTGGATCACGTCGTCGCGATCCTTGCCCGTCGCCACGTCGCGAACGCGGAATTCCTCCCAGTCGCTGCCCGCGCGGCTGAGGCCGTACGCGAGCAGCGTGCCGTCCTCGTTCGGCGCGGTGTCCTTCAGCGACACGGTGCCGTCTGTGGAGAGCGTGTTCGGGTCGAGCAGCACGCGCGGTTTTGCCTCGAGCGACCCGGCGGTGAAGAGCACGCGCTGATTTTGCAGGCCGGAGTTGTAGGTCCAAAAATACCGCCCGCCACGCTCGAACGGCTCGCTGAACCGCTCGTAATTCCACAGCTTCGCGAGCCGCGCGCGGATTTGATCCCGCCGCGGAATGCTCGCGAGAAAGACGGAGGTCACGTGATTTTGCTCGCGCACCCACGCCTTCGTCTCGGTGGCGTTGTCGTCCTCGAGCCAGCGATACGGGTCGGCGATCTTCGTGCCGAAATAATCGTCCACCACGTCCTCCTTGCGCGTCGGCGGATACATGATGCGCGGCCAGTCGGCGGCGAGTGCGAGCGAGTTCAGCATGGTGATGAGGAGGAGAAGTTTCATGGGAGAAAAATGCAATTTTGCGGAAGAAAAATCACCGCTGCACTGAGAAACAGGACGGCGTGCATCGGGGAGCGCACGCGCGCTCGCGTGCCGTTCCCGGCGCCCCCGCGGGAAAACATCGGGCGTCGCAAGTCCATCGGAACAAAGGCAGCCCGAGCCTTGCCGCATGCGGAGGCACAAGGACGTCCGATGACCTCCGCGGAGGCGAGCAGGCCGGCACGCGAGGGCGCGTGCGATCCCCGGTGCCGCCGTGCCCGCGCCGTTTGCACGGCGCGAGGACGAAATGGAAAAGCAGCGTCGAGCCGCCGCCGTCCGAAGGCGCGCGCCTCATTCGGATGCTCGTTCATGCCGATGGCTGCGCTGGCTGTTCGCGGAAGTTCCGCGCAATCACCGCGAACACTCCCGCGACCACGAGCATGAGCGCCACGTACATGAGCATTTCATTCGATGCGGAAATGCGGCGCACCGTTTCGCCCGCTGCGTTCTTCACGCTGTTCAGTTCGGTGACTGCGGACGCGAGCTTGTTCCCGATGGCCACGCTGAGCAGCCAGAAGCTCATGATGGTGCTCTTGAGCCGCGCGGGTGCGACCGAGAATGCAAATTCCAGACCCGTCGCCGAGATGAGCACCTCGCCGGCGGTCATCACGCCGTAGGGCAGCAGTTGCCAGAGCACGCCGAGCTTTTCTCCGCCCTCGATGCGCCTCTGCACGAGCGCCGAGATGAGAAACGCCACGGCTGCGAGCACCATGCCCGCGCCCATGCGCCGCAGCAGCGTCGGGCGCAGGCCCCAGCGTGCGAGCGCGGGATACATCCATTTGATGAAAATCGGGATGATGAGCATGACGTAGATCGGGTTCACCGACTGCATCGTCTCGCCGTCAATCGCGTAGTCGCCGAGCTTCACCGGCACCATCTGCTGGCCCTGCTGCACCCACGTCGTATTTTGCTGATCGAAGAGCGACCAGAACACCGTGACCGGCAGGAAGACGAGAGCGATGCGCCACAGCGTCGAGCGATCCGCCGCGCGCGTCGCCTCGTCCACGGGCGGGAGCGTGGAGGTCGGCGGCTTCATCACGAAAGACTTCCGCCCGGAGAAAAAAATCGCCGTCGCGAGCAGCATGAAGATTCCCGGGATGAGAAATGCCACCGAGTAGCCGGCCTTTGCGCGGATGTAGGGCAGGAACAGGAACGCGAAGAAGGAGCCGAAATTGATGCTCCAATAAAAAAGGCTGTACGCCTTCGTGAGCTGCTTCTCCTGCCCCGGCCCGAACTGATCGCCGACAAACGCCGAGACGCACGGCTTGATCCCGCCCGACCCGATCGCGAGCAGGATGAGGCCGGAGTAGAGCCCCCACTTTGTCCCCTCCGTCGCCGACATGAGCGCATGGCCCGCGCAGTATGCGAATGACACCCAGAGAATCGTGCGATAGCGCCCCCAATACCGATCCGCGACGAATGCGCCGAGCAGCGGCAGCAGATACGTGAGGCTCTTCCAGTCGTGCACGAGCTTCTTCGCGATGATGCCGCCCTGCTCGCCGCCGCCGAAGAGCGCCGTCGCATAGCCCGTGAGGATCGCGACGACGCCGTAGTAGCTCAGCCGCTCGCACGCCTCGTTGCCGACGATGAATTTGGTCTGCGGGGGGAGGCGGTCGTTGCTCATGGGGAAAATGGACGCCGCCCTGCTATCCGTTCCCGCCGCGCGACGCCAACCTACTTCTTCCCCGACAGTGACCTGATTTGAATTTGGAAGCCATGAATCCGGGAATCAGAGCATGCGAAAGAATACAGCCGCTCCGCGCCGTTCCTGAATTCCCGGCTTCCAAATTCGATCCCTACTTTTTCGCCGCGATCGCAGCGCTCATGTCCTCGATGAACTTCCGCTCCTCCGCGCCGAGCTTGTCGAGCGCGAGTTCGTAGGTCTTCGAGTTGACAAAAAAGCGCGCGCTCGCGTTGCGCACCACGGTTGGATTTTTCGGCGGCGTCATTGGTGCGGCCGCGGTGCCCCCGATCACGATGTCTTCAAACGCGATGAGCTTGCCGATGAAGGAAGATTTTCCGTCCGCCATTTTCCACTGCCGCGGCTCGCCGAGCACGATGTGCGTGGTCGTCTTCACGGTCACCTGCGGCTGCTTCGGCGTGAAGCCGACCGTGCCGCCGCCATTCACCGCGTCGCCGATGCGCTTCGTGTCGAATTTCGTCGGCGTCGTCGGCACGACTTGCGCGCAGAGCACGCTGCCGGAAACGGTGAGGAGGACGACGGCGGGGAGGAGCGCGTTCATGCGGGAAAAATGCGCCGGCGTCGTGCGAAGGCAACGCGCGATTTTTGCGCACCGTGCGGTGAGACTCAGCCGCCCGCGCTTTTCCCGCCGTCTTTCCGGCCGGTGATCAGCCGGGCTCCGCGACCGTACGTGAGATACGCGTAGCCCCAGTTGAAAAGCACGGCGATCCGATTGCGGAAGCCGACGAGGAAAATAATGTGGACGAAGAGCCACGCGAGCCACGCGGCGAAACCGCTGAAACGAAACGAACCGACTTCCGCGACCGCCGCGTTGCGCCCGATCGTCGCCATGCTCCCTCTGTCGAAATACTCGAAGCGCTCCGTGGGCTGCCCGTGCATTCGAGCGCCGATGTTCTTCGCCGCGTGACGTCCCTGCTGCATCGCCACCGGCGAGAGCCCCGGCAGCGCCCGACCTTCTCCCGTGGCAAAATGAGCCTGGTCGCCAATCACAAAAATCTCCGCGTGGCCCGGCACGGAACAGTCGTCCCGCACGATCACGCGGCCCTGCGGATCGAGCGGCACGCCGAGGCTCGCGCCGAGCGGAGATGCCGCGTTGCCCGCCGCCCAGATGATGGTTTTCGCCGCGATTGTTTGGCCGCCCTTGAGCTGCACGCCACCGTCGAAAATCTGCTCCACCCTCGTCGAGAGCCGCACGTCCACGCCCATTTTCGAGAGCTGCATGCGCGCGCTTTCCGGGAGGTCGCCGGAGAATGCCGCGAGGACCTCCGGTCCGCCCTCGATGAGAAACACGCGCGTCTGCGATGAATCAATGTGGCGGAAATCCTTGATGAGCGTGATCTGCGCGATCTCCGCGATGGCACCCGCCATTTCTACGCCCGTCGGTCCGCCGCCCACGATCACAAAGGTGAGCGCCGCCTCGCGCTCCGCGTCGTCGTGCGTCTTTTCCGCGATCTCAAACGCCATCAACATGCGTCGGCGGATGTCCAGCGCATCGTCCAGACTCTTCAGCCCCGGTGCCACTTTCTCCCATTCCGCGCGGCCGAAGTATGAATGGCGCGCACCCGCCGCGACGATGAGATAGTCGTAGTCCAGCGGCCCGTCGGACGTGAGCACGCGCCTGGCCGCCGGCTCGATGCTCTGCACCTCAGTCAGGATCACCTCCACATTTTCCTGCTTCCGCAAAATGTGGCGCAGCGGCTCCGCGATGTCCGCCGGCGAGAGCGCCGCGGTCGCGACCTGATAAAGCAGCGGCTGGAAGAGATGATGATTTTGCCGGTCCAAAAGCGTGACGCGCACGTTGGCATTGCGCAGTGCCTTCGCCGCCTCGAGCCCGCCGAACCCTCCGCCGATGATGAGCACGCGGGGCAGATTCCGATGATGGATGTTCAAAGTTTTTGTAGCGGTTGGATTTCCAATGCGCGTGTGCCGCGAAGCACAGCGCGCCGACTTGCTCCGGAGGTAGGACTCGGCCAAACTTGAGCCTGATGACGCAGTGAGAATGATGCGTTTCTCAGAGGTATTCAAGCGGTTTCGGTCACTACTGGAACGAACCCGTTCACTACTGTTTACTGGCAAATCTACTGGCAGTTTTACTGGCAGTTTTCAGAAGCATTGAGCTGCACGCAAAAAGTGATCGAAATCAGCCGACTCACCACCGCGCCCGCTCGATCAAAATGCGAGCACGGTCAAAATTGGCGGTTGCGTTTTTTGCGGTCCGGGTGATGCGGGTGAATCGTTAAAAGATCATTCCACAGATCCAGCCGACGAGTGCGAAGAACGCGAACAGGATCACCGACAGTGGCTTCGATACTTCACGCCAAAGGTAGATGCTCGGCACGATGCTGTAGATTCCAAGTGTCATCGCGAAGAGCATGACGTAGCCATGAGCCACGCCCTGTCGCAGCAAGAGTGCGGCAAACATCACATCCAGCGCAATGGGAACGGGCATGAACGTGGCGAGCAGAGCAACGAGCATCATCATCAGCGGTGCGGTATTCGTCAGCAAAGAAGACCAGGGCACGAGCACCAGAAGAATGGCGGATACAATGCTCGCCAGCAACATGATTGTGAGTGTCGGCTTGATGAGCATCCACGCGTTGCGAACGAACTCCTTCGCCAGTTCACCAAGCACATCCAGAAAACGCTCCGTGCATGGCAGAGCGAAAGATGAGATTGAACATGCTGCTCCTTCATCGTCTGTCGTCAGCACTTTCATCGGGCTGCGACGTTCCAAGAGTTTGATTACACCTGGCACCAGCACGGCGATCACGAACAGGAGCACGGCATACTTCGTGACCGCCATTGCCAACGGTAGCGCGGTGAATGTCATCATCAGCACGACCGGGTTGAAATTTGGTGATGAAAACAGAAAACCGAGTGCCACTTCTATTCGACCGTTGCCACGAGTCACTCCGCACGCAACCGGCACCGAGCAGTTCGCACATACACCCGCTGGCACGCCGATGAGCGCGCCCTTGACCGAGTTCAGATAGAGATTCGATCCGATCTTCAGCGGGTAGTATTTGAGAATCGTGTGAAGCAACGCACCGAATGCCACGGCGAAGCTCATGCCAATTTTCATGCTGTCTAGCCAGTTCACTGCGGTGAAAACAATCCTCTTCCACCACGGCATCGCTACTTCCACATGCAACAACTCGCTGCTGAATGCCATGCTCGCCACGTCCTGCCCCAAATGCGCTGCCTTCTTGTAGAGCTGTGGATAGCGGGATGCGAACCAGAACAGGCAGAGCAAACCGATCACACTCGCCGCCAGAATCAAAGCTCGATACGGACAACGCCAGCGTGTCCACAGGGAGGTTGCAGATGCCGAGGCTGTCATGGCACCAGTGTCAGCGAAATCACGGATGCCACAAGACCGAACTGTATTCCCCTGGCTTCGCCTCCTCCTGCTTCGCACAATCAGCCGCCCGCAAGCTGATCCCACAACGGCTTCAAATCATCATCGTCCAAAGCCATCAACCGCATCCCAGGATTAACCTTCAAAGCGTGCTGCAATCTCGCCTTTGCAACCTCCAGCTCGCCCACGACAGAATCGCAGCAGGCCAAGTGGTAGTGCATCAGAGCGTGTTGAGGATGCTGCTCGACGGCTTCAAGAAGTATCCTCTTCGCAGCTTCAAGTGATTCAGCTCGGCGCGTGGCAGAGGCCCACGAAATTGTCCAGTTGGGGTTCTCTGGATCGTCGAATGCTAGCTTTCTCGCCACGGTCTGCATCAGTTCCCACTTCTTGAGAGCACGGTAAATCTCAAGGCGGATACCGAGCACTTCAGGAACATGGCGGACCTCCGGATCAATTTCTTCCAGCTCGTCATTCGCTTCCGGAAACATGCCCAACTCGACGTAGCCCTCGGCAGCGGTCAGGTGCTTTTGATCGTCTTCGAGCAGGGGCATTCCGTCACGGCGTCCTGAGTTGATCAGCCAGAGGTGCAGCTTCTTTCAGTATTCGCTCCCATTGCAAGAAACGCTGCGGCGAGAGCTTCTTCAGTTCCTCCAGCTTTCCACCATCCAGACACAGCGCATAGATGTAGGAAAATTCCGCAAGGTCTTCGTGCGCTACGTGGTCCCCGTAGTTTGAGACAGAAAAGTTGTCCGCTTTGACCGCCGCCTTCCACTGGTCAAGGGTGCGAGGATCACGCGACGTTACGCGTTGTTCCAGCACATGACCGCATTCGTGGGCAACCACGATGGCATCAGCATTCTTCACCAGATTCAGATAATTCTGGGAGCCGTGCGCAGCGGCTCCATCAAGATTTTGGTAGTATGCCACTCCATCCTTGGTGCCCTCTGAGACGATTTGGAATGCTTTCCAGTAGATCGTCGGCAGCCTTTCCAGTCGCTTCAAACCATCCTCCACCTTGAGATCCAGCTTGTCCTCGATTGTCAGCTTGAACTGCACTTCGCCGAGCTTCACCTGCCATGTTTTGCCCGGCGATTGGGCACGCAACATCTTCACGGGCACTGGACCAGAAACTACCGTGGCATTATGAGGGTTCTTGAGGCCAAAAGTTTTCCTCAGCGCTGAAAAGGTCTGCTCAAGGTTCGCTTTTTTCTCATCTGCCATTCCTCCACTGGTTCCGACAACGAACATCGCCACCACGCAGGCACGGATCACTCTGAAGGTTGAACCGGAGAAGGAGTAAGAAATTGGCATTCGACATTCCTGCGTTTGAATTCCGTCGCGTCAAACCGCAAAACTGTCCCCACCACCTCACTCCTGTTCCTCTGCCGCAGGTGGAGCTGGTCGAGTGACGACCTTGTAGCAGTCCACATCGGTTTTCTCGCCTTCACTGCGCACGAAGCAGATCACCACTTCTCTCTCGGGTTCGTAAATCGTCACCATCTGCTTCTCCCTGCTGCCTTCCCACTCGTTGATGAGGTTTGCAGCATCCACAGCAGGCATAAAACCGAACGGAACATGGCCTAGCAGCTCGTTGTGCAGATCACCGAGGACAACAACCATCCCACGTCCTTTGGCGGTAAATCCAGTCCAAGCACACGAGGCGATACGAACACCATTGAGGCGGATGAAATCAATTTGTTCGTCGCGGGTTTTCATCGTGCTGATCGAGTTCATCGTGCAGAACAGAGCGTGTCCATCCTTCCATATTTCGGTAAATCGTGCGCAGCTTCGACCCAGATGAAACGCCTCCTCCCATTCCTCTGCCTCTTGCTGCTGATTTCCAAAGCATTCCCGTGGGGAGCACAAGGACATCAGGCAGTTGGTGAAGTTGCTCGTCAGCTTCTCACTCCAGCAGCGAAAGCGGCCATCGAGAAGATCCTGGGCAACGATGATCTGGGTTCTTGTGGCACCTGGCTCGATGAAGTTCGCGCCGTCGCTCGCAACCACACCAATCATCTGACAGCCGACGAGAAGACGGAAGCCAGGGCGTTCAACAAAGCACAGCCCAAAAACGCTGAATGGCACTACGTCAACCTGCCAGTCGGCTACACCATCTACGCGCCAGACGGTGCTTTCTCGTCACCGGATGATGTGGTTCATGCCATCGGGACTGCCGTGGATGTGCTCGAAGGCAAATCAAACCGCTACACGAAGATCCAGGCACTTCGCGTTCTGGTTCATCTGGTGGGTGATGTGCATCAACCTCTTCACACAATCTCCGGATACTTCGACTGCAAAGATCCCACGCAACCAAAGCTCATCAGCAATCCAGCTCTCGCTCTCAACTTTCCTCATGACCGTGGTGGCAATCAGCTTTTCTACACGAAGACCCTGGAACTTCATGCACTTTGGGACACGAAGCTGCCGAACCGAAACCGACACTCTTCTCGAAGCTCATCACGGTTATTCGAGGCTTTCTACAAAGAAGATAAGTTCGCGGCAAACGCGAAAAGCGCGCGTCGTGTCGCTCTGAATACGGCATCACAGGGACACAACAATACCGGCCGGGAGGCAACGATGGTGAAACGACTACCACCACCTCGCAGCTAAAGAAAAGTGCCCCTCATGGAGAGAAGCACTGATCTTTGAATCACAGCCGACGACGATCCGCACGGCAGGCCATCTTCTCCCGGTCGATCCTCACCCGGCTCTTCCATGCAGGGACACGCACAGAATCCTCAATGGCGGATGCACCAAGGAATTCCAGCAGATCCACAGCGAGCTTGTCCTTCAACGCGTAGAGGCTGGAATACAGGTGACCAGACCGTTGAGCCGTGACAGTCAGGTTTTGGCCTTCAGCCATTCCCTGCACGACGATGCCATACCGGTAGTCGTGGGTGGACAGGAACAGCTCCCAGTCGATGTTGCGCGCGGCCTCTTGTGCGGGATCATCGCTTTCCGATGCCAGCAATGAACCCAGGTCGATTGGAGCGTCAATCTCAGGATCATACCCGACCTCCGTTTCCATCGACAGTAGGCACGACTTTGCATCGAGCTGGGTGCCGCAGGCCATCGCATCCGTTCTGCCTGATGTGTGGCTCCGCCGGCCGCTTTTCATGTGCAGGGTCACGTAGAAGGCGATGTTGCCAGGTGTGACGGCTTTTCCCTGTTGCTCTACGCGATGGAGCATTTGCGCAGCCATCGTGATTGCCTCCTGCATCAACTCTTCATCGTCTTCTGCACCGACTTTCAGCACGCTCTTGGGGATTGTTGCCCTCAAGCGCGGTGCTATCTCATCAACAAGCAGAGTTCCCGCTGTTGGACTCATGGTGTTTGGTTTCCTTTCGTTTTAGGCAACCGTTCAGGGAAAAGCACGAAGCTCCGCCCTAGCGGTCACCAGTTGTTTACTGATGCCGCTTGTGGCGGCGGTGAGTGGTTCGTTTATCCTTGTCTCGGTCTTCCTCCATGCAGAGAGTCTGGTGGTTATGAACAGCCTCTTTGCTCGCCTTGCCTTTGCCGCCATCGTAGGATTTGCGGTTGAGCCGATCACTTCGAATGCCCAGACGCAGGCAGAAATGAATCTCCACGCCTCACGAGATTTTGACCAAGCTGACGGCAGTCTCAACGTGGTTTACAAGCAATTGATCGCCAAGCTCGACGACGAAGCGCAGACGAAGTTGAAAGAAGCGCAGAGGGCGTGGCTGGAATTCCGCGATGCTCAAGCACGATGCGAGTCGGATTTGGGAGCACGAGGCGGGACTATGGCTCCGCTCATATACCATCTCACTCGCACAGCTCTAACTGAGGCTCGAATCAAGGATCTCAAGCGCCTGTTGAAGGAGACTGCAAATTGAGCTGCTTTGCTTGTGCTTGAGTCAAGGCTCTACGAATCGGTCGGGAAAGAGCGTGTTGATGGACTCTTCCGCTTGATCGATTGAGATGCGGATGTGTGGTGCCAGATGATCGAGCACCGACGCTCATTCCGCTGTAGTGATTGCCAGACGCAGTTGTTCGGCTTGGGTTGCGATGAGTTTTATGTCAGCGGCAACAACGAGCAGCGAGTCTTTGAACCGCTCCTCCAGATGTGCCAGTGAGTGGGGTTCGTTGATGTGCAGAGCATCGAGAATCTGAACAAAGTCCTCCGTGTTTCGTGTGGGCATTGAAGCCTCCTTTCCTTTGGATTTACTGCAACACTGCAACAACTGCATTTTGCACCTCTTGCAGTGATAAACTGGTGCTAGTGAAGTTACTGCAGCAGCAACACACTTTAGTGTTGCTGCAGTGACTGCACGGATGCTGCACTCGATTTTACTCCAGGAGTGGAATCGTTGCAGGTAGAGCCTACTTCCTCAACAGAGCCCTAGTGACGACGACGATGGGTTTGCAGAGGATGATGGTGGCGAGGATGGCCAACGGAATCATGACCAGGCTGCGGGAGATGAGGGCAAGTGATGTCACCCATCCTGCTACCTCTCCAAGAATGAGTGTGACGATGGGAAACACGAGCACCGCAGGAACGAGCAGGAGGAACGCAACAATAGAGGTCAGCCGAGTATATTCCCGCATTTTGCCGTTCGGGGACATCCAGTGCTCGAAACTCAGGAAAGTGTAGCGCAGGGCCTCTACAGCGCGTTGTAGGGCATTCAGGTGAGGCAGGCTTGGGTCAACTTCCGGCGGTTGAATGGGCTTTGGTTGCCAGTGCGCTTTGATTCTGGTGAGCAGCTTGGGTTTGGTGTGTGCGAGCTGGTTGTCATTGCGCGGTTCCATTCTTTGCCGCCTTTCTTGCCTTTGAACCAACCGCCGCACCAATCACCAGGAACACGACGCAGCCGATGCCAAGAAGTGCTATGATGCCTTCCAACGTGCCTGTCTTCGCGGTTTGTTCTGCCAGTTGAGCCTTGGCTTGCTGGAGTTGTTGCTGTGTCTGGTCAGCGTCGTCCCTGCATCCAGTGAGCAGGGCAAATGACATGAGGACGAGTTTCTTCATTTGGGCCTCCTTCCGTTGATGTGTAACGACAAAGGCTCACTCGAATGAACGAGTGAGCCTCTGTTGAGTCGAGTTGCCAGCGGTGAGCTAGCCCTCAATCTTCTTCCTATTTTACCATGTTTCCTCTCGGTTTACGGATGGGGGTGTCGGTGCAGCAACAGCCACACAACCCAGCCGATGAGGAACACAGTAAACAGCGGCCAGATGATGCAGAAGACCCAGACGTTGATTGCCTCGTATGTCGTTCCGAGTTTGCGAGCGATCCAGTGCAGGAAAACGACGCATTTCTCGAAGATGTAGTCGGTCATTTTGCCTCTTTTCTTGAGTTGATGAAGCGTGAGCGGGTGGCTCTTGGGCTTCAAATTATTCTACCACAAAAACGACAGAGGCATTGGGGAGGGACAGAGTGAAACCCGCAAGGAAAAAGCGCCCGTTCCTCTGCTTGTCTGGATTTCGAAATCCCAGTACCACCGCGGCGTCGCTCATGGCGCGAAAAAACTGGGTTGACGTGCAGCCTCATAAAATTTAGGAAAGTAGAATGCGGTTGTGCATCCTCCTCATTTTCAGCCTCCTTGCGATCACCAAATTGTCTGCTCAAGAGGCGCTCACCGTGAACGCCAGTGGCGTCGGTGCCACAGCGGAGGCCGCTGAAAAATCCGCATTGATCAATGCCGTGCAACAGGCAGTAGGGCTCTACATCGACAACGAAACTCTGGTGAAAAATGAGAAACTAGTTTTTGATTCAATTTTATCGCTAAGCGACGGATTCGTCACAAAGTACAGTGTCAAGACTCTGCCGCATAAACGTCTCGCAGACGGTTTGTTTGAAACGACAATCAGCGCCATCGTCCAGAAGGGTAAGGTTGGCATTGCGCTGCAAAAAAGCAATCTTGTCCAAGGACTGGATTTCAAAGATATCTGGGCTGAGGCGGTGACATCTGTAAAGTCGGCACAAGATGCAGTAGAGGTGTTGACACGTAAGGTTCCGCAAATAGTCACCGCACTTGTGACCGCTCAATTGGTCGATGCAAAAGGTAGCGTCACAAAGCAAGTGCGACCAGAAATTCGCCCGGATCCAAGTAATGGACATGCTTGGTGCGCTTGGAACGTGCGGATAAGCTATGATCGGGACACATATTACGAGAAGGCAGTGCCATTGCTTAAAATGGCGTTGAACGCACTTGCAGATCGCAAACTCCCTGATCTCAACGTAAAGCTTCCATCAGCAGTACATTTGAACACTTCCTCGACCGAACCGGATTTTAATACTCGTCGCACTTCATTGCTAAATACCCTTGCGCGCTTCCCCGGTCGAATTGAATACGCATGGCCAAATCTCGATACGACTCAAGACATCATGGTGTGTCTAAATTATGCATCTGATAAAAGCAGGGAGAATCTCCGTTTTCACGCATGGGTTTTGAATAGAAAGCTCTATGAAAAATGGCTCCGAGACATGTTCACTCCAAAGGCCGTAAAGATGAGTTTTCTCGATGAGAAAGGGCAAACCGTTTCAGAAGGAATGCTCCAGATAGAAAAGGGTACGCTGTTTGCGCCGACAGGATATAACTCGGGGGTACGCCAAGGTTTAATGGGGCCGACTGCGGTCCCCGTGAGGGTAGTCGCGACACCGCTCGCTTACTGGGAGAGTACGAACGGCTCATCAAGTGTCCCTCTGCTCTGGCTCACGCCTGACTTTCGGGCTAGGAATGATGTGTCGCTCGCGGGCAATTGGGTTCATCTGTCACCAGTTGTAGACAGTCTTTTGCGGCACTACGAACTATCTTTTGAACCGGACGACATTAAGAGAATGAAAACCGTCCGCTTTTCTGTTGTTCCCGGACAGAGCGAATATTGATTTCCGATCCCAACCCACAAGACCCACCAAACATGAACATCAAAACAGTGCTGATTATCACCGCCGCATCGCTTGCATGCCCAAACCTGCGAGCTGAAGAATCCGAAAAAGTGAAATTGGAAGAGCCAAAACAGCCTGATCTTGCAAGTGAACTTCGCGGTCAGCCTGACGGCGTTCTTCGTGTAAAAGCGAATGCTGACGGCGGTTTCAAGTCTCTAGTCGTGAAAGCCGCTGTTGAAGTGGAAGACGTACTCGGCAGCCAAAAGGGAAAGCAATTGGCTAGGAGAGAAGCCGAAACCAAGTGCAAACAATACCTCGTAAAATGGCTTGAGGAGAACTGCGTGTTTGTGGAAACGGCGAACAAGGCCACCACGATTATTACCAAGGGTGAAAGCTCAAAAGATGCCACTGGTAATACGGTGAAGTTGCGGAAACAGGAAGGCACCGAAACCAAAGTGCTGACCGAAAGTTCCGCTTCGCTCGCGAATGCAACTCTGCGCGGGCTCATTGTCTTGCATTCCGAAGTCACTGAGGGAAAAGAGCAAGAATACGTCCTCATCATGGGCCTTTCGCAAGATACAATTGCGCAATCGAAAGCCGTTGCCGGTGCACTGTCGGGGCGACTGTCCCCCAATGCCTCGGGTGTCAAAGAAGGCGCTGATGATAAGGTGGCACCAGAGCGGAAGGTCAACCCCGCCATCAAAGACTTCTAACAGCTTTCAATTTTCACCGGCCCGTGAACACCAGACTGAAATGGGGGCACCAAGTCCGCGACCTGTTTGCTCCAATTCTTTGTGTCGTTGCCTGGAACTGCGTCGGCGCAGGAGCAGCGGAACCACAAATTGTTGAACGGGTTGCCGAACTGTCGACTCTTGTGCCGAATGCTGCCTACGATGGGGTTGGAAATTGGAGATCTGGAGAGTTTCAGGTTGCGACAGGTCATTCCATTTCAATCGATGCACTCGGAGCGGTGAAGGGACGGCGTACAGAGCGCGAGCTGGCTGAGGAAGATGCTCGTAATCGCCTTGCTCAAGGCGTCGCGATAACCTCTGCGCCGGATTTTAGCGCCGACGCATTTGAAATTCAGGCATCTTTCAAAGGAGTTCGCGTAGTGGCAACCTATCGACTACCTGGCCGCGACGGTCTTTTTTTGATCGCGCTCGCTAAGACCAGCGAAATCAATGTGCAAGTTTCGTTTGCGCCGGCTAAAGCACGCGCTCACGGAATCGCCCTGTTCGGTGCTCAAAAGTACGCCGATGCTTCGGCTATATTCGCAATGCTCTCAACGCGTGGCGTGCAAGACGCAGAGACATTGTCTTGGGCGCGCGCCGCAAGTGCTTATGTGAATTTGGATGCAGGCTTCAAGGGCGGGACGCGAACTCGGGCGCTCGAGACGCTTGCCGTCTTTCACGAGAAGCGCGAGCAATGGGACGACTGCATGAAGTTCTACTACCAGCTTTATGAGAGCACCGACTCGCCGGATCGTGAATTGCTTGAAAAACTCGCCACAGTCGCTGATCGCACACATCGGTCTAGTAACGCGACTGCCTTCCGCAAAGAAATTGAACGCAGATGGCCACACTTGGAAAAACCCTAATCGCTTTCTGGGCGCTAGTTTGCGCTAGCGCTGAAGAGCCCACAAGAATCCGAGAGGCAAATTTTGAGCCCGGATTCGAGGCGATTCTACGCGCGGAACCGATCCTCGTGAACGAAGGTGGCGCAAAGCTCGTTGAGCGTGGAGGCGTCCGGTACTTTTTTGCCGTCGGTGTCACAGCGGTTGGCGAAGAAACAGCAAGTGAGCGCCTCCGTCAAATACGCGTTGGAAGAATCAACGCCCTTCGCGCAGCAGCCGAGTTCATGAATCCCGTCGAAGTGAGGACAGAGACGACTTTGAAAGAGACTACGAGCATCCGAAATATCAATGGTATCAAGACCGCGGAGAACCGGAAGACCTTTGACGACATCACCCGCACAAAACTTGAAGCTATCCTCCGCGCACCGCCGGTAGTCGGCTCGTGGAAAAGCAATGACGGGAAACTCTTCTTTTATGCAATCGGAACTAAACTCCACTAAACTCCTATGCACTGCATTTGCTTTGTGGCTTCTGCTTTCGTTTAGTGTAGTAGCCGCGCAATTCAAGCAAGGAGACGAGGTGAAACTTACACGGGACGAGCCGATTTATTTTGATAAAATAGTGTATTCCCAGGGTAAGAGCGGGGAGACTTTCACTGTTTTTCAGTATAGGCAGGACTTGAAGCGGGTGTTCATTAGTGCCCAGGACAGAGTAGGTAACCAGATTGCGCTTTCCATTCGTGAAGATGCAGTAGTTTTGGTTCCGAAGGGTTCTGGAACCTTGCGGGTGGAAGCCATAAACGCCGCAAGAGGCGGGCGTTTCACCGACGCAATGAGATTGATCGATGAAGCAGTTCGCTCGAATCCTGTTGATTCGTCGGCGCAGGAAATCAAAACAGCTATCGCGCAAATGCTGGAAGCGACACTGAGACAAGAGCGAGTAACTTCTGAGCAAAAGCGAATCACAGCAGAGGCTCAACGCCTTCGAGAGAACGCATCTGTCACTGAGCGTCCGAGTCGACTCGATCCGAGGAACAGGTCTGGTCAGGATAGAGCGAAAGCATTGCGTGCACAGGCGGACAGTTTCGAAAAAAGCGCTCATTCGCTTTCGCCGGCAGCCCAGCAGTCGGTTGAGGTTGCGCGCACCTCGCTGGCGGCAACGTTGGACAAGGAGGAACGCGCTACCCTTGCAACGACGAACATTCCGGTTCCTCTCCCTACCACAACGCCTTCTTCGTATGCACAGCCGCCAACGGTTACAAATCAACCTACCCAGTCGACGCCTGCGCAGAAGGTAGTCATCGTGACTGGAATTGGCAAGGATATCACGGAAGCACGAAAAAGCGCTTATTCTCGCGCCGTTGAGGAGGCTGTTGGTTTAGTTGTCACTACTGATACCATTGTGAAAAACGAAAAAGTAATTCACGAACAAATTCTCACTTACAGCGGAGCACTTGTGAGCAAGAGTGAAACTCTGGGCAGTGAAGCGAAAGGCGGACTCTTTGAGGTTAAGATTAGAGCTACGGTTGAGATGAACCCGTTGCTTCAGAAACTCAAAGAAGCAAACGTAGCCGTGCGCGAACTTTCGGGCGAATCACTATTTGCAACGGCGGTCACACAACTGAAAGAGCGGCAGGATGGGCAGTCTCTTTTGTTGGATGTTTTCCGTGATTTTCCACTGAGCGTGATGCGTACTGAAGTGTGTGGGCAACCTCAAGTTGTCAAATCTGACGGGGTAAAGGCGACTGTCAGCTGCAAGGTACGATTTACGATCGACCAAGCTAAATTCACGGCATTTTCTCAACGCTTGCGTACAGTGCTGCGCCAGACGGGACACCAACCCTCAGCTACTCAGTTGAGAGCGATTGAAGCGCCGAAGGTATCGCGCGTGCCGGGCTTTGAAGTTTCACTAATGGAGCCGGGTATGTTTACACTTTTTCCAAAGCATCCTACTAATGACTTTTACGTATTTCTCCATCTGCAATCAGACTCAACAAATTCGGTAAGTTCTTGGGAAATGTACCGCATCCGCCCAGAATTTGCTAAAACTTTGCTTTTACTTTCTGTGAACAGCTTAAAATTGACCATTCGGTTTCTCGATTCCGCAGCAAAAGAAGTTATGCTCGATGAGTCTGGTCTTTTTATGTTAACGCGGCGATATGCATGGTCGTTTCGCTCGCCAATCACCTATGCATTTGGTCAGACTTCACTGGATCGATTCAATTTTGTGCCAATGGGAGAGAAAACCAAAAACGGAGCAATGGGAGTGCTTGACGAGTTTGAACATCCTTTTAAGGGAAAAGGTCGAAATGATCATTTCTTTTATATTGCGCCATATTTTTCTCTAATTCATTCATTTGAAGTCGTGAATGACCGGAGTGTTGTAGAGCAACCTGGAGGAAGCATCTACAACCGTCAAGTATTGGAAAGAAAGCGGTTTTTTAGCACAAGTTGTGAATCAACACGCGAGATCCAAACTGACATGGAATCACTTCAGCGCGTAACAAAAGTGATTGCCTCGCTATCATCAAGTATTTCTTTGCCGCCGGACGCCAAACCATACTCGTTTGGTAACGAGCTGGACAGTGAACAAAATCTAACTCAATCGTTAAAGCCTGGTGAGATGATTAACTACCCGACAAACATTCCCAAACGCTTGAAAGACTGATTGAAACCTCGTTTTCGGAATTGATACTCCAAAGCGGAAATTGGGGAAGAGAAGTAAGCGTCCGTTTGCACATTTCTTGACGTGCTGGGAAGATGTCTGGGGAGATCATGTTTTAGAAAATTGTGCCAGTAATCGCGTTCTGGGCTTGCAGGTAGGTGGACTCCAACATCCACCCTCTGTATGCGACCTTCCGGCGGTTGATGAGCTTATACACCTCATTTTTGCAGAGGTGGTGTGCCGCGGCGAACTTGGTAACCGTCTGCCCGAGAATCTGCCTCTTGTCCTCCTTCGGATTGACCAGGACAGTTAGAAACCGCTCACGCTCTTTCTTGGCGCGTTTATGGCCAGAGCACCAGCCGTGAAAGCGCTTCAATAAACCACACCCGAGGGACCGAGCGTTGGATTCCCTCATACCGCTAATCTTTGAAAACTGGCGTACGGTTTTGGTTCTGACAAATTCGCCGGCAGGGGAGATGAAAAGATGTAACCGTCCGCGCGAGCGCCTCTAGCGGAAGTGGTCATAGATGTCAGAGCATAGGCAGCTATGACATCTCTGAATGCGAAGGCAGAAGTTCTGAAGCAGGATGCCCGTGGGCGTGTTCGGGTATCGGCACAGCGGCGGGAGGCGTTGCTGGATGAGTTTGAGCGGAGCGGCACCAGCGCGGCGAAGTTTGCGCGGCTGGTTGGGGTCCGGTATTCGACCTTCGCAAATTGGGTGCTGCAGCGGCGCAAGGGGCGTGGGTTGGCGGGCCAAGCGGTGAACGTGATGGCCGGGGCTGGCGACGCGGTGGCGAAGGCTGCTCCGCTTCGCTTGCTGGAAGCAGTGCTCGAAGGTCAGGGCCATGAGGCAGGATCGTCCACGGGTTCCGGAGGTTTGGTCATTGAACTGCCCGGCGGGAGCCGGATGCTGGTCGGCTCTCCGGTGCAGTTGGAGATGGCTGCGGAACTGGTGGCCTTGATCGCGCAACGCGCCCGCACGCGATGCTGAGTTTTACCGGGGGATTGAAGGTGTTCGTGGCGCTGGAGCCGGTGGATTTGCGCAAAAGCTTCAGCGGACTGGAGGGGCTGGTGAGCGAGCGCCTGGGCGAGGATCTGCGCAAGGGGGCGCTCTTTGTGTTCACCAACCGCCGCCACAGCCGGCTGAAGATCCTGTATTGGGACGGCACGGGGCTGTGGCTTTTGATCAAGCGGCTGGAGGAGGGAACCTTTTCGTGGCCGAAGGTGGCCGATCCGCAGCAGGTAAAGCTGAAGCTGGCACCCGAGGCGCTGGCGATGCTCACCGACGGGATCGATCTGCGCGGGGCGAAGATGCGGCAGTGGTTTGAGCGCGAGTGAGCGTGCGCAAAAAACGCATTCGGGCTGAAGAAAATCTGAAACGTTTGAAGGGCGCTCTTGTCAAACACGCGCGATGCCCGAAGCGACGCCACGCGAGAAAGAGTTGAGCGAAGAACTCGCTCGCGCGACGGCGGCACTTAGCGCGGCGCGCACGGAGATCCAACTGCTGCGGGAAAAAGTGGACGCGCTCATCCAGCGGCTCTTCGGTGCGCAGAGCGAGAAGCTCGACGCGGGGCAACTGCTGCTGATGCTGCAAGGCATCGAAGCGCGGGGAAAAGCCCCGGAGCCCGTGGCCGCGGAGGCACCACGGCGCTCGACGGCCCCATCGCCTCCGCGTGAGAAGCGTGGCCCGCGCGTGCCCGATCACCTTCCCATCATTGAGGAAGTCATCGAGCCTGAGCCGGTGAAGGCATGCCCCGAGGCATGGCGGCGCATCGGCGAGGAAGTCAGCGAGCGCCTGGACTATGAACCCGCGCGGTTCCTGCGTCGGCGCACGGTGCGCCCCAAGTATGTGCAGCGTGGATTGCTCGACGCCGTACCGATCGTCGCGCCGCTGCCGGACTCGCTGTTGGAACGCAGCATCGTCGCACCGGGACTTCTCGCGCAGATCGTCGTGGGCAAGTATTGCGATCATCTTCCACTCTACCGGCAGGAATCCATCTATTGGAGCCGCCATCAAGTGTGGCTGCCGCGCCAGACGATGGCCGAATGGATCGCGCTCGCCGCGGAATGGCTGCAGCCTGTTTACCACCACATCCGCAACGAAGTCCTCGGGCATGGCTACATGCAGATCGACGAGACGCCGATCCGCTATCTCGCACCGGGCAACGGCAGCACCAAGCTCGGCTACCTGCGGAGTCCCGCACGGCGATGTGATATTCCATTGGGAGACCAGCCGCGCCGCGAGCTGCCTGGAGAACATCATCCCCGTGGACTTTTGCGGCACCCTCCAGTGCGACGGCTACGAGGCATACGACTGCTTCGCGCGCCGACGCGGTGGGAA
>JBBRNC010000063.1:0-18549 GCA_038230495.1 Verrucomicrobiales bacterium
CCAAAGCCAGCATTGGAATTGTAAATGCAAGCTTTCTTGAAATTTGAAGCTTGAGCCTTGGAGATTTTCTACTCCTTGCCCTTCCAGGTGCCAAAATTCGCACCCTCATCAATCCACTTCTTGAGCAATTCCTGTTCGGGCTTGGTCACGCGGTCGCCCTTGCCCTCAGGCGGCATCGCCTTGTCTTCGCTCTCAGGCAGCGTGGTGGCAGTGTAGAGCGTGCTCTCCGCACCCTTGCCAGGCTGAAGGACTTTCTCCTTGTCCTCCTTGCCGCCTTTCTTGATGTTGGCAGCGCTGTCCAGAATCAGACCGCCCTTGGGTTTTTTTACCCTGCCGGTTTCATCCGTGTGTTCCGACTGATGGCACTTGAAGCACTTGGTTTTGATGATGGGCAGGATTTGCTTTTCAAAATCAACCTTGTCATCCGCAGATGCGCGAGAAGTCGTAAGCGCGAGACCGAGGATGCCGATGGAACCGAAGAGAAGGCGGAGTGGTGTTTTCATGTTCGTGTTATGTTTGAATATGAATGGTATTCTCCCGCTCGATTGGCAACGGTCAAGCGGGAAACGAATGGAGTTGGGTTGATTTCATTTCTTCTTGCCCTTTCCTCTTCCTCCGCCCTGCCCAACCGGTTTGAATTCATTCGCCCAGTTCTTCTCCACCAGCACCTTCAACTCCGCCACCGTTGCCGCGTGCTTGGGGTCACTGGCCAGATTGGTGAATTCATGCGGATCGCGGTCATGGTCGTATAGTTCCACGCCTTTTGTGCCGCCATCCCACTCGGTGTAGCGCCAGCGCTCGGTTCGGACGCTGTGACCGGCATACCCGCCGCGCCAGACTTGCGTGAACGCCGGCTTGTCCCACTTCGCCTGCGGGTCTTCCAACAGGGGCTTGAGTGACTCACCGGCGAGATTGGGCGGGGGCGTCAGACCCGTTAGATCGGCCAGAGTGGGATACAGATCGACAAACTCCACCGTGCGAGCGCACGCTTTGCCATTCCCTTTTGCGCCGGGCGCAACAATGATGACGGGAACACGAGCTGATTCATCGAAAAGACTCTGCTTCATCCAGAGACCGTGCTCGCCCAAGTGATAGCCGTGATCGCTCCAGAAAACGACGACAGTGCTGTCCCACAACTTGTTCCGGTCCATCGCTTCCATCACTTTTCCAATCTGCGCATCGACGAAAGAAATCGCGGCGTAGTAGGCCTGCTTGCACTCCCGCGCGTGATCCACCGATATGCCAAACAACGGCTGTGGCGTGGACGCCAGAGCAGGCCCCGGCTTGCTTTCCCGATTGCCATCTGGTTCCACGGGAAGTTTGATTCCCGCCATCGGATACATCTCAAAATATTTTGCTGGAGCGATGTAGGGCGTATGCGGCTTGTAAAATCCGACTGCCAGGAAAAACGGCTTGCCCTTATGCTCCTCCATAAGTTTGATGCCCTCAATTGCCACCTTGCCGTCGGTATGCTCCTCATCTTTGCCATTTTTGTCTGAGAGAAAAGCCATGGCACTACCAAGCCCGTGACCGTGTGAGTAATTGATAACGTCTTTTTCCAGCACCGTCTTGTCGCGCCCGGCGGGGTTCACGAAATGATTCCATGACGGAGCGTCGTCGAGTCCACTGGTGCCGATGTCACCGGGATTCCCGTAGTGATAAATCTTTCCGACGCGTGCGGCATAGTAGCCGTTGTTCATGAACATCTGCGGGATCGTGACCACATCTGGAATCACCGAGCGGAAACGCTTCTGCAAATCATACACCTGCGTCGTGTCCGGCCTCAGCCCCGTCATCAATGATGATCGCGAAGGAGAGCAGAGCGGGAACTGGCAGTAGGCGCGGTCGAACTTCACGCCCATTTTCGCGAGCCGGTCAATGTTCGGCGATTTCACCTGCGGAACTCCATAGCAGGCAAGGTCACAGTTCATGTCATCCACCGCGATGAATAAGACGTTGAGTTTTTTCTCTGCGCCAGAGAGCGGACCGCCGAACACAAGAAAAACAATTGCTAGATGGAAGAGTAATAATTTCATGGGAGTGGTGTGAGTTTCATGGAAACGTGACTCCCGGGCAAATCATTGCATGAAAGATCATGCGTTCTCACCACCCTCTGACTCGTTGAGTAATGCTGGCACAGAGAGCAATACCATGAGTTGCGAGATGAACCAAAGACGCGGCAGTGTTACTTCAATTTGCCATGCAGTCATTGTGGGATGCAGATTTGAAAAAATGAAAATGCATGGGAAGACCAAGGCGCAAACGCTGGCTGCTAGAAATATCACGCCAGCACGCGATGAAATCAACGGTCTGCGTCGCACGCAAAAAATCGTCAAGATGGAAGCGAGCAAGGCCCAGAATCCGGGTTCGATGATCATCTTCCAACCTGCGCTGATCCAACCTGACCGAATTGATTCCCAGTTCTGCATAGGCAGGAGTGATGCTCCGAGACCGTGGAGGTCAGCCGACGCCAAGCCTTGCCACTTACATAAAACTAGCCAGAAAGCAGGAGCGAGAATTGCAACGATTAACAGCAGTTTTGATTTCAACCGAAAAAATGACCGCGCTGAGGGTGTTTGGGCTAACCATTCAAAGCACACACAGGCAAATGCCACGATCACGGAAATGAGCATTCCCTCTCTTTTACACCAGCACATTGCGACCATGAGGAACGCAGCCAACATGATAGAGCGGACTCCGTTTCCACCTGATTTAGGCAACAAGAAACCAAGCGTGCAACTCAGCGTGAACCACAACCACTCGTCAGACGTGGCCACCGCAACATTCACGCCTGCCACCCCGCCCGCCAGCAAAACGAGGCCAGCGGCTTTGAGGGCCATCTGGGCGCGGCTTGCCGAGGGGAAACCGCTGACCATCGCCAGCATTCCCAGCCATCCGAGGAACGGCAGAAATTTGCTCCAGCCATCCAGCATGACTGCTCCGCCTTTGGTAGAAAGCAGGGCCAACATTGATGGATAGAGAAATGGGTAATCCGGCTGATGTATGCCACCCCAAGGCTGTTGTGCCAAGGCACCGAACGGATAACTTCCCTGCACAATCATTGCCTTGGCTCTCCAGCACCAGACTCCCATGCCCGGTGGGTCATTCAAAGGTGAGTCCCAGATTTTTAAGAGCACATGATAACTCACTAAGATGGCGAGCATGGCCCATCCCACGTTGAAGAAATGATTTTGCGCCGGTGGCTTTCTGGATACGTCTTGAATCTGAAAGACAGGCTTGCAACAAAGGCGCACAACTATGCCGAAGACGAGGGCCGCTGCTGCTCCCGCGATAAGGCTGCCCCACAGCAACAAACCAATCATACCTGCCAGAGCGAGCAGGTTCATCCCGACATTAAATTTATAGGCAATCCTGCTGACAGACGAAAATCCTGCAAGAGCACTGGAAAAAAAAGCATGGATCACCCCATACCCCGTCATCCATGCGGCGATCACCAGAATGAACGGCCATACGCCATCTGGCCAGAGTTGGAAATGTGGATGCATGATGGTTTGCATTTCAGTAGCCACATCATCATAAGGACGCGCTGCCAATGCCGCGCTTCCTGTATCCGTGGTGGCGTCGCCATAGAGGGTATATTCCCCACTCTCCGTCTGCATCGTTTCCACCGGATACCAGCCGCCAGACTGCTCAGCAACATGTTGCTTGGCGACAGCCTCAAGAAAATCTTCCTCCTCCATTTTAATCACCAGCATGAAATGGGGCCAGTGAGCATCCGCCACGCTAAACGGCGCGAGCTTCCGGGGAGCGCAGAGATAGGAAAGCCTCATGGCCAGTTGCAGAGACTGCACATTAGATTCAGGTATGCCCACCCAGACGCCCGCCTCACCTGACGGCGGCACATGACGCAGCAATAGCCAGCAGGGAGCCTCAATGCCCAACCGCGCCTCGTGCCAGTTCTCTGCCAACGGCTTACGGCTCATACCAACCAGGTCTCTACCCTTCAAGCTAACGTCCACCAGAATGACGGCACTGCACACTGTGAGCAAAATAACCGCTACCCAGCGATCTTTGCAGGTTGCATTCCACACCATAACATCATCCGTCTTGCGACGGGAACGCTACGGCAGTTTCTGGGAAAACATCCAGTCCGACAGCTCTGGAAGGAACAAAGCCCATTGCCAGACCTCGTGTCCGCTCTGCGCCCCGCCTACGGTCATTCTCGATTGACAGCCGTGTCTGGCAGATCTTTTCAGAAAATCCTCCCCGGTGCTGAGCAAATGCGAGTTTTCTTTCTCGTTGTAAAAGAACCAAAATCCCGTCCGCAGGATGGTGTTCTCCGGTATCTGCTGAACGCCCATGTTCGCCAGCCCCACCACCGCCGCCAGCACTCCCGGTTTCACCACGGCCATTTCCATCAGCCCAGCACCGCCCGATGACAGGCCGATCCCGTAACGACGCTTCGGATCAATCTCAGGGTGTTCCTTTTCCAGTTGTTCCATCATCTCGATAACTGCCTGTGCTTCCGGAGTGATGTTCTTTCCCATGCAATCCCCGTTCAAAACCACCCCGCTAGGAAACTGCGGCACCAGAAGGGCGCAGGGATGCTTCTTCTGACTGGCAGGTTGGGCAAAGAACAGCATTTGGGAATGCTTGAACTGGCTGATATTGTCCGTGCCTGCCTCACTCCCATTGCCATGAATAAAAACGATCAGCGGCAGGCTCTTTGTTAGCTTGGCGCCGCCTGGCAGAAAAAGGCGGTAGGGCACTTGAACGCCTGCCTTAGAGGTAAATACAGCCGCTTGCAAGTCCTTACCCTTTACGGTGAAATCCTCCTCCAGCCCGCGCTTTAATCGAGTCGGGGTAATCCGCGCTGTAATCAGCCGAGTTGGCAAGGGCTTGCTCCGCTCAAAATCCGACTTCGCCTTATATTCCTTCTGCCGCTCTTTCACCTGTAGCAACTCTAATTGGTGTTCAGCCTCCGAGATTACCCCAGGAGCCTCTAGTAAAATCTTCTGCGCAATAGGTATGTCAAGGCGGAGTTGTTTCCAGTCGGGACCAACGTCGTCCCAAGGAGTATCGTCTTTTTCCTTCTTTTGGTCATGAATTTGCAAGTGCTTAATAGAGGCATCCAAGTTTTCACGAATTGCTTTTGCAGCTGCACGCTCATTAAAAACACCAATACTTAGCTGCTCAAGCTTTGTGGCATTATTTACAGCAGATTTGCAACTGTTCCATGAGTTAAAAAGAGAGTGGAGACTCCTTGAATCCATGAGAGAGGAACTTCCAACTTTGTAGTCAGACCACCCACCCCCACCCCCACGAAATTCAAATTGCGAAAGCAATTCTTGATTAGTTTGTGAAAATATTACTGGCCGCCATAAAATCAATCCAAGACTTCCTATAAGAAGGAATGCATATGAACGTAGTTGATATACACCGAATGCATATTTTTTTGATTTTAGAGATGCATGCGGTTTGGGAATGTAAATTTTCATGCTAATTGATTTCATGGTGATTTTGATTCCTCGTTTGTGGCTGCCCCATTTTTAATGTTTGACTCAGTAGGATCCATAGTCCCCTTTCCACTCTCAATTACCTTTTTAAGGTCTTTCGGATTAAAAATTGCATCCATACTCCATTGGATTTTGCCAATATTTTTCCAATCAGACTCATTGTTTTTTCCTTTAAGCCTGTAACGGAGATAGAGATTGGCTTTAAAAGTTGTCGACATTATTGTTTCGTTATTATACTGAATTTGCCAAGCTGATAGTGGTGCTGATGGCCCTGGAAAATCTTCACATGATGTCTTAATCTGGTTGTTACCTAGTAATGTTACAGAATTGTGGTCTCTGTCAGCATCAAACTCGGCACGATACTTTGTATCAAATCCTGATATAACCGAGTTTTGAATTACTTCTCCGTTTTGTTTTGTTTCTGCAGCTACCCATTGATCCAAGCGAACGTCGAATTCCTGCCTCGCCGCACCCGGCTTGATTGTAACAACTCCTTCATGAGGTATAGTCATGCCACCTAACTGCCAGATGCCGTCAAGGCTAGCTTCAGTCTTTGGTTCTTGGCGACGCCGAAATATTAATGCAGGATTTTTAAAACCTGTAACTGTTAACGATGTAAACTTCGGCTTCACGATTTTAATCTCCGGTTTAACTCGAAATTTGTTCTCAGCGGCGTCTTTAAACGTTACTTCCAGCAAGGTCTGGTTCTTATCTGCGGCAGGGTTCTCAGGAACTTGAATTGCGCCGGAGGTTAGAGGATTGGGTCTGACTACGGTATATCCTGTGGTAGGCATCCCGGTAAGCTTAAAAGTGTATGTCTGCCCCGGAATCAGGTAGAGTTCTCCATTCTCTTCATAGACCTTGGTGGGGTTGTCCATCACCTCCACCTCGACTTTGTTCCCCTCTCCACTGGTGAAAGTTTGCTTCTTGCCCGCCTGTGCAGTCAGGACAGGCCAAAGGAACAAATTGACAATGAGAAACGAACACCAGCGAGAGACTAACTTCTCACGCCATTTCGGCTCCGAGTGGCTCCGAGTGGCTCCGAGTGGCTCCGAATTGCTCCGAATTGCTCCGAGTTGCTAATGGATGGAAGAAGCATTGCATTTGAGATATTAATGTGTGGCATTGTCATTCAATTCAACATTGCGTCAAGCAACAAAAATGCCATGAGCCAAACATTTTCATACTCCGTTAAATTACTGAGGTGAGATGATCGCCTCAATAAGAAGTGATTGAGCACACCTGCATCGCCTGCTACGTGTGCCCATGCGTCAGGCAGCCGTTCAAATCGTAAAGACTCTCGTGCAGGCCGGCCACCAAGCCGTCTTCGCGGGTGGCTGCGTGCGCGACACGCTGCTGAACGTCGAGCCCAAGGACTACGATATCGCCACCAGCGCGCGACCCGAGGAGGTGCAGCAACTCTTCCCCAAGTCGTATGCCGTGGGTGCGCACTTCGGCGTCATCGTGGTGTGCCTGGCTGAATTTTCATTCGAGGTCGCGACTTTCCGCCGCGATGGAAAATACACTGATGCCCGCCGTCCGGACTCCGTGGAGTTCACCGATGCGGAGGAGGATGCCAAGCGGCGCGACTTCACGGTGAACGGTTTGTTCTTCGATCCGCTCAAGGATGAAGTGCTGGATTTCGTCGGCGGACGCGAGGACTTGCAGAAGCAGGTTCTCCGGGCCATCGGCGATCCAACTGCACGATTTGGTGAAGATCATCTGCGACTGCTGCGGGCTGTGCGCTTTGCCACCACGCTAGGGTTCCAGATTGAGGAACAAACGTGGGGCGCAGTTTGCAATCTGAGCGCACAAATCAAGACCGTCAGTGCCGAGCGCATCCGCATGGAGTTGGAGAAAATCTTTGTCCATGCGAACCGAGTTCGCGGATTCGACCTACTGATGGAAAGCGGGCTGATGAAAGCAGTGCTGCCGGAGATTCTCGTGCTGCAAGGCTGTGAACAGCCTCCGCAGTTTCATCCCGAAGGCGATGTCTTCAAGCACACGCGTATCATGCTGGGCCTGCTGCCGCCGGATGCCTCGCTGCCGCTGGTTCTGTCTGTCCTCTTTCACGACATTGCCAAACCTGCGACTTTTATAGTGGATGACACGGGCCGTATTCGCTTCAACGGCCACGACCGGCTCGGCGCGATCATGACCGGAAACATTCTGCGGCGGCTCAAGTTTTCCAATCATGTGATCGATCCTGCTGTGGAGGCGGTGGCGAACCACATGGTCTTTAAAGACGTGCAACAGATGCGCGTCTCTAAGCTCAAGCGCTTCCTCGCCCGACCCACCCTTGAAGATGAACTGGAACTGCACCGCGTGGACTGCACCAGCAGTCACGGAATGCTAGATAATTATCATTTCCTCCGTGCGAAACTGGCCGAGTTCGCGGCGCAGACGGAGCCATTGATCCCCAAGCCGCTGATCAATGGCCACGATCTCATCGTGCTCGGCTTTACGCCTGGACCTCGACTGGGCGAGCTGCTCACGGTGGCGCAGAATCTCCAGCTTGAGGGAGTCTTGAGCACACGTGAGGAAGCCTTGGTGTGGGCTGAAAAACAGGATAAATAGCTCCGAATGAAAGTGCCTGAAATTTTACAAAATGCCGCTTGTGCAAGGCAGCCGCTCACCTTTAAAATCGCCGAATGAGAAAATTCCTCGCTTCCGTCAGTGCAGTTGCTGTCACTCTGCTGCTATCATCCTGCTATGAACTCGACGCTGTGCTCGTCATCAATAAAGATGGCAGCGGGTTTGCTGAAGAAACCATACTCATGAGCGCTCAAATGAGGGCTATGATGGCCTCGAATCTAGACGATGCAGCATTTAGTGAAGGATCGAACAGAATCTTCCCGACCTCCAAGAAGAAGGCCACCGAAAAAGCGGCAGAAATGGGTGAAGGCGTCACGGTGAAAAGCTACGAAGAAATCATGTCCCCCGACGGTCGCGAAGGTGTAAAAATCGTCTATGCATTCAAAGACGTGAACAAGCTCAAGTATGAACCCGGTGACATGAAGGAAGACAAAAGAGATCTGAGTTTCGCCTTCAGCGGCGGCACGCTCACCATCACGCAGAAGCATGATAAAAATGATGCCAAACCGGAAGTTAACGGCGAAGACGCGACACCCAAGCCCACTCCCGAACAGGTCGAGCAGATGATAGCCCATATGAAGCAGATGATGGCCCAGAAGAAGCCTATGATGTCCTGCATGAAAATGTCCTTCAAAGTGAAGGCAGCCAACGGAATCGCCAGCACCGATGCCACACATGTGGACGGCAGCACCGTTACACTCGTGGACATCAACTTCGACAAGGTTCTCGCCACTCCAGATGGCATGAAGAAATATGCCGCTAACTCTGTCAACGAGGACATGTCTCTTGCTGATGCCGCTGAAGCCTTGAAGGGCGTGGACGGCGTGAAGATCGAAGGCAAAGAAACAGTGACGATCAAGCTTAAGTAAGCCTCGCGCTCACAAACCTAAAAATCACGAAGGCATTAGCGCCAAGCGTATTCGCATGGATCTGGAAAAAATTTCCCATGCGCACTAGGTTTGTGGTTTCGATTTGTTAATGGAGAGCGGGTTGATGAAAGCAGTGCTGCCGGAAATTCTCGTGCTGCAAGGCTGCGAACAGCCTCCACAGTTCCATCCGGAGGGCGATGTCTTCAAGCACACGCGTATCATGCTGGAACTGCACCGCGTGGACTACATCAGCAGCCATGGAATGCTGGATAATTATCACTATCTCCGAGCGAAGCAGGTCGAGTTTCCGGCGCAGACAGCGCCATTGATTCCCAAGCCCCTCATCAATGGACACGATCTCATCGTGCTCGGCATTGCCCAGGTCCGCATCTTGGCGAGCTGCTCACGGCTGCGCAAAATCTCCAACTTGAGGGTGCCTTGAACACGCGAGAGAAAGCCTTAGCGTGGGCTGAAAAACAGGATAAATAGCTCCGAATGAAAGTGTCTGAAATTTTACAAAATGCAGCTTGTGCAATATTGCGGCCCGCTCTTAAACTCCCCTAATGAGAAAATTCCTTACCTCCATCGGTGCAGCAGCGGTCACGCTGCTGCTTTCATCCTGTTTTGAACTCGGCGCCGTGCTCGTCATCAATAAAGATGGCAGCGGCGTTGTTGAAGAAACAATGCTTATGAGCGCTCAAATGAAAGCCATGATGGCCTCAGCCCCAAAGGACGCAGATGGCGGTGGTGGAGCTAGCATGAGCCTCCTGACCACTAAGGAGAAGTCTGCTGAAAAAGCGACGAAAATGGGTGAAGGCGTCACAGTTAAAAGCTACGAAGAAATCAAGTCTCCCGACGGTCGCGAAGGTGTAAAAATCGTTTATGCGTTCAAAGACGTGAACAAACTCAAGTATGAGCCCGGCGACATGAAGGAAGATAAAAAAGATCAGAGCTTTGCCTTCAGCGCAGGAACACTCACCATCACGCAGAAGCATGACAAGAAGGCTGCCAAAACAGAAGCTAAAGGCGATGACGCGATGCCGAAGCCAACACCAGAGCAAATGGAACAGCAGATGGCCATGATGAAGCCCATGATGGCTGGCATGAAAATGTCCTTCAAAGTCAAAGCCGCCAACGGAATCGCCAGCACGGATGCCACGCATGTGGACGGCGGCACAATCACCTTGATGGATATCAACTTCGACAAGGTTCTTGCCACTCCTGATGGCATGAAGAAATTCGCCGCGACAGCCGACAACAAAGACATGTCTCCTGCCGATGCCGCCGAAGCCTTGAAGGGCGTGGACGGCGTGAAGATCGAAGCCAAAGAAAAAGTGACGGTGAAGCTCAAGTAAGCCACCCGCGCACAAGTTATAAATCACGAAGGCCGGAGCTTACTGCTCCGGCCTTTTTATTTGCAGACGACAAATAACGCGGGGACTCTAAAAAAGAAGGAGCGCGAGTGTGTCACAGACCACTCGCCTAAAATTGGGTCTTCAGTGTAGCCACATTCCAAACGCACAACGGGCGAGTAGGCTTCACCATACTCGCGCACCTTCTCAATATTGCCGTCCCTTATATGCGAGACTCAATATATGCAGACGTGTTTGCACCTGCAAATCACGCGGCCTACAACCACCCCGCCACATCCTTCGCAAAGTAAGTCAGAATCATATCCGCGCCCGCACGACGAATGCCGGTCAGGGTTTCGAGAACGACCTTCTTTTCATCCAGCCATCCACTCGCGGCGGCTGCTTTGATCATTAGATACTCGCCGCTCACCTGATACGCAGCGATGGGCAGCGTGGTCATCTGCCGTAAGCGACAGACCACATCCAGATAGCTGCCCGCCGGCTTCACCATGAGCACATCCGCGCCCTCTTCTTCATCGAGAATGGCTTCCCGCTCCGCCTCGCGCACGTTGGCGTAATCCATTTGATAAGTCATCTTGTCGCCTGCACGCGGCGCGGAATCGAGCGCGCCACGGAACGGGCCATAGAATGCCGAGGCATATTTTGCCGTGTAGGCCATGATGGAAACATCTGTGAAGTCTTCCGCATCCAATGCCGCACGCAACGCCGCCACGCGACCGTCCATCATATCGCTCGGAGCCACGATGTCTGCCCCAGCTCGCGCATGACAAAGCGCTTGTTTACAGAGAGCAACCACCGTTTTGTCATTCAAGATGCGCCCATCATCAGAGACAAGCCCGTCGTGACCGTCCGCATTGTAAGGGTCAAGCGCGACATCAGTAATGACCGTCAAAGACGGATGCGCCGCTTTCAATGCCTTGATCGCGCGCGGCACCAGCCCTTTCGGATTCCACGCCTCTTTCGCATCCCGCGTTTTTAATTTGTCCGCAATCGCAGGAAAAAGCACCACCGCCGGAATGCCCAGCGCATGGGCCTCACCTGCTTCTTTCACAAGACCGGCCAAGCTCCAACGCTTGCATCCCGGCATAGAGGCGATGGGCTGGTCGTCTTTTCCCGCATGAAGAAACAGCGGATAAATCAAATGACTCGCCGTCAGTACAGTTTCTCGCACGAGATCACGAATAGCGGGCGTGCGTCGATTGCGGCGGGGACGAATGGGGAGGTTCATAAGCTTAATCAAACCGACCAATCGGCTAGTTTCAATCCTTTCACGCGTTTGAATTCACGCGTGTTGTTGGTGACAAGGGTGAGATCGTGATTCAGTGCGTGGGCTGCCAGCAAGATGTCACAGGCGCTGATGGGTGTGCCCGCGTGCTCCAATGCTGCGCGGATTTTCGCGGCCATTCGCGAATCCTTGTCTTCGAATGCAAGAACAGGAAACGGCAGCAAAAACTCATTCACCTTTTCAAAAAGTCGTCCGCGATTCGGGCTGCGCTCACATCCAGCATAGAGTTCATACGTGGTAATGGCAGAGACACAAATCTCGGCACGTTTGTGTTGCTGGAACCGTCGCAGCAGGAGTTCCGACCTCCGTTTGATGACAAAGGAACAGATATTTGTGTCCAGCATCCACTGCATGGCTATTCAAGAACAATGTTTCTCGGTGCGATGTCGTTATCCTCCCGCCCGTTGGGCATGAAGTCATCCCCGGCGGCGGTCCAACTGTTCCACCACGCCTGCCAGTCGAACTTCTCGACCGGTTCCAGCACCACGGACTTCCCTTCGCGCCGGATCAATACTTCCCGACCCGCGAATCGAAATTCTTTAGGCAAACGCACCGCCTGACTGCTGCCGTTTTTGAACAATTTGGCCCGCTGAACTGCCACCGCCGACTTGCGCCGTGGCTGAGCCTTTGCTTTTACTTTGGCCTTCATGGAGAAAGTCTATACGAAAAGTCTATACTTGGCAATTTTATATCTCAGATTGACTCATTAAAATGAGGTGGCGACCTATAATGCAAAGGACGCAGCCAGACAAGTAGCCTGACTCTCCAGAGTCGGGGTTTGTTGTCCAATATACCGATGCGTTTTCGCTTCTCGACTCTGGAGAGTCGGGCTACTCTCGCGCCATGCCTGCCAGTCGTCCAGAATTTCGTGGTCTCGACGAGGGAAAGCCGGTGCGTATCTATCAAAGAAATCTTCCGCACTGGAGGCAGGATGGCGCGACCTACTTTGTAACCTTCAGACTCGCTGATTCGATACCGCGAGGAGTAATCGAAAAATGGGAGCATGCACGCCAAACTTGGTTCCGTGCGCATGGCATGGATATGATTTCAAAAAAAGACAGTCCAGAGGTATTTGCTGCACACTATAACCGCATTCCTGAAACCGAACGCCGACAGTTCGAGAAACAGCAAGCAAGGCAATTGCATCTGGAGCTGGATAATTGCCACGGTTGTTGCGTGCTGCGCCTCGATTCTGTCGCAAAAATTCTCGCAAATGTCATCAAGCACTTTGACGGAGACCGATGGCATTTAGGTGATTTTGTCATAATGCCGAATCATGTGCATCTGCTGGCCGAGCCGTGTCCGACATTCGATCTGGAGGACATTCTTGGCTCAATAAAAAAATTCGCATCACGGCAGATCAACCTGTGGGCAATAGAGAATAATCTAGACTCGACGTTGCCAAAACGTTCGCTGTGGCAGCAGGAATCCTACGACCGGATTGTGCGCGACGCCGAGGAATTGGCGGCATATCGTAATTACATTGGGATCAATCCGCAGAAGGCAAAATTGCGCGAACGTGAGTTCATTCATCACAAAGCCGACTGGCTGGATGAATGGACAACGCCACGAATCGGCTGACATACTAAAGTAGCCTGACTCTCCAGAGTCGGGTGCATTGATTTGATCAGACGCGAAGCAATCCCGACTCTGGAGAGTCAGGCTACTTCGGCACCACATCAAACCCGTCCTTGCGATCTTTGACGATCCAGCCAGCGACTTCAATCTGCTTGCGCAAATCATCCGCAGCCGCCCAATCCTTCGACTGCTTGGCATTCCATCGTTGCTGCGCAAGCTCTCGAATGTCGTCCGGCACAATGGCGGCATTTTCCTCTTTGATCTCCGGCAGGATGATGCCGAGGGCGTCGAGGATGAAATGCAGACCCAACCAAGCGACATTCGCATCAGCAGCGGAAAGATCAGTAACCTTGGTCTTGTTCACCACACTGAAAACACAGCCCAGCGCCTCAGGCACATTCAAGTCGTCCAGCAGCGCGTTCCATGCGGCATCGAAAACACCTGCGCTGCCAGCTTTGATCATTTCCTCATGCGACGGCGATACGACTGCAACTCCGGCTTTCTCGCGAATCGCCTTCTCAAATTTCGCGAGCTTCGTCAACGCAGCACGGGCCGCATCGAGTGAGTGCAATGTAAAATTCAATGGCCCGCGATAGTGGCCCCCGGCCAGTGTGTAACGAACTTCCACAGGCGTGTAGCTGCGCTGCTTCAGATCGTCCAACGTGTAGAGATTGCCGAGACTCTTGCTCATCTTGCCGCCATCCACCATCAAGTGCGCGGCATGCATCCAATGCCGCGCGAAGCCGCCGCCGGTAGCGCAGCAGCTCTGCGCGATCTCGTTTTCGTGATGCGGAAAAATCAAATCAATGCCGCCGCCATGCAGGTCGAATTCCATGCCGAGATATTCCAGCGACATCGCGCTGCATTCCAGATGCCAGCCAGGACGTCCCCTGCCCCACGGACTGTCCCAAGCGTTGTCGCCGTCCTCGGGCTTGTGCGCTTTCCATAAGGCAAAATCCGCCAGCGCATCCTTGCTGTATTCATCATTGTCATTCGCTCCCTGCGCCGCGCCGAGGCGGAGTTCGCGATCTTCCAGATGCGAAAGTTTCCCGTAGTCCGCAAAGGACGAGACACGGAAATACACCGATCCATCGCCCGCCTTATAAGCGTGTCCAAGCTTGACGAGACCCTCGATCATTTTGATCTGATGAGGAATATGTTCCGTCGCTTTTGGTTCCACATGCGGCGGCAGAAGATTCAAGGCCGCGCAATCAGCATGAAAAAGTCGCGTCCAATCCTGAGTAAAATCTATCAAGGTGCGCCCGGCCTTCTGCGAATCGCGGATCGTCTTGTCATCCACGTCCGTGATGTTCCGCACATGCAACGTGGGTGTGCCGCTCAGCTCGACCACGCGCCGGAAAATATCCTGCGCCACAAACGTGCGGAAATTCCCGATATGCGCCGGGCCATAAACCGTGGGGCCGCAGCAATAGAAGCGCAGCGTTTTACCATCGGCAGGAAGAACGGGCCGCGTCTCACGCGTGAGGGTGTCATGGAGTTTCAGGGGCTGTCCGGCACTGGGCATAGGCCGGTAATGAAGCGCGGAAGAGGTAAGTTTGCAAAGATTTGCCCATGACGGCCCGCAAATCGTAATCCATGAGTCACCACCTCATGCCCCGCAATGCGACTTTGTTCATCTGGTTCCGGCTGCTCTTCAACTGTCGGTTCTACTATCCCGTTTATACGGTGCTGTTCCTCGACTTCGGCCTGAGCTTCGCGCAATTCACTTCATTGAACGTAGCGTGGGCCTTCAGCATCGTGCTGCTGGATGTGCCGAGTGGCGCGCTCGCAGACACTCTAGGCCGGCGGAATCTCGTCATCATCTCGTCGTGCCTGATGATCGTAGAAATGCTGGTCATGGCCTGCGTGCCTGTGGGCGGCGAGTGGGTGTTTGCTGTGTTTTTGATTAACCGTATCTTGAGCGGCGCGGCTGAGGCATTCTCCAGCGGAGCCGACGAGGCGCTCGCTTATGATTCCATTCCGCAAAGCGAACGCGCGCAATGGTGGCCGCGCGTTATGGGCCGTCTCAACCGCAGCATGGCGGCAGGATTCATCGTGTCATCTCTGGTGGGCGCGTTTGTTTATGATGCCAAAAACATGAACGGCGTGCTGTCGCTGCTTGGCTGGAAAGACGCGGGCCTGACGAAGGCGATGACGATTAAATTTCCCATCTATCTCAACGTCCTCACCGCGATTGGTTGCCTCGCCATCGCGCTGACCATGCGCGAAACACCCAAGGCTCATGCTTTCAAAAACCTCCGCGATGGCGTCCGGCAAAGCTGGGCCGGCATCCGTTCCGCTGGCGCGTGGATCTGGCGCACGCCAGCGCCGTTCCTGCTCATCGTGCTCGGCTTCGTGCTCGACAGCATGGTGCGGCTTTTCTACACCACAGCGAGCAATTACTACCGGCTCATCGGCATTGCGGAAGCGTATTTCGGACTCATCTCCACCGCCGTATCAGTGCTGGCTTTGCTCACAAGCAGTTGGATGGAATGGCTGGCCCGGCATCGCAGCGCGCGATTCAACTTCGGCATAACCATCGCCATGATCGCTTGGGGCCTCATCGTGCTGGCGCATCCAGTGCCAGGCTGGCCCGGCGTGGCCATGTTGGGGCCATTGATGCTTTCAGGCCGCCTGCTGCAATTCTTTCTCTCGCATTATCTGAACGAAGTCACCGACTCGGCGCATCGTGCGACGGTATTGAGCTTTAAAAGCCTGACCATGAATCTAGCCTACGGGACGGTCATGCTGCTGGCCGGATGGCAGTCCACTTTCCTCGCTGCTCGCATGAATTTGAGTGGCGAGGATTTGCGCGTGTTCGCCGCGGCACTGACTTGGTGGCCGTGGTGGTTTGCCGGAACGTTGGTGGCTTATGCGTGTTTGAGGGCGCTCAAGACGCAGGATGAAAAGAGACCGGCGACTTGATCGCTTACGTGGTGATCATACAAAACGCGGTGCCTTCATTTGATTAAACCTAAACCGCCCGATCACTTGACGCTTACACTGATGCCTTGTATTTTGTTCCCATTCATGAGCACCCTCACCCTCCAGCTTTCCGATGGCATGGCTGCGCGTCTCCTGCACGAAGCGCACAAACGCAATGTGCCGGAGGGTGCCATCGTGGAACAGGCGCTGGAGAAAACTTTACCCCATGACATGCCTTAGTCCAAGCCAGCAGTTTTTGCTCGGTTGCAGGCGCTCATGATTGACGACCCGGACAGCCCTTCTGATCTCGCAACGAATCCGGCTCATCTGGAGGGGCTTGGTGTTGCGCATACTGCTTGATACCGGGCCGCTCGTGGCGTTTCGAAGCGAACGATACCTACAAGACACTTTTCGTGGAATGACATCGTGCTGCTGCCAAATCTGACTTCAGCCTACTTGCGCGCAAGAAATCCTACCCTCCGCTGAGGTTGACACGCCCTGCATCAGGTGCTTGTTGCGCCCTCACACCATGCTTGCAGAACTTAAACAACGCGAAAAAGAAGGCCGACCCATTAACGTCGGATTAATCGGATGCGGCGCGATGGGCCTTGGCATCGCTTATCAAATCGGCAAGACACCGGGAATGCGGGTCTCATTTGTCGCCGACTTTAATGATGAAGCTGCCAAAAAGGCCGCAGAAGTTTATGGCAAACCGACGAAAATCCTGAAGGACGGCATGGCCGCGCTCAAGGACGAGAAAATTCCCTGCGACGTTTTTGTCGAGGCCACCAACTCCATTGTTGCGGCCTACGATTACTGCATGGCTGCGATCCAGCGGAATGCGCATTGCGTGCTCATGAATGCGGAAGTGGACGCCATTCTCGGCTACTTGCTCCGCGCGGAAGCCGCGAAGCATAACGTGATCGTCACCAGCGACGGCGGCGACCAGCATGGCGTGCTCGCTCGCATGATGGAAGAAGTGGAAATGTGGGGCTTTGACATCGTGCAAGCCGGCAATATGAAGGGCTTCCTTGATCGCCATCAAAATCTCGAAGGCATCGCGCCCATTGCCAAAAACCTCGGCCTCAGCACCGTGCAATGTCTCGCCTACACGGACGGGTCGAAGCTGAACATCGAGATGTCTGTCATCGCGAATGAATATGGATTGACCCCTTTCGTTCCCGGCATGGAAGGCCCGCGAGCGAACAAAGTGCAGGACGTGGTGGACTTGTTCGACTTCGACAAATACAACGGCCAAGGCCGCGTGGAATATATTCTTGGCGCGAAGGAACACGGCGGCGGCGTGTATGTCGTTGGCAAGTGCGACAGCGAATTCCAGCAGGGCTACATGAATTATTACAAGGTGACCAACAAGCATCCTTATTACGTTTTCCTGCGCCCCTATCACCTTTGCCATCTCGAAACGCCGCGCGCCATCGCGCTCGCTGCGATGTATAGCAAAGCCGTCTGCACCATGAAAATGGGGCGCGTGACCGACACCTTTGCTTATGCGAAAAAAGATTCCGCTGCCGGCGCCCGCATTGAACACGCCATTGGTGGCGATGAGGTCTATGGCCTAATCGAGGAAGCAAAACTCGCCGACGCCGCCAACCGCATTCCGCAGGGCGTGCTCGACATCGAAGGATTGCCTGTGCGTCCCGTGTTCAAACGCGCGGTAAAGAAAGACCAGCCGCTCACTTGGGATGATGTAGAAATCCCAGCAAACCGGATGACAGAACTTTGGGAAAAGCAGAAGCCGCTTATCGGCTTTAAGTAACTGCAAGGCATCGAATGGGAGCGAACAACAAACACGTCATCGTCCTCGGCGGCGGCCCCTGCGGGCTTTACGCCGCGCGCGTGCTGAGCCGCGCGGGCATCGCGGTCACACTGATCGAAAAAGACGCGCGCCCCGGCGGTCTCGCCACCTCGCACAAACGCGGCGAGAACTGGTATGACATGGGCTGCCACATGCTCCATGAATTCGACAAGGAAATCTACGAGGACATCATGGACTTGATGGGCGACGAAAGCATCCCCGTCGAACTCGATGCGAAAATCCGCTGGGCCGGCAGCTTCTATCGCTACCCGCTCCAGTTCCAAGACATGATCCGGGGCATTCCGTTCTTTAAGCTCGTGTTCTACACACTAGGCCTGTTTTACGCGCAGTTCCGCAAGACCCTCGTGCCTTGGGTTCCGAAGAACGCCGAGGAGGCGCTCATCCAGCTTTACGGAACGCCGCTCTACAAATTTTTCTTCAAGGACTTCACCCACCGCTACTGGGGCATTCACCCGCGCGAACTTTCGGCGACCTTCATCACCACCAAGATGCCGCGCCTCAGCGCCGTGGATGTGCTAAAAAAAGCCCTCGCCAAATTCGGCGTAAAGGACAAAGGCGTTCACGCCGTGGACAGCGCGTTGCTTGAGGAAACGCTGCATTACTCACGCAC
>JBBRNC010000064.1:0-18437 GCA_038230495.1 Verrucomicrobiales bacterium
AGACCGGGCCGAAGAAGCGGCTGGAGAGCGTGCTGGACTTCGCCTGCGGCTCCGGCTCCCTGCTGCTCAATGTGCGCAAGCGGCTGAAGAACGCGGGCGGCACGATCGGGAAGATCTACGGGCAGGAAAAGAACATCACCACCTACAACCTCGCCCGCATGAACATGCTGCTGCATGGGGTGAAGGACACCGAGTTCGAGATTTTCCACGGCGACACCCTGCTCAACGATTGGGAAATGCTGAAAGAGCTGAACCCCGCCAAGAAGCCCTACTTCGACGCCATCGTCGCCAACCCGCCCTTCAGCTACCGCTGGGACCCCACCGACGCGATGGGCGACGACGTGCGCTTCAAAAACCACGGCCTCGCGCCCAAATCCGCCGCAGACTTCGCCTTCCTCCTCCACGGCTTCCACTTCCTGAAGGACGAAGGCGTGATGGCCATCATCCTGCCCCACGGCGTGCTCTTCCGGGGCGGAGCCGAAGAACGCATCCGCACCAAGCTGCTCAAAGACGGCCACTTCGACACCGTCATCGGCCTGCCCGCGAATCTCTTCTACTCCACCGGCATCCCGGTCTGCATCCTCGTGCTCAAGAAGTGCAAGAAGCCCGACGATGTGCTCTTCATCAACGCCGCCGAGCATTTCGAGAAAGGCAAACGCCAGAACCGCCTGACGGAAGCAAACATCGCCAAGATCATCGACACCTACCAATACCGGAAGGAAGAAGACCGCTACTCCAAGCGCATCTCCATGGAGCGAATCGCCGAGGAAGGCTACAACCTCAATATCTCCCGCTACATCAGCACCGCGACGGCGGAGGAGGAGATTGATTTAGCCACGACGCACGGTGAGTTGGTAAAGATCGAAAGCACGGTGCAAACAGCGATCACCAAACACAATACATTCTTGAAAGAGCTTGGCCTGCCTCTACTACCAGCCGAGTGAGAAGAATTGCCTGTTACTCATTAATGTAATGCCGCTCAACCTCTTGCTTAACACTTCAATCTCTCACCTCCGCAAAATCAACGCATCTTGCGTGGCGGCCATAACGCGGATTTCTTCCACACCGGGTTGGAGGATGTCCGCCGGATTCATTTCCGCCACTCGCATGGGAGTGCCATCGCGTAGGATGATTTCATATTGCACCTGTTCTCCGAGATAAACTGTATCAACAATATTACCAAAGAAACGGTTCGGTGAATCCGGCACTTCCCGCAGCGTGACTGCCTCGGGCCGTAAGGACAAGGTCACAGGTTGTCCTGAAACAGGAATCAGATCCCCGCTGGGCCTGCCACGCAACTGACCGCACGAAGTATCCACATCCCACAATCCTTCGCGATAGCTCGCACCCCTGACGATGCCGTCAATGAAGTTGGTCTCGCCAATAAATTCCGCCACCATTTTGCTATTCGGATTGCGATACACTTGCATGGGAGAGCCGACTTGCATGACCTTGCCTGCATCCATGATTGCCATTCGATCCGCCATGCTCAGTGCTTCCTTCTGATCGTGCGTCACATAGATTCCAGTCAGTCCGAACTCCTTGCAGATGCGGCGAATTTCCGAGCGCATTTCGATACGCAATTTGGCGTCCAAATTGGAAAGCGGTTCATCGAGCATGAACACACTCGGCCTAACGACCAGCGCACGCGCCAATGCCACGCGCTGTTGCTGCCCGCCGCTAAGCTGCTGAATGCGACGCTGCCCGAGACCTTCCATTTTCACAAGCTCAAGTGCTTCGTCCACACGCTGTTCAATTTCTTTCTTGGGCCGCTTCCGCTCCACCAAGCCAAACGCTACATTCTCCTCCACGCTCATGTGTGGCCATAAGGCATAGCTCTGGAACATCATGGCCGCGCCCCGTTTATGAGTCGGCAGAAAGGAAACATCCTCTTCATCAAAAAGTATCTGTCCTTTCTCTGGCGTGTAAAATCCTGCAATGTGCCGCAGCAAGGTCGTCTTACCGCAACCGCTGGGGCCGAGCAGAAAGAACAATTCGCCACGCTGGATTTCCAGATTGACGTCGTTCAAGCCGAGGGTCGAGCCGAATTTCTTCGACAAATGCCGGATGGAGATGGATACCATGTGCGTGATTTAGTAGAGACGAAGGAGGGCGGTAAGCAAACGATTCGCCCCACCAGACTCATTCACGGTCCGGGACTGACTTCACTCCATGCGACTCCTAGCATTAACTGATGTTCCGGGACACATCGGCATTCGTGAAGAACTGCTCCATGCGATTGCGCAGGTCCTTGTAAAAGGTTTCCGCCATGTGCTGAAGCATGGCGATCCGCTCGCTGTTATCGCGAGTGCCGGACTGGAGCATGGCTTCGCGCTCGGAGTGAATGCGGGCCTCGAAGGTTTTTTCAAGTTCGATCAAGCTCTCAAGAAATTCCTTGGCCACGCGGCTGCGATCCACGCCTTCCACGAGCGCTTGCTCCAGAGGTTTGTGCCGCGTGAGATGCAGAAGCTTGCCGCCGCCGAGTTCTTCCATGTAACGCTTGTAGCTTTTCAGAAAGGTTCCGCGCTCGTTGTCGAAACGCACTTCGTCACAATCAACCAGTGTGTCATAGGGACCGGGCTTGGAGAAAAATTTCACCATCACCGGAATGGTGTCCACCATCATGAAGAGTAGCGTCAGCACCACATAGGCGATGAGCGCAAACTTGCCACCCTCAGCGCCTTCATTAAAGAGGCGGTGGAGCGCGAGCGTCTGCTTGAGAATGTCCCGGCGCGGCTCTGCACGCAATGCGGCGACGCGTGTAGTCTCGTCCTTGTCCAACTTCACGATCTCCTCCTGCATCACCTGACTCTGCGCAATCTTGGCATCAATTTGTGACTTAAGAGTGGCTCGGATTTGATTTTGCTGAGTCACGAACTGATCCGCCTGCTGCTGCTGCACCTGACTGCGAAGGGCTTCGATACGGATCGAGTCCTGCCTGAGTTTCAATGCCTGCTCAGTGGCCTTGGTCTCCGCAGTAGCCGTCAGTGTTTGCTCGACGCCCGCAAATTCGGCGCGGAGTTGATTGCGATCATTGGTGCGCACGCTCAGAAGACCGGCCAGTCGCTTGGCCTCGTCACGACGCCATGAAAGTTGATCCTGTTGAATGCTCGTCGCCCGAGGCCCCAGTCCAACGATACCACTGCGCTGCCCATTGACCTCGCGCTCGAATTCCTTCTGCCAGAAGTCCAGATCCGTCTGTAGCTTTTTCGACTGTTCTTCGAGCGTGGCAATATCTTTCTCCACGGCTTGGAGTTTCTCCTTCGTAGGAAATTGAGCTTCGGCGATGGCTTTCTCCAACTCCGTTTTCGCCTTGTTCTCCGCGCCATTTTTCTTAGCCTCTTTTTCCTCTTCACCAGCAAGAAATTTGGCGCTGAAAGTCTCGTCCCATTTTTTTCGTCCGGCGGCAATATCGTCATCGAGCACGGTGATCTTGGACTCGACCTGCTTCTTGAGCGCAGTGCTGTTGGCGCGCACCTGATTGACTTCCGCATCGCGTTCTTTCTCGATCACGGAGCCGATGGTGTCTTTAAATAAGAGCAACGTCAGCGGGTGAGAGATCGTAATGCCCATCAACGCCGCCACGATGACACGCAAACCGAGCTGACTGAGTTTTCTGAAAAAGCCCTGGTAAGCGCGATATGTCGCCAGAAGCGCGCGGTCCACCGTCATGATGATGAAGCCCCATGCCACTGCGACAGTGGCGGTAATGCGCCAGTCATCCGTCAAAGTGGACACCGCATATGCCGCAGCGATAAGGGCAAAAACACACGGCACGAGCACCGTCGCTCCGAAGGCCACATACTTGCGCCGCTCCCACGACGGGCAATCATCAAGGTTTTCGCCACTGGCCCCCGAGAGCCAGATAAATGCGCGGGTGAGAAAACCGGATTTTTTCATAAGAGCGTAATGGTTCTGACGGGATACTCTGCGGTGCTTGTGTATCAAGATTCCAGATGAGAGCAAGCCCGAACTGTTGCCATGATGAGACGAAACAGTCAGGGTGTTTCTTACTTCTTGCGGGGCAAATTCATCTTTTTCTTTTCTTCTATCAGAAGCCTCTGGAGTTCGATTTTCCTTTCCCAGCCGGGTTCGCGATACACCTCGGGTGCGTGTTTACGAACGTAAATCAGCCTGCCTACCGCAAAAATCATTCCGCCCACGATCAAAAACAAACATGCCGTTCTCAACCTGACTATGAGTCTTTTCCGATGCCTCGCTTTCGTGGACAAAGCCTGTAAAGTTGTGGCCTGCATGGCTTGGGGGAAATTGAACTGTATCAGGGGCGCGTTTTGCTTTCTGGCGATGACACTATCAAATGCGTCGCGATGGGTCAAGGCTCACACTCAAATGTTAGCAAGATTGTGCTCATCTGATTTTAGCTTGTATAATCGGTTTGAATTGAAGACCAAAACTGTGTCCTTGCTCCTTGCGCGAATCTGCGGACATTCTTTGTCACATGAGCGACACTAAAAACGATCCGCCGCCAACACCTGAAGAAATCAGTAAAAAACTGGAGGAGTTCATCCGCAGCCAGTTCGGCAGTAATGTCATGTTCACGAGTTTTCGCGAACCCGGCAAGGAAGAGCCTCCATCTGCCCCACCCGCCCTTCCCGCCATCGAGGAGATGCCCGATGAAAGCTGGCTGGATTTCCGCCTCAAACCCGCGGACATCAAGGCCCATCTCGACCGCTTTGTCATTCGGCAGGATGAGGCAAAAAAAGTTCTGGCCACCGCCGTTTGCGATCATTATCACCATGCTCGCATGATGCGTGATGCAGACGCGCTACCTGAAGGTGCGAGTGGCCGCATTGAGTTCGCCAAACAAAACGTGCTCATCGTCGGACCGACGGGCGTGGGAAAAACTTATCTCATCAAGCACATCGCCGACCTTATCGGCGTGCCGTTTGTTAAAGCGGACGCCACCAAGTTCAGCGAGACTGGTTATGTCGGCGCAGATGTGGACGATCTGGTGCGCGACCTTGTTTCCAAAGCAGGAGGCAACATCGATCTCGCCGAGCACGGCATCATCTATCTCGATGAAGTGGACAAGTTGGCCACATCCGGTGACCGCCCCGGTCGCGACGTGAGCGGACGAGGCGTGCAGACCACGCTGCTAAAACTCATGGAAGAAACGGAAGTGCCGCTTCATGCGCCCAATGACATGCGATCCCAGATGCAGATGCTCTTTGATATGCGCAAAGGCGATATGCCGCGCAAACAGTCGGTCAACACCCGGAACATCCTCTTTGTTGTCAGCGGTGCTTTCAGCGGACTGGAAAAAATCGTATCCCGTCGGCTGAGTCGCGCCAGCATCGGCTTCGGCGCCTCACCGCGCGAAGATGTCGCAACCAGCGCCACACTTCGCGAAGCACGCACTCAGGATTTCATCGACTTCGGTTTCGAGGCCGAGTTCGTCGGACGTCTCCCGGTGCGCGTCGTTTGCGATTCGCTGGATGCCGATGACTTGTTCGAGATCATGAAAAGCTCCGAGGGCAGCATCATCCGCCAGTTCGAGCGCGAATTCGCCGCCTATGGCATCAATGCTAAATTCGAGGATGGTGCCTTGCGCGAGATGGCGCGGCGTGGCGGTGAAGAAAAAACCGGAGCGCGCGGACTGATGACCGTTTGGGAGAAGACCCTGCGTGATTTCAAATTCGAGCTGCCCAGCCTCGGACTGCGCGAACTGACCATTGATGAGCAGCTTGTCAAAGCACCGCAAATCGTGCTCGCCGGATGCCGTGAGCTTGCCAAGACGACACAAGTCAACGTGGCCGCGCGCGAGGTAGAGGATTTTGCAGAGCAGTTCACGCATACCAACGGACTTGAGCTTCGCTTCGATGATGCCGCCGCGAGCAAGATCATCGAGCGCAGCGAACGCGAAGGCGTCCCGGTAATCGAGCTCTGCCGCAGGCTCTTCAAGGATTATCCATTTGGCCTCCAGCTGATCGTCAGCAACACAGGAGAAAAAAACTTTCTGCTGCCACTAAGGGCCGTGGAGGAACCCGACCGCTATCTGAGCGACCTCGTCGTCGCTTCCTATCGTCGCAATCACAACGACACGGCTGGTCAAAATCAATCTGCTTAATCCATGGGACGTATCTGGGCGGCAAGCTTGATGATTGGTGTAACCGTGAGCGCGGCGTTGCTCATGCTTTATCAAGTCACACCAATATTTTACCGAGGCGCGGTGCGGATGGAGGATATTTTCCATGCCATTCTCGTCATTCCAGCAAAAGGTGAACTGCGGTTTATTCTGCCATTGCAGTATGCCTTCTATACCGTGCTCGCATTCTTGTCCGCCTGGGTCTGTATGGAATTGCCCCGACTCTTTAGTCGCGTGGCCTACCTCGCGGGCGCAGTATTTCTCACGCTACTCATCTCTCCCGCTCTGGCATTTTGCGGTGTGCTCTTCGAGCCATTCTCCGGCATCAGCGCCATTCTCGTCGCTGGCATTTGCGGCGTGATCCTCGGCGCCACAGAACCGGGCCAACGCCGCCACACTTTGCTGCATTACTTTGTCGGAAGGCTTTCCACAGAAAAATTCCAGAAGCTGGTCAATGCCAAGGAAGCCGTGGACATCAGCGGTAAACGTGAAATTACAGTGATGAGTTGCCGCATTCTGAACTATGCCGACCTCAGTTCCCAGATGGAACCACACGATCTGGAAAAACTAAGCTCGCTCTTTCTGCAAGCCACCGCCGAGTTCCTCGTCGCACGCGGCGCGTATCTGGACATGTGCAATGCCGAGGGCGTGCGAGTGTTTTTCGGAATGCCCGTCGAAGAACCCGATCATGCTTTGCATGGCTGTCAGACCGCGCTGGAACTGCGACAGAGGCTGGTCAATCTCGATCAAGAAATGCAGAATCGCTGGCATCGCAAACCTGCCTTTGGCGTTGCGCTCGCCACTGGTCCGATGAGCATCGGCCTCTTTGGTTTCCGTGAGTTCCAATTCTACAGTGCCGTCGGCGAGGCGCTCGATTTCAGCCGCAGGCTCTGCTCCATCAATCTAATCTACGGCAGCCAAGTTCTGGTCAATGCCCGGACATTCCATCTCACGAAAGATCATCTGGAAATGCGCCCCATGGAAATGGTCTATGCGCCCCGCATGCACCAGATCAGCGAAGTCTATGAACTCCTCACGGCGAAAGGCTCGCTCAATGATGATGAAATCAAAGCACGCGATGCTTTCTGGCAAGGCGTCGTCAGTCTCCGCAAGGGAGCTTACAGTGAAGCCGTGCACTATTTAGAAATGGCAAAAGTCGAAGGCAGCGAAGATGCCCCGCTCAAATATTTTCTCGAACGCGCCGAGGCTGGCCTCCGCGATGATAAACTGACCAGCGACAGCAAAGGCTCATCGCGCCATGTGAGAATGCTCACTGCCAATTGACGATTCAACTAACCCGATTGCCCGATGTCACTCACAATCCGCCCCGCTGCCGAATGCCGTTACGATGTTCTCGCTCTTGGCGAGGTGTTGCTTCGTCTTGATCCCGGTGAATCCCGCGTCCGCACATCGAGACAGTTCACGGCATGGGAAGGCGGCGGCGAATACAATGTGGCGCGCGGGTTGCGGCGTTGCTTTGGGCTGAAGACCGGCGTGCTCACAGCTTTCGCTGACAATGAAATCGGCAGGCTCTTAGAAGACCTCGTTCTCCAAGGAGGCGTGGACACGCAGTTCATCAAATGGGTTCCGTATGACGGCATCGGGCGCAAGGTGCGCAATCCAATCAACTTCACCGAACGCGGATTCGGCATCCGCGGCGCGAAAGGCTGCGTGGATCGTGGACATAGCGCAGCATCGCAACTGAAGCCGGGCGATTTCGATTGGGACGATCTTTTCGGAAAGCAAGGCGTGCGCTGGCTGCACACAGGCGGAATCTTTGCCGGGCTTTCAGAAACGACCGCAGCACTCACCATTGAGGCGTGCGAGGCGGCCAAGAAACATGGCGTCATCGTCTCGTATGATTTGAACTATCGCCCGTCACTATGGCAGGAACGTGGCGGGTTCGCAGCGGCGCAGGCCTTGAACCACGCGCTCGCCCCCTATCTCGATGTGATAATCGGCGTGCTCACCGATCATGAACCAGCGGCGATGACTGCGAACGATGATCCGAACGACATCTTCGCCGTTCAAGCTGCCGCGATTCAGTCAAACGTCGCCCAGATGCTGAAACAATATCCCAACATCAAAGTCGCCGCCGCCACTTTGCGCCGTGTGCATACCGCTTCATGCAATGACTGGGGCGCAATCGCATGGGTCAATGGAGCATTTCATCGCTCCAGAAATTATCCGAAGCTCGATATCCTCGACCGCATCGGAGGCGGCGATGGATTTGTCGCTGGCTTAGTTTACGGACTCCTCGCCGGAGAGAAACCGCAGACATCAATCGAACTCGGCACCGCCCACGGCGCACTAGCCATGAGCACTCCCGGCGACACCAGCATGGCCACGCTGTCGGAAGTCCTAAAGCTTGCGCAGGGCGGAGACGCGAAGGTGCAGCGCTAGTCCACATCCTCCAGCTTCGCGTGCGAGCCACCGCCAACACGACCGCTGTAGAGCTCAATCGCACGACGCGCGATGATGTCCACGATGGCTGGCTGCAAGGTGCGCGCCGCCACATTGGACACCGCCATGGAAGCCCAGACTAGCGGGCTATTGAAACGGATCACCTGCCAGTAAGGCAACAGGCGTTTATACCATTTCCCGATTTTCTGCACCGTCTCATGCTGCATGACCTCACGGCCCTTTTCCCAAGTTCGCAATGCCGTGTGGGCGCTCACATCCACTAGCCGTCCCACGGTTCGGGTTTGCAAAAACTGCGTCACGTCCGACGCCGCGAGCTGAAGCGCCTGCGTGAAATGGCTCAAGCCGGGGGCGAGCAAAGGCTTCGGTGATTCGGGATGATAGATCACCGCAATCTCGCGAACGAGACGCGGTATTTCCTCGACCACAGGCGACAGCCACTCGGGATTCGGGTTCTTGTGCCAGCGAAGCCGCTTCTTGCATTCATCAATGGCCACCAGAGCTGCTTGATCACGTTCGCCCGGTGTGATGCTGAAAAGCTCGGCAGCAGTTGCATGTTTCGCCGCACGCAAGTCGGCGACAAACCTCAGCCCATGCCAGATGAGCATGACTCCCAGACCGACGACAACGCCGGAGAAAAATAACAAAAGATTGCCGAGCATATTGAAATACGATTGAATCAGTGCGCCTAACGTCAGCAAGCTGCCACTCATTATTCAATTTTTCAAAGGCGCATATTAATGATGAATTTATTTACACGTCTTATTTTGGCAATCCTCTGCGGCGCGGCCTATGCCGCAGACTTTGAACCGCAAGGCACCCGCGGGTGGTTAACAGTGCCAGCAATTTGCGGCCTACTAATGTTGCTTCGTGGCTTGAATGCCCATCGTGCGCGAGCCTTCGGCTTTGTCTGGGGCATGGCAGCATACGGCATCGGCTTGTCATGGTTTTGGCTGCTGTTTCATTGGCTCGCTATTGGCTTGTTTGCGATCCTAGCGTTGTTCATCGCGCTTTTCGCATGGATGCAAAATCGTGCCGAGAACAAGGCAATCACAGGATGGAAGTGGATTCTGTTTACTGCCGTGAACTGGTCAGCTTGCGAGTTCATCCGTTCGGAGTTGTTTCCGCTAAAATTCCCCTGGATGACAGCGGGTCTGGCGATTGGGCCAAGTGCGCTTCTATCATGGATTGGCGTTTACGGCGTCGGATTTTTCTTAGTGATCGCCGCTGCTCTAATATCGACATGGCGTTCACGCAACATACTGGCGGGTGTTCTCGTCATGATTGTGCTTTTGCTTTCGCGTTACAGCATCCCAATTGCCGTGGATGAATCGCGCTCAATTCACGCCGCTGCGGTGCAAAATGAAGCGGTCACCCTTGCAGAGTATCTTAAGCAAAGCCAAAACCTTCCGGCGGGGCAACAACACATTGTCTGGCCTGAATACTCACTTTCCTATGACGTGCGCAACAACAAACAGGAGATGAAACTCCTTCAGGAGTTCTGCGAAAAAGAAAAAGTCACGCTGACAGTGGGCGCGACCACTCCTGCACCCAATAGAAAAGCACCCTACAATACAGCACTGACGATGGATGGAACGGGTGTCCTTGGTATGCATCACAAAGTTCATCCGGTTCATTTTTTCAACGATGGCACGCCTGGTCCAACCTCGGCTGCAATACAGACTTCCAACGGGAAGATTGGCACACCGATCTGTTTCGATTGTGACTATGAGGGCGTAGTGCGCCAGATGACGGCTGATGGCGCGGAATATTTTCTAGTTCCCAGCATGGATGTTTCATCTTGGGGCGAGCGACAACACCGGCAGCACAGTGCACTTTTCCGAATTCGGGCTTGTGAGAATGGGCGCTGGATGCTCGTCGCGGCATCGTCAGGCGTTTCACAATTAATTGATCCACATGGCGTAGTTCACACCTCCATAGAACCTCTGACTGTTGGCGAGCTAACTGGAGTGCTAAATCGTGAAAGCCATCTTACCTTCTACACACGCGCTGGTTGGATGATTCCATGGATTGTGCTCAGTCTATCAATAATTTTTTGGATTGCATTGCTGCTACCAACGCGCAAACAATCACAAACTGCGTGATCACTTCAAACTTCCTTAAATACTGGCTTCCTTTGATCCTCTGGATGGGTCTGATATTCTACATGTCCACCGACACTGGTTCAGCCCAGCACACATCACGCATTCTCGAGCCTTTGCTGCGCTGGCTGAATCCGCAAATCAGCCCAGCCTCCATCGAGCAGGCGCACTTCGTTGTGCGCAAGTGCGGACATCTCAGTGAGTATGCCGTGCTGGCTGTCTTGTGCTGGCGTGCCTTGATGCATTTCCGTGCCGCACAGCCTAGCAGCAGTGCATTGAAGAATGCCGCCATCGCTTTTGTGATCTGCGTGTTGTATGCCGCGTCTGATGAGTTTCACCAGTCGTTTATTCCCTCGCGCGGAGCATCCGCAAGAGATGTGATGATTGATTCCTGCGGTGCTTTGATCGGATTGAGTGTGCTTTTGTTTTGGCGCAGTTGGAGGATTCGTCTTGCCCGGAATCCATGACGAGGCATGATGGGCATTCATGAATCCAGCACAACTCTTTGATCTCTCGGGCCGCACAGCGGTTGTCATCGGCGGCACAGGCGAACTCTGCGGAGCCATCGCCAACGGACTCGCGGACGCAGGTGCGGAAGTGGTGCTGGTCGGGCGCGATGCAGCAAAGGCGGAGTTGAAGCTCGAAAAAATAAAGTCGGGCGATGGACGGGGATATTTTCTATCCTGTGATGTCTCAAAGAAAAGCGAGTTGGACGCCCTTCTGGCCGAAGTGTTGAAACGCAGCGGGCGCTGCGACATTCTTGTGAACGGGGCGGGAGTGAATTCACCGACTCCATTTCTGGAAATCAGCGAGGAAGAGTATGACCGCATCATGGACATCAACACCAAGGCCACATTCCTCGCCTGCCAAGTCTTCGGACGTTACTTCGTCGAACAGGAAATCCCTGCATCCATCATCAATCTCGGCTCCATGTCAGGCGTCGTTCCTCTGAGTCGCGTGTTTACGTATTCGATGAGCAAGGGCGCGGTCCACAACCTCAGTAAAAATCTCGCGCGCGAATGGGCACCTCTCGGCATCCGCGTGAACACGCTCGTTCCCGGCTTCTTCCCGGCGGAGCAGAACAAAAAAGTGCTGGTGCCAGATCGCGTCGCCAAGATCATGGGGCATACGCCGATGAATCGTTTCGGCGAATCGCGAGAGTTGGTCGGTGCCGCCCTGCTACTGGCTTCAAATGCCGCAGGCAGTTTCATCACCGGGCATGAACTCATCGTGGACGGCGGTTATTCAGCGATGACGATTTAGCCAATGGACCAAGGAACGATGGCGTCTCGCCGTCGCTCACTACCAGTGACGGCGAGACGCCATCATTCCTTGGAAGACTCGCTTAAACTTATTGCCATTTGATTCTAAGCCCTCTGCGGTTTTTCGCGGCTAGCCCATTTCCGTTTTAAGAATAAATAACTCTCTCTCCGTGCTCACATCTGATTTCGACTACCAGCTTCCGCCAGAACTCATCGCCAGTGAGCCGCTGGCCGAACGCACGGCATCGCGGATGCTAGTGATCAATCGTGACGCGGGCAGCATCGAGCATCATGCATTTGCCGCATTGAAATCGTATCTGCGCGAGGGCGATCTGGTGATTCTCAATGATACACGCGTGGTGCCAGCGCGATTCTTTTCCAATGATGGAACAAAAGAACTTCTTCGGCTCAAGGCACTGTCACCGACGCTCTGGCGTTGCATGGTGAAGCCTGGAAAGAAATTACGTGAAGGCCATCGTATTGAGATTGGCGCGGCGACGGGAGAAGTAAAAAACATATTCGAGAACGGAGACCGTCTCATCGAATTCGACATCGCAGTTGATGAAGCCAAACACGGCCATTTGGCGCTGCCGCCTTACATGGAACGCGAGGAGCGAACAGAGGACAAGGAGCGTTATCAGACAGTCTATTCGCGTGAAGAAGGATCCATTGCCGCGCCGACTGCTGGCTTGCATTTCACTACAGAACTGCTGCGGGAAATTCCGCACACCTTTGTCACGCTGCATGTGGGTGTAGGCACATTCCAGCCAGTCAAAGCTGAGCGTCTGGATGAACACGTCATGCACTCGGAGAGCTATGAAATATCCGAAACAGCCGCTGAAAAAATCAACGCGGCCAAACGTGTCGTCGCCGTCGGCACCACGGTCATGCGCGTGCTGGAAAGTGTTGCGGCCCGGCATGGTCGTGTCGTCCCTGAGCGAGGAGAGACTGCCATCTTCATTTACCCACCGTATGAGTTTCGCGTGGTAAATGCGCTGCTAACGAACTTCCATCTACCTAAGTCGACCTTACTGATGCTGGTGAGCGCGTTCGCAGGAAAGGAATTAGTATTCCGGGCCTATGCCGAAGCGATTAAGGAGCGTTACCGCTTTTACAGCTATGGAGATTGCATGTTCATTTCTTAACGATGAAAACTGAATCCGCCGACTGGTATGATACTCCGCTCTATTACGACATCGTGTTCGATGCCGATACTTCTAAGGAGGCGGATTTTTTGGAAGCGGTGGCGATCAAGCACGGCAAGTCCGGCTTCACCAACGCGCTAAGCATTCTGGAACCCGCTTGCGGCTCGGGACGGTTGATTGCGGAACTGACCGGGAGAGGACATGAGGTCTGCGGTTTTGATTTGAACGAGAACATGCTCGATCACGCACATGAACGACTACGAAAGAAGAAGCTCGCCGCAAAATTATGGTGCGCCCGCTTGGAGAATTTTCATGTGCCGGAACGCCGACGTTTTGATCTCGCGCATTGTCTAGTGAGCACTTTCAAGTATGTCAGCGAGGAGGCAGGCGCAATATCGCACCTGCGACTTGCGGCCAAGTCACTGCGCAAGGGTGGCCTCTATGTCCTCGGCCTCCATCTAACGGATTACACGCGGAGCGGAGCCGAGCACGAACGCTGGAGCGGATCGCGCGGCGGCGTGCAGGTGGTGTGCAACACGCACACCTGGCCACCGGATCGCAAGACGCGAACCGAGGCATTGAGAACGCGTTTGCAAATCACGCGCCGTGGGAAGACTTGGGTTCAGGAGACGCGATGGACTTTCCGCACTTACGATGCCGCGCAGTTGAAAAAACTGATCCGCAGCGTGCCGGAGTTTGAGCACTTAGAGAGCTATGACTTCACCTATGATGTGAATGAGCCGCGCAAGTTCGACAATTCCTACGCCGATATCATTCTCGTGCTGCGCAAGAAGTGACTGCGCTTATTTGATGTTCGGATTCTGCGCGGGTGTAGAAGCGCCACCAGTCCCCGTGGCCTTGGCGCCGTCAGTGAATCCGGCTTTCGTGAGTATTGCCTGAATGTCCGCAACCTGTTGGGACACAGAGTTGTTTTTGCCGTTGCCGTTGTGAGTTAGAGCTTCATCAAGCTTCGCAGTGAGAATGCTCGCACCTGCGACTCCGACAGAAGTGCCGGAACCAGCATACGGAAGGTCTATCTCGCTGTCTGCACTGACGGCGTATCCTGTCATCTTGCTAGCTAGCAGAACGCTGCCAGTGACGTTGCGCGAAGTGCTGTCGAGCGCGATTTCCTTGTCCGCCACGCCAATCGCATAGAACGCGGTGGTGCTCACGCTGCTGGCAGCAGTCGCAGAGAATACCATTTTTTTAGTCGATCCCTTCACGCCAACAAAAACATCGCCGAAAGATGTATAGGTAAAATATTGCTTCAGACTGCCCGTAGCCAGAGTAAGAATTAAGGTGCCTGCGCCGCCCTCAGCAGGCGCGATGTAAAACCCGCCCTGATAGGGACGATAGTTGATGCTGTCCCCCGTCTGCTCAAACGTCAGCTTCCACACGCCCAAGGGGCCTGCGTCGGTCGTTGCTGTGGTGCCGCCGATCACTCCTGTGCCCGATGGAGTTGTGCCGCCAGTCGATGTCTGCGCAGGCATCGTTGCCGCAAATATCAAAACACAGCCTACGATGAAACTGATGCGGTGGAGGATGCTATTGATATTCATAAAAATGGGGGAATGATTTTTTAACCCTGATCTGGCTTGCTGGTTGCAGAAATAATCCGCTTCATTTCCGACCTTGCAAGGGTTTCATGAATGCAGGAACAGTAATGGACCGATGGCTCTAATTCACGAAAACATCGAAGAAGTAAAATCTAGAATCGCCGCCGCACTCGCCCGCGCCGGAAGAAGTGCCGATGCTGTCGAACTGCTCGCCGTGAGCAAGACCTTCACTGTAGAAATTATTCGCGAAGCGGTGGACTGTGGGTTGCGCCTGTTCGGCGAGAACAAAGTGCAGGAACTTCTCAACAAGCAGCCGCTTCTGCCTGCAAACTTGCGTTGGCATCTGATTGGTCACCTCCAGTCAAACAAGATCAGAAAAATTCTCCCGACAGTCGATGTCATTCAGGGCGTGGACAGTCTTGCACTCGCGCAAGACATCAATCGCATCGCCACTGAACTCGGATTGTTTCCTAAAATCTATCTCGAAGTCAATGTCGCTGCCGAAGCCAGTAAGTTCGGATTCGCGCCCGCCGCGATTGAGTCTCAAATCGAGGACTTGTTCAAGCTCGACCGTCTAGAGATTCAGGGCCTGATGTGCATCCCACCGCCCTCGCCCGAAGCCGAGGACTCACGAAAATATTTCGTCTTTCTCCGCAAATTCCGCGACCACTTGGAAAAGCAAACCGGAGCCCCCTTCCCTAGTCTCAGCATGGGCATGAGCCACGATTACGAAGTCGCGATTCAGGAAGGCGCAACGATTGTGCGTGTTGGTAGCGCGATCTTTGGTGGCAGGTAACAACCAATGTGAATTCTCATTATGATGCGCTCCTTCGTCACCGTGATTGCATTGGCTGTATTTCTAACGGGAGTCTTCATTCCGTTTGGAGTCGCATCAGCGCAAAAGGTGGCGACTTCGTTTACTCCAACCGGCGTGTCCGGCGGAGGTGATCTCGTCACGTCTTCGATCAATCCATTCAACACCGATCAGATTTACATCGGCTGCGACATGATGGGGATGTATCGCACAGTGAATCAGGGAAAGTCATGGAGCATGATTCCATCCGAGACATTCTCGGCCACGATCCGGTCAAAAGTGCAATTCACCAGCGCGGGGTCCGGCCTGATTCAATATGCTATTCGCAAATCGTCATGGGCGAATCAGGATCGTTTCCCATGTGTCAGCACTGATGGCGGGATCACCTGGAAGCAACTACATCTTCCACGGGATACATCTTCTGGTTCGGTGTTTGGCAGTTTGTTTGCCGATCCCGCAGGAACTGGCACCAGCTCCCAGCGGCTCATTCTCGAAGACTATCAGAAGATATGGTTCACGCGAGACGGCGGAGCCACTTACACACTCGTATATCAAGCCAAAGGAGATGCCAGCCTGCGGATTGCTGGGATGTTTTGGGACGGCGAAAAAATTTACATGGCGACAAACAAGGGCCTGCATGTTTCAACGGACAACGGGAAGTCTTGGACACTGGAAACCACTCATACGGGATTACCCGCAGGATCGCAGATCGTCGAATTCTGTGGCGCAAAACATCCCACCACGAAAGCCATCAGCTTCTTCGCAATCCCGATCTCGCGCGCCGAAACCGTCGAGTCTTGGACTGACCTCCGGCATGTGGCGAACTCTTCTTTTCTTGGCCTCTACAAATTGGATTATGCGAATTCAAATTCGAAATGGGAAGCCATAAAAGTCCCCGCCCCCGATCCCGTGCGGCATGTGGCCGTGCCTCTTAGCGATAGCCGATGCGCCTGGGTCAGTGCTGGTCTTGGCAAAGGCGCGCAAGTTCTCAAAAGCTTGGACGGTGGCAGCACTTGGACCAACACCATCAAATCCGTTATTAACAGCACATCGAAGAATACTTATATGAGCAATCAGAACATCACGACCGGTTATCAGGGTGACGGAGGAATTTTCACTTATCATTGGGGCGATTTGGTATCGAGCCTGGACGTGGCCGCCAACGACCCGAAGACGGTCATCGTCACCGGAAGCATGCCCTATATCACATCAGACGGTGGCGAGACATGGAGACAAGCCTTTGTCTCACCTGCCACCGAGAATGCAGCCTCGAAGGAGACACCGCATGATCGCTCTTATGGTCAGAATGGATTGAATGTCACCACAGGACATTGGATTCATTGGATCGATAAAACACAAATCTTCATCGCCAGCACTGACATCGGAAATCAATTTTCTGCCGACGGCGGCGCGACCTGGAGTTTCCATCGCAACCCGCTTAATGATTGGGGCAGCCTGCGATGGGATAACTTCTACTGCATCGTGCGCAAGCCGGATGATAAGCGACTCTATGCCGCCGTATCCGAGATCAATGACATGTATGAACCCGAGAGGCTCAGCGATCATGAGATCGACAAGGGATTGGGCGATGTCCTTGCCTCCGATGACAACGGGGTCACATGGAAATCCACATCCGGACCCGGCAAGGGCCTGCCTGCCGACAAGTTTCCCGGTCCGGTCGTCTGGCTGGCCGTGGACCCGAATCCAACCCGCGCCTCATGGCTCTACGCCAGCGTGGCGCACAGCACGAAGGGTGGCATTTATCTCACCAAGAACAACGGAGCCACATGGATGAAGCTGACCAATCCACCGCGCACCCAAGGCCATCCATTCACCATCGCAGTGCGCAACGAAGCCGGACAAATCATCGCGTCCTATTCCGCTCGCAAAGACGACTCAGGTAATCTCACGGAAAGCTCCGGCGTATTCAGCAGCGATGATTTCGGAGTCACTTGGCGCGATCTCTCGACAAAGGCTATGCGCCTTTACACCAAAGATGTCTCATGGAGTCCCGACAACCCGACCATCATGTATGCCGCCGTTCAAGGCGGTGAAAGTGCCGATGGATGGAACACCGGTAAAGGCGGACTCTACCGTTCCAAAGACAGCGGAAAGTCATGGCGGCGCGTCTTTGTGAATGAAGGCTGCCAATCCGCCACGGTGATTCCTGGCAATCAGGACTTGGTCTATGTAACCACCGCCGCAGACGGTCTTTATGTTACCGTCAACGCCACCGCCGACGCGCCCAACTTCACAAAGATAAACAGCTTCCCCTTTGCGCGAGCGAAACGAGTTTTCTCTGATCCCACTGCGCCATCAACTGGAAAAATATGGATCACAACCCAAGGCGGTGGCGTGTTTCAGGGCGCACCTTGAAAAGGCTCCGCGCAGATTGAATCCCGCTACTCAGGAATTGTGATGACCTTCCGGCAGAGAAGTCGCCTAATTGTCTTCCCGTCGGTATCGAGAATTTCCAAATCCACCGCCGACGTTTCAGGCCCGCGAATCATCGCGACAATTTCTTCCATTGTTTTTCCAGCCGTCGAGACACCATTAACTTTTGTGATGTGCTGACCCTCCTTCAATTTGGCCCCCGCAGCAGGTGTGTCCGGAATGACTTTCTGGATTACCGGATAATCGGTAGCATCCGCCCCCAAATAGGTTCCTATTCCACCCGGCGAATCGATATCGGCAAAAGCGCAAGTGGCCACCATGCCCAGCAAAACTGCTAAGAAACTGGAGCGAGCTTTTATGCGGGTGATTTTCAAGTTCATCGGGATATAATTTAGCAGAGTGGTCAACTCTCATAAATTACAAAAACGGCCAGCGACATTGCCGATTGCAAAATTGATAGGCAGAGCTAAGGCTACATCACGCTTGCATTTCAGCCATGGAAAAACCAAATGTGATTTTTAGTTTTTCCAAGCAGGAATTGTCACGGCGCATTTATCATCAAAAGCACCCATAGTTCAACGGATAGAACAGCGGTTTCCGGAACCGCCGATGCAGGTTCGATTCCTGCTGGGTGCAC
>JBBRNC010000065.1:0-18426 GCA_038230495.1 Verrucomicrobiales bacterium
ATGTGCGGCCACGGCGAAGGCGAGACGGACATACATGCCGGATGAGTAGCGCTTTACTGGCGTATCAAGAAACTTCTCAATCTCGGCAAAGGCCACGATTTCATCAAACTTGGCTTTGATCTCATGGCGGTGCATTCCGAGAATGGCACCGTTCAGAAAAATGTTTTCACGTCCGGTAAGCTCGGGGTGGAATCCGGTGCCGACTTCAAGCAATGAAGCCACGCGGCCTTTGAGGGTGATGCGACCCGTGGTGGGTTCGGTGATACGACTGAGGATTTTCAGCAGGGTGCTTTTGCCAGCGCCGTTGCGACCAATGATGCCGACGACCTCGCCCTGTTTGATCTCGAAGTTGATGTCCTTCAGCGCCCAGAAGTCTTCCTTACTAGAAAGCTGAGAGTTGAAAGCTGAAAGCTGCAATGGATTTTCACCCTCGGTGGTCTGTGTTCCTAATTTCAGCTTTCCACTTTCAGCTTTCACCTTTTGCGCCCAGCGCAGCGGCGTCTTGGCCCAATAGGCGAGGGACTCGCTGAATCGCTGGTAGCCGCCTCCGCCTCCATTCTTGAGGTGATTGAGGGTGTAACGTTTGCCGATGTTTTCGGCGCGGATGATGACTTCAGACATGGAATGATTGTATGGCTTCGATTACTCTACCCTGAATTTCCTGTGTCATGCTATTAAAGAAAGGCAACCGTAGCAATCGATCACTTGCGTCCTCAGTCACCGGGCAATCGCCAGCCTTGCCGCCCCAGCGCTGCGCATACTCTGAAAGATGCAAGGGCAGGTAATGAAACACGGCAAGAATACCCTGAGCCTTCAGATGGGCGATAAGTCGCGTCCTGGCATCCAGCGACGGTAACAATAGGTAATACATGTGATACGCCTGCTCACAATGATCAGGAATTATTGGTTGCCGAACGTTGTTCGACGAGCACCAATCTCGAAGCTCCTTGTCATAACGCTGCCACAATATCTGTCGCTTCTTTTGAATAAAAGGCCACACGTCAAGCTGAGCAAACAAGAAGGCAGCCAGCACATCGCTCATCACATAACTCGATCCCACGTCACACCACGAATATTTGTCCACTTGCCCGCGGAAGAAGCGTGCGCGGTTGGTGCCTTTTTCACGAATGATTTCAGCTCGCTCCATGAAGCGTTCGTCATTGATTAGTAAGGCCCCACCTTCTCCGCAGGTGATGTTCTTGGTTTCGTGGAACGACTGCGTCGCGAGGCTACCCAGCGTGCCTAGCCAGCGCTTTTTGTATTTGCCGAACAATCCGTGAGCGTTGTCTTCCACAACGGCAACACCATGTCTGGCGGCTATCGCATTGATGGCATCCATCTCACATCCGATACCGGCGTAATGCACCGGGACAATCGCTTTGGTTTTTGGTGTGATGAGCGCCTCTAGTTTCGACTCATCCATGTTCAAGGTGTCTGATCGCACATCGCAGAACACTGGTCTCGCACCACGAATCACAAAGGCGTTTGGTGTCGAGACAAAAGTAAACGACGGCACAATTACTTCGTCGCCCGGTTGCACATCAAGGAGCATCGACGCCATTTCCAGTGCATGAGTGCATGAAGTAGTTACTAATGCTTTTTTCACACCGAGCGTTTCTTCGAGCATGCGATGGCACTTCTTGGAAAATGTCTGATCGCCTGCGATCTGGCCGATTGTGATCGTTTGGAAAATGTATTCCAGTTCACGCCCCTCCAATGAAGAGCGGTTGAACGGAATAGAAGTGGATGATGTGTCCATAAAATTCGCTACCACATTTTAACTTCAATTAAACTAACAGCTCGATATGCCATCTGGCATATCGAGCTGTTACCGCAGATTCGGCCACCACATCCATACGCCTGTTGGTGCTGTGAACTTAGCTCCGAGGTTTGCGTAGATGTTTAACACTGGCGTATTGCGCACACTGAAAGCAGCCTGTCCTACTTTGCCGTCGCTTTTCGCATACTCGCGTATGGCCCGCTGATACAAATGCTGGCCGGAGGCGACTGCATTGGCAGCCAGCATGGCGAGTGTTAATCCGACGCTGCCACCGTTGCGTTCACTGAGAAACCAGCCCTGAGTTTTGCCATTTAATAACAACCTCATGCACGTCTGGGGATTTGCGGCAATCAACGCGTTCGCCCATTTCATGTAACGTGCGTTGAGCATTTCACTGGTCACGCCGGGCAGTTGCAGGAAACGTTCGTGTTCGAATGTTCGGATATCGCCTGCACACAGTTTGAAAGGCTGCTCAGCGGCTGAGATGCAGTCATACTGGGCGAGCGACGGCGAGTCCGGCACGTTAGTCAGGGAGATGCGGAAGTTTATTTGTATATCGGTCCACGCAAACCCAGCCCGGCACAGATCGATTGCACGCGGTGCAGAGTTCAGTGGTGCTTTGAATTCCGCCCACGCATAAGGCTTAAGAGACTGTGTTCGTTCACTTTCGCTAAGGTCAAACCATGCGGCATCCGTGACGAGTCCTACGGGACTTCCCCACCACGCAGTATTGGCTTCATGTGTTTTGATCATGGTTGGAAAGCGACTTGTTCAAAAAGCTGCCGCCAGAAATTTTGTCCATCCCAAACAGCGCCGAAGTGATGCATTTGCATGATCGGCACACATCGTTTCACTCTAGTTCGTGCCAGCATCGGCAAGAGTTCATGGCTCTTTTGCACACAGTGGCCGAGGGTTTGAATGTTGTGTGGCAGCATCGCTATTGCCTCGTCCCTAGTTCCAGACACGATGGCGAGCGACATCAATCCAGACATCTCCGCTTGGTCCACCGTGCCAATGCCAATCACTGCACCATTCCGCCCTGCCATGCGCACGTCCCATCCGCTTGCTGCATTGAGCTGGGCGTGCATGACGTTGAGCGATGCAATATGCATCGGGACATCCCGCTTTATCGTTGACGGCCACATCGACAGCATTCGTTCGCGTAAAGACTCGCAATCTTGGCGCTGACCATTAAGCATCACCACGCGGCGGGGTGATGTGCAACCTGCCTGACCATAAATTGCAAAGACTTTTATCAGTTTCGCCACCGCTGCGTCATCAAGCGCCGAGGCTTCAACCCAGGCTTCAGAACGGTGATCACCGAAGCTGATACCGATGCTGTCAGTCGGATGTGGCAGATCATGGATTGAAGCTATCGCAGCATCAGAACCGAAGGCGATGCGCACACTTGCCTGAGCGGCCATCTCAGCGTTGCGGGCATCAGTGCGGTCAAATTGCTCGACCTTTACACAATCGCGTAAGTAGTCGCGTAGTTCGTTGCTTGCCAAGTTATCCACCGCATACTGAACAAATGCAGCACACAGGTCGTTCGATTTAGAGCCAGCTTTAACCTGCATCGGGACACCCGCAAATGACGCGAGCACCAGAACCAGTGGACCTAGCAGAGACACATTTCCTGGCAACCAAATGGCAATCGAACCACGCGCACGGAAAAGTGATGTTACCTCGCCCTGCGCAAGTTCGCCAAACGATGCGGTGAATGCACTCAGCAAATGTTCGCTCGCCACGAAACTCACCAGATAACCCCATTCGTCGCGTGTGAACTCAGGGGGCACACCACGCACCATCGTTGTTCGCAACGTTTCCCATTGAGCCAGACGCACGTCCAAATCGTAGCTTAGCGCCACGGCGTTTTCACCAAATTGAATCAATCTGTCAGACATTCGCGCAGCCCCTCAATTCGGCCTTGGGCATTCGACCGAGTAATTCAAATCGCTGCCCCAATCGTCCGCACTCGCACGCTCCATCGACCATGCGGCCCATGTCTTCAGTCAGCACATTGTGATAGGGCGCCCCGAGAGCGAGGGGATTCATTAATTGCAACATGCCCGGTGCATTGGTCATGATTTGCAGCGTCCACGGATCACGCACTAAGACAGCAGCCCATCGAGGCACATGCCGAAAGCCTGCCGAGCAAAGTGGATAAATAATGCCGACCTGTTCCACGAGTCCGTAAAAGTCTAGGACGCCAGAACCAGAAGCACACATACCGAGGAGCGCACTCTCGAACTGCTCGCGGCTTACTTTCATCGCTTCGAGTTTCTTCCAGCCTCCACTGTGCACAAAATGCACTTGTGTCTTTGCAAGCGCAGCGCGCACGTCATCGGGGATCAGACCCTGAGCCCAGCCTGTCCACAACATCCAAGTGAATCCATAGACCAGCAATCGCGAACTCTTGGCGCATAACTCGCCAACCTTGGCCCAATCCAAACTCTGGGCCGCATCATGGCCGTTTAGAAGAAAGTGCATCTCGGTCGAGAGTGGCCGCAGGCTCATGGCCGCAGTTACGCGCGCACTGACCTCACCTCGTTGTTGTAACGATTTCACATCATCAAGAATCAGCAACGGTCGCTGATCGGCCCCAAGCAGATCCTGCAAAATCGCCGCGCTGCTCTGCGCCTGCAATGCACCACTACGACCATCAAGCGCGATCTGACTCGACGTGCCGCTCGTTGATGAACTTTTCAGCGTGCGCTGATGCGTGATGCCCTCGCCGTTCGTGCGCCATACGCGGTGCTTGAACACGCCGACATGCAGGAAAGGCAGTTCTTCAAGCGACCGTGCTTCAGTGAACTTAGGCCAAATCGTTCGATAGGCATCGCAGCCATCGAGATGCCAGTGCGAGAGAGCATTCATCTCACGCAGCAGGGTGTCATCATCACGTTCAGAGAACGGAGCTTGTTGGAGCAGAACGCTCATGCTAGGAATGCTTCAAAGAACTCAATATCCGCTGGTCTGACCAACGCTGAGTTTGTTCGGCTGCATGGATCGCGCAGCACCTTCATCCAGTTCGACTTCAAAGCCGGTAGCGCCTCGGCATACTCGGTGAGATCGAACAATTGTCGTAACACCTTGAGGAGATTTGTTTCATCGAGACCATGCTCGGCCAAGAAAGGCCACTTCGGACTGCGCGTCTGATTGAAGCTCATTACAGGAAGTAGGTAGAGTGCGCACAACCGGGCGTGTCCCCAGCCGAGGACGCCTTCCAATGTGTGCGCGATGCCATGGACAAGTCCGACGCTCGACTTCGCCTGCCCCGCACATGCGAGTGCGCTCAACTCAAACCATGCATCAGTATAGCCTATGGTTTGTTGCAACATTCGCTTCATCACGGCGGCGAGGTCGGTCCGAGTTTCATCTGTCCCAAGCGGTGAGAGGAAACCTTCAAGCGCATGGCTCCAGGCATCGCCACAGGCCTGTTTGATTTGCTGATCTGGCAGCGTCTTGGCAAATTCAGATTGGCTGACGATTAGGTCTGGCAACAGTTCGGGACCCATGCGAATGACTTTCTTGCCATCCTGATTGAGCACAGCAATCGGTGATGCTTCAGCGCCACTTCCCCACAGCGTTGGTAAAGCCGCGAGCTTCACATGTGAATGCTGCGCCCGCAAAACCTTCGCCTTGTCAATCAAAGTGCCGCCACCAACTGCGAGCAACCAGTCAGCCCCATCAAGTGAAGGCATCTCGGTTTGCACTTCCCAAGGCACCAACGCACGCAAACGGTCGGCAACGTGCTTAGTGCACCAAGTGATCACTTGCGCTCCGCGAAAGTATTCCACGGCTTCGGCAAGCAATTTCGTTGGCGGCAGTTCAATCATTCAAAAGTAATACCCTTGGAGGTCAGCAATTTAATAATATCGTCAACGCCTTGAATGGCCGTCGCTTCCTCTGGTTTGAAATGATAGCCAAATGTCTGCTGCACGCCGACGGACAGCGATACGACTCCGAACGAATCCCATGTCTCAATTTCGATACGTTTCAGATCGAAACGAAACTCTTCGGGCGTGAGAAGAAACACGTCTTGGATGAGGTTCTGAAGTTTTTCTTTGTTAGTCATGTAAAGTCAAATGTGCTGCTGCCAGAGCGCGGTCTTATTCGGTAATGATGAGAGGGAACGGATGTCGGTTTTGCCGTTTGAGAGCAAAGGCAGCGTCGCAACGGTCTCGATGCGCAGGGGCCAATGCGCCCGAGGATGATGTTTCCGCAATGCCATGAGCACTGGTTTCACGGATTCGCTCGTGGCTTCAGGTGCAAGTGCGAGCACGCAGCCATCTTCACCTGTGCGATCTGCCTCACGATAGAATGCGCATTGTCCCGACCAGGCGCCGCTGACAGTGGTGGCGAGCGATGAGAGCGACACTTTCTCGCCGTGACGTTTAAAGACTTCGCTCGCACGCCCCAGCAAACACCATGAGCCGTGATCGTCCATCTCGCCGAGGTCGCCGCTGGCGGTCCAATCATCGGGCGTGATCGGCATGAATTGCGCGTCTTCGACAACTCCGACTGCGCCATAGGGACTGCGAAACAAAATGGCATGTTGGTCATCGCTCCGCATTTCAATACCAGGAAGTGGTCGCCCAATGTTTGCAGCCTCGCCCGCATCTTCGGCCCGACGAATCGTGAGACGCGGCATCGCTTCGGCGCAGCCGTAGTTATTGAAGACTTGCGCATTGGGGAACATGCCGCGCAATTCTTCAAGCTTCTCCTGAGGGAAGCGCCCCCCAGCAAAATGCAGCCGGATGACACCTTGGAACACATTGCCGTCGAGAAGATTCATCAGCAAAGGAACCTGCACACCAACAAGACAAATCATCGCATCGCGCGCCTTTTCGAGCGTCTCTTTCAATGACTTTGGATTTGAGAGACCCTGAGTCGTAACGAAGCGACGCTTGAGCACCTGCGACCATAACCATTGGTTCACAAACGAATAAGTGTAGCTCAATGGTAGCATTGCGATGGTTTCCTGCACAGGCTCGCTGTCCTGTAAGTCATGCAAAACACGAACAAGCTTTTTCGATCGTTCACGATTTCCGACGATGAGCTTCGGCTGGCCCGTAGTCCCAGAAGTAAGCATGATGAAGTGATCACGATGCAGTGAATGCGGAATCAAGCTCAAGTTTTGCGCAAGCCATTCGTCAGTCACACTGAGCTTATCAGGCAACAAAACGAAGGTATCTGCACCTGCCCAAGCCTCTGCAAGACGTGAGGGCTGTGAATGCAGATCTTTTTCACACAGAATGAGCATTCGTTACAAAGGAGGCAGAGGCTCCGAGTTGGGCTTTGGAGCTGGCGGCGAGTCAATGTCGTCCGTGCTGGCGCGCAGCACATACGTGGGCTTATCCATAATGCGAAAATGCATTCGCGCGAGGTATTCACCGATAATGCCTAACGCGAACAATTGCGCACCCGAGAAGATGGAGATCACCGAAGCTAGGAAGGGGAATCCCTGCACTGCACTTCCATTTTTCATGTAGCGCACCAGCACAAAGCCCAGCACGCCCGCGCCGAACAGGGTGAAAAGAAAGCCAATGATGCTGGCGATTTGTAAGGGCAGAACGGAGAAGCCAGTCATCATATTGAAGGCATGGCGCACCAGCTTACCGAAAGTATAGTTCGACTTACCGATGGTGCGGAGATCATGTCGTAGTGGACAGGCGGCGAAACGCGAGGTGCCCCAAGTCAGCAGAACGTCAATGCTAACCAGAGGGGCGTGGCATTGTTTGAAGGCATTGCGCAGCGTCGTGCGGAAGAGGCGCCATGCGCTCGACTGTCGCGCAGACTTCGATCCCGTCGCGCTCTGGAGTGCCGTCTTGGTGATGATAGAAGCTATGTCGCGCAGAAACCCGTGCTGTTCTACGTCCGGCGGCGCATAAACGACATCCACGTCTTCAGTCAGTGTGGCGAGTAACTTAGGCAGCTCTTCAGGAGGATGCTGCAGATCATCGTCCATCGTGCATATCTTATCGTAGTGCGCAGCTCGAATGCCGCAGAGTAATGCATTATGCTGTCCGCAATTGCGCATCATGCAAAAGCCGCGGACCCAGTCGTGTGCGAGCGCAAGTTCCTCCACCACTTTCCATGTATCATCGGGACCACCGTCATTGACGATCACGAGTTCAAATGCTCCGCCCATCGAACGCAGCACAGGCTCTAACCGTGCGACTAAGCTGGGCAGAATTTCTCCGCTTTTGTAAGCGGGGACTACGATAGAGAGACCGGAAGGGAGGACGTTCATAGGATTAGTCAAGACTGACAAATACAATGCTCAGGTCCGTGCAATCATTGGTTATAGATCCTATCCGTCGATTCATTGCTATTCTGACACTCTTCAAAACTCATAACATGCGTTCATCTTAGTTTAATATTGTATGCGGTAATAAATATATTTCAGAACCTCATTTTGGAAGGCGATGATTCCTTCTTCATGCTGCCACCAGTTGCTTGCAGAATATTCCGGCTGCTCGCAGGCGATGACTTCGACGGACACATTCGGGGATTGGAAGGTTTTCTTGAATAACCAAGATGCTCGATGAGTATGAAATAAATCGGTGGGAATAATCACTGACTTGGCGTGATTTTCTAGGCACCATGCGCCGAGGGCGACTGCTTCATCTCGGGTGGTGGCGTTGTTTTCACCAATGGCAGTGATGGCAGCATCTGGCACACCTTCTTTCAGCAGGATGGAGCGGACAAGGTCGGTCTCCGCAGGCTGAAGTCCATTTTTCTGGTAACGACGGATGCGGGTGCTGGACAGGAGGATGCGTGGAGCGAAGCCTTCACGGTAGAGTCGCGCTGCCTCGAAGGGCCGGGTTTCCGCGCCACCGCCGAGGACATAGATGGCATCGGCTTTGGTGACGGGATCATTGACGATCCAAATGTTTGCGGCTCCGACGAGTAGGGTTGCGCGGAAAATCCAAGCCAGCAAACCGATGAAGATAACGAATACCAGTAGTAGCAGGCGCCGCCGCCAGCGCTTACCTCTGGGTTTGGCATTGGCTGATTCTGTTTCAAGAGCATCTGACATCAATAAAATGAATCAAGCATCTGGCTTGGAGGCTGTAGCAATTAGGGCGATGCAGATGTCCAGTGAACCCGATGAAGAACCGCAGGTCTGCGCATGTGACGAAAGGCAGTGTGCAGCAATGCAGTTAGTTAGACCTCGCAGACGACGATACAAGGCGCTGAGCAATCGCGGTAAGAAGCCCGATGTGCGGGAGAAACAGAGCTGGTCGAAAAGAAACATGACCGCGCGAGGGCCACAAGTGAGGCGGCGAATGGATTTCATGGTGAAGCCAGCGCGGGTGAGTTCCGTAGCTAGGCCATCCGCTGTCCAGCGCCAGAAATCATCAGGGCAACCATGATCGGGAAAGGAGCCATGAGTAGAAAGAACGAGTTGGCCGCCGGGTTTCAGGACTCGGAAGGCCTCAGAAAGATAAGTTTGCGGGGAGGGGACGTGTTCCAAAACTTGGGTGGAAAGAACCAGGTCATAAGTGTATGCGGCGGCGTCTGGGATGGTTCCTTCCGTTGTGACCTTGAAGTGAAGATCGGGCATGGAGACATAATCTGCCCGGTGATAAATGGCATTCGGAAAAAGACTCCTGTAAGGCGAACCGCCACAACCAAAATCGAGCAACTGGATGGCTTGTTGAGAGCGGCAGTCGTCAAGGGCCTTCCGCAGATCGAGGAGGTGAAGATAAAACTGATCGCCCGGACGGGGTTCTATCCGCTGGCGGGTGTAATCCGATTCATCTAGTTGATCTGTAAGGTGGTGACTCGCGGGTGTATCCATGGTTTCATGGCTTGACGAACACACGTCCAGTGTTGTCGATGCGATTGAGGAAGATCCGGTCAGGACATTTCTGTATAAATTCATCAACGGCTTTTCGTGCGCCCTTCCAGTGCCCGTAGTCATCAATGATGATGATGCCACCGGAGACAACGCGGGGGTAAAGATGGTCAAGTTCGTGAGCGGTGCTTTCATACCAGTCGGTATCCAGCCGCAGCAGGGCAATCGATGGCGGGATGGTAGCTGGTATGGTTTGCTCCACCCGACCCAATATAAAATTGAGACTTGTCTCCGGGTAGCCAGTGGAGGCGAGATTGCGGCGAACATCTTCTAATGACGCGACCGCCCAGAGATGACTTTCGTATCGGTTACACACTTCTTTTCTCAACAAAATACTCGCTGGCGTGCCTGTGGCATCCTGATCTTCTTCAGAGGGAGGCGGCATACCTTCGAAGGTGTCATACAGATATAGTTCACGGGAGATACCGGCGTCTTGGAGCACCTTGGCGACTAACATCATGGATCCTCCTCGCCAGACTCCACATTCCACGATTGCGCCTTCAATTTTTTCTCGCATGAGATGACGCACTGCTTGAAGGAGCGCATATCGGCGTTCAATGCTGGTCATCGTGAATGCGTCCACGGTGGCCAAAAGCGCGAGGTCCTCTGCTGCCAGATCAGGATAGGACAATGACAAATCTATGGCGGCAGGGCTGTCCTGAGAGAATTTCGCCAGCAGGGATCGCCAAAAGGAACGTCCCATTTTGGCTATGGGCTTAAAAAATTCTGGCAGCATGTTGGTGGTGCTCATCGCCTGATCATATGATTCAGTTTCTAGCCTCATGCCTGTGAGGAGGGAAGGCGTCGCAGCCAGCCTTTGGGGTGATGGGACACGGGAAACTTGCCGCAGAGTTTCTCATCGATCTGGAATTCAGGATGCGCGGCGAGGAAGCGTTCAATAGCGGGCAAAGGACCCGGGCGGGCAGCGGCGAAACGTGGCAGTGTATCGATGATGCCATCCTGAACCAGCACATAGCTACCGGTGGTGACGTAAGCGTGGTAGCAATTTAATTCACGAAATACGTGTTCTTCGGAATGATCGCTATCCAAGATCACCAGCACAGGACCGGTGGCGCTGGCAGCGGCTTCCTCCACCCTGTTCAGGACTTCCGGCGAGGTCGAACTTCCGAGACAGTAGGTAATCCGTGGATGGCTGAGCTCATGCAACTTCTGCATGTCCACGGTTATAATTGATCCGCTCCCGAGCAAATCCATCAGATGGGCATAAAATAGTGACGAGCCGCCGCGGTTGGTGCCCGTTTCGATGAGGAGCGAAGGTTTCAATGTAGAGATCACTTCCTGGATCACCCAGAGGTCTGAGACATTCTGCCAGATGGGGTTTCCCAACCATGTGAGGTTGCCGTAATTGTCCGTTTGCTGGACAAATTCGTCTTCGATAAATTCGCGAACGCGGGCCGGACGGAAATTTTTCAGGAGCCGCAGGAAAAGCCTTGATGGAGCAAGCGTTGAAAGTCTCATAAAAAAGTCCATGTGGGCGTTATCTTGCTGGAACCAAGAATCATGGAATCGACATGATATTCGGGAGGACTTGGATCCTGATATGAAAATGCCAAGGTATGAGGCAGATGCTGCAGCGTGACGTAACCGTCATTAAGCCATGCCGATAATGTGTAGTCACCCGTTAGAAGCGGCGCGTTCGGCAACATAAAGCTCACGCTGCCCCTGGTCAGGCTGTTGGGTTGAACCGGCGCGGGGTGCATTAGTGTGTTGGAGCCGAATACCGGAGCCCCGCCGGGCCCATGCACGACCAATCCGACCGTGGGTTTTGCGATAGGGCGTGGGGAACTGTAGGTCACGGTAATTTCCAAGTCTCCGCGCCCCAGTCTTACGGGATTGATGTGGATGCGAGTCATTACCGGACTGCTGGAATCCTCCTGAGTAATTTCCAGCAGGTCTGCCTCTGACATATAGCGCTGGATAACTATATCTGGCTGCCCAAACATCGCCACGGTTCCGTTTTTCAAAAGCATGCTCACAGTGGCGAGTCGCTTGATGACATCCATCTGATGACTCACCAGAAGCACCGTGCGCCCCTCATTGGCGACACTCTCGATTCTTCCGAGACATTTCTTTTGAAAATGAGCGTCTCCCACCGCCAGGACTTCATCTACCACGAGAATCTCCGGCTCCAGATGTGCAGCCACGGCGAATGCGAGCCTGACATACATGCCGCTGCTGTAACGTTTTACGGGAGTGTCTAGGAACTGTTCCACTTCTGCAAAGGATACAATCTCATCAAACTTCCGCCGAATCTCCTGACGGGTCATGCCCAGAATGGCACCGTTGAGAAAAATATTCTCACGTCCTGAAAGTTCCGGATGGAACCCTGTGCCCACTTCCAGAAGGCTGGCCACACGCCCCCTCAGCGTAATGCGCCCCGTGGTAGGCTCCGTGATCCGGGAGAGAATCTTTAGGAGTGTGGACTTGCCAGCGCCATTGCGTCCGATGATGCCGACCACATTACCCTGCTTAATTTCGAAGGAGAGATCCTTGAGCGCCCAGAAGTCTTCCTGCGATGAATGTGGAGAGGGTGATTGTTTTAGAAAGCGTTTGAAACCATGCACCATCGTGTCGCGAAGCGTGGTGTAACGACCCGGACTTTGATGCTGGATGACATAGCGTTTGCCGACGCCTTCGACTTGGATTGCATTCACAGGCATTGCAGCATCATGCGGTGAGCAAGGAAGCAAACGCCGCTTCATAAGCCTCCACACAATTCTCCATGCGGAACCGGGCGAAGGCCGCACCCGTTTGTGCTGCGAGCGCCTGATGACGTTCTGGATTTGTGGCCAGCAGCAACATCGCATCGGCCAGCGCGGAGACATCAGCCTTGCCGTTAGCTGCCAGAGGAATAAGTATACCCGCGTTGCCAGTCATTTCTGGAATTCCGCCGATGGCGGTGGCGATCACCGGTTTTCCGCATGCTAGGTATTCGATGATGGAATTGGGCAGGCTTTCTTCCTTCAGGCATGACGGCAGCAAGCCTACATCAAACTGCTGTATAAAATGTTCAGGTTCATCCTGACGGCCCAAGAACTTCACCCATGATTCTAAGGTTGTGCGTCGAAGGGAATCAAGGCATGGACCTTCGCCCACAAAGACCAGTTTAAACGGGCGGTCAGTTTTCGTGCGCACGATGCGTGCCGCAGCGAGAGCCTCGTTCCAACCCTTCTGCTCCACACCACGGGCCACCATGCCGAAGGTAAAAATTTCTTCATTGATCTTGGAAGGGATACCTGATGGTGGTTCATAACCATAGGGAATGGCAAATGTGCGGAATCCTTCATTCCAAGTAAAGCGCTCGGCACGATCCACATTGGCTTGGGCTGGGCAGATGAGCGCGTTCAATCGTCGGAACACGATGGCGGCAGGACCGGGATTCAACTCATCAACCACGGCGTAGTGTCCATGGTCAGACTCGGCGATCGGCAAACTTATGTGCCTGAATGCCCGGCACGTCTGACGTGTGGCTTCCATGAGGTGAGGGTTTACCATGTCAAAGCGATGCTGGTGGTGCAGTCGCGCAAGCATGCGATCATGCATGAGTGCTTCTGGATCACACCCCGGAAATCTTTGCCTCAGCATCATGGTGATTTTGTAAAAGAGACGGTAGCCGAAGCGACCAAATCCCGGGATCGAGATCACGCGCAAATCGCGCAACTGTCCGGCCAGCGAGGCATTGCCGCCCCGCAGGCATGGCACGTAACAGGTGATTTCATGATTTGAATTGAAGGCACGCGCCAGCCGCACAAAAAACTTTTCCGCGCCGCCCAGAGGCAGGCCGTGCATGGCCATTAAGATGCGCACTCAGGCAAGGCTATGATAAAGTTGCCGGGTGTGGCCAGCGATGATGTTCCAGTCGAGAGTCAGAGCGTGCGCGCGAGCTGCGGCGCGCATGTCTGCCTGGCGTTGATGGTAGAGAGTAAGATCTTTGATTGATTGCACGACGGCTGAGATATCTCCCTGCTCTGTGAGCACAGCGCACTCCTGCGTGACGTATTCAGGGATGCCGCCCACACGCTGACCGATAACTGGTGCGCCGCATGCCAGCGCTTCCAGCATGGCGTTGTTGGCAGTGGCATTTTCAACTAGGTGCAAAAAACAGGAGGCGCTGCGGTAATGGCCGAGCAACTCTGCGTCATTCACGCTGCTGTGGTAGCGCACATTTGTCTGAGATTGAAAATAATGTCGTTTGTCTGGCGGGCCTAAGAAATCAAAATGGATGTGCTTCTTGTCGCGCAACGCCTCTGCGACAGCCTGCATTTGAGGGAAGTCACGTCGAGTTCCTCCGACTGCAAGAACGCGGAAATCCTCCGTTGCCTCCAGCGACCCGGGCGTGAAATAATCCACATCCACGCCATGCAGCAAGCGATGCACGCGCTCTGGTTTCACGCCATGCTGCTCAAAGAATCTACGCTGAGTGTGGCTCATGACGATGATGGCGGCAAACTTCTTCAAGGCTGACGAGCGACGGATGGCCTTGGGCAAATCATCCGGACATTGGTGAAATGTGCCGATTAATTTCAAGTCTTGGCGCAATGAAAGATCGAGAAAAGCCAGATCGCGATCGCACCACAAATAATGAACAGCACCTGATGAGGTGGTAGAGATTTTGCGCTTGATGGCTGCTTCCAGATCAAATGAACCCGTCGTGCACCAGCGCGAGAAGCTGAACTGGCGGCGTAGCCGGGAGAGCAGCCTGGGCCAGCCAGAGGTCGCGTCTCTACGAGGGACCGTTACCCGCTCTTCAATCAGGTAATCAGCGAGAACATGGTAACCAGACCGGTTAGCTAGGATTGCATCCTGAGACCAAGCGAGAAGAGTGCCGGACACTAGCTTGCGAAGACGTAAATGTTGTCCATGAGGCTGGGCTTGAGGGCATACATCAGATTGACAAAAATGCGCCGGATCCGATTTGGGTGAGCTGGCGGTGTGTAATGCCGGTAGCCCAGATCAATCTTGTTAAAGCCACCGCCTTCAAGAAGCTGCCGAAATTCCGAGGTCACATATTCGCGCCAGTGCCAGTTGTCATCATTGGGTGCGGAGATCCATGAACTCATCTGCTCACGTATGGGTTTACCCAGAAGCAGTTGCAGCCGCCGCTTGGCCGAGGCTTGATTGGGCACGGCCAAAAAGGCAAAGCCGTCAGATTTTAACACACGCTTCATTTCTCGAATCAAACGCACAGTATTGAAAGGCAGGTGCTCAAGCATCTCACAGCAGATCAGGGCATCGAAGCTGTGATCGGCATACGGCAGCGGCTGGGAGACGTCATCCACCGCCGAGGGCGTTACGCCTTCTAATTGGTAGCGTTGCAGCAGCGGTGCACGATGCGTGATGGAAGACAAATCCTGCGCGGTCATATGAATGCCGCCACGCGCGAGCGCCATACTGACCACTCCGAAATAGGCACCCATCTCAAGCACTTGAGGCCGGGCCAAGCCTGATACATCAAATTTTGCACCCACACGCGCCACTGTGTCGATGTGCGTATGGCTCAGATTTTTTAAATAGGCGATTTCGGAATCCGGCCCACTAGGTTCATTTTGAGTTACCGGGTTGGCCAGAGACTCTTGTAGGACATTATCCGCCAAAGAACGCCAGTTGGGAGTCATAGTCAGATCACTTCTACAAATTGATTCTGGGTCCATGCCAGAAGTGGAATCATGATTTATCGGTTGCAACGCTGCATCCAAAGGCTGCCTCCGCTGTTCTCGCGGAAGGCAGGCATTTTCTCCCAGAATGAAGAAGGGAAAAGAGCACCCGCATAACTGTTAAAGGCGCGGATTTCATATGCTGAATTGCCAGTCAAAAATGCCCGCAGCATGAGCGACTCATTCCAAGCCCGCCCTGCATGAATCCATTCCATTGGGTAGGAGGATGGATAAAATATGTCATGCACATGAACCCAGACTCCGGGCTTGAGTATCGGCAGCACCCGCAGAATAAGGAAGGTTACATCGCTTCCGATCTTGGCTACATGAGAGGAATCAATGAAGAGAAAGTCACCGGCTTCCAAATCGCTGAACTGGGACATGGGCGTTTCTTGAACAGGTCTTGCTGTCACCTTGATGCGCTGAAAGTCACCACTCCCAAGGAGCGTTTTCAATCGTTCGGGATAAGGTTCAATACAGGTGATGGAGGTTGTGTCACCTGTGTGATCGAGCGTGTCGAGCATTACTGCTGTTGAAAAGCCCGAGCCAACCTCGATGATGCGTTGCGGTTTCTCGCGGCGCATGAGTGACGAAAGCGTGAAAGCATCTGAAAGTGGGAACCAGTTATTTTGATGGTGAAAGCGAAAATCTTGGGATGCGGTGGCCGGGAATGGCAAGGATGGATGTGTGTCCAATAACTCCCGGTAGAGGAGGGCTTGGGCGTCGTGGTGCATCGGGATGTGCTCCCAAGTTTCGGCACCATCATGGGGCAAGACATCGCTCCCATACTTAAGTTTTGCTATGTCGAGCAGGGGCGAATAAAAGTGCCCAGGGGGAAAAAGGATTCTGCCGCGTTCATTCGGGTGCTTTTTAAGGTAGAAGTTGAGCAGCCTCGATTTAAGAAATCGCCATGGATAGGCCGGATTCAGCAAAGCGCGGAGATGCGGCATCAATTTGAACTGGCTGCTTTATTAAATGACATCCGCAAATGTCTTCTCCGTGCGGCGGAAATACCAAACGCCAATCACGAGGAGCGTCATACTCAAGGTGGTCGAGAGCGCGAAGCTTTCCCAATGTAACTCCGTGGTGCCACAGATGGCCCAGCGGAATCCATCGATCACGCCGACCACGGGGTTGAGCGCCACGATTGTGCGCCCCATATTGCCATATTTCTCTTGGATCGCAGTGGTGCTGTAAAAGACGGGCGAGATGAATTGTCCGAACTGCACGACAAACGGAATGATGTAACGGAAGTCGCGATACTTCACATTCAACGCGGTGAAGAGCAGGCCCGGCCCCATGGCACTAAGGAAGGCCAGCAAGATGAAAAGCGGCAGTGTCAGTAAGCGCCAAGTGGGTATCACATGATAGAACGCCATCAATCCCGCGAGGATGATCAGGGAAATGGCAAAATCCACGAATGCCACGACCACGGCGCTGGCGGGCAGGATCATGCGGGGGAAATAAATCTTGGAGATAAGGTTAGCATTGCCGACCAAACTGCCTGCGGATTCACTCAATGCGCTGGCGAAGAAATACCACGGCAGCGTTCCTGCGCAGACCATCACCGCGTAAGGCACGCCGTCGGAAGGGAGCTTGGCCAGACTGCCGAAGATGCCAGCGCCGATCAAAATAGTGAGCAGCGGACGGACAACGGCCCATGCCACGCCGATGACAGTTTGCTTGTAGCGCACGAGAATATCGCGCCACGCCAAGAACCCAAAAAGTTCCCGGTAACGCCAGAGATCGCGCCAGTAATGAGCCTCAGAGCGGCCAGCTTCGATGATGAGTTCTTGCATAAGGTAGTTTGGGAGATGGGAGCTTCAGGCGTTCGGTCTGCGCACCAATGTCTGTCCCAGCACCAGCACGTCCATTTTGGTGCGGAGGAAACAATCTAGCGCTTCCTGCGGGCGGCAGACGACGGGTTCGTTTTCGTTGAACGAGGTGTTCAGGACCATCGGCACAGATGTTAATTCACGGAAGTGACTGATGAGGCGATGATAGAGCGGATTGGTCTCGCGGAAGACGGTTTGTAAACGGCCGGAGCCATCGGCGTGGGTTACGGCGGGGATTTTTTCACGCTGCTCGGCGCGAACTTGGAAGACCTGCATCATGAAGGGCACGTCGTCGTCGGTCTCGAACCAGGCGGCGACATCTTCGCGGAGAATGCTGGGGGCGAAGGGGCGGAAGCTTTCGCGACGCTTGATCTTTTCATTGAGAATGTCCTTCATGTTCGCGCGGCGCGGGTCGCCGAGGATGGAGCGGTTGCCGAGCGCGCGTGGGCCCCATTCGAGGCGACCTTGAAACCAACCGATGACTTTGCCTTCGCTAATGGCCTGCGCCGTGTTGCGGCAGAGTTCGTCCTGATTATCGAACTTGGTGATGGTGCAGCCGGCGTCCTTTAATTCTTTCGTGTGAGAGTTGAGCAGGGCGGTGTATTCATCTTCGCTGAACTTCGGGCCGTAATAGGCGTGGTTCATGTGGAAACGCGGGAGTTTCGGCGTCAACTGCTGCGCCACGACCAAAGCCGCGCCAATGGCACCACCTGCATCTCCGGCGGCACTCTGGATGTAAACGCGCTTGAAGGGACTGCGGGCATACACTTTGCCGTTGGCCACGGAGTTCATGGCGCAGCCGCCACTGAGCGTGAGATTATCGCTGCCGTATTTTTTGTGCAACGCAGACAGCAATGCAAAGAACGCCTCCTCATACATGGCCTGCACGCTACGAGCGATGTCCTTGTGCCGCTGCTCCAGCGGATCGCCTTTCTGCCTAGCGGGGCCAAGGAGTTTTTCCAGTTCCGGGGCAAACATCGTGCCGCATTCTGGTGAACCTTTGTCCCAAGTGTAGGCCACGGACTCGCGGTGATGACGGAAGTATTTCAAGACCAGTTCATAAGTTCCGTCCTCTTTCACATGCACAATCTGGCGCATGAGGTCCATGAACTTCGGTTCGCCGTATGGCGCCAGTCCCATGACTTTGTATTCGTCGCCATAGTTCGGGAAGCCGAGCCACTGGGTTAGTGCGGAATAGAAAATGCCGAGCGAGTGTGGAAAATAAATGCGGCCATCCACGTCCATTGATTGCCCCCGGCCCATGCCCCA
>JBBRNC010000066.1:0-18246 GCA_038230495.1 Verrucomicrobiales bacterium
AAAAAACGACCTGGGCGCAAAGAACCGCGCGTGTGCAAAGCGCGGCAAAACAAGTTCACTTTGATGACAAAACCACGCCACCTCTACAACTCAAATGACGATGCCGCCCACGCAGCTTGATGCCTTATTTCAGTGCCATTCGGGTCAGGGTTCATATCTTGACAAACCGCCTGGGTAAAAAGGGGTCTGTCAAGAATGGCGCTTAGTTAAGAAGATTTTCGGGCGGATTTGGCGATCGTCTGCATGGCACAAGCGACGCCCTCGTCGCTTGTGCTGCAATAGCGCATAGTCCGCACCGTGTCACGTCTCCACAAACAACATTTGCCCGCTTCTTGCAAAGCAATAACCCATCCGCACCGTATCTGAGCTAAGTGGTATGCCATCTGCGGTTCGCCAGAGCGTTCAACGTCGGTGGCATACCACTGGAGCAGCAGACAACGGCCAAGCGCATCCGGCTCTAGCTCGTCATTCGTGAGTGCGATGTCGTGGGTTCGCCGTAAGCGTCAAGCCAAGCCCCCTCCGGATTGACTGGTCATAGGGGTCATGTGAGTCATAGCATGCTGCTATGACGAAGAGTATCTACGACGTTGGCCAGACTGGAACGATTCTGAAGTAGATGTGCTGGGAGGGTGAAGACCACCGACAGGCAATGCGTTGATGTGACTTATTTCTCCGCGAACTGCGCGTCAAAGATGATCTTGCTGGGCGGGAAGTCGAGTTTCTTTACGAAAGCACAACTCTCTGTCGCGCCGTGCTCACGGTCCATGCCGCCATCTTCCCACTCCACACTGAGCGGGCCGGCATAGCTGATGTCGTTGAGCGCGCGGATGATATTCTCGAAGTTGATGTTTCCCCGGCCCACGGACTTGAAGTCCCAATAGCGCTCCGGCTTGTGGAAGTCTGTGTGCCCGCCGAATACGCCGACCGTGCCGTCGCCAATGCCCCAGGCCACGTCCTTCATGTGCACATGAAAAATGCGGTCATGGAATTTGTAGATGAACTTCACGTAGTCCACGCCCTGATAGCCGAAGTGCGAAGGGTCATAATTGAAACCAAAGGCCGGATGATAATCCACCGCCTCCAGCGCTTTCTCAGCAGATGCGATGTCGAAGGCAATCTCAGTCGGATGCACTTCCAGCGCGAACTTCACACCCTGTTTCTTGAACTCATCGAGGATAGGCTTGAAGCGCTTACCGAAATCCTTGTAGCCGTTCTCGATCTGCTTCGGCAGGTTCGGCGGGAAGCTATAAACCAGATGCCAGATGGACGAACCAGTGAACCCATTGACCACGCTGACGCCGAAACGCTTAGCTGCCTGCGCGGTCTTCTTCAATTCTTCCGCCGCTCGCTGACGCACGCCCTCGGGCTTGCCGTCGCCGTAGATGTAGTCCGGCAGAATCTGCTTGTGGCGTTCATCAATGAGATCGCACACGGCCTGCCCAACAAGATGCGAACTGATCGCGTGGCATTGCAGTCCGGCCTTCTTAATAAGCGCGCGTCTGGCATCGCAATACTTCTGATCGGCTTTCGCCACTTCAAAGTGGTCGCCCCAGCAGCCGAGTTCCACGCCGTCGTATCCAAACGACTTGGCTTTCTTCAAAAAGGTCGGCAGCGGGAGATCAGCCCACTGGCCGGAGAAAAGAGTGACGGTTCTGGCCATGATGTTTTTAGGTTGGAATTGGGATTGCGGAATTTGGAATGATGAAGCTCGCGAAGTTTTCATGGGCCGGGGCGCTTGGCAATGGCAAATGTGCGCGGAATCAGCGCGGAGGAAGGATGCGCGTTGGAAACGGGATAAGCTGGGCGTGATGGGCGTTTGCTCATCTCCGACAATGCTGCTGGTAACGTTTGGGAATTGCCAACAATATTTGTCAGAACGCTTTGCGTCTTCGGAGTGCGCCGGTTCTACGGCGCTTTGGCAGGCGGATGACGGGTGTGATGGGGAGTTGGATATCTCTAGAGTGCAGGAGGTAATTTAGGGCCTATCAAAATCGGCGCAGCAGCGCCAGCACTCCAAGACGCTATCGCGACAGGCGACAACTTGGGTCGCAGCTTACTTAGTCGCATGTCGATCGTCACCCCAGCTCCAGCGACAAATCCAACGCCCGCACCGTATGCGTCAGAGCACCAACAGAGATTGCATTCACACCAGTCGCGGTCACGGCGTTGATGGTGTCCAGCGTGATGCCGCCGCTGGCTTCGAGGAAGATGCGACTTTTCACCAGCGCGACCGCTTTGCGCAACTGCGCGGGCTTCATGTTGTCGAGCAGGATCATGTCCACGCCTTGCAACGTGAGGAAGCGCGTGACTTGCTCCAGTGTGTCGGCTTCAAGTTCCACCTTGATGCCGGGACGTGCGGCTTTCACGCAGTTGATCGCGTGTTGCAGGTCTTCGAGTTTGTCATCGGCCAGGAGGTGGTTGTCTTTCACCATGACCTGATCGTTCAGGCTCATGCGATGATTCGTGCCGCCGCCCGCGCGAACGGCCATCTTCTCCAGCCAGCGCCAGCCGGGCGTGGTCTTGCGCGTGTCCAGAACTTGAACGCCATGTGGCTTCACGGCATCCACATAACATTTAGTTTGCGTGGCGATGGCGCAGAGTCGTTGCAGGAAATTAAGCGCGACTCGCTCCGCACTGAGAATTCCACGCGTGGGGCCGGTCATGCGCATCAAGGTGTCGCCCTTGGCAAACGGCGAGCCGTCGGACAGTTCATTGCTCACGATCAAGCGAGCATCTACTTCATGAAACACGTGCGCTGCGACGGCGACTCCAGCCGCGATTCCCGGCTCTCGGGCGACGATGCGGGATGAGCTGACAGCATCGGCTGACACGAAAAACTCTGATGTCACATCGCCACCGTCAATGTCCTCCGCAAGTGCGGATTGAATGAGTGTGATGACGGAAGCTGGTATTGGAGAAGGGTTCATGGATAATTCTCGTCTTAAAAGATTCAGACTAGATCATAGTGGGTGCAAGGGCAAGATGCCCTTGCTACGTCTCAAGGCCGCAATACGCTGACGTAAGATTTACATGCCACAGTATCCATTACCCGAACCTTTAACGCCGCCGCGTCGCCGACGCTGGTGGCGCATTCTTTTTTTACTGCTGCTTTTCGTGACGCTGGTCATCGCGGCCGCGGGCGGAATCGTCATGATCCTCTTCGGTCACGTGGCGGATGGCTATGATCTGGCAAAGCTCGGCCAAATGAAGCAACGTTCCATTGTGCTCGATTGCAAAGGGCGCGAGATCGGACGCCTGCATGGTGAAAATCGCGTGGTCGTGCCGTTGGCCAAGGTATCGCAGAATTTCATCAAGGGCCTGCTCGCGCGTGAAGATGCGCGGTTCTACGATCACGGTGGCGTGGATTACATCGGCGTGGCACGCGCTATTGTGCGCGATGTGAAAGAGAGCAAGGCCATGCAAGGCGCGAGCACGCTGACTATGCAACTTGCGCGGAATAGCTTCGACGATCTCGGCGTGAAGACCATGCATCGCAAAATCGTGGAGGTCATGCTGGCGCGACGTATCGAGGCGGCGAAATCGAAGGACGAAATTCTCGAGCTTTATGTGAATCGCATCTTCTTCGGCTCCGGTTTGTATGGCATCGAGCGCGCCAGCAAGGCCTACTTCGGCAAGAGCGCGGACCAGCTTTCGCCCGGTGAGGGCGCGTTGCTCGCGGGCATCATCCGCAGTCCGAACCGGTTCTCGCCTTTCCGCAACTGGAAGGGCGCACTGATGGAACGCGATACCGTGCTCGACCGCATGGTGCTAAAAAAATACATCTCACAAGCCGAGGCTGATACCGCAAAGCGCGAGGATATGGCCGTGTCTGCGCAACCTGTGATTCTAACGCAGGAGAATTATATGATGGAAGCGGTGCGCCGCGATCTTGATTTGGTGCTCGATGAGCAGGACATCGAAGATGGTGGTCTCATCGTGCACACCACGGTGGACCGCGATTTGCAATCTGCCGCAGAGCTGTCGCTGGAAAAACGTCTTCGCGAAGTCGAGGGCAAACCCAGCTATCCCCACGCGACCAAGGCAAAATTCGATGCGCAATGGGACGGCGTCACCGAGCCGCCGCGCACGCCCTATCTTCAAGGCGCGGTGCTCGCGCTGGACAATCGCACTGGCGGGATCCTTGCCGTCGTCGGTGGACGCGACTATCGTCAAAGCCGTTATGATCGCGCGTTGCAAGCCGGGCGACAGATTGGCTCCACGATTAAGCCTTTCATCTACGCCGCAGCGTTCATGCATGGCTTGCTGCCGGGCACGATGGTAGAAGATGCGCCGATCCGTCCCGGCGAACTGACGGGTTACAATGGACTGTGGAGTCCGGAGAACTCGGATGGAAAATTTCTCGGCTTCGTGCCGGCGTCGGTCGGTTTGATTCACAGTCGCAATGCCATGACTGTTCGCGTGGGCAACTACGCGGGTATGGATGCTGTGCTCGGCCTGCTGCGTGACGCTGGATTGGGCACAGTCGAAAATGTGTCGCCGCAAATTTATATCGGAAACACCGGGGCCACGCTCAAATCGTTGACCGGGGCCATGAGCATTTTTCCGAATCATGGCATTCGACGCAGGCCGTATCTCATTCAGCGGATTCAGTCGGGTGAGGGAGCTTTGATTTATTCCACGCCCGTTCTTGAGGCCGATGTCCTGCCGCCCGCCGTGGCACAGATCACAGGCCGTTTGCTGGAGCGCGTCATGAGCGAAGGCACTGGCGCATCGGCGCGCAGCGAATTCGGATTCAAAGCAAAGGCCGGCGGCAAAACAGGCACGACGAATGATTTCAAAGACGCATGGTTCGCCGGTTACACGCGCGAAGTGACCTGCGGCGTGTGGGTTGGTTTCGATACGCCGCAGACGATTCTTGAAGGCGGATATGGAGCCAAACTATCACTGCCTATTTGGGTGGATGTGATGAACTCGGCTCTAGCCCACGATTACAAATCAGACGTGCCTGCCGCTGGCCAAGTAATTGCAAAGACCACCATCTGCCGCGTGAGTGGACGTCTCGCGACCAGCGCCTGTGCCGCGCATGGCGATGCTTACGATGAGGATCTGCCGCCGGAACTGGTGCCTCAAGATTATTGCCCCGTGCATAGCGGCGCGGCGCCTGATGAGAATCGCGGTGAAAAGAAGCCGGGGCTCTTCGGGCGCTTGTTCAAGTGGTTTCGTTAAGCATGACAACCCGCCCCACATTCAAGCATGTTTTGCTTTATATCATCGGGTTTGAATTACTCACGGTTCCTGCTGGCATCTGGGGATGGAAGTCGGGGCTGAACTTCTGGTCCATCATGCCGGGTGCGATTCTCAGTGGAATGACTGGCGGCGCATTTTTATCAGTCGCGGTTTATTCCATCAGGACTGGCTACATGCAGCGGGGGTCCAGCTTCTACAGTTTTACAGAGCGTCCGGCGATTTTTGTCATGGACTCCATTATGGTTCTGCTGGCGATCATTCTGTCACTCGCTTGGCCTCTCGGCTATTCGATACAAGAACTCGGCAAGATCAAGACGAACGGGAAACAAGGTCCGGCACAAAAATCAAATCAGTCTCATTCTTAGGATGAATCGCCAACTTCGCAATTCGTGGTAAGTTCCCCGCATGGATATTCTTCCGCAACTTGGTGTCGCACTCGGTCTGGCCTCGCTGTCAGGGGTGAATCTTTATCTGACGACATTGCTCGCAGGACTTGCGATCCGCTTTGATGTTCTGCATCTGGCGGAGCGTTATGATTCGCTCGCCGTGCTCGGCCACACCTGGGTCATCGCGGTGGCGGGTGTGCTTTTTCTTCTGCAATTCTTTGCGGACAAGATTCCGTTTGTGGATTCGCTATGGGACGCAATACACACGTTCATTCGTCCGGTCGGCGGCACCCTGCTCGCGCTTCAGGCGCTGGGGCACATGCCAGTTTATATGCAGGTCGTTGCTGCGCTTCTTGCTGGTGGCGCAACGCTGACCACGCATGGAGCGAAGGCTGGCACGCGATTGCTCATCAATCATTCGCCAGAGCCAGTGACAAATGTGGCGATGAGTGTGGCGGAGGATGCGGTCGTGGCGGGCGGTGTTGCGCTCACGCTTTTCAATCCCGTGGTCGCGCTGGTGGTGTTCACAAGCTTGATCGTAATTTTGTGGCTCATTTTCCCTCGCCTCTGGCGCGTCACGCGCAGCACGCTCTGGCTGGGCTGGCATAAGTTAAAGATGCCGAGTAGAAAAGAACCGGCGGATGTTCCATTGGAACTCAAGCGCGAGATCACGGGCGAGACACTGGATCTAGTGCGGCTCTTTGCCGGCCTTTCGGAATCCGATGTGGCATGGACGACGCGCTGCCTTTCCGGCAAGACCAAGGGCATCCGCGGTCTGGTGGCAAATCTCGACGGCACTCTGATTGCACCAGTGAAATCGGATTGCGTCTATTTCGCTGCCAGCAAAGGATGGCGCGGACGGCTCTTTAAGCTGCCTCTCGATGGCGCACAGATCGAGGTGGAATCGAAATTTCTCAGCGAGAATGTGACACTGACCTCTGCGAGTTCGCGTGCGCAGTTTTGCTTTCCGCGCGGTCAAGCCGACATGGCGGAGTTGGTCGCGTCGCAGTTGCGGAATTTGATGTTCAAAGCCTCGCCTCCAGTGGTCGCAATTGAGCCGGAGCCTCCAGCTCATCCCGCGTTTCCGGTGCCGGAACCAGATGTTGAGCCAGGCGTTGATGCGACCAAGTTAGTGGAAGAAGTCGAGACCCCGCATCTGGAAAAAGTGGCCCCAGTGCCTGTTATTGAATGACTTGCTAAGATTGAAACGCTCCTAAAATAGCGGAGTGCCATTCGTATTGGGATTCAACGATCCTGCTTGCACGGACCCGCACTGAATGCATTTGTATCATCCGCCCTGAAGCGTGCTGCGGCTGGTTCCGCAGAGCAACCTCAATGACATCATCAAAATCTTCGAGTTGGACCCTCGCGCTGCTGGCGCTCGGGGTGGTTTATGGAGACATCGGCACCAGCCCGATCTACGCGCTCCGTGAGACGATTCGTGAGCGTTTCGATCCCGCAAACGATCTCACGGTTCTAGGACCGGTTTCTCTGATGATCTGGTCGCTCACGATCATCGTTACATTGAAGTATCTTGTAGTTCTAACGCGTGCCACCAATCAAGGCGAGGGCGGTGTGTTCTCGCTTTACTCGCTGTTGCGCAAGCCAGAGGCTGGATTGAAAAAGGGTGCTATCGCCGTGCTGTCGGTCTTTGCCATCCTAGGGGCGGCATTGCTCTACGGTGATGGCATCATTACTCCGGCGATTTCAGTTTTGTCAGCTGTGGAAGGTCTGAAGGTGATCAATCCGAATCTCCCAGAATGGATTCCGCCAGTCAGCGCATCGGTGATTTTGTTGGGACTCTTTCTCGTGCAACGGCATGGCACGGAGCGCATCGGCAGGGGATTCGGACCGATCATGTTGGTATGGTTCGCCATGCTGGCGGTGCTTGGCGTCTGGCATCTTTCGCAGGAACTCTCCATCTTGCGCGCGCTGTCTCCGCATTATGGATGGAAATTTCTCTGGGTGGAGCGTGCCCATTCGATGCAAATCATGGGAACAGTATTGCTCGCTGTCACCGGGGGTGAGGCGCTTTATGCGGACATCGGACACTTCGGACGCACAGCGATGAAGCGCTCATGGTTTGTGGCGGCGTATCCGGCGCTGGCGTTGAATTATCTTGGACAGGGCGCGTTGCTTTTGCACGATCCTCAGGCCGCAGCCGAACCGTTTTTCAAAATGGTTCCTGCCGCGATGTTACTCCCCATGGTGATTCTTGCCACACTGGCCACCATCATCGCCTCTCAGGCAATGATCACGGGCGTCTTCTCCCTCAGCCAGCAAGCAGTGCAACTCGGCTTCATGCCGCGACTGAAAATCGTGCATACTTCACCGGACATGCGCGGACAGATTTATCTGCCGCAGATCAATTTTCTTCTCATGGTGCTTTGCATCGGCCTGGTCGTAGGGTTCAAGAAATCAGAAGCACTCGCGCACGCTTATGGCCTCTCAGTCTCGATGAACATGATGATTACGACAGCCATGCTGCTCCTGCTTTCTCGGAAGCTCTGGAAGTGGACTGTCTGGCAGTCACTAGGCATGTGCGGGCTATTCCTCTCCATTGAGATTTTCTATGTCATCGGCGGCCTGAGCAAATTCCGCGAGGGCGCATGGTTCACGCTTCTCGTCGCCGCCGGTATCTGGATTATCATGCGCACTTGGCGCGATGGCCGTGCGCTACTGATGAAACGCGTGCTGCGCAACCGGGTGCCGGTCAATGTCATCGTCGATGAGATCAAAGCCGGCCACATCCCGCGCGTGCGCGGCATAGGAGTCTTTCTTTCATCCTCCTCGGAAGGTCTGCCGCTAGTCTTGCTCCATCACTTGAAGCACAACAAGGTGCTTCATGAACAGGCCGTCATTCTCACAGTCAAGTTCGAGGAGGTGCCCTACATCTCCGATGATAAGCGAATCGAGATCACCGAGATTATGGATGACTTCTTCCGCGTCGTCATTCATTACGGATTTTCTGAATCGCCTGATGTGCAACGCGATCTGAAAACAGTGTTCGATATTCGAGGCATCAAGCGCCAATCCGACATCAGCTACTATCAAAGTCGCGAACTCTTGCTCACGGACGGAAACGGCAAGATGGCCCAGTGGCGCAAGAAGCTTTTCGTCATACTCTCCCGACTCGCGCGTCCCGCCACCGGATATTTCCAGCTTCCCTCGCGCAATGTTATTGAGCTGGGAATTCAGTTAGAGTTGTGAGCTGTCGGGGGTTGACGTGCTTGGTGTTGCCGGGTTACAATAACCACATGTCCACCCTGATTGAGATCAAGAAAGCGGCATCCACATTGAATCATGACGAGAGGCTCGTGCTTCACGGCTATCTTTCAGATTTGGAGGAACAGCGCTCTGATGAATTTGTCACCAGTGTCACCGAAGAGATGCGGCGAATGGACAAAGGTGAAAAAATCTCCATTGAGGAGTTCACCAAATTGCACGAGCACATGAAGAAGCTCGGATTGTAGGAGATGACCGTTTATCGCCCTGTTCTTGGTATTCATCTGGTGGAGACTTTGTCTCATCTCCCTGCCCGTCAGCGTGATCACCTCATTCGAGGCTTCAATTGGATTGCAGCCAACATCCACGAACCTGCGGATAGCACGTATAGAGATGGAGACCACAGGTTGATCTTGGAGAAGCGATATCTCCGCTGGCATGTCTCGTATTGGCTGGACGGACCAGTTTCGGAAGTGCGCATTGTCGGTGTCCGCGCTGTGAAATGAAAGCTGTGATTGGAACAAATATGCTACTGAAACGCACCACTTCGCGCTGCCCAGTCTGCCATGCGCCTTGCCCGGCGGATGTCGTGAAGCGCGAGGGTAAAGTTTATCTCGAACGTGTGTGTGCCGCGCACGGAGAATTTAGTGCGTGTATCGCAAGCGATTCGCGATTCTACTGGCTCGCGATCGGTGATGAGAAAAACCGCGAAGGGTCATGCTGTTCCGGCGGCTCGTGTTGCTCTGCCAACGGCGAGACGGCGGGCACGCTCGGAAAGAATGCAGCAGGTCGCGGAGACAATCCCATCGAAACGCTTTCAACTTGTCTCGCGCTGATCGAGATCGTGAATTCCTGCAATCTCGCATGTCCAACATGTTATGCGGACTCGCCCGTCGGCATTGGCCCCAAAGTGGACGCGGTGCCGCTCGACGAAATCAAAGCCCGCGTCCAAGGCGTGATTGATCGTAAGGGCGGTATCGAAATTCTCCAACTCAGTGGCGGCGAACCGACATTGCATCCGCAGTTGTTTGAACTGTGCGCCTGGCTCAAGCAGCATCCAAAAATTGATTTCGTGCTGATCAACACCAACGGCGTTCTCCTCGCAAAAGACGCCACATTCGCGCAACGCATCATCGACACCTTTCACGGCGAAGGCATTCAGCTCTATCTGCAATTTGATGGCACGCAGGCCGCTGGTCAGAAGGAACTTCGCGGAGCCGATCTTCGCGAGATGAAACTGCGCGCGATTGAAAACTGCGCCGCCGCGAAGCTTCCGGTCACTCTGGCCATGACCGTCACGCATGACAACATCGCCAGTCTTGGCGACACAGTGCGCTTTGGTCTTGGTCACGAAATCATACAGGGCATCACTCTCCAGCCGGTCTTCGGCAGTGGACGTAGGGAGGGAATGCGGAAGGTGGAATTCGGAATTCGGAATACAGAATCATCAAACGGCAATCAAGAAGCCCATTCCCCATTCCCCATTCCGAATTCCACATTCAACAATCGTCTCAACACGGCTGACATCCTCATCTCAGTCGTGGAGCAATCGCGCGGCCAGGTCCGTTTTGAAGACTTCACTCCGCTGCCCTGTGGCGATCCGAACTGTGCGACGATCGGCTATCTCATTCGCCGCGGCAGCAAGGTCTGGCCGGTCAGTGACTTCCTTGATTTCACGAAGCTCCAAGGCTTCCTGCAAGACAAGATTCACTACACGCTGGCCGATCTAGCACGATGCGGCTGCGACAACACAGAGTTGGGCGACCTGCTCAAGATGCTCGAAGCCACAGAGAGTAATGCTTTCCGCATCATGGTGAAACCGTTCATGGACGCCTGGACTTGGGATCAAGATCGCATTGACCGCTGCTGCACGCATGTCATCCGGCCCGATGGTCAGCTCGATTCATTCTGTCGCTATTACTCGGGATTTGCGGATACGAAAAAATCATGAAGTATTTAAGACGATATTCAGGATCAATCTGTGGATGCGGGGTAGGGATTCTGGCCATAGCCATCTGGATCAGCACATTCGATCCGCATGGAGGTGTTGAGCTTTCAAGATACTTGTTTCCATTCAGTGCAGCCATCCTGAACTTGATCTATCCAGAACAATCCGTTCCCGTTCTCTTGTGGTATACGGGGGCATTCTTACAGTGGGTTTTCATAGGAGTGATTGTTGATGTTGTGCGAAACTGTTTCCGCAAATGACCCAACACTGGCTTGATGCTCCGCTGACCGCGCCCTATCGCTGGACGATGTTCGGGGCCATCGCACTGAGTGCCACTTATTGGTTCATCAAAGCCAGACGTGATCCCGCATTGCTGCCAGTATTTATCGGCGCGTTGGGCGGTGCCTTTGCTGGTGCCAAGCTGGCCTATCTTTTTGCGGAAGGTTGGCATGATTGGCCGATGGCTGATCGCTGGCTGCGACTGGCGGCAGGGAAGAGCGTCATCGGCGGGCTGCTCGGAGGCTATGGCGGCGTGGAGTTGATGAAGTGGATCACCGGCTATCAAAAATCCACGGGTGATCGATTCGCAATGATTCTGCCTGTCGGCATTGCATTGGGCCGAGTCGGTTGTTGTCTGCAAGGATGCTGCTTGGGTAAACCGACTACGCTCGCGTTTCTATCCGTGCGCGATGATCAGGGCATCTCACGCTGGCCTGCGTCGCAGGTGGAACTAGCTTTCCAGTTCGTGCTTCTGATGATGATGTGGCTGCTGCGTAGTGTGCCGCGTTTTAAAAACCGGCTCATCTTTGTGTATTTCATCTGCTACGGCGTATTCCGTTTCCTTCACGAATTCATGCGTGCGGAGCCACTGATGTTCTCCAGTTTTACTGGCTACCACGTTCTTGCACTGATCACAGCCTTGGTTGGCTGGGTAATGTTCGTGCGCCGTGGAAATGAAGCGGCCCGTGTGAGTCTGCTTGCTTGACCCGAATCCGCTCCGGTGTTCTGTCAGAGGCGTAAACAATACGATGGATCACGCATTTTTCAGGCTGCCTGACGGTCGCGCATGGATTGGGGAAGGGCCGTTCGCGGAGGCGAGCACGGCACCTGAAGCCGCAGCTTTTTATATCAATGATTTCACACTCACCGATCCGAAGCCGTGGAAAATCCCGGCACGACTGATTGAAATCAAAAACGTTTCCCAGCTCGAGGAATGGCTTCGCGCCTTCAATCCGCCGCGCATTCTCTGGCAGAAGCCGGAGACGCAATGGTTCAAGATGGTGTTCCGCCGCATCCGCAAAGATGTGCTGGCCCACCGATTGCGCAAAATGGTTCCCGTTCTGACCGAGCGGGGCACATTGACGGAGGGTGATATGATTTTTCTTCTGCGCCGAGTGTTTGATGCGCCACAAGGTTTCTGGGGCTATGCCCGCATTCGCGATGGAGAAGGTTTTCTCGGAGCAACGCCAGAACTCTTGTTCCAGCAAAAGGGCGCGCATCTTGAAACAATGGCTCTGGCCGGAACGGCCAAACCATCTGGCGCGGAAGACTTCGCCCATGACATCAAAGAGATCGACGAACATGAAATCGTCGCTCGGTTTCTAGAGGAATCGCTTCGCGAAGTAGCCGTCGTGCATCGCCAGCCCAGAGAAGTGAGCATCGCCGGGAGCCTGACCCATTTCCGCACGCGATTCACGGCTGAACTGAATCCGCCCTACGAGAGTGAAGGCGCGTGCATCAAGCGGCTGCATCCCACGCCTGCGGTCGGCAGTCTGCCACGCGATGAAGCGGCACTGAAAAAGCTCATGGATTATCGCGAGCAGCTTGGTGCCCCGTCATTTTTCGGCGCGCCATTTGGGTTTAAGAGCGAAGGTGAATTCCACTGCGCCGTCGCCATCCGCGGAGTTTCATGGAGCGGAGATGAAGTCGCGCTCCCCTGCGGTTGCGGCATCGTTGCCGCCAGCGCCTTCGATCACGAATGGCGCGAACTGCGGCAGAAACGCGAAGCAGTGGCGAAACTCCTCGGCATCTGAAATTACATGAAAGCAGAAGGCAACACGGCGGTCATTCGCGCACTCTTTGCGCAACTGGATGCGCTCGGCGTGATGGAATTCTGTGTCTGCGCCGGTGCGCGCAATGCGCCAATCATCGAGGTGCTCACGACTCGCGCGGCATCCCTGCAAAATTCTGAATGCAAAATTTACCATTTCTTCGACGAGCGCAGCGCCGCATTCTTTGCGCTGGGGCGCGTGATGGAATCGCGCACTCCAGTTGCCGTGCTCACCACCTCCGGCACCGCTGTAGCGGAATTACTGCCCGCCATGGTCGAGGCGTATTATCAAAATATTCCGCTGGTCGCAGTCTCAGCAGACCGTCCTTCGCGCTATCGCGGTAGCGGTGCACCGCAGTCGATTGAGCAACAGGGCATATTTGGAATTTACGCGACATCAGTCGAGATGGAGTGCGGTTTACTGAATGTCGCCCACAGAAACATTTTAATGGGGCGGAATGGTCCCGTGCATTTCAATGTCTGTCTCGAAGAAGGAGCTATTACGGAAGTGGAGTTACCCACTTTAGAAAAAGGAGAGATCAGCGTGTTTAACAATCCAGCGGATGCAGACCCTTTTCGCAACTGCCGTGAATGGACTAAATTCATTGAGAGTGAAGGTTCGTTAGTGGTTTTGGCCGCAGGAATTCATGGTATTGATTATGTCTCGCTAACTGAGTTTTTGATGGATCTCAAAGCACCGATTATGGCGGAAGCGACATCCAATTTGTGGGGTGACCCAAGGCTGGAACCCTTCATGATTCGAGGGGGTGAGAAGGCACTTGCAGCACTGAACGCAACGCGCGTGGTGCGTATTGGCAGTGTGCCGTCTTGGCGTTGGTGGAGGGAATTGGAAAATCGTCCTGAAGTGCGAGTCTTGAATATCAGCCGCACACCCTTTTCCGGTCTGGCCCGGACAGAGAATGTGACGACACTTACATGGATGATGTTCTGCAACTGTTTTCCGCCAGATTTAGGATGCGATTTTTCTAAGGCAGATAAGAGCATTTTACTTAATGAATGCCTCTTGAGTTGTCCAAAGTCAGAGCCTGCATGGATGCGTCATATCTCCCGCATCATACCCGCTGGCCCGACCGTGTTCCTCGGCAACAGCCTGCCCATTCGTGAATGGAATCTGGCCGCAGACAAACCAAAACCCGGCACAGTATTTTTCGCCAATCGCGGGGCGAACGGCATTGACGGACTGGTGTCCACCTGGCTTGGAGTTTCTGCGGAAGCTGATGAATCATGGATCATCGTAGGCGACCTGAGCGCGCTCTATGATCTGGGTGCGCCGTGGATTCTTGCGCAGTTAAAAAAGTCAAAGCGCCGCATCGTGATCATCAATAACGGCGGCGGGAAAATATTTTCCCGCGTGAACTGGCTCAAGGACATGCCAGCGGATGCCAAGCGCGTCATGGAGAATCCGCACGCGCTCTCCTTTGAATCATGGGCACAGATGTGGGGCATGGATTATCGCCTGATCACAGAACCAGCAGAACTACTCGACGATGCCTCGCCCTGCGCAGTCTGGGAGATCAAGCCTGATGCCGCGCAGACGGAAGCGTTCTGGTCTGCTTGGAAGTGATACCAGCTTGTTGAATGGACTGGAGCATTGTGAGCAAGGAATGATGGCGCACATGTTTGCGTCGTCGTGGCAGGAGGTAGCTCCAGGCATTGTAAGTAACCGATGATGCGAAACCATGTCGATAATGGAACAGTGATGAAAGGCAGGTTCTCCTTTGTCCGTTGTGGTTCAATCAACTTATTCTCTAACTGATGAAACCCATTTCTTTTGTTCGCTTTTGCGCTCTGACCACAGTTTCCATGCTCGCTCTCGCAGCATCGGTTCCTGCCGCAATCATTCTAGATCTCGACGCCTCGGCATTACCGGTAGGAGAGATTTCTGAAACTCAAAATACCGTTGCGGGAGCTGGGTGGTCCCCAAACATTCCGCTTCGCGTGGAGACCGTGGCGGGGCGCAAAGCGTTTGTTTTTGAAGGCAAGCAGAAGCTAGTCTCACGGAAGCTGGAGGAGAAATGGAATGCGTTCACGATTGAAGCATGGGTGCTGAATCCGGATATCGAACGACTGGAGACGGTGGCGACGATTAGTGGCATCATGAGCGGAGCGGGCACGGAGTTCAGCTATGGCAGTAGCGCCAGCGCCGGGGCGTTCCGTTCGGGTTTCAAGGCAACGACGCCCTATGCATCGCTTCCGACAGCGGGGGTGTGGCATCACGTCGCGTGGAGTTTTGGTGGCGGTGTGCTGCGGGTATATGTGGATGGCGAAATGGAGCTGGAGAAGCCGCTAAAGGTGACACTGCCGACGCCGATGAAAGTCCACGTCGGCGCGTCTGGTGAAGCGGATAACAAGGGGCTGCGCCGGGCCTTCATGGGTGCGATTGCTAGAGTGAAAATTGACAACACCGCGCTCACTCACGAGGAACTGCGGACGAGCGCGGGCTTCGTCGCGCCGTATGCACCGGAGCCGCGCAATGGAGCGACAACGGATGCGCTGATCATCACGCCTCGCTGGCAGCCGGGCACGGCTGGCGCAAAAGATTTCAAACTCTTCGCGGGCACCGATCGCACGGCTGTCGAGCGCGGAGACGCGGATACAGCGCGGCCACAAGGTCCGATGTCGTTGCGGTTGGGCGCGACGTATTTCTGGCGAGTGGTGGAGGGGAAAGTCTCTAGCCCGCTCTGGTCATTTACCGCCGATGCGGGATTCGCCATGCAGTCGCAGCCGCGCAATGCCACTGCCAATACGCCACCGTCGCTTCTGCAGTTGGCCTGGCAGCCGGGAAAATACGCCACGGCGCAGCGTGTCTTCTTTGGCACAAATCGCGATGAGGTCGAGCGCAGCGACAAGCCGGCGACCACTCTCGCAGCGAACGCCGCAACCTGCCCGCTGCCCATTTCACTCGCGCCGGGCACTCGCTATTACTGGCGCGTTGAAAGCGACAACGGCCCGCAGCCGATGACGCGGGGAGAGGTCTGGAGTTTCCGCACGCAAGACTCCCCAGTAAAAAACGACGTTACATTTTTCGTCTCTTCGGACTCGCATTATGGCCGCGAGAACAACGCTGCAATCAATCGTCGTGTCATTGACGAGATGAACGCACTGCCTGGCACGCCGCTCCCTTCCTCGGTTGGTGGCGGCATCGTCCGCACACCGCGCGGCGTGGTGCTCAATGGCGACTTGTTAGACGAGGGTTTCGATAAGGAAACTGCGCCCACCATTTGGGCCGAGTTTTGCCGCGACTATGGTCTCACTGGCAGTGATGGACGGCTTTGCTTTCCAGTTTATGAAGGTTTCGGAAATCACGACGGCGGACCGACGAAGAGCTTTGTGCGTCCGGGCATTAAGGAGCGCAACCCGAAGCGCATCGGATTGAACGCAGTATCTGAAAATGGACTGCACTACTCATGGGACTGGGACCAAGTGCATCTTGTGCAACTCAACCTTTTCGGCGGCTCCGGACCGCAGGATGTCAAAGGCGTGAACGGCCCCGAGCACGACCCCGAGGGATCGCTTGATTTTCTCCGCGACGATCTCGCCAAACGCGTCGGCACCAGTGGTCGGCCGGTCATCGCCTTTCAGCATTTCGCGTGGGACGGGGGTATGTCCGACTGGTGGACGGCGGATGCCAAAGATCGCTTCTACACCGAAGTGAAACCTTACCGCATCGCCTGTCTCATCAACGGCCACTCGCACGGCGCGGGCTTCGTTCCATGGCACGATCTCCTCACCATCCATGATGGCTCCACGGCTCGCGGTGACGGTGACAGTGGTGATTTTTTGATCGTGCGTGTGACCGACAATGAGCTCATCGTCATCCAGCGCAAGCTCGGCGAGTGGGGCATTTTCAAACGTATGGCTCTGGATAAAAATTAAGCCTCCGCGGCGCCATGCTCACGAGGTTAAGATTCACCACATCGAAGCTCCGCATTATTTTCACGCACAAGGGCAAGGCGAAGAGCGGTGTTACTGAATTGGAACTCTGGAAGGAATGAACCTATTCGCCAATCGGGATGAATAACCTATGAACACCAACTTAAAATTACCCACGCGCATGCAATTAGGCGCGCAGACCGCACTTCGCATTTTCATGCTCGCGCTTGTCGCACCGTGCAGCGCGCTCTTTGCCGCGAAAGAGGAAGGCTGGAATCCCGATACCAAATTCCCGCCGCTCTCGCCGGCAGAGGCGATCAAGACGATCGAAGTGCCAAAGGGCTACCGGCTGGAATGCATCGCGAGCGAGCCGATGGTCGAGGAGCCGGCGAGTTTCGCATTCGATGGAAATGGCGCGCTCTACGTCTGCGAGTGGCGCACTTACATGCAGGACGAACACGGCACGAAGCAGCTCGATCCCGTGAGTCGCATCGTGAAGCTCGCGGACACGAATGGCGATGGCATCATGGATAAGCGCACGGTGTTCATTGATAACGTCGTCCTGCCGCGCACGGTGCTCCCGCTGCATGACCGCGTGCTCGTCATATTCACCGGATCGAATTCCGTGTGGGCCTACTATGACGATAACCACGACGGTGTCGCGGATCGGCGCGAATTGGTTTTCGAGGGCGGCGCGAATGGCGGGAACGTCGAGCATCAGAACTCGGGGATGCTGTGGAATCTCGACAACACCATCTGCACGAACGACTACCGTTTCACGGTTCGCGACGGGAAGCTCACGGCGGCCAGGCACGCCCTCGCGCGCATCAGCCAGTGGGGTCTCGCGCACGACGACGACGGGCGGCTCATCGGCACGTGGGCGGGCGGGGCGAATCCCGCGCACTCCTTCCAGCTCCCTGCAGGCTATCCCATTTTGAAAATCAACGAGCACGCGAACGGATACAAAATCCCGTATGCGTCGTGCAAAGTGTGGGACCAGTCGTCCGGCGGCTACAAGACCGACGAGCAACGCGTGCTCCGCGATTTCTCCGCGTGCTGCGGGCAGAGCGTGCTGCGCAGTCCGCTCATGCCGGAATTTTACGGACGCGTAGCCACGTGCGAGCCGGTCGGGCGGCTGATTCGCATGAGCACGATTGACTGGAAGGACGGGCTCGGCGTGGCCGACAACTCGTTTCCGAAAAGCGAATTCATCCGCAGCACGGACGCATACTTCCGCCCTGTGTGGTCGGCTTCCGCGCCGGATGGCACGTTTGTTTTCTCCGACATGTATCGCGGCATCATCCAGGAAAAGACATGGTTCCCCACCGAGGGCGGCCACACGGAATGGGTCGAGCGATATCATCGCGTGAAAAAGTGGGGCATGATCGAAGTCAACCGCCACGGGCGCATCTACCGTCTCGTGCCGGAGGGCAGAAAGCCCGGCCCGCAGCCGCGCATGCTCGACGAGACGCCCGCGCAACTCGTCGCGCATCTCGCAAATCCGAACGGCTGGTGGCGCGACACCGCGCAGATGC
>JBBRNC010000067.1:0-18215 GCA_038230495.1 Verrucomicrobiales bacterium
AGCCGCGATTCACCTTCGCTCACTTGCTCGATCTTTGCGTCTGGCGCGGTGAGGGTGAGTTTGCCATCGCTTTTGAAAACGAGCGTCACCGGTTCAGGCTCGGGTGTGTAGTCCAGAGTCGAGAGTGGCTGGGTGGCGGGAAGGAGCATCTGCCACAAATCCAGTTTTCCGCTCAAGGTCAGCGTGCCGGGCTTTGCGAGGTCTTTCCAAAGGATGTCATGGCTGGCGCTCGCCATCGTGAAGGTGCGGGCAGCCGTGAAGTCGGGATGTGGGAGCCAGCCTTTCCACGCGGCACTGCCTTCACCCGACCAGGAGCAAGCTAGGCCCGAAAGATCATGCGCGAGGTCGAGCGTGTGCTTGCCGGTGATGCTGAGTGCGTGGGTCACGGCGGCAGTGCTCGGCTGGGTCGTGATGATCATTTCCCGGCGATCTTCACTCAGTCGGGCTGCACTGACGGGGATGTCGGTGTGCTTTTGGTTTTGCTGCATTTTCACCACTGCGTAGCCAGGCCGAATCGTCTCGAAACGATCAGCCGCCGCGACGTAGCGACCGGAATCGATCTTCGTCTGCGCAGCAAGGTTCGGCCAATCTTCCGCAGCGAGTGGGCGGTCAAAGGCGACGACCGTTTCCGTCTCACTAGCTGGCCATGTGAGCACTGGCTGAGGCACGCTTTTTTCCGTGTGGCTGATTTTGATGAGCACGCCCTCACCTTGCGGACCATTCCCCCAATCCGGTGGCCCGGAGTGGCAGGCAATCACGAGGTCTCCGGCAGGCGAGACGGCGCAGTCAACAATCAGCATTCCCAGGGACGCGAACTGCTCCGTGCGGGCGACGTAGCCAGCGGCCGTTTTCGCGAGTTTCGTCCGCCATAGCCTGCCACGCGATTCGCCGGTGACGAGGGCATCGTCTGCCCAAAACTCGGGGCCAAAGCGTCCACGCCCATCGGCAGGTCCATTGAAACGAAAGCCGCACGCGCTTTGGTGCTGCGGCGCGTAGTCCCACACGCTCGGCTCATCGATCACGTCCGGGAGCCACTGCGGATGCCTTGGAGGAAAGCCGTAGTGCCGCCCGGTTTGGAGATGCAGTAGTTCGTCAAATGGGTTGCCATTGGGTGCCCACGTCGCGCCTTCCTGATCGGAGCCGAAGAGGTCGCCCTGCTTGTTGAATTGGAGGGACATGATGTAGCGCAGTCCAGAGGCGAGCTGCTCCACCTTGCCATCGGTCCCGATCCGCAGCAGGCACCCGCGTCGAGCGCTGGGCTTGTATTGAGCCACGCCGTTTTGGTCCATCAAATACATATTAGTCGGCGCCCCATTTCCCATGGTCACGTAGAGATCTCCCTGCGGACCGATTGCGAGCGCCATAGAGGCGTCCACTCGGCGGTGATTATATGCGGGACTAGCAACCAGAGCCGGGTCATCAAAGCCCTTCGCCACGGTTTCACGCGTGTCTGGAATACCGTCTCCATTCGTGTCCCGCCAGCGCACGACTTCATCCGTCAAGACCGCGTAGGGCATCCCGTCTTTCACCACCATTCCGAGCGGATAGTTTGGCCCCGCTTCAGGAGAAAACGTATCCACTTTTTCCTCCAACCCATCGCCATCGAGATCGCGCAGCAAGTGAAAGCGCCCATCGTATCCTCCCGCGAACAAGCGCCCATCCGCCGCATACTCGATGTTGTTCAGATTGGTCAGCTTCACCGGCAGCACGCGCACGGTGAAACCCGGCACGAGCATCTTCACGCCAGCGTCATTCGGCAGCGGCGGAAAGGGCGGCACCGGCTGCTTGTCCGGGACCGAGGGGATAAAAGGCTCGGCGGCAATCGCTGCGGCGGCGGCGAGCAGCAGGGCAGTGATGGGTGTGAGGACGTGTTTCATAAGTTGGGGATCTACAACATGAGAAAGCAGAATGGTTATCGCTGCTCTGCTTGGAAGCGGTAGTTGAATCGGGCATTCGGCGCGGTGTCGCCTTGGTCGAGAAAGTCAATGGCTTCGGAGGTGGCGGGAATGTTATCAGTCCATTTGAAATCGAAGCGAAGGGGTTTCTCGGGTGTAAAGCCGAGCACGCTGCGCTCTAGTGAAAGCTGCAATTCGTTCGTGCCGACTTGTAGTTTCGCGGTGCCAGCGGATTGCCACGCCGTGCCGTCCCAGCGTTCGATATTCGCGCTGTCAGCGGTGGGGCGGGTGTGATTCAGGCGGTAGTCGTAGCCATGCCAGCCAGTTTTTGCGTTTTGATCGGTATCAAGCAGCAAGACCATCCAATCGGCATCGGTGACGGGCGTTAGGGCTTCGCGAGTGCTGACGTGGAAGAAGCAATGAGTGGCATTTTGCGCGACGTGCATCGTGTCCAGATCGTTGCGACCGCTGTTGTTCGTGTAGCGGCCAGCGCCGCGAACGCCGTCGTGATCGCGATGTGTGGTGTCGTGCAAATCATCGAGATAGACGGGCTTCACGTCGGCCCACTGCGCGAAGTCGCCGGGTATGGCGATTGTCTTGGCGGGCGATGAAACAGCCAGCGGACGCGCACCTTTGTAGCGGCGGATATTCGCAATCATTTGCCAGTAGTAGTTGTCGCCGAATCCGCCACGCATCGGCTCGATGTCGCGGCTGAATTCTTGATCGTAGAGATCGACGAAAAAGGTCTCGCCAGCGGGTAGGACGCCGCCTTGGAAGGTCATCGTGCCATCGGAGAGTGCTCGCTGTTCCACCCATTCATTCCAGCCAGTGATAAAGATAAACTCGGGATTCTGGGTCAAGGCATGACGCCATTGTTCATCAAAATAGATCCCCTGCTCCGGACGCCGGTCTGCCGGTAATGGCTGCGCTTTATTCTGATAGCTGCGTCCAATATTGGCAATAACGTGCTGGCTCACGCCCACCGGCACGCACTCGGCCTTGTCGGGCGCTTCATTCCAGCCGGGCGTTTGCGGTGCAAAGTCCAGCCATGGCCACTTGTCTTTGCCATCGCCAAACCAAGCCTGCCCCTTCGACCAAGCCCACGACGTGCGCAGCGTGAAGAAGGCTTTTACTTCATCGCTCAGGCCTTCTGTCGGCGTGAGCATCAGCGGCTTGCCTTTCCACTGAAACCAGAGCGAGGAATGCACGCCCGGCTTGTAAACCGTGTCCCACAGGTGCTGCACGACCGGGAGGTGATTCGCATACGGAAACATCGCGATCTTATGCGCGCGCTGGCCTTCGGCCTGCATTTGTTCGAGCACTGTGCAGAGCACCTCACGTTCGGCGTCATAGGTGTAGCCATTCGTCGCATCTAGGATCAGGACGTCCACGCCTGCATCGCTGAGCATCTGCATGTGCTTGCGGATCACCCACGGATCATCCGGGCGATAGTAGCCAAAGCGCGGCTCGCCCCAGTAATGCGGATTGGCCACCGGTCCCCACGCTGGCGCGGACGGATTGGCAGCTAGGATTTTTGAAATGTCATACACCGCCGGATTTCCAAACGCCGCTTGCCAGTTGAAATAAAACATGCCGACTGTGCGGTTAGCCTTTGGTGCTCCGACTTCCTCAGGCATCGGCAATACGCGCCCTAACGCATCGGTGGCGACCCATGTGTCTGGCATTGTGTCGCGGAGTTCGGCGGCGTGCAGCGCGGCCAATGGCGTGAGCAGCAGGGAGGTGAGGAGTGTGAGGGTGTGCTTCATGGTGTTTGATGGAATTTTCATCATTGTAGTTTTCCTGTGATTTGTTTTAAAGTATCTGCTGTTGCTATTTCCTTCCCGTCTGCCAGCACGCGCAGCCCCTTGCCCCTGCCATATCGCTCGCCGCTCTTGTCATAGAGGATGGTCAGCCAGTGGCCATGATAACGGATTTGATCGAGGCAGAAGTAATCCCATGTTCCTTCCGGGACGAGTGGATTGACCTCAACCGTTTCATCGGCACGCGGGCGCAGGCCGATCAGTCCGCTGATAACGAGGTCGCAGAAGGTCGAGTGGTTGTAATCCTTGCCGCGTTCCTCTCCGCCCTTTTGCGCCGACCACGTGCCGTTCTCCCACGATTTCAAGCGTGTGCGGGAAATCCAGTCACCGTTGGTCGGGTTGAGGTTCTCGTCAATCCATGGCACCACGCGACCGTCCTCCCGAGTCAAGTGATGCGACTTCGCGTAAATCTTTAGCAGAGCAAGGTAATCCTGCTTGGTGACCACCGATTGATCTTGGTTATTCAGCAAGTTGGCGAGCCCCGTCAAGGTGACTGCTGTCGCGAACGGCCAACTGGGGCCATTCCACTGGCACTCGTGGTCTTGATAGGAGAGCGTGAATTTTGGGTGACGCTGCTCGGCAGTCGTGGGTCCGAACGGAGCGTAGAATCCTTGCGGGTCCATGATTTGTTTCCAGGCAACCGACTTGTCGGCATCGGGAAGATTGAAATACCACGGCGTATAACCGTGCAGTTCGCGGGCGTCGGAAAGCTTTGTATCTTCGCCACGCGGCAGCACCTTGAAGAACTGCGCCGCCGGGTCCCACAGTTTGTCTTGGACCAGTCGCTTGATTTCAGCCGCCTTGGCGCGGAACCGATCCGCGACATCTTTCTGCCCTGCCCGTTCTGCGATGTGGGCAATCGCCAGAGCGTCACCATACATGTAGCTATTGATCGTGGCTCGGTAGCCGAGTTGTTGTGGATGTAAGGCACCACTGATCGAAACCTCCATCCCGTCAATGCCATCCTGCTGCCAGAACAACCCGTTGCCATCGCGATGATCGCCTTCCCACGCTTGATAGTTCGTGAGCAGGCTGGGCAACAACTTTTTGGCAAGCCGTTCATCGCCGGTGACGAGCGCCTGTGCCCAGATCGAATCGGCAGCCCAGAAGCTGTAGTGGCGCGGATTGCCATCTTTACCGAACCAGAAGGCAGCATAGTCATCGAGATACTTCTGATCGGCCAGCCAACGACCTTCGCGCAAATGGTGGCCAGCGGCGCAATTGATCGTGTTGTATTTAGCAGCCCAGTCAACTTTCGGCAGAAACTCACTCAGGACAAACCCGTCCGGCGTCTGCTTGATATGTTTGCGAAAGGTCCACCAGCGGAAGAGGTAGATCTCCTCAAGCTCCTTATCCGGGCAGTCGAACAACGGAATGTTGGCTTGAAGAAATTCCCACGCTTTCGCATTGGGGATGTGCTGGACATAGAGTTCGTTATCATTTCGATTAAAGTCATCAACGTAATGCCGGAAGGACTCGGCCTTGAGCACGAGGGGCTGCGGTGTAGCTGACATCGGCACATCGGCAGCCTGAAGCGCAGCCACCAGAGGCTCTTTTTTAAGATCGCTGTTGAGTTGTTTGTTAGCCTTAGCGATCAAATCGAGCTGCCATGAGCGCGCGTTTTCGGCGTTGATATTCCAGTCATTCTGGCCCGGATGATCGAAGACCCAGAGTGCGGCGAGCGGGATATCCTGATCAACGATGGCCTTGACCAATCGCATGCACTTCGCGGCTTGTTCCGGGGTTTCGCCCTGTGCGCCGAACTCGCCGACGAAGAGTGGTTTATTCAACTTACGTGCGACTGCCATGGCACTGGCAAAGCGTTGATCGTCGTCTTCATAAGCGTGCACGCCGATGGTATTGATGGGATCGGGATTGGACTTTGATAGCATCTCGGCGAATTGCTCAGGCGTGTCCGACGTCCATGAGTTTTCCTTCTCCTGATGCCATGCGGACAGGCGTGGAAAGCTGTCGCCTGTTAGAATAAGTCGATGTGGATCATGTAGTTTCACTTCGGTGGCGAAGGCAAAGAAGACGCGGTGCACGATGTCGAATGTGAGATCGTCATGCTCGCTGCGAGTTTCGGGTGTGCCGAGAGAGGGGTGCATTTTTGGACGAAACTCTTTGGCATTCGGGAGATTGGCGGAGAGCGAGTATTCGTTGCCAAGTTCCCATGCCCAGATGGTGGGATTGTCGCGGTAGCGGGTGACGACCTCGCGCACATACTCGCGCATCCATGCCTGGGTTTTGCTTTGCGGATTCGCCCACTGATACATCGGCTCGTGGACTAGATCGGGCACGCAGGCGTAAAGCCAGAATAAGGACGGCACGAGACCGATGCCGTGCTTTTGAGCGGAGTTCACCACGCCATCAAGGCGGCGGAAATACTCGGCGCGGTCGTGCTGATAGAGATTCATATCCCTCGGCCAGAAACCGGCGGCACAGAAGCGGGCGAAGGGGATGCCCTTTGCTGCGAGCGTTGCGAAACCTGCATCGTAACTCGTGTCTTCGCCCTTCTCCAGGGTGCGCAGGAAGCAGTTGAAGTAATTGACGCCGATGCCGCGATAGGGCTTGCCGTCTTTCATCACGGTGGCGTTCGGGCCGGGACTGAGTCCGAGTGTTTCGGGAGCTTCTGTGCCCCAGGCCGGGAGCAGAAGGAAAAATGCAAATAGCAGATGAAGGAATGATTTCATGATGGCTATGGATAGGCTTTTATTTTTTGCAGGTGTGTCGAATACATCCCGCGAGGTCTTGGGCGGTGATGAGGGTGAGTTTGAACGGATAGATCTGGATCATGGCTTGAGTCTATTGAGCCAGTTGCAAAACCTTCTCATCATTCCCCTGTCCAATAAGGTTTTGCAATTGGCTCTATTGTATTTTAGTTACTTACTTCGGTGGCTCAGTGAGCAGAAAGGTCATCAATTCGCGGAGTTCAGCGGGGGTGAGTGTCTTGTCGAAGCCTGGGGGCATCAGGGAAGTTTTCATCGGCTCGGTTTTTGTGATGTCGGCTTTTTTTAGTTTGGCGATCGAGCCGCCGGGGATGGCGATTTGCAGTTCTTCGGGGGATTCGGGAGACTGGCGGAAAGTGAGTATTCGTTGCCGAGTTCCCATGCCCAAATGGTAGGATTATCACGATAGCGAGTAACGACCTCGCGCACATACTCGCGCATCCATGCTTGGGTTTTGCGTTGCGGATTCGCCCACTGATCCATCGGCTCGCCGACGAGATCGGGCACGCAGGCGTAAAGCCAGAACAACGATGGGACGAGTCCGACGCCGTGCTTCTGAGCGGACTTCACCACGCCATCGAGCCGACGAAAATACTCGGCGCGATCCTCTACATAGAGCTTCATATCCTTCGGCCAAAAACCGGTGGCGCAGAAGCGGGCGAAGGGGATGCCCTTCGCTGCGAGCGTTGCGAATCCTGCATCATAACTCGTGTTGTCGCCCTTATCTAACGTGCGAAGGAAGCAGTTGAAATAGTTGACGCCGATCCCGCGATAGGGCTTGCCGTCTTTGATCACCGCGGCGTTTGGACCGGGACTGAGTCCGAGCGTCTTGGGTGTTTCGGGAGCTTCTGCGCCTCGGGCCGAGAGCAGAAGGAAAAATGCAAATAGCGGAAGAAGGAATGATTTCATGATGTCTATCGATAGGTTTCTATTTTGAAACAGGTGTGTCGAATACATCCCACAAGTGATCGAGTTCCACTCGGAATGCTCCACGGTGCCCCAGTTGGGAAAATAATACACGCCGACCCGCAAATCATCCACATGCCCTTCCATGTTCGCCTGCGCCGTGGCTCACAGCGCCAGCGCGAAAACGGCGGAAAAAAATGCTGTATTTGAAGAAGTTTCGTTTGGTGTTCATTGAATTTTGGTGGGGTGAATGACGAGCTCGATGACTTGAGCGATCTATACTCATTGCGGTTTCGCTTTGGCTGCCTTCCAACCATCCACCGTCATTTCGCCATTCACCCCGCATTGGAAGCTGAGCGGAGCTTCAAGCCCGGCGGGCGTGGTGCCTGGCTTGTTGGCGTAGCGCGTGGTGTCGGTGATGTTGGTGAGCGTGTTGTTCTCCACGAGCGCCGCGCCGCTGGCATCGCTGCACAAGAGCGGGCGCGGCGTGCCTTGGCACTCGATGATATTCCCCTTGAAGCGGAACGTCTTGAAGTCGCTCTTCTCGTTGAAGCCGAACAGTCCCTCAGTGCGCGGGGTCTTCGTGGTGCGGCAGATGATGTGGTTGTTCCGCACTTCGAGATTCGCATACGCTTCGTTCAACCACATCACGCCGCGACCGGGATTGCTCACGAGGTTGTTGTGAAAACTGGCCGGGCCAGACGCTGCCGCATTGCCAAAGGAACTAATAAGATTACTGCCGTCCCGCTCGGCATCGAAGTCGAATAGATTATGGTCAATCTCCACACCGTTACGCACGAACTCGATAGAGTAGCCGTCGCGAAAATAGTTGTGGTGGATGTGAAACGTGCGCCCGCTTTTCGGCACCGGCCCGCCCGCGTATTTCGGGATGGACATGGCGGCGAGTAGGATGTTGTGATCGATCTCCACGTCCTGGTCACCCTCGAAAGGCAGCTCGATGGTGAAACCAGCCTCGATGGTGTTGTGATGAATATGCACGCGCCGCGCCTCTCGCCCCTTGATGCCGTAGTAGTGCTCGTTGGGCGCATTCTGGACGTTAAGGAATCGGTTGTTCCAGATTTCCGTATCGCTCATCCAGATGCCGAAAATGCCGCCACCGGTTATACCGCCCTTCAATCCAGGCTTGCCGTTGTCCCAGCGCTGTCCGGCGTTCTCGAAAGTGCAATCGTGAATCTTCGCGCCTTGCATAGCATAGGTGCGGATGCCGCAATACATGAAATTGGCGATGCGTAGGTCATGGAAATGCAGCCCCTTGTTAGCGAAGCCAAAAATCGCCCCGTGCATGCGCGGGCCGGTGATCGTCATGTCGGAAATGGTGATACCGTTTGTGTCGTTGACGCATCTGATGAGATAGCCGGTGCGGTCGAATTTTTTGTGATTCGTCTCCGGGTCGGGCAGCGTTGCGGGATTCGCCGCCCAGCTTTCCGCGTTGGTCACGATGGTCTTGCCGACACCCGCGCCGCGCAACGTGACGCCAACTTTCAAATCCAACGGCAGGGTGAGGCGATACGTGCCCGCCGCCATTTCGATGACCAAACCGCTTTTCGCTTCCGCCACGGCGGCGATCAGCTCCTCAACTGTGGAGACTTTTTCCGCACGTGTGGTGGCAAGCGCGAGGTTAGAAGCGAGAACAAGGAGTGTGGCGATGGTTTTCATAGAGCGGAGAAACTTCATTCGCGAGCACGGGTCACGGTGGTTGTAGTATGAATGATCGTAGCGATGTTATTGTTTCAGCGTTTTCTGTATATTAAGCTCGCCTTTCGCGGGCTTGATGGGCGGCAACCATGCGGCGGGCTTCGGATTCGCCACATTGAGGGGGTAAGTGTCGCTGTAAGTCGCCATTTTCTTTTCGAGTAATATCGTCATCTCCGCGACCTTCGCCTTGTGCTCAGGTTTCTTAGCAAGATTGTCCAACTCGTGAGGGTCGAGGCTGAGGTCGAAAAGTTGGGTCCGGTCCACCAAGGGATAGCGAATGAGTTTCCAGCGCTGGTCACGCACTGCACGCTGGCAGTTACGATAGGAAGTATAGCAAACATCGCGGACTTTGGTTTGATTGCCGGTAAGAATTGGGAGGAGGCTTATACCTTCGACACCGACGGGAACTTTCGCGCCGGCGAATTCAGCCAACGTGGGAAACAAGTCCATCAGGTAAACAAACGCCTCACTCTTGCCGTGCGGAATGCCAGGACCAGCAATGACCAGCGGGACGTGCATGCCGCCGAATTCGTAGAGGTTTTGTTTGCCGAAAAGCCCGTGTTCTCCGAGCGAGAGGCCGTTGTCGCCACTGAAAATGATGATCGTATTGTCCCACTGGCCGCTGGCTTTCAACTCGGCCATGATACGCCCAACATGATGATCGAGGCCGGTGATGCAGGAATAATAATCGGCGTTCTGTTGTTTCGTATCCTCCGGGGTGCGGGGCCAGGGTGCCAGTTTTTCATCGCGCACGCTCATCTCGCCGTTATCAAAAGGATGCTGAGGCAGAAAGGCGGGTGAGAGTGGGATTTTGGCGGGATCGTAGAGCTTGTGAAACTGCGGTTCTGCGGAACGCGGGTCGTGCGGAACGGGCGGCGCGAGGTAGATATAAAAGGGCCGAGCCTCATGGCTGGCGGCACGCGACTTGAGGAACTCGATCGTGCGGTCGGCCAGCCGCTGGCTGCAATGTGCGCGGTCATCCGCGGGAGTAGAGTCGCGGGCATCGTCAACGATGCTGGTTTCAAACTCTTTAAGTCCGGCCTCAAATCCATTCCCCAACTTCCCCATGTGCCAAGTCTGATAGCCGGCAGCCTCAATCACGCGCGGGAGAAATGTCGAGGGATTGGCGGCATCTTTTGCAGCAGCAGGTGCCCCTGGGATACGCTGCCACGAACGACCGGTGAGCATCATCGTTCGGCTCGGCGTGCAAACCGCTCCCGTCATGGATCCCATCGTATAGCAATGCGTGAAGGTCATGCCGCGATCAACGAGCGAGTCGAGATTAGGAGTCTGGAGCAATGGATTTCCCAGCGCGTGAAGTCCGTCTGGGCGATGGTCGTCCGCATGGATGTGTAGGATGTTCAGCTTCCGCCCAGGCGCCACGTCGGCGTGAAGCGGGCCAAGCGCTGTGGCGGCCAGCAAGGGAATGAGAACACGTGTGAGATTCATGGTGATTCAGTGCGAAGTGTTACTTCGGAAAATTGGTGTTCATCATCTTAAGATTAGCTTCAGCGAAAGCCTGGCCGATTAGCGCGAAAGTCTTAGCGCAACCGAGATAATGATAGCCTTGGTTAGATGCACCGCGTTCCCATAGGGTTTTCTCTGCGGGAGTTATGAGTTCAGCCTCCGTTTTTTTTGCCTCTGCATCCGCATCGGCTTTGGTCATTTTGCCATCTTTGACTTTCTTTTCCAACCCTTGCCGCTTGCCCTTGAGTTGTCCGTGTTTCGTATCAATGGCCGCCAGTTCCTCAGACCAGAATGGCGCGGTTTCTACGGCTATGACGTTCCCTTTGAACTCGGGCATGGATGCCGGGGCGGCCATAGCTTTGCGAAAAGCCAGAGTATTTTCGCCCGGATTAAGTCCGCCCACTCCCAGCACGCCGATGACGAAAGGCATTTTGGGAGCATTGAAGTCCTTGCGAACATCACGAATGAAATCGGCCATCCACTCGCTGTATTTCGAGTAGTCGCGATCCTTGCCACCAGTCTTCGATGGGTAAACGTCACCAGATACGAGGTCGTTAAATCCTTGGAACCAAACGAAGCCGGCGATCTCATAGCCCTGCTTTTCATCATAAGTGGGGCAGACACGCTTGATGTCCTTAGTCACATTTTTAACGTGCTCGACCATCTAACGATAAAAGACACCCGTGGCTGCGGCCCTTTCCTTTTCCTGCTCCGGTTTCGTTGCCCATTTTTTGAGTTCCACCTCGGTTGGCACATAAGGTCCGGCGCTCGGCGGACGAAAATCCGTATTCAGACTCTTGCCGCCCCACGCTGTCTTGATAATGAGCACCGGATCTTGCGAGACCTTGTCCATCGTGATGCCAAACATGAATTCCGGCCCGATCTTGCCGCCGTCTTGCGCCGGATTTCTTCGTGAACCATATCCGGCAGTCAACTTGCCGAAGCCTTCGCCGAATTGTTCGCCACCGCCTGTAGAATACGAAATCCAAACATGGTCACAAACCGTGGGTTTACCATCGGCTCCGCGCATGAGTTTCAGCAACGGTGCAGTCTTTGGATCATCGCCAATGTAGTCAAAAGTCTCTATTTTGGCATGGCCTTCCATGTTCGACTGTCCGGCAAGGATGTATATTTTTAGCTTGCCCTTCGCAGGCTGAGGTTTGGACTGTGCGAATGCTGCCAGTGGGAAGAACATCGCTAGCATTAGGCCTAGGCGCTTGAGTTTGTATGGTTTCATAAAGGTGAATCGAGTTCAGAGGGCTACGTATTTGCCAATGCATTTCATACATTGTCATTGGCAGAATAAATTACTGGACTGAATGTCCCGGTCACTTGTGTTCGAGGTAGCTCTGGGCGAGGAACTCACCGAGCTTCACGATGCCTTCGGTGGTGATCACTAACTTCTCGGATTGCGGCGGTAGATTGAACGCCTGGAGATGAATGAATGCGGGATCGGCAGTGGCGAGAGCTGCCAGATTTGCGGTGACATCGATTGAGTTGAGTTCTTTCGTGTCGGTTGGTGGCTGCTGGCTGACAAACCATTTCAGTGATGGCAGCGCAAGGTCTAGGCGGCTCTGTGCGACCGTGGATTGCAGCCATTTCGCCGCGTTGCTCCGATAAAGCCCCATGGACATATCGTTTTCACCAACGTGATAAAAAATGCCAGCCAGTTCCACCTTATGACCTCTGGACTCCAGTTCCTTAATGGATTCCCGGATGAACGCGATGAACTGCGGATAGAGGTTACGGTCCTTGGCGCTTGTTCCTTCGGGCGTCCAATCGTCCATTTGCGAACCGCTGTGCGTGAACTTGGCGATGGCGATATTTCCCGGAACCTTGCCTAGAAGTGTTCTGCCAAAACTAAGTTCAGGACCGAAGGTGTCATAGAATCCGGCAGGACCTAATGGTTCCCATCCATTCGATATTTTGTAACCGCCGCCGATGCTGTATCTGTAGGCGATCTTGCCGTTGTCGTTTGCCAGTGATTCCTGCCCCTTCAAGTTTTTGAGGTCTTGAGTGAAAGCGCGTTCGCCCTCCATGTTGCGGTGTCCGGCAAGGATGAACAACTTGACCGGGGTGCCCTCTACATACGGTCGAACTTTGAAAGTGCGAGCAACGCTTGTTTTTCTGCCTATCGTCCGCAGATAAGCGTCGGCATAGTTCACACCATGCTCTAACTGCCCTAAGGTTCCGTAGTGGTAGTGTAAACCCTCCCCGCCGCCGATCTCGACGCCGTCATGCGAGGTCGGGATGTATTCGGCCAGCGGATCGGTATCGGTGACCGATTTCTGTCCTGTGCGAATGGCATACATGTTATCGCGGTTGTCCATACCCCAGACGGTCTTGGTGCATAACTCGCCGATGTAGAATTTCAAATTAGGCGTCTTAAGATCGCGACGCCAGCAGGCCAAGAAGTTCTTAAGGTTTTTGCCGTAGTTCGCCTTGAACGTCTCATCGAACATGTCGTTCTCGCCTTGATGCCACATGAAGCCTTCGATGCGGTAGGCTACTTTCTTCTTATCCAATTCAGCCAAAGATGCGCGCACAAAATCGAGAGCAAGCGGATAGAGTTTGAAACCGCTGGGCGAGTCGGGATTCCAATCACCTCCAAGCGTGGTGCCACCGGCGGCGCACTTAATGATCGCGACGGGAGCTTTCGTTTCCTGTGCGACACGTCTGGCAAAGCTAAGCTCGGGTCCGACGACATTGTCCACCGGCTGAAGATCGACCCAGCCCTTCGATTCCTGTTTGTCTTCGCGTCCAAGATTGTAAGAGTAGCGGATATTTTTCTGCGGCTTGTCCAGCCCGTCGAATGGCGGGAAGTTTTTGATGTCCTCGGCCTTGGAATCTGAGCCAACCATATTCGACTGGCCCGCGAAGATGAAGACCTGCACGACCTTGGGGTTATTGTCCCAAGGACGGGGGTTTTTAGCGGTGTCTTGAGCGAGGGCGGTGCAGCTCGAAGTGAGAGCGAAGAGCAAATATTTCAAAATCGTGGTTTTTGGGTTGGTCACAATTGTCAAAATGTAGATTCCCTGCAAAGAAGAATTCTCAGAGGGTAAGAGTTAGGGAAGGTTACTACTTGCAACGAATTTATTTTTCACCGCGATCTGGGCCGCATCAGTTATTCATGAACCAGAAACCCTCGATCTTCGTGAAGGCGAGCTTGTTCTTCCCATTCACAGGATTCTCGAGTAACTCAAAAGTCGCAGTGTTGCCGTCCTCGGAGAGTTTCGGCTTTTTGTCTTTCAGGCTCTTCAGTATCTCGATCAACTGCCCGGCCTTCTCCATGCCAAATTCCTTCGCAAATTCCGCGAGCGGCGTGGTGTCGGTGATTTTCTTGAAGTCCTCCGGCAGCACCAGCGTCTCGAGCACTGTGGCGTATTCCTTCGCCTCGAGCAGACGGATGATCTCAGGCACAAGTTTGTCGAGACTGCCGCGGACATCGTCCGGCACTGCGGCGAAGATGAAAGTGAAAGAGGCGAACAATGAGACGGCAGAGCGGATGAACGATTTCATCGCGGAAACTAAAGGGGCCAATGCCAGTGGCAAGCGCGGAGTTTAGAAGGGCAATCACATCAAAATGACGCGTGGCTCCGATACGAAAGTTGATGACGCATGGAGAAGGGTTCGTGTCATTTAGCCTTGATGTGCACGGTAGCCAGGTCGATGAAGTCCTTCACCTTGAGTTCACCCAGAAGGGGAACGTCCTTGATTTCAAAGGTCACGGAGTATGTTTCAAACTCTCCGTTAGGGGCCTTGCTGTGTTTGGCAAGCTCATGGGACTTCATCTTGCATGACGCCGCAGGAATCTCGTGGGTCGCCTTCGGCACGGGTGCGTCAGCGAAGAGGCCATCAGAATGCTGATTGTTAATCCACTTCCCGATACCCTCCGCGTTGACCCCTTCGGCAAACGTGTAGAGCTTCGCTGAAACCGGAAAGTTGGTATCCTTGTTGTCGATGCGGACGCAAAGGACGGCCCTGTCCTGTTCAAAAATATAGAACCGAAGGGTATCGCGGTAGCCCTCCATCGAGTTGGTGACCTCAATCTTCGCGACGTCTTTGTCACCGGCGTCTAGAACGTCCTTGGCGAGCAGTGGTGAGGAGCAGACGACGGCCAGCAGGATGGCGGGCAACAGGGATTTGTGGGGTGTTTTCATGTCGGGTATTACAGCTAGGAATAACTGCAAGTGCAACGAATTTGTTTTCCACCGCGCCACTCCGGAAGTGGGTCAGGCGTCGGACGGTGCCATGTAGTGAGGGGGCGATGCGGATCGCTGCTGAGATTACATTTGTGGTAACTATTCAGGTCATATGGAAAAGACACTATTGTTTCGCCCTTTCAGGGCTGCCTCGCGTTGGATTCTGACCCAGGGCGGCACTCGTTCCCCTTCGACTCCGCTCGGGGCCTGCGGCTCGCTTGCCCTGGGCTGGCTTGTGTGGCGCCTTTGGCGCAGGGGAATTTTCAGGCCAACGGCCTGCTACAAGCTAGCCCAAGGCAACGCCTTGGGACGTCATTCATGCATTAATCCAGCCCTGAAAGGGCGGAACAATGGCTTGCTTCCGCATGACCTGAATAGTTTCCATCTGTGCTTTACCCACGGTCATACATTTTAAGCATGGGCTATATCAGTGCTTCTTAGCGTTGGGATTGCCGTCCTTTTTTTCGGGTGCAGGCGTCCACGATTTAGGTAGCGATTCCGCCAAGCGTGCGATCACCGGTTTAAGATCCGGTTGTTTGGCCAGATTCTTATATTCGCGCGGATCGTTCTGATGATCGTAGAGTTCGTCGCTGCCATCGGCATAACGAATGTATCGGTAACGAGGATCGCTCACGGCGGCGTTGCCGAGAGCGTAAGAAGTTATGGCTAAGTGCGGCCACGGTGCGTCGGGATTTTTTAGCAATGGAGCGAGGCTGTGTCCAGCCAGCGCCTGAGGGACATTTTGATCGAGTCCACAAAGTTCATTCATCGTGGGGAATATATCCAGCAGACTGACCGGAGCGGCGCAATTGCGGTTGGCTGTGTTCATGCCTGGGATGCTGATAAGAAAAGGCACGCGGCAGGTTTGCGACCACAGCGAGCGTTTGTGGAGCTTGTCTTTTTCGCCAATGTGATAGCCGTGATCTGACCAGAGAACGATGATGGTGTTGTTTGCGTAAGCGCTTGCCTCCAGCGCATCGAGCATCTGGCCCATCACCCAATCGCAAAAGCTGATACTAGCCAGATAGGCTTGCATGACTTGTTTCCAGCCGTCTTTGGTGGCGCGGACTTTAGCGAATTGCGAGACATCCAGTGGGGCTAATACCTGTGATTTCACAGACACAGGGATATCTGAATAATCGTTGTCAGGAGTCTCGGGAATAACAATGGAATCTAGCGGATACATGTCGAAGAACTTCTTGGGCACGACAAACGACAAGTGCGGTTTGCTGATGCCGTGGACGATGAAGAAAGGTTTGTCGTGTTTTGCCGCGAGCCATGCCTGAGTGTTTTTGAGAATGGCGACGTCGGGCATTGAGGCAATGCTGCCGGGTGCCGGACCGATCGCGTAAATGCCTTTGTCCATCACGTCGTTACCCTCTTGCAAAATCGGGCCATGGTCGCTGAAAGGCGGATTCCGCTGGGTCCACATGGAGGCCAAACGTTCCGCAGGCCACCAGTTGGGCAGTCCGGCGTGATAGTATTTGCCGGTGAGATAGGTGTCGTAACCGTGCCGCTTGAATTGTTCTTCCATGGCAACGGCAGCGATTGCCGGTGCAGACTTGGCCATGAAGTCATCCAGTTGATAGATGCCGGTTTGGTGCGGTGCCATGCCAGTGCAGACAGCGACGCGCGAGGGGTTGCACAGCGGTGCGGCGCAATAGGCGCGGGTGAAATTGACCGAGCGTTTCGCCAGTCGATCGAAATTTGGGGTCTTGATGCCGGGATGATTTTGCAGGATCGAAACGTAATCATTCAAATCGTCCACAGCGATCATGAGGACATTGGGTCTGGGGTGCTCGGCCCCGAAAGTGATGCTGACGCTCAGGATCGGCAATGCCAAGGCCAGAAATGCAATCGTCGGTTTCATAGAGGGATAAGAGAGGGCATCGTGCGGGTGTCAAATAGCGAGGACCCCATTTAGCATGACTGCAAGAAATTTGGTGTTGGGGTCAATATCAGTGGCCAGCGCACAGTTTGGAAGGTCCATCGCATCAGCTTCCCGAAATAAAAATCAGCCGGATGTGTCCATCTTTGACGCGCTGCGACCCGATCTCTTGGAATCATCGAGAATGCTTTTGAGTTCTTTCACGATCTCTGGATGCTGGATATAGAGGTTGGTCGTCTCGCCGGGATCTTTGCCAAGATTATAAAGCTGGCCGGGTGCATCAGGCGCGGTGTCTTTTAACGCATAGGGTTTCAGCTCCGGACTTTTTTCGTAGTTATTACCGCCTGAGCCTTGATGGTCGAGATACTTCCATGTGCCTCGACGGATGGAAAGCCAGCGCGCACCACCGTATGCCTGTTCCAGCATGAAGGGCCGGATCGGTTTGTCGGCGCGTCCAAGCAAGGCTGGTAGCATGTTGAAGCTGTCTTCTGCCGCATTGTCGGGCAGTTTTGTGTCGATGATTGCGGCGACAGTGGCTATCACGTCAGTCTGGCTCAGGAGTTGGTCACACGTTGTGTCCGACTTCACATGGCCAGGCCAGCGGACAAGGAATGGCACGCGGTGACCACCATCCCAGTCATCACGCTTCATGCCGCGCCACGGTCGCGCGCCGTCGTGTTGATAGTCTTTGCGCATGTTGATTACAGCGGTGGTTTCTGGTCCGTTATCGCTGGTTACTATGACTAGCGTGTTATCAGCAACTTTGAGGCGTTCCAATGTTTGCATGAGTTCGCTAACAATGCTGTCGAACTCGAAAATGAAATCACCATGCGGACCGGCCTTTGTTTTGCCTTTAAAATCCTTACCGGGAAACGATGGCTGATGCACGGCCTGAGTCGCATGATAGAGGAAGAAGGGTTTGTCCGGCGACTTACGAACTTGTTCTTCCAGAAACTCGCGGCTCTTTTTCAGAAAGATCATATCCACTTCCTCCATCGGGAAGTCCGGTGCGATAAAGCCAGCGCGACAATCCACAGAGAAGTGATGTTTCGGCAGCGATGCTTTATCGATCAAGACTGTCGGCGGAACAGGAATGTGGTCACCGTCAATGAAAGCGTAGAGCCAATCGGTAGTCGGGCAGCAGGCGGTGCCAAAGAACCGATCGAAGCCGTGATCCAGCGGGCCACCCTCGATGCGTCTTGTGTAATCAACGCGCTGCACGGATTCCACACCGTTGTCTTTGATAATCTGCCCGTTCTTGTCGCGAAATGTGAGTCCAACATGCCATTTACCAATGGCCGCCGTGGCGTAGCCCTTGGCGCGCAACATCGCGGGCAACGTCAACCGATCTGACGCGATGAGCGAAGGCCCGCCGACACCGCTGAAGACAGTCCCGCCGCCCTGAATGCGGAAGGCCATCTGTCCGGTCAACAAGCTGTAGCGCGAGGGCGTGCAAACCGTTGCCGCGCTGTGTGCGTCGGTGAATCGCATTCCCTCACGTGCGAAGCGATCCAGATGCGGTGTGGGCACCTTCGACTGCGAGTTGTAACAGCCTACATCGCCATAACCCAGATCATCGGCGAGGATGATAA
>JBBRNC010000068.1:0-18082 GCA_038230495.1 Verrucomicrobiales bacterium
AAAAAAATGAATCGCACCTGAATTAGCGGGATTGAGATCATACATAGGCACCATGCCGACGTTCTTCGCATTCATGAAAAACAATGTCTGGGCCTCGCGGATGTCAGCATAACCGATGCTGTCAGGATTTGTATCTCCATAACATTGCATCTGCGTGAAGTAGAATGGTAACTTGGGCTGCCCCCAGTTCTTGCGCCAGCCATTGACAAGTGCATCCAGCTTAGCGGCGTAAATTCTGCCATCGCCGGAGTTGTGCTCGCCCTGACACCAAACCGCTCCACGAATCGCGTAAGAAATAAGTGGCGCGATCTTCTTGTTATACATACGGGCCGCCCCCTTCCAGTCGTCGGCAATTCCCGGCAGATGCGGCCTTGGCAGGGCCGCACCACCGCTATTGATGAGCTTTTCGCTATCAATCTGCCACTTCTTCAAATCCTCATAATATTTTGCAAACGCATCCCTTCCCTCGGCGGTGGTCGGATCACTTTGATGGATCGTCCGGACAATGTCCTTCAAATCAGGCTGGTCGGCGAATCCTTCATAGGGTGTCCAAGTTTCAATCTGAGTGGCGCCGTGGGTGCAACGGATGATACCAACCGGCACCTTGAGTTGCAGATGAATATCCCAGGCGAAAGACAAGGCGATCGCGGAAAAATTGCCCGCATCTTTCGAGTGTTTCCAGCCTTCTTTGGAAGCCGCCCTGCTGCGCGGAAAAACGGACGAGCCGGCATCCACCTCGTATTCGCGCACAGGCACGTCCACTTTCGAGCGCTTGATTTCCTCGACGATTTTGCTGCACATCGATTTACCCGCTAGCCAGTCCATATTCGATTGCCCCGAGGCAAGCCAGACCTCTCCTACCAGTAAGCCGCGGCGGTTGATCGTCCCGCCTGCCGCAGTCCTAACAGTTAGCTCCCGCTCTTCAGCGGAAGCCGTGAGTGGATCGAGTTTCACCATCCACTTTCCTTTGCCGTCTGTATCTGCCGACTTGCTCTGTCCTGCAAAAGTTACCATAACCTTAGAGCCTGGCTCGGCCCAGCCCCAGACCGGGACTTCCATTCCACGTTGCAGCACCGCGCCATCGGCAAACGGCGAGGCCAGTTCCAGTGGTTGCTCCCCTGCTCCGCTGGCCCGCATGACTGCGAGCGCCAGCATGGCAACGAGAAATGATGAGAGGCTAATTATGTCTTTTAACATGATCATTCTAAGGGTTAGCCACGCAACTCTGTCATCTCTCCAGTGCTGTCGGCGAACTTATCAGTCGGGGCATCCACCGCGTTGAGCATGGAGACGAAGAGATTGGCCAGCGGCTTTTTTTTGTCGCCCTCGAACGAATGGAGTTTGCCGTGCTTGAAGCCGAGCGCGTTGCCACCGGCCAGATGGATGGGATAGTTATGTCCGCTGTGTGAGGCATGCGGGTGACTTGATCCCCAGAGCACGACGGTGCGGTCGAGCATGTTGCCGTCACCTTCCTTGGTGTCGCGCAGGCGTTGGAGAAAATAGGCGTGCTGTTGCGCGCGCCAGTTGTCCCACTGACCTGATTCGGCGGGGCGCTTATGGGCGATGTCGTGCGTGGCACCTTTGTAACCGAGAACATAGGTTGCGTAGTTCCACATTTCGCTGCTTTGCGACTGTTCACTCTCCAGCATGAGCGAGGCGAAGCGCGTCGAGTCGGTCTGAAAGGCGAGATAAATCAGGTCATACATGCAGCGGATATATTCCTGCGCGTCCTTGTAGGAGACTTCGAGATTCAGACCCTTGGTATCTACATTGGGCAGCGGTTCGTGAGTCCACTGGCTGGTTCGCTCGACGCGTTTTTCAATCGCGCGGACGGACTCCAGATACTCGTCCATCTTTTGCTGGTCCGCTTTGCCCAGACGGCTGTTAAGGCTTTTGGTCTGATCCACCATCAAGTCAAGGACGCTGGCATCGCGCTTGAGGCGGGCGCGGATTTGTTCGACGCTCGATCCTGCATAGGGCTGGAACAGGCGGTTGAAGATTTCCTGAGGTTTCTGCATCGAGGGAATCGGACGACCGGGGCCGTAATGGGACAAGGTCTTGCAGCTTCCGTAGGAGCCGGTGCCGCCTTCGGTGCCGAGAACGAGTGAGGAGTAGCGGGTCTTGTGTCCATTGATCTTAGCCGCAAACTGATCAATCGAAATGTTGTTGGTCTTTTCATCACCCCCCATGTTGGCGCCAGTGGCAAAGACATCGCCGCTGCTGTGTCCGCCCAGTGCGAACCCACCCGAGTGGTCGAGGCCGCGCAAATAGCTGACATAGTTCTTAAGCGGCTCGAAGGGTGCAGATGATTTGTTGAAGGTGAGCGGCCCAGCGTCTTTGCAGGGCCACCAGTTCCAGTCGTGGTGCGGTTTGTTGGGCATCGGCATGCCGTCGCGGGAGTCCGGCATGTAGGCACCATAGGCAAAGTAGCTGACGACCATCCGCTTGGGCAGTTCTTTGCTGGCGACGGAATTTGCCCAGCCCATGCTTTCGAGAAATGGAAGCGCAAGAGCCATGCCGCTACCGCGGAGAAATTCTCGACGACCGAGATGCCATGATTTTTGTTTCATATATTTTATTACGTGTGCCCGTTTTGATATCTTACGGCTTTGGTCGGCCCCGAAAAATTTCGCTCTGACAGATTTCAACGATCATGTCCTGGAACCGATAGTCTGACTTTTTCGCCAGTTTGCACAGTTCCATAATGTCGGATTGGTCGCGATAAGTTAAGCTGCGTCCGATGCCGTAACTTAGAAAGCGCTTCAGCATGTTCGTGGCAATATCGTCTTTGCGCTCCTTGAGGAGGTAAGCTTTAAGTTCCTCCATCCCGTCAATGGCAGGACCGCGCGGGACGTGGGCGTCGGCGTGAACCTCGACGGTGTTGATGCCATTGAGGTAGGCCGCGTAGCCTTTTAAGTCGGTATCAAGCTTTGCATTGAAGCCTCTGATTCTCACGCCACCCTTCGGAACCATCGGCTGAAATTTACCGATTGAGTTGTAGCGCTCGAACGGGATGCCCCAGGGATCGAGGGTCGCATGGCAGACGTTGCAGCTTTCCTGCTTTCGATGCTGGCGCAGCAGGTCTTTGATGGTGATGGCCTTCGCCGCCGCATCACCTGCGGAGTCCGACAAGGCGGGCACCTCGGCGGGCGGCGGGCGGACTTCTTCGCCAAGAATAGCCTCCCGCAGCCATACGGCGCGATAAATCGGATGCGGAGCCGATCCCGTCGAGTTTCCGATCAGGATCGAGCCTTGCGTGAGCAAACCGCCCAAATGATTCTCGGGTTTGATTGCCACTGGACGCAGTTCATTCCCCTGCACGCCTTCCACTCCGTAATGCGCCGCGAGAGGCTGGTTGAGCATGGCGAAGTTGGAATCCACGATATTCAGAATGCTGGCGTTTCGTTTGAGTAACTCCGCAATGAATCCGACGGTTTCATCCTGCATGTAATCACGGATTGTCGGGCGATAAGGTTCCTCGGTTCCTGCACGCTCCCCTACGGGCACAAGATAAAGAAAGCGTGGAAAAAGTTCCTTGTTAATGCTAACCGTTTTCATCTTGGACAGACTCAGCCATTGCGTCGTGAAGTTTTGCACAAAATCCTTCGAGCGTTCGTCCGCCAGCAATCGGCGAACTTGCGCCTCGATCACCACCGGGTCATCAAGCCGGCCTTTAAAAGCCAGAGTGAATAGATCATTGTCTGGCATGCTTCCCCAGAGAAAATACGACAGCTTGGAAGCGATCTCAAATTGCCGCGTCGCTGCTCCGTTCTCGGCAACCGTGTGATAAAGAAACTGCGGCGAGATCAGCACCATAGCCAGAGTTTCCCGCATGGCTTCTTCGAGCGTGCCATAGTCTTTGGCGAAATGAGTGTAAACTTTCTCGAAGCGCTCAAGCTCGTCCGCTGTCACGGGCCTTCGGTAAGCCCGCGACATGAAACGACGGAGCACTTCCCTGACATAGGCTGGCTTGTCCGTCATTAGCAGCGGAGATTCAAACAAAATGCGGGTGTGATGCTCCGGCGGCCATACATCCATCACGGGCGCTTCAAATTCGATGGACTCAACTACTGCCCGCGGAACGGTCAGGGGCCATGACTTGTCTGCATGATGGTCGTTGAGTTCCCCGTTGTCATAAAGATTCTGCGGTGTGATGTGCATAGTTGGAGGGATTATTTTTCCCTTACCTCCTCTGCTCGGCCTGATTGGAAAGTTCTCAATGCGCCCGCGCAATTCGAATACCTGTGGCTTGTCCGGGCTGTTGGTGAGCCTCAAGGTGCCTACGGGTTCTATTTGAAAAGTCGATTGGTTCTCGCCCAAATTGTAACCCATCACCAGTCGCAGCGCGGCGCTGTCCGATCCCGGAGGCAGGATCGCCGATGCCTTGACGCGGATGCGAAACTCCCCCGTTTTAGGCCAGCTTTTCAGGCCCGTCCCGATAATAGCTCCCACACGTCCACCGCCGCCCCGATAGACGCCAATCTCTGCTGCACTCATCTCGGCTGGGTTGGCTTGGAAGGGCCACTGCTTTATTGTCTTATGCACTTCTGGCTTCGCGGGATCGACAATGGCACTGGCCATCGCCCGACGCGCACACTCGAGATAGCGATCCATCTGCTCCGGGCCGATCAGCATAAACTCAGCGGTGTTATTGAAATGGTAGGGTTTTACCGGGTCTTCGGGCAGGCTGCTTATCAGCTTCAGCTCAAACCCGAGCAAATCCCGCATTGTGTTCTGATATTCAAAGTTAGTCAGACGGCGGGCCGTTGGAGCAACAGGCACACCTGCCTTGCTGGCATAGTCGCGCAAGCCTGCCTCAATCCACTCGGCAACTACTTTACGGGCTGCATCGTCCGGCTGCTTCTCATCCTCAGGCGGCATCTCGCCGCTGCGAATCTCCTTAAGTATTTTTTGCCAACGCTCCAAGTCGTGCCCATTTGATAGGCCACCATCGAGCGTGTGCATCGTGATCTTACCCTTGCTCTTATCAGGGCCATGACAAGAGATACAGTAAGTGTCCAGAACTTTTCCCACGTTTGCCGGAATACCCATCAATCTGGGCTGCGCGGTCAACGCTATTGTTTTTGATTCCTGCGCGTTGACCCCGTGCAGGCTAGTAAGTCCGAGTGCAAAAATGCAGAGTAACTGAGAAATAGAATAGACAGAATTGCCCATGAAATATTCTCTAGTTTTTCCCAGACTTTAATAACTCCACCATGGCCTGCCCCATGCCTTCACCGACGTTCATGTAGGTTTCTGCATTACCGCCGTAATGGGCGTTGCCACTGCCACCCAGCGACAAGGGATTGGTAAAGACTGTGGCCACGTTGCCTTTGAACTCTGGATACTTGCCGCTCGTTCCATCGACAGCAAGTTGGGCATTGAGCACCATGCCGCCATTGCCCCCGCTACCTTTCGTGGCTTCACCCAGCGTGCCCAAAACGAACTTGGCGTTTGGGGAATTGAAGTCCTTGCGCAAGGCTTTGATGAACCGGACGAGGTTTTTTTCGTAGTTTGCGGCGTGTGCGGCGCTCCCCCCGTCCTTTTCGCCCTGCCAAAAAAAGAAGCCGGCAACTTCGTATTTCGTCGCTTCGGGATAGTATGTTTTAAGGTCGGCGAGCACTTGCTTCGCGCCTTCGACATCGTCGTCATATTGCTTGCCGGCATACCAAGCGCCCACAACTTTCTCTCCATTGCCTTTGGGGTTCTCCGGAGTTCCTCGGTAACCTGGATTCATTTTTCCTTCAAAATCGTAAGGCTCGCTGCCCGGCGGCAGCAGATCCCAGCCGAGACTGCGGTTGCCAATGCAACTCTTGAGAATCATCACTGGAGCCTCAATCGCGTTTCCCAGACAATGCCCGATACCATACTCGGGGCCGAGGTTTTTTCGGTTAGAGATGCTCATCCAATCGTTGTGCTGGAGTTTGAGCGACATCATGAACACATTGCGGACATCCTTCCGCTGGGTCCAAGCACCGGCATCATCCACAAGATAGGGGTATTTCCCCTTCGTTTTGACTGCTGCCTCCAGCGTGGCAATATTGCCTAGGCCCACCATGTTCGACTGGCCCATGAGAATGTAAACCTGCACTGGTTTGCTCATGTCCGCCGCTTTGCCATCATGCTTTTTAAACAAGTTTTTCGGATCGGCATCGATCTTACCTGCTGCTGATTTCTGAGCGGGAAGCGCGGCGGTGCTTCCATTCTCCTTGAGAAATGCAATGTCCGCGACAGAGAGTTTATCCTGATTGAACTTCATCGCCGCGCCATTGGGCGGGGACACGACAGCCATGCCAGTGGCCGGGTCATACGATTTAAGTTCGCCCTCGAATGTCTTGGTTCCGTCTGCGCTGGTCCATGTTCGGGCCTGCACGTCCATGTGAAACAGCGGCACTAGCGCGGCCGTTCCAGCGAATCGGGTTATCCAGTGGGCATAGGGCGGCAAGATACTGTCTCGATTGTTGGATTTCATATTAGATCAAATGACCAATAGATATGGCCAAACGCCATTCGATTGGAGTGTTTGGTTTGACTACCTAACCGGTGTCAGCATGAATTCTTTGATGGTAACTCCGCGGCTTCCTTGAACGAGTTCAAAGTTGAGCGCATTCTTCCCTCTGTTCAGGGTGATTTCGACAGGCTTGGTCTGCTGCCAGATGCCGACAGTATAGGGCACTGCCAATTCAACTGACGCTTTGGCATCGTTCGCAGCGAACTGGAATTTCTGCCCTTCTTGCAAGGTCGCCAGCCGCGCGCTCAGTGCGTATTTGCCTGCTTGCGGCGCATCGAATGAATATTCAGTCTTGAACCCGCCATCGCAATGCAACTGCATGCCGCCGGCGAAGCTCTTCATGGCTGTGCCACTCCCCGTCGCCTTGCCATGAGCAACCGCTGGAATACTTATTGAGCCATTCTTGTTGGCAACAACCTGTTGATCTGAAGCTTTGACTGGCGCTGAATTCATATCCTGTTTTTCCTTTGGCTCATTCGCCTCAGCAAGTTCTTGTCCGAGAGGTCCCAGGGTAACTGCGTTGGCCGCGAGCATGACGGCCCGATCATGGGCAACGTTACTCCAAAATCCACCGGCTACGCTTTTACGACCGTTATAGGGCTGCTCGCCAAGAATGCTACTGACCCAGTTAGCCCGCAACACCTTCGAGTAATCTTGTGTATGTTCCCGCGCCTGTGCATCTACTAGGAAATCACTTCCACTAAGCGGAGCTTCGTCCTTGTCCCACCAACTGTGCTCGAAACCCGCACCGAGGTTGATCACCCACCCTTTAGGCGTCCAATGACTCAATGCTGCATGGGCATGCTGTGTAACACCCCAGACCGGAATACCGAAACTGCGGAGCATGAACCGCCCAAAAAAAGCACGCCGACCACACACACCACCATCTTTGGGAATGTTCTGATAATTGTTCAAAGAAGGAAGATCGTCCTTCACGCATTGTGAACCGTATGGAACTTCAGTCTTGACTGCTGCGGAATAGCGCCAACCATAATTCGAGTTATAGATATGATCAGGCCGATAAGTCCGGAGCATTTCGCGCCCCCAAGTCAGGATTTCATCCGGCGCATCGCAATCTACGACCATACGGAGTTCCCACGTATTCAAATCCTTGAACGCCGGGTCCAGCTCACCATCAAGATATGCCTTCTCATAATGGAGATAACGTTTAACGGGATCCACAACGGCAGGTGCATCCTTCTGGTTTACAGCATTGCTCTGCTTTACTGGGATAGCATGTTCCAAACTGGTAGCCAGCGCTAAACGGTGCAGGACGCCTTCGTTTGACTTTGGGCTTGCCTGATGGATCGCCAAATAAATTTGCAGTGCCCGACCATACTTACCGTGATTGGCGCCGCCCGCGATGAGCATTTCCTTCATAATTTTTTCATTAGCTAGAAAATTGTCCACCAAAGCTTCCTGATCCCGTCCCTGCTGCGCATACTCTGCCAGCCCGCCAGGAGTCGCATCGACCATCACGGCTGCTTTCATGAGTATTGCGTCAAGCTTATCGCTCGATAGAAATGGCTCCATCTCCGATAGATAGGCCTTGGCAGCATTTTGTTCATCACTATGCGCCTTGGCTAGTGCAGCTTTGGCCGTCTCGTTAGCCTGACCCGCATTGGCAGCTGCGGCTTTCGCCTTATCTAATGATTCCTGACGCACCTTGAGTTCCTTGACTCCGTCCGCCTTGTTTGCCTCCCACTTGGCCAAGTCTTTACTAGCTGCATCGCGCTGGGCGTCGGTGGTCGCCTTCTTCAACGCCGCCTGTGCCTGGGCTATGCCTTTTTCTGCTCCGCCAATCCATTTGCCTTTTGCGTGTTCTACCAGTGCTTGCGCAGACTTCACTTTGCCCATTGGTTCCTGAGTGGAGCTGGCATCGGCTTCTGCTTTTTTAAGTGCATCACGAGTTTTTTGGAGTGCCGATTTCTTCTGCTCATCAACTCTGGGCAGGCTCTTGGATATATCACCTTTCAGAGTCGCGAGCATCGCGGCATACTTGGCTTCAAGCTGCTTGCCAGTGGCGGTAAGTTGAGCTTGCGGCTCCGCATTCTTACTAGCCTTGGCTACTGCTGTGTAGGGCAAGCCGATTGTGATGATGGCCGATGCACTTACGGCAATTGCGATGATTTTGTTCCGGGACATATTTGAGTAGCAGTTGATAGGTGGACTATGATTCAAGACTAAGTCGGCACTGACTTTGGCAATTCCGCCCCGAAGATCGGATGCGGAATTGCCAGAATTACAATTTATTTGCTCTTTAATAGTTCGACCATCGCCTGACCCATGGCCTCGCCGACATCCATATAGACTTCGGCTTTGCCGCCGTAGTGGCTGTTGCCACCACCGCCTTGCGCCATCGGGTTGGTATAGATTGTGGCCACGTTGCCTTTGAACTCCGGATACTTGCCGCTATTGCCATCAACCGCGAGCTGGCCATTGAGCACCATGCCGCCATTGCCGCCGCTGCCTTTGGTGGCTTCGCCCAGCGTGCCCAAAACGAACTTTGCGTTCGGAGCATTGAAGTCCTTGCGTAGCGACTTGATAAATTGGACGAGATTTTGCTCGTAATGGGCAGCATGCACGGGATTACCGCCGTCCTTTTCACCTTGCCAAAAGAAGAATCCGGCGACTTCGTATTTCGTAGCATCAGGATAGTGCTTGGCAAGGTCGGCTAGCACGGTCTTCGCATCTGCGGTGTCGCCGTCATACTGTAGGCCTGCATACCATGCCATTGGGTTCCCCTTTTTATCCAGCCACGGTGGCGGCTCAGTTGCCTTGCCTTTCGCCGGATCAGCTGGCCAGGAGTCGGGCTTTTCCTTGTAACCGGCATACACTTTGCCTCCTTCTTCAAAGCGCTCACTGCCTGGAGGCAGGAGATCCCAGCCGAGGCTGCGGTTGCCGATGCAACTCTTGAGGATCATCACGGGCGCATCCACGGCATTGCCGACCACATGGCCGATACCGAACTCAGGCCCGATGGTGCCTCCCTTAATGCCCATCCAATCGTTTGCCATCAAGCCCTTGCCTTGCATCATCCGCACAAAGCGCACATCCTTTCGAGTGTTCCAAGCACCGGCGTCATCGACAAGATAAGTATATTTCTGTTTCGCCTTCACCGCATTGTCCAGTGACCCCTCTCCACCAGCGATCTTGCCCATGCCCACCATGTTGGACTGGCCCATAAGAATGAAGACCTGAACGGGCTTGGTCATGTCAGCGGGCTTGCCGTCTGGTTTGGGAATGTCAGCAGCAGAAGAGTTCAGGGTCAATGCTGCCACAGCGAAGGCAGTGAGTATCAGAGAGCGGTTTTGTTTTTTCATGGTTATTTGGATTTAGTATTTTTAAGGACTGAGGTCTGATGACAATAAAAGGGCTTGGGTGATGTTCTTTCAACAAAAAGCAAAGTCTCCAAGACTTTTAGGCAGATGCCGCTATGCGCTGATCCTTGGCGAAGGTCAATCTCATACTTCCTCCACAACTACCCCCATTTTAGACAGGTTTTCTAATCGCTTGATTCTTGATCTATCATTGAGGATGTCGGGAATAATCGAGCTTCACTGTCCGAATTTCTTGGTGCTCAGCACATGGAACTTGTAGAATGGATCAAGTGACCCGGCTTTGGTGATGTTTCCGTTCGCATCTGTCTCTGTGGCACCATTATAGGTCTCGTCGAAATTCGCCAGCGCAGGATCCATAGGATCAATGTAACGCTCAATCAAGGTTGATCCGCGATAGCGACTGACGACTTGATCCTTCTTGCTCTCGTTCCATTGGGCCCAGCTTGCATCGCCCGCCGCAGCTCCGCGAGGCACGACGGGGCGGAGAACCTCCACCCAGACATGGACGGTGTAGGTGTTCGATTTGGTGGTCAGACGGGAATACATATGCGCATAAGGGCGCTCAAGGCTGTTGTCACCAGTGAGTAGGTTATTCGCCCAGAACGTAGATAGTCCGGCCGCCGAAGTCACACTTGGATCCTCAGGCACAAGGGGTATCTCACAAATTTCCGAGGCGGAGATGAATGCCTTTTTTTTGTCGAAACGCTCGGTGTCAAATTGCTTGAGTGTTTCCGTCATGTTGATGTTGTAACGGACTTTGGCGCCGACTCCCCCACCCCAATCACCGCTAGAACGATTGTTAATATTTCCGCCGCGCTTGTAATCGCTTATCAACTTGCCAGCAGCACTACTATTATAACTTTGAGTAACAGTTTGATTGGGGTTGATTGCGGTTATCTTGACTGATTTCATCAAGGCCCGTAAACCTGTGTCCCGTTTGATATGGGAGAATGGCACAATTTGATAGTTCATGTTAATTTTTCCCGCTGTCGCCATCGGCTCGCTGATGGCATAGGGTTCCACCACGGGCATCCAGAACAGGTCCAGAAGCAAATGGTCGGGAAGCTGTGCGCCACCGTTGCTGCCTCCCGGATGACTAGTTTTGCCCGGAAGATAACTTACTGCAGGACGAAATAGAAGTGTTTGCCATGGCAACCCGCGTGCGACCCCCGTCGGCAGGGAGCCGAACATTACTGGGGACGGCATCATGCGATTGGGAGAGAAAAACGCCGCATACTGGGTCTGGCCGCCGTCATCCTCGCTTTTATAAGCACCAATGTAAGCTGCATTGGCAGTTTCAAGGTTGTTCGCACCGAAGTTGATGCCGTCATAACTGTTCGTGTGATGGCGATGCCGTTCACCGCCTTCATCAGCTTTGTTACAAAGTGCGCCGTCAAAAATGAGGCCGGGACCATTGTCCCAATCTCCTGCCTCGCCCAAGCTATTCTTAACTCCAATGATCCCTTCAGGCACTGGAGGTGACGTGTCCCAACGAGAGCCAAATGGAATTGAGGTCAGATAATTGCCCGTATAGCTTCCGGAGTTACCATTTATAGCATATTTGATAGGATACCCTGCTAGCAGACAGCCAAAAGCAGCTCCATTGCTATTGGTGCTTTGAAAAGCTTCTGGCCCATACCCGCCAGAGGTGTAGAAATTTGCAGACGAGGCTGCGCTCTCACCCCAGCGCATGCTGTGGACGCCCGCATTGCTTTTGTCGTCATACGGCCTAATTGCCTGCCCTGCAATAGGCAGTGGAGGTAGAAAGGTGTCTTTTGAAACATCTAGCATCGCAGCAATCAGCCTAATGTCTCCTTGGATATTGGCTGCTCCTGTCAAGGCTGTCTTGCCCACTGGAACCACGCTGCGGACGACATCAAAGCTGGCGCATCCCTGGCGACGGCTTGTTAGAAATATGTTAGAATCAATATAATTGTAACCCCTGAAATCAGTATTGGCGATTCGTTCTCCCCTGACTGGTGCCGCCGGATTTTTGGTAGAAACAATGTTTGGCTCGGTTCCGGTTCCATAGGGCGAAGGGAAGGCATAGACCCGGTTTGGAATTGGAACTGTGGTCACAGGAAAATCAAAATGCATGGTCTGGATGACTGGGCCTGCAATAGCAGGGTTTGCATTTGCCGGTGCTTCTATTTGAACATCAATGGAGCCTTCTACAGTCATCGTTTTGTTAGCGGCCACGGCCTCGGCAATCGTCATATTGGTTCCAAGACCGTTGGACTTGATGCTGGCGGAGGGAATGGTTATGTTGGCATAAGCTGGCAGTGAGGTGACTGGCGCTCCGGCATTGGACTTGTTCGGGCTTCCATCCCCGCAATTGTTTTCCATCAATGCCTTGTATCCGATGACACCGCCCAGCTTCCGATCCACTCCTTTGGAGTTGGAAATACGTCCCGTCGAAAAAAGGCCTGACTGGCTGGGATTGGAAATAAAGGCATCAATGCCGTTAATTTTTACGGAAATCTTGGTGAATCGGATGCGGATGTTGTTGGCCAGCGCCGAAAATCCGGCCATTGGACAGAACAACTGCGGAAGCAATACAATTTGCAATTCTGTTTTGGTGTCGTCTTGAATCGGACTTCCGGAAGCGGTGCCATAGGGAAGGGTGTCTTTTCTGGGGCCAGTCCGGATAGCGACTAGTCCAAGTTCAGAGATTGTTGCAATCCGTCCTATACCACGTGTTCCGGCTCCGGGAGTTCCGGGCGGAGGCGCGATCGGAACCACTTGGCCACGGCTGGTCACAGTGGTATTTTGCGTGGGGGGTTCCATGACGTTTGTGCCGGGCTTGTATAAGTAGCCAGTTGGTGTGTAGGCAGCATTCATTACATTGGGATCACTGTAATCGATCAGGTTTGTGCACCGGATATAGTCGAATATTTCCGTCAATATCTGGTCGCGTTCAGCGCTAGTATATTTGGCCGAAAAATTTTTGCCAAATCCAGGGGCATTTGTGCTGGTTATCGTTTGAAGGTATCTATATATTGCCTGATTACGGACCGACCAATCCTTAGTGCCGTTAGTTGCGTCTTCTCGTGTAAAAAAATAAGGCGTCAGGACACTAGAACCTGAGCGCACTCCCATGCTGGCGCAAAAAGCGATCAGCTTGTCAAAGTATGTTCGCCTAGCTGTAGAAACCTGTAGCGGCCAGATTGCAACACGCGGTTTGTTGAACAGGTTCAATTCCGGTGCCCGACTCTGCGCCGTGATGAAAAATCTAGCCTTCTCAACAACACTTCGCGCGTCTCCCGCCAGTGCGAGTGGTTGCTCAGGGCGTTTGGTAGCTCCGGCTGGCTGCGGGGCAAACATAAGTTCATCGGGAGTCGCATACAGACGGTCTGAATCAGGAATGAGCTTGAATCCTGAATAAAAAGTTTCTGTCGAATTTTTTAATGAACTGCCTGAATTGGCGGGGCCAGCGCGCCGCGTGCCACCCCAAGATGAGTTATCGATTCCGGTAGCATCATTGACCGTGACCCGAGGTGTCACATCCGTGAGCTGTTTGATCAAATCCTTCCTCGATATTGAAGGGTTCATGGCAGTAAGTGATTTTTGAAAAACAGTGGACAGGCAGGTGGTGGCGGGATGGCCCGGGTAGCGTTGGTATTCCTTCAGTGCGCCCTGAAATTCAGCTAGGTCAAATTCATAAATTTTCTTTTCTGGGTCTGCTACATATGAATTTCTAGCTCCAGAAGAATCATATGCTCCTCCGACCGGCTGAGTATTGCAGACGGGAACATCTGCGAATGAACCTTCGGATGCAGTGTTGATGTTGACCTTGGCAGTCTCGTCATCTGTCCAATACGCCATCCGCCCAACAATGGGATTGGTTCCCGTCGGAATGGCCCCGGTGGTGAAACTCGCGATGCCCGTAGCAGCGTCATACTTATCCGGGGCCGTCATGGTTCCGTCTTTTAACATATAAATCCATTTCACTGGCATGGGCGCAGGATTGTTGTCAGGGGCCGCTGCTTTGCTGTTGTCATAACCGGGCGCGTTGGTCAGAGAGAAACCTTCCACTCCTGTCGCCGGGTCGGCAGCAGCCGCATCGGCAATGGGATAACTCAAGCTGGCTACTCCGCCTGTGGCCCTACTAATCGGCATGTTGAGATCGGTGAAGAGTCCGGGCTTGGTCTTCCAATCCACATCTACGTCATGCGTTGGATCAAAGGCCGCCTCCACCATGGTATCCGAGGAATAGAGCTTGAAGACTTGAAGCGCGCTGCCGGTGTCGTCATAGGTGCGCAGCAGTCCTGGCTGGGAGGTCCAGGCCACGGTGCTCCCGGCCGAGGTCGCCTCTTTGACTGTTCCGATGACGGCTTGCACGGCGGAATCGGAAAGCTCCTTGGCCGAGGCTCCGCTGGCATAGCTTTTTGATGAAGCAAGTTCGGTGGTGACACTCGAAAAGAAGGCGAGCACCGTGATCGTAATCAGGGCCAGAAACACCAGTGTCAAAATAAGGGCGATACCGCGGTCATTCCGGGGGCAGGAAGTATGATTAGGATTCATAAGTTATGGGCATGTGTTCGAATGAAATTTAAATGAGGGCGCTTAAATTATTTATTACGAGCGACGAGAGATGAGTAAGTCACGATAGGTTGTTTGTTAGTGTCAGCCCACAGCAAAGTGCCTGACTGCAAGTCTAGCGGCTGATTGCTCGGGTTGTTGGCCACCTGAATGGTAATAGTGGCGACGCTGGCGTTTTTGGTTGTGGCACCCGGAAATGTGGTAGTCGCGATGACTTGTGTGTTCACATGATAGACAACGAAGGCTTCGGTCGCAGCCTTCATCTCATTGCCTTGATCGTCAAAATATCGAACCGATTTTGCAGCACCCGGATTTGCTGTGAGAATATTGAAATCAGTTTGCTGGGCCTCGTTAATAATTAACTGCGCAATATGAGAACCCACCGAATAATTGATCGACTGGCGGAAGATGTTCAATCCCTGTGGCAGCAGGGACATGATTGATATGATCGCGCCCGCGACGATGCCTACTGCAAGGACGATTTCGACCAAACTGAACCCAGCGGCTGCCCGCACTCGATTACTCTCAGAGCGCTTGGGCCTTGCGCAGTGTGGCGCTTTCCGGCCCGCAGCTATGGCGGCTAAAGCTGAGGTTCGAGATAGGACATTCATGGAAGGTATTGATATATTTACGAACTAGCTAGGGGACACGTAGCTAGAGATTTCTTTTGCGTAAATACATCGTAAACAATTTCAACATGAAGATCAATCCTTAAAATGATCGACAACCATCCCTTTTTAGTGCAGGAATGAATAATGCCCCAAATAAATCTAATTTCTTCCGTGGATCAGGTCGCAGAGCGTCTGCGCTCGGACTTGTTGCATGAGCTTTGGACTGGAACCATGCCCGGGGTGCTCCGCCTAGAAATTGAGTTGGGAGTAAATCGCAAAACCGTGGAAGCAGCCCTCCAACGTCTTGAGCAAGAGGGACTACTAAAAAGTCAGGGTGCTGGCCGTAAGCGCCTCATCGCCAAAGTGACAAGAACGTCCGCGGCACGCCCAATGAGGGTCGCCATTCTCGACTACGAGCGCGCAGTCATCCACCATTTAGGATACATGGTCCGTCTTCGTCACGAGCTACTGGAGGCCGGTCATTCCGTCTTCACCGCGTCAAAAACCCTGCTCGATTTAGGCATGGATGTGAAGCGCATTGATCGCTTTGTAGGGAGAACACTGGCGGATGCGTGGATCGTTTGCTCTGGGTCACGGGATGTTCTCAGTTGGTTTGCTGCCGGATCAATACCAGCCTTTGCCATGTTCGGCCAGAGGGCTGGATTAAAAATTGCCTCCGTGGGGCCGGACAAGCCGAACGCCATGATTGCGGCCACCAAGGAATTGATCACTCTCGGTCACCGACGGATCGCACTGCTGTGCCATAGAGAAAGAAGGCTTCCGGAGCCGGGAGAGACCGAGCGCGCATTTCTAGCAGAACTCGCAGCTAATGGCATCAACACTGGCGCCTACAATTTGCCGGATTGGGATGATACCATTGATGGCTATTATGAGATGCTCGACTCGCTTCTCAGGCTCACTCCGCCCACGGCACTAATTGTGGATGAGGCCCCTCTATTTATCGCCGCCATGCAGTTCCTCGCCAGCAAGGGCATCCGGGTGCCGGAAAAAATTTCACTGATCTGCACGGACCCTGATCCCGCCTTTGTCTGGTGCAAGCCGACAATCGCTCACATTCACTGGGATGCCAACCCGCTGGCAATGCGTATCGTGCGCTGGGCAACCAATGTGAGTAAAAATCGCAATGACGTGCGTCAGAGTCTCATTCCGGCGAAGTTCGTCACTGGAGGCACCATCGGGCCTGCACCGCGAAGCTGATAACTGTCAGTCTTTCGCAGCTTGCACGCCTTAGGATCATGCAAGCAAGCCCTTGACCAAATTCCCAGCGACGTTGGTGAGCCGCATGTTCAGCCCTTGGAATTTCACGCTGAGCTTGGTGTGATCGAATCCGAGAAGGTGCAACAAGGTCGCGTGCAAATCGTTCACATGAACAGGATCGCGAGTGACATTAAATCCGAACTCGTCACTTTCACCGAACGTGATTCCCGGTTTCATGCCACCTCCGGCAAACCACATGGTGAAGCAATTCGGATGATGATCGCGACCGTCACTTCCGCCCTGCACCATCGGCGTGCGGCCAAATTCCCCACCCCAGATCACCAGTGTATCCTCCAACAATCCGCGCTGCTTCAAGTCGAGCACGAGCGCAGCGCTAGCTTGATCGGTGAGTTTACTCTGCTCTTTCAATCCTTTGACCAGATTACCGTGGTGATCCCACGCTTCATGGAATAATTGCACAAAGCGCACGCCGCTCTCGATGAGCCGGCGCGCCAGAAGACAGTTGTTTGCGAACGATGGCTCGCCGGGCTTCGCGCCATACATGTCGAGCACATGCTTCGGCTCGCGCGAGATGTCCATCAGCTCCGGTGCCGTGTGCTGCATACGATACGCGAGTTCATAGTTGCTGATGCGCGCGGCAATCTCCGGATCGCCCACTACGCCGAGCCGCTCTTCATTGAGTTGCTTCAGCACATCAATCGTGTCGCGCTGAGTCGCATCATCCACGCCCTTGGGATTGCCAAGAAAAAGAACGGGGTCGCCTGCACTGCGGAATGGCACGCCCTGATAAATCGTTGGTAGAAAGCCGCAGCCGAAGTTCGACAGTCCGCCGCTCGCCCCCTTCTGCCCGCTCTGCATCACCACATAGCCGGGCACATCTCTGTTCTCTGTGCCGAGGCCATAGAGCGTCCATGCGCCAAAGCTGGGCCTGCCGAATATCTGGGTGCCAGTGCTCATCAATATCTGCGCGGGCGCATGATTAAACGCATCGGTCTTCATCGAACGCACAATTGTGAGATCGTCCGCGACCTTGGCGAGATGCGGTAAAAGTTCACTGATTTCCGCGCCGGATTTCCCGTGTCGCGCGAATTTAAATCTCGGCCCGAGCAGCTTGCTATTGGGATTGATGAACGCAGAACGATAGCCCTTGAGCAATTCTGGAGGCGGAAGTTTGCCGTCCCATTTGGCGAGTTCAGGCTTGTTATCGAACAGCTCTAGATGGCTCGGTGCGCCGCCCATGAAGAGGTAGATCACGCGCTTAGCCTTCGCAGGGAACTGCGGCATTTTCACCGCGAGCGGGTCCGCTGCGCCCGTAGCTGCGAAGGCATTACGCTCCATCATACTGAGCGCGGCGAGGCCCGCGATGCCGACGCCGCATTCCTTTAAAAACCAGCGCCGTTTGCGATAGAGGGCGTATTCGGAAAATAGTTCGCGTTGCAGATTCATGGTCATTCCTTGGTGATGGTCTCGTCGAGATTCAGTAGCACACGTGCGACAATTGTAAGCGCATCTAACGCGCCGGATTTTTTCTCCGCAGCCTGCCGATCAGACTGCCGCTTCATGAGTTCAAGCAGCGCCTTCACCTCCTTGGTATTCGGTTCGCGTGCAGTGCATAATTTGAAACCATAAATGATGCGCGCTTGATCGTCCGCACCATTCTTGCGCATCCGTTCCGCGAGAGCGCTCGCCGCTTCCATGCTCATGGTCTCATTCAGCGTCATCAACGCCTGCATCGGCGTGTTTGATTTCGTGCGCCTCACGCAACTAGTCTCGCCAGTAGGCACATCGAACGCGCTAAGGAAAGGATATGGCGTCGAGCGACGACGAAACACATACAC
>JBBRNC010000069.1:0-15568 GCA_038230495.1 Verrucomicrobiales bacterium
CATCGTCATTTCCGTGACAGTGAAAACAATACTCAGACAGAATCGGCTGGATATCGCGGTTATAGTCCACGCTTTCGGCGCGACTGCGGGCGATGAGCAGCACGCTGATTAAATAAATGATGTGTCTATTCGTGAAAGCCATATTCAGATCCCGGATACTAAATAAGCGGGAAACGCTTCTATTCTATCGCAAAGATGAACTTTATTGAAGCTTGAACCTTGCAGCATGAACCTTTAAGAAACACCCAACCCCGTCCCCTGCCCCACTCATGCGCATTCTCCTCACCACTACCAGTTATCAGGATACTCCCGGCGATCATCATGCGCTGCTTGCGGCGCATGGCTACGAAGTTCACTGCGAGCGCGGCCCCTTGCCAGAGCAGCGAATGCTGGAACTGGCGGGAGACTTCGACGCCTACCTCTGCGGCGATGACGAGATCACCAAGGCTGTGCTCGACAAGTCCTTGCCCCGGCTCCGCGTCATCAGCAAATACGGCATCGGTCTCGACAAGATCGACGTAGCCGAATGCACCGCGCGAAAATTGCCTGTGCTCTTCACTCCTGGCGTGAACCACACCACCGTGGCGGAGCACACCTTCTGCCTGTTGCTCGCGCTGGTTCGCAATCTCGTGGACTCCGCTAACTCCGTGCGCGCAGGCCAATGGAAGCGCGTCACCGGCCATGAAATCTGGAACAAGAGCATCGGCATCGTCGGACTCGGTCGCATCGGACAGGAGGTCGCAAAACGCGCCATCGCGTTCGGCATGAAAGTCCATGCGCTCGATCCTTACTGGCCTCAAGTGTTCGCCGATGAAAATGGCATCACCCGACACGAAAAAATCGAGACCATGTTGCCCGAGATTGACGTGCTCAGCCTTCACGCCAACCTCAGCGAGTCCACGCGCCATCTCGTCAACACCGCGCGCTTGAAACTGAGCAAGCCCGAACTACTCGTCGTGAACACCTCACGCGCCGAGCTAGTGTATATGCCCGACATCATTGCCGCGCTCGATGCCGGCAGACTCGGCGGCTATGCCACCGACGTGCTCGATGAAGAACCACCACCCGCAGACCATCCGTTGCTGAAACATCCCAAGGCGCTCATCACCCCACACATCGGTTCCCGCACCTATGAAAGTGTGCCCCGGCAAGCTATGCGGGCGACTTTGAATCTGGTGAATTACTTGAAGGGCGAGAAGGATTTTATTCAGGCGAATAAGTTTTAGCCCGCACTTTTCACTTCATCTTGATTCCTCAATGAAAAGCTGATTGACTCCAACTGCATCTGCGAGGAAATATACATGTCTCATGACCGCGACCCAGCCTCAAGTCCGACAACGCCCCAAGTTCCGTCTGGTGACGGACCCGGAGGAGCTAGCTCGGCTTTGCGCACGTCCATCCTCGCTCTCGCGGGAAGAGAAGGTTGCCTCAATTATGGAGGGAGTGGCTGCAGGACGCTGGCAGAAGAACGGGAAGCGCAGCTCACAGTCCTGAGCAAGCTGCCGCGCTTTGACGGCACAATTGGAAAAGTCATTGCCACGGGTGGGGAGCATGTAGTCCATCTCGGTGTAACCGATGATCATGTGATCAAATTCACCCTGCCGGGAGAATTCGGATTCTGCATTGATGAGTCCGTGCTCTTTGATTCGCGCACCCTTCTGAACAGGCCGAAGTTGTTTCATCGCCGCGCTTTGCCTTCGGAATATCTCTGGCGCTGGCTTGTGTTGCGGAAAATTTTCGGCCTTCGCACAGAATTTGAGGGTGCGATGCCAAGAACTGCTGATACATCTGCGCTCGTCATCTCACAGCCATTCGTTGGAGAGACGATGCCGGGGTGGGACGAAGTAGAAGCTCACATGCAAAGCCTTGGATTCAAGCGCGTGGATAATGTGCATTTCTCCATGCCTGAAATGAATGACGTCGTCTGGTATCGCCAGCATGATGGCGTTTTGATTGGTGATGCTTATCCGCGCAATTTTCGACTGGAAGCTTCTGGCGCAGTCATCCCGATTGATCTCATGGTCAACATCGTCCCGCCCGGTGCCAGTAAAATTCTGCCTTCTGCGATTGAGCCTTTCACGTTGCAAGGTCTCTGATGCCGCGTTTGATGGGGGCTAGCCATGTCCACTTCCTACCGCATCATCCCCACTGCTTCGCACAACGACCTTGTTCGCAAAGCATATCTCAAACGCGGCTACACTGCCGCTGAAGCCGATGACGCTGCAAGATTCTGCGAACTCGCGGCCACACATGGCATTCGCACGCACAACGTGATCAAGGCGCTGCATCTCGATCACTTGTTCGGTTCGGCGACTGGAGGTTGCGTGCCCGGTGCGGAGATTCGCGTCATCGACAAACCATTTGCTGCCAGCCAGTGCTGGGATGCGCAACTCAAGCTCGGCCAGAGTGTCGCGTTTGCAGCGATGGAAACTTGTATGAAGCTCGCGGATCAATACGGCATCGGCCAGGTCAGCGTGGACAATGCCTTCCATTATCTGTGGGGCGGCGGCTATGTCATGGAAGCTGCAAAGCGCGGTTACATCGCTTACACGAATTGCACGAGCACGTTGGGCGAAGTCGTTCCGTTCGGAGGAAAATTTCCTGTGCTCGGCACCAATCCCCACTCATGGGGTCTGCCCACCACCGAGGCCTGCGGATTTCCCATCGTGATTGATTGGGCCACCAGCACCGTGGCCATGGGGCGCGTGCAGCAGCTTCGACGCGAAAACAAACCACTGCCTCCCGGAGCCGCAGTTGATGCCGCAGGTCAGCCCACGACTGATCCGAATCAAGCCCAATGGCTGCTCCCTTTCGGCGCGCACAAAGGCTACGGGCTTTCGTTGCTCATCGAAGTCATGGGCGCGCTAATCGGCGGATCGCTGCCCACACTTCGTGGCGGCGGCGGACATCCTGATTTCAAAGGCCAGCCACTTCCAACTGGCGAGAAGCGCACGTCGTCGTTTTATTTCCAAGTCATTCACCCCGACGCCATGAGCAGCGGACTCTTCGCCAAAGGCCGCAACCAGTCGCAGAATATCAAGGCAGTGCTCGATGACATTCTCGGCCACGGCAACGAGCAATGCCTGCTCCCCGGCCAGCCCGAAGCTAACAGCGCCCGTCACACTACAGCTGCGGGTGGCTTACTCTTTACTGATGCGGAGATTGAAGCGCTGAACGAAATCGCTACTGAGTGCGGTGCAGAATTATATCACGCCGCCAGTTTGAAGAGTTACGAAATGTAACCTCACATCTGGACTGCGGCGAAGCGAGTTTGTCCGATGGACGGGAGCGTGGACTCTCCTGTCCGCCCTAAATACACTGCCGCGCAGCGTAAAAAAATGAATGAGTGCCGCCATCGCTGTGATTGTTTCGGTCGGCAGTTGGGAAACGCGCCGTTCCTTGAATTGATGCGCGCGTCTCGCAGGTCGCAGACCTATGCCACGCTGGATGCCGGAGTCTTGCAATCTTCCACCCTTCCACTTTTCCATTCTCCCGATTCCCTTCCAGCCAAAAAAAAGGACGCGAGATTCGCGTCCTTTTTTGAATGATTCGGTCTCGATCGGAGACTTAGCGGGAATACAACTCAACGACGAGCTGCTCGTTCACGAAGACTTCGATTTCTTCACGCTCAGGGGCGCGGTTGACGGTGCCAGAGAGCTGATCGCGGTCAACTGTCACCCAGTCGGGCACTACCACGCCCTGAGTAAGGTCGAGGAAGCGGTTGGCAAGCTGTTGGGAGCGGACGGCAGCTCTGACGGCGACGACATCACCGGGTTTGCAGAGGTAGCTGGAGATATTCACGCGTTTGCCGTTCACGGAAACGTGGCCGTGACCGACCATTTGGCGGGAGGCGAAGCGGGTGTTGGTGAAACCCATACGATAGACGACGTTGTCTAAGCGCTGTTCCAGCATTTGAAGCAAGAGCGTTCCGGTAACGCCTTTGCGGCGGACGGCTTCGGCAAAGAAGCGGCGGAATTGTTTCTCCATCAAGCCGTAAGTGTAGCGCAGCTTTTGCTTCTCCGCGAGCGCGGTGCCATAATCGGACAGCTTGCGGCGCGTGTTGCGCGGACCATGCTGGCCGGGTGGGAAGTTGCGGGTTTCCAAAGCTTTGGAGGGGCCGAAGATGGCCACGCCGAAGCGTCGGGCGATTTTTTCGCGGGGTCCAGTGTAACGTGCCATGATGAATTAAGAAATTGAGATGGATTAAACGCGACGAGCCTTAGGCGGACGGCAGCCGTTGTGCGGCACGGGGGTCACGTCTTTGATGACGAGGATTTCAATGCCAAGAGCCTGAACGGCGCGAACAGCAGATTCACGGCCTGAGCCGGGGCCTTTGAGGCGGAGTTCAGCTTCCTTCAAACCGTGGGTCATGGCCTGGCGGCAGGCATCTTGAGAGACGACCTGCGCGGCATAAGCGGTGCCTTTACGGGAACCTTTGAAGCCCATCTTACCAGCACTGGACCAGCCGATGAGGTTGCCAGCTTTATCGGTGACAGAAACGAGTGTGTTATTGAAAGTGGCGACAACATGAACGATGCCGCTGTGAATGTTTTTGGAACCCTTGGCTTTAACGAGCTTAGGCGCTTCTGCACCTTCGCCACCAATGCTGAGCCAGACGCTGGCGGAGACGGCTTTGTCGCCACCAGTTTTCTCACCAAGCTTTTCGCCAGTGGGAGCGGTTGGGGTTGCTACAGGCGCAACTGGGGCGACCGGAGGTGTGGTTTCGGCGGGTGCCGGTGCGGGGATGACGGTATCTTCGGCCATATTCAGGAATAAACGGGTATTAGGAAAGCAGCCTTATTATACCTTGCCAGCTTTGGCATCAGGATTGCGCTGCACGCCCACGGTCTTACGCTTGCCCTTGCGGGTGCGGGCGTTGGTCTTGGTGCGCTGGCCGCGAACTGGAAGGCCGCGACGGTGACGGATGGAGCGATAGCAGTTGATGCTCATCAAGCGCTTGAGGTGGGCCTGAAGCTCACGACGAAGGTCGCCTTCCACGATAATTTTTTTGGACGCAACACAGTGACTGATTTGCGCAAGTTGTTCGTCGGTCAATTCTCCGGCGCGGATGTTGGGATCAATCCCAGTCTCCGCAAGAATCTTCCGCGTCAGTGACGGGCCGATGCCGTAAATGTAAGGTAGTGAAGCTTCAATGCGCTTCTCGTTCGGGATTTCAACACCAAGTAGTCGGGCCATGATAAGTAAATAAAAAGCGGTTAACCTTGGCGCTGTTTGTGGCGCGGATTTTTGCAGACAATGCGCACGACTCCCTTGCGGCGGACGACGCGGCAGGTTTCGCACAAACGTTTAACAGAGGAACGGACTCGCATGGGTATGGTTGAAGAAAAATGAATCCCGTTTCGGATGGTGAAGCGGGGAGCCGATATTCCTACCACTCTTCCTTTGGGCCGCAAGTCAGAAATGCTGATTTTTTCGGAAAATTTATAATGGGGAAGACAGAAGACACCGGACTGGAAGACAAAAGATTAAAATGATCGATGAAGCGGCTCTTGATTTCAGCTTTTCTAATTACACTCATTTGTTCGGATGAGGAATCAATCCGATAGTAAGACAACTCGCTGCCGACAGATATTTTTTGGCCATTTGAACCATATCTTCTTTCTTAATGCCCTGAATGTCTGCGACCATGGAGCGTGCCCAGTCGAGTCGCTCGGGATGTTCCTGGCAGTTGCGCAGAACGCTCTTGATCCAATAGCCGTTGTCACGTCGCATCTGAGCTAGTTGCTGAAGCATAGGCTCGCGCGCCCTCTGGAATTCATCTTCGGTGATACCGCCGTCAATCATCGCCTGTCCGATCTGGGCGAACATGGGTTTGACCTTGGCAACTTGTTCAGGCTTGAGCGTAGCCATCGCGGTCATGTAACCATAGCCCGTATAAGTGTCGCTCGGCACATGATAACTCACCGGGCTATAAGTCTCGCCCAGTTCCTGCCTGATCTTCAAGCGGAGCCGGTCGTCGAGTATCTGCCCAAGGAGCATGAGCCGCCGCGTGCGCTGGATGTCACTCATGTCCGATGTGGGCCAATACGCGAACGCATAGGCGCGTTGGATTTCACTGGAGAACTCAAAGTCCTTTTCCTTCGTGTCGGCCGGAAACTTCACGGCGCGTTCTTTGGCGTAGTCTGGTTTCTTGTCAGCCCGTTTCGGCAAGGCGCCAAAGGTCGCGCCGAGTTGCTGCAAAGTTTTGTCCACATCAATGTCCCCCACCACCGCGATCTCCAGATACTCACTGCGCAAAGCTGAAGCCAGCCAAGCTTTCACTTCCGCAAGACTACGTTGCTCCATGACTTCGCGCTTAGGAAAACGGAATCGTTCGTCGCCACTGTGAATGAAGCCCACGACTTCGTTTTGCATCATGCCCTCGGCGGTATGCTGCAACTGAGTATAAATGGCTTCGAGGTTTTTCTTGAACTGCTGGTCCGCGGAATCGCGATAACCCGGCGCGACCATGTAGGCGCAGATCAAGCGGAGTTCGTCCATCATGTCGTCAGGCGTAGTCTTGCCGGAGAGAATGAATGAGTCATCGCCCACGGCGAAATCCGTGCCCACGGTCTTGCTGGCGAAGATGCGCCGCAGATCATCCACGCTGTGCTTCTCCAGTCCGCCTGCCTCGAACACACTCTGCGCATAGGGAATAAGGCCGGGCTTGTCTGCGGGCGCAGTGAGTTTACCACCGCCGAAACTGACGAGAATGCGCACGCCGTTTTTCTCGAAATCAGTTTTCTTCAAGTTCACGCGCACGCCGTTTTCAAAGACGACCTTCGTGATGTCCAAATCCTTTACTTCCTCGCGTTTCGCTATCTTGCCGGTCGCGCCGAAATCAGTGTAGGCAAACTCTGCTTTCTCTTCTTGCTTGGGCGCAGCGACTGGCTGCTTGCGACTTTCCTCGTAAGCCGCCATGATGGTCTCGCTGGCGTTGTCCAGTTTGAGATTGCCGCCGATGTAAATGACGATGTCCTTGGTATCCCAACTCTGGCGCAGCGCGGCCAGCGAATCCTTCGCCGTGATGGTGGCAAGTTCCGCTTGCACCCGCTTGAAGTCATCTACGGGATCGGTGAACACATGATCATCCGCCAGCGCAGCTACGAAGCCGTTGGCGAGATCGGCATTCTTCCGTGTGTCTTTCTGCTCCGCGCGCAGGCGGCTCATCTTGAGAATCGTCGCCTTGGCCTCATCAAACTCCGCCGTAGTGAATCCGTGCTCCAGCGCGCGACGCAACTCCTGCTCGGCAACAGCCAACGAGGCTTTCCATTGCTCCGGCTTGCACTTGATGCTGACGCCGTTGCCTTGCATGAACTTGAGCATTTCAAAGTTATGACTCTCCGCTTCCATGAACGGCGAGCCTGACTTTTGCGCGAGTTCGGAAAACCTTTGATTCAACATCGCATCGGCGAGCAAGCGGATCATTTTCGTGCGACGTTTTGCGGCGCTGTCCGAGTCTTTATTGGCAGGCGATATCGACTCGATAGAAATCTCAGTCGTGGGCGCTTCCATCTCGGTCTTCAATCGCGCAATGGTGCCGCGACCACTGGTTAGTTTTCCGAGATTCGGTTCCGGCGACTCACCGCGTCGGGCTTTAGCGTCGCTGAAATGTTTCTTGATCAAGCCCTCAGCCAGCTTGGTGTCCACATCACCGACCAACACCACCGTGGCGCGCTTCGGCGTATACCACTTCTCATAATAGTCCGCGAACCGCGCACGCGTCATACTCTTGATCGTCTGATCGGTGCCAATAGGGAAACGCCGCGCAATGATCGCGTCGGGCATCAGATAGTTATATTCATCATCCATGATGCGCATCTCCACGGAGTCGCGTGCCAGCTTTTCGCTAAGAATAACGCCGCGCTCGCGGTCGATTTCCTTTTCTTCCAGCAGCATCCCGTCAAGGTCATCGCGGAAAAGTTGCAAGCCTTCGCTGAGCATCTTTTCATCCACGCGCGGCAGCTCCAGTTTATAGACTGTCTCCTTAAATGAGGTGTGCGCATTCGTGTCCGCGCCGAAGCCCATGCCAAGCCGCTGGAACTTTTCCACCATCGTGCCAGCCGGGAAATTCTTCGAGCCATTGAAAGCCATATGCTCAAGGAAATGCGCCATGCCCTGCTGATCGTCCTCTTCCATGAGCGATCCCGTATTCATATAGAGTCTCATGCTCGCGCGACCGGGCATGGGATATTTATTGGGCAGGATCACATAGCGCAATCCGTTCTCCAGTGTGCCGAACACCGCTTGCGATTCCGGCTTGAGATCACTCTTCTGCTGCGGCCAGTCTTCACTGCGCAGCGGTTGAGAAAAAAAGAATAGCCCGGCCAGCAGCGGCAGGGCACGACAGATGCGATGATTAGTCATGATATTGGATAATGAAAATAGAATACTCCTATTCTAAACGCCGCAGAACAGCCGAGCATGAAACTAAATTTCTGCGAGACGCGCTTCGGGATCGGCTTCTAGGAAACCTTGCGACACCAGAAAGTCATCCGTCGCGTTCAGCGTGCTTTGGTAGAGATCGAACGAGACATTGAGATTGAAGAAGCCATGCCACTGCCCTTCGTAGGTCACCATCTCTGCGATGTTCTTCTTCCGTTTCATCTTGCGGACAAATGCGTCCGAGGTTGGCAGCGGCACCACTCGGTCCGCCGTGCCATGAAACAGGATCAACGGCGGCAGGCCCTTGCGGATCGCAGAAACTAGATTCGATTTTTTCGCCAGATCAGGCGTAGGAAATTTATCGAAGCCGAAGCCACTTTTCGAGGTATCCAGCACCGGATTGAAAAGCACCAGCGCGTTCGGCACACAGGACACAGATTTGTCTTCATCAGGCTCATCAAAGCCTTCCAGCATCGCCGCTGACGCAATGATATGCGCACCACCGGACCCGCCTGCGCCAACGATTTTACCAGCATTGATTCCCAGCTTGGCCGCGTTCATTCGTAGCCAACGCATCGCCGAACGTGCATCCGCCATCGCTTCCACAGGCGTGGTGTTATGCCGTGCAGAAACACGGTAATCAAAGACCATCGCCGACATCCCACGCGAAGCGAAGTAAACGCAGTGCGGAGCGAACTGGCCAAGCTGGCCATTGTCCCAACCGCTGCTGAAGAAAAACCCGATAACCGAACGCGGATACGGCGGCTCTTTGCCCGCTTCCGGTTCCCAGATGGAGACGCTCAAGTCTGCGCCACCTACCGATTTGTAAACCTCCGTCCGCGCTGTTTTTAACAGTTCACGGTTGCGATCAATAGGCGGTAGCCGGTTGTGATTTTCCTCCAAGTTCTCCATTTTGACTCAATGCGGTGGGCGACATTCCTGAGATTCATCTCTTGGGCAAATGATTTCGTCTTTGCTTCCTCTTCTTCAACAGTCGTGTGCAGGCTTTTTGCACCATCCAGTCCGTGTCTTCCAGCGTCTGACGCGCCTCATCTCGATCACATCCGGTCAGTTCCACGAGCAACCTCACCGCGCGGTCGCGCAACTTTGCGTTCGTCGGATGCATCTCTACCATCAGATTGCTTATGACCTTGCCGCCGTGAACCATAGCCAGCGTGGTGAGAATATTGAGCACCAGTTTGGTTGCTGTGCCGGCCTTCAGTCGCGTGGAACCCGTCAGCACTTCAGGACCGGTATTAATGAGGATCATCCTGTCCGGCTGATGCCCGCGTCTCACCTTTAGTTTCGGATTGAAACAAAGCAGCGCCGTGATCGCGCCCGCCTGTTTCGCCTCGCGCAATGCGCCCCACACGAACGGTGTACGCCCACTGGCGGCGATGCCCAGCAGCACATCGCCCTTGCCCACACCGCGATACCGCACGGCCATTGCTCCACCGGCGTAATCATCTTCCGCGCCCTCGACCGCGCTCCAGATCGCGCGTCGTCCTCCGGCGATGATGCCCTGCACTTGCTCTGCCGGAGCACGAAAAGTCGGCGGACATTCACTGGCATCGAGAATGCCCAGCCGGCCGCTCGTTCCTGCGCCAGCATAGAAAAGACGCCCTCCGTGATTGAAAACGTGAATGACTTTACGCAACAGCCAGAGCAACGCCCGCTTCTCACGCAAGATCGCGCCCGGCACCTTCGCATCCTCCCGCAGCATCAGCTCCACCGCTTCCCCCAACGGCATCTTATCCAGCCGCATCGACTTCGGATTACGCTGTTCCGTCGGAGACAATGAGAGCGAATCCATCGGCACGGGGGACCCATGAACGCTGAACATTGAACATTGAACATCCAACATTGAACTCCGATGTTTCTTGCTTCGATGTTCATTTTTCAACGTTCGATGTTCGATGTTCTCGCGCGTAAGCGCCAGCGCCCCCCACACACTTTCTTTTTTCAGACTCCGCACATCACAATCTTTCCATCGCGCGTGAATACGCCGACTCACTGCGGCGACGAATGCGGCTTGATGCAAGAACACGCCGCCCGCGAGTATGAACTGCACGCGCCTGTGATGCGGCAGCAGATGCTCCGCGCAATGCACTGCCATGTCCGCCAGCTTGTCCGCCGCCTCACTGACCACCGCCTTGGCGATCTTGTCTCCGCGTTGCGCCTGCTCGAATATCGTCACCGCCAGCCGCGCGAGTTCATCCTTGTCCGCCTCCATCGTCCAAGGGATCAGATCATCCGGCTCATTAAGCTGCGTGGCGCGAAGAACCGCCTCGCCCAGCTTGGGAAATTTTTCATTCAGATCGTGATGATAAACAATCCGCCGCAGTGCCGTCAGCGCGATGTCGCACGCACTACCTTGATCGCCCAAGATATGTCCGCGACCGCCGAACTTCATCGTGCGACCGTCTCGGCTGTTGCCATAAGCGCACGAGCCAGTGCCGCTGAGCAAAAGCACTCGCGCCTCCGTCTCCTTAGGAAAATCTCCCGTCGCCCTTAGCGAAGACTCCAGATCGTGCGCCGCATGAAACGGCGTGCGCGGCCAGACTTTCTTTGCCAGCCGCAGCACCCGTGAACGATCCCGCTCGTTGCGCAGTCCCGCCATGCCCGCGCCGATGGCACTCACCTCACCGGTTTGCTTCTGAATCTCACGAAACATTCGCGTCAGATCATAATCAGAAATCAACCGCAAATTAGCCGGCCCCAGATCGAATTGCAGGAGCTTCGTCCCCTTCTCATCCGCCAACAAAACCGTCGTATGCGTCGCCCCCGTCTGGATGCCGAGGAAGCGGCTGCTTGATGCGGGCACAATGCTAATCGACATGCCGCACCTGACAATATCCGGGCGCGTCGCGCAACTACGTAGCAAGGGCATCTTGCCCTTGCCACGGCCAGTAGTAGAAGCGGCGCCCTCGCCGCTTAATCCCGGTGCCGCACGGCGCATGGCGCAGCCGACACCGGAGCCAGCGACGTGGCGTCGCTTCTACTCAATCCGCGCTTCACATACATCCTTCATCTGGAGCCTGACGGTGGAAATCACGATCGGCGGATGACTCTTGATAATTCCCCGTTACCAATCCAGTAGATTGGTAACGAGGAAAAAAGAACAACCATGAATACATACGCCCCATTGTCAGAAAACCGGATGGGGCGTGCATGGATGCTCGGAGTCGGACTGCTCCTTGCCACGTTGACCTCAGCTGCACAAACTCAGAGTGTTGAAGAACTTTTTAAACAAGGGAACGCTGCGCAGATTAAAGGTGATTACGATCTGGCCTTATCCTATTGGAATACCGCGCTGCAAGTGGATCCAAACAGTTCCGCTACCTACTACAGCCGCGGCAATGCACACGCTTCCAAACGCAATATGGATAAGGCTATAGCAGACTACAGCGAAGCGATCCGGCTTAACCCGATGTATGCCCCTGCCTACATCAACCGCGGCAATGCTTACTCTGTCAAAGGCGACCAGGATAAGGCGATAGCGGACTTCAACGAGGCGATCCGGCTCAACCCAAAGAATGCCGTTGCATTCACCAACCGCGGCGGAGCCTACCATTCCAAAGGCGACATGGACAAGGCGATAACGGACTACAGTGAAGCGATCCGTCTCGACCCGAAACTCGCTCCTGCCTACACCAAACGCGGCAATACCTACTATGCCAAAGGCGACATGGACAAGGCGATAGCGGACTATAGCGTAGCAATCCAGCTCAACTCGAAAGATGCCGGTGCCTACATCAACCGCGGCAATGCCTACTATGCAAATGGCGACAAGGACAAGGCGATAGCGGACCACAGTGAAGCGATCCAGCTCAACCCGATAGATGCCGCTGCTTACATCAATCGCGGCAATGCATACTATGCCAAAAACGATAAGGACAAGGCGATAGCGGACTACAACGAAGCGATCCAGCTCAAGCCGAAAGATGCTGCTGCTTACAACAACCGCGGCGCAGCCTACTATGGCAAAGGCGAGATGGACAAGGCGATAGCAGACTACAGCGAAGCGATCCGGCTCGTCCCGAAGGATGCCTTAGCCTACAACAGCATAGCTTGGCTATATGCCACCAGCCCAAAGGCGGAATTTCGCAACGGAACCAAAGCCGTAGAATTGGCCACGAAAGCATGTGAACTCTCGCAGTGGAAAGATGGTAGTAACATCGACACGTTAGCAGCAGCGGAAGCCGAGGCGGGCAAGTTCGACGAAGCCATGAAGCATGAACAGCAGGTCATTGATATGGCCAAGTCAGCAAATAAAGACACGAAGGAAAAGGAAGCTCAGCTTTCCCTCTACCGGCAGAAAAAGCCGTATCGGGATGTGAAATAGGGCTCTGCACTTGACGCTTGCGGCCTTCGCGACCACAACCTGTTGAGGGTGCGAAGGCGCAGGGGCCACAAAGGGCGGCGATTACAAGCGTCAATTGCATATGCCTATTGCTTTAATGAATCCCAACGGGATTCTGGCCTCCAGCCCAAGGTTGCCGAACAGCGGCTACCTTGGGTCAGCAATCCAGCATCCGTTCAACCCCAATCGGGGTTGCAGCCTGCCCTTTGCTCATGCCGCAACTGCATCTGCAACCCTTTCAGGGTTGATGCTATACGGTGATCTATTTACCAAGGTAGCCGCAAGGCGGCAACCTTGGGTCTGTATTCTCACATCCATTCAACCCCCAACGGGGTTGCAGCCTCCACACGCCATGCTCAAGGCATTTCTCCGCAAGTAACGACGATTGACACATACGTCCTACACCTCTCCCAAAGCCCTCGCCACTTCCGCGACCACCCTATCCACACTAACACCATTCATGCAGTCATAATGTCCAAAGGCGCACTCGCGCAAAAAGCAAGGACTGCACGGCACATGATGCCTCACGATGCGATGATTTTTTCCTAAGGGACCAGTCAAGACAGGTTCGGTGGAGCCAAAGATACTGACCGTTGGAACGCCAAGCGCGGCAGCGAGATGCATGGTGCCAGTGTCATTCGTCAGCAACAGCCTACATTGACGCAACCGCGTGATGAGTTCCGTAAGCGTGGTCTGTCCTACGAGATTCTGATGTCGCGATCGCGCGATCATTCCGCTGAGCTTCAATCCCATTTCCTTCTCACCGGGCGCGCCAATCAGCAGCCACTCGATCTGCGGCATCGCGACACTTAGTTTGTTCGCAGCCTCGGCGAACCGCTCCAGCGGCCAGCGTTTGGCCTGACCGTATTCCGCTCCGGCGCAGAGTCCGATTTGTATCATCGGGCCAGTTTGCAAAGGCGGAGTGGAGAACAATGTCTCGTCATCCACAGCCGCGCCGCAACGCTCTGCGATCCGCAGATAGCGCTGCGCGTGATGCTCCGGCGGTTTGCCCGCGCGAGGCTCTGGCACGATCTGATTCACAAACCATGAGCGCAACGAGCCGCGATAGCCGATGACACGCGGAATGCCTGCACGCCAGAATTCCAGTGCGGAACGTGTGGAGTTGGTCAGCAGCACGGCGACATCGAACACGCCTGTATCACGGATTTTCCGCGCCACGCTGCCGGTGCTTTCTTTGCCCTCCTTCAAGATCACCGCATCCACTTCGGGGATCATTTTCCAGAGATCGCCGAGCTTCGCGGGCGCGAGCACCGTGAGTTTTAAATCGGGCCTTCCTCGCTTCAGTGCGCGGATGGCAGGCAACGCCATGCAGGCATCGCCCAGCCAGTTGGGCGAACGCACCAGCAGATTAAATGGCTGCAAACGCCGCGCGTCGTATCCAGCAGGCAGCGTCACGCCGCGCCGATAATTGGCGAGCAAAAAATCGGGCGTGGGCGTCTTCCAGCGATTGTGAACCCAGAACCAGCTTTCCGGTGAGCGACGGATCATGACCTCGATGGCAATGTTCAGCATCGCGGTCATACCTTCCGCCGTGGGTTTGCTTTCCTGCGAATCCACAGGCGGATAACAAACCAGCCGCCATTTTGCCAGCCCATCATCATAGACGCCGAGCGGCAACAGCGGCGTGCCGCAACGCAGTGCCATGAGCGCGGCCAAGTTCGAGGTGGACGCGAGCCGGTCGAAGAACGGACACCACACGCCTTTGTTGCCCGCGTGCTGATCCACGAGAATGCCTACGCCGCCTCCGTTCTCGCGGAGATGTTTCATTGGCCCGGAGAAACCTTGGCCGCGATCAAACAGAATGTAACCCAGCTTCTCGCGACGACGTTTCACATGCGCGTCGAGATATGGATTCGACAGCGGTTGATAAATGCTTGAAGGCTTCACACCAAAGCTGAACAGCGAAGGAATCTGCGTGAGCAATTCCCAGCAGCCCATGTGGCAGATGCCATAGATCAGCGGCTTGCCCCCGGCGACCACTGCCTGCGCATGTTCCATGCCCTCGACCGTCACGCGCTTCACGATGTCCGCTTCACGCATGAGCGGAAGCTTGAGGCTGCACATCAAATTCGCGCCCAGGCTTTTGAAATGCCCAAGCGCGATTCGCCGTCTTTCATCCAATGACATCTCCCGCCCAAAGGCGATCTCCAGATTCCGCAGCGCAAGTTTGCGATGACCGATAAACAGCACGAAACCCATCGCGCCCAGTCCGCGACCGATGAGGGCGCAGAGCGTGATCGGCAGCAACGACAGCAAAAACTCCACCGCGCGGAATAGCAGATACACCATGAACTGCCCCGCGCGCGTGAGTGCAGATGTCTTATCCAGTTCGCGTGCCATGCCTTCTTATTTCGCAGATGCGGACAAAGCGCAAATCATGGTTGCGATGGAATTGCTGATGAGACAGTGATTCCCAGAAAAGACGGCACTCTGCCGTCCAGTGAAATTATGCTTCCATGACGACAAGAGTGTCGTCATTCCTTGTTGCAGCACGGCGCGACAAGGAATGACTCTTGCGCATATTTTCCTGATATTGAAATTGGAAGGCCAAAGGCCTGAAAACATACCAGCCCAGGGCAACGCCCTGGGAAATATGCCGGAGGATTTCAAGCCCTGTAAGGGCGGAACAATGGCGAGGAACGTCCGCATCGTTTTGTCCTGATCTTTCTTCGAAAATGCGGACAGCGATAATAGGGTTAATTAGTTGAGTTGAAGAGAGAGTTCGAATTCGAGAGGTGATAGGTATGCCAGTGAGCTGTGGAGTCGCGTTGGATTGTAGAAGGTCTCGATGTAGTCGAA
>JBBRNC010000070.1:0-14764 GCA_038230495.1 Verrucomicrobiales bacterium
CCGCTGGCAGCCGCACTCATCATGATCACGATCACCGTCAAGACCACAAGAATTTCCACCAGAGTAAATCCGCCACTGCGCGATTTCTGACGGGGGCTAGTAAAATAGTGGATGATAGAATCGCTTTTCATGTAACTACATGGTAATTAATTTTTCGTATCGTTTGCAAGCTTTTTTCAGGATTGATGCAGTCCTTGTGCCGCTGCTCGCAAGTGGAATCGGCTTGTGCTGGGAACTGCCCCGCTAGAAAGAGAATCGCTGCGATCAAATGTCCGGCATTCATACGTTGATAGGGAATCATGGATTGAGAATGTAAGTTTTATGATTCCCGATGATCGATATCGTCAGAGTGATCACGCTGGCCGCGAATCCCGCTTTGTTTCATGGCAGCAATTTTAGTAACAGCGCCTTCGCTATTGCTGCGTGTCCCTTGGCATCGGGATGCACGCCGTCCTGAGTCATGCTGGCCTCGGGCACGGTGCCGAAAAGGCTCACGTAGTCACAATCGAGTTCCTTCGCGAGCTTGGCGAAGCCGTCGCCGAGTTCCCGCAATTTCGCCTCGCGCTCGTTGGCGATGGGCTTCGTCGCGACGAGTGCGCTTTTGTTAATATTGGGCGGACTGACGAGAAGAATTTTCACCACAGGGCCATAGCATTGCCGGGCGCGACCGATCATGTAGCGCACGTTGCTGACCGCCTTTGCGACGCTATCGGGATTGAGGTCGCGCGAGTCGTTCGTGCCTAAAGCCATGATGATCTGATCGGCGCGAGGTTGTTGGAGGGTCATCTTATCAAAGTCCAATTTGCCGTCCGCAGTGGCGCGTCCGCCCTTGCCTTCATTGATGACTTTGAGTTTGCCGCCGGAGTCGCGCTCCACCAGTTTTACCCAGGCCTGATCACCGCCGGATTTTCCTTCCGTGAGTGAATCTCCATACGCGATTACCGTGCGCGGCCTCGCAGGTTCATCGCCTTGCTTTTCAAAGAAACGAACATACTCAAAGTCGGCGAACGCAGGTAGCTTCGAATCATCAATCTTCTCTTTATTGCTCCACGGCAGCTTTGCCCAGCCCACCGTGGTCAGCCAAATGCTCATGGTATCGTGTTTGAAATGTGTGGCGTCCATGACGCTGACGAGTTTGCCATCGAAGTAGTTCCTGATTTCCGTCGGAGTGAATTCACAACCCAGTGTGTGAAAGCCCTTCGACAAATTTGGCGTCTTGACCCTACGGCCAGCCAGTCCTTTGTGAGCTGGCGCATGGATGTGGAGGTTCGTTCCGTAGCTCGTTTGATCTTTCGTGTCGTGTTCGCAAACATCAATTTCCTGCCGATTGCCCTCGCTCTGACCCGAGTTCTTCATCATCCAAAAAGATACATGCCAGCCTTCGCCCTGCGGCGAACGGAAGCGCGTCTCGTAGTAGCCGTATTTGAATTCACGTTTCGAGATCACCCCGCCGCTCGTGTAGTCCAGCTTGCCCGCCTTTTCTTTCTTCAACGCGATGCGCAACAGACCATCAGCGACGGAAACGTTTTCCGCCTTGTTCATCGAAGCAAAGCGCTCGCCCGTGCGGAGATTCCACTCCGCCTTGTTCAGTTCGTTGCCATCGAACTCATCGTTCCAAGTGAGCTTGTAGCCTTTTGCCGCAACGGGTGGCAGTTGGGGCGCAACGTCTGCTGAGAGTGCCGTGGTCGTTTGAGCCAGCACGACGACCGTGGCTGCGATGGCGAGAAGTTTGAATGGTCTCATCGATTGAATGGGATTAAATGTGGGAAGGAATGTGGGATTGACAATGGGAGGCAAGGCGGCGATTTTTGTCCCATGACCGCCACTATGACTATTGATTCTGCCGGGCGCATCCTTTTGCCAAAGCTGATGCGGGAAAAATTAAAGCTGCGTCCCGGTAGCAAGCTCAAGGGTGACATCGTGGGGGACAAGATCGAGCTGGAGGAAGAATTGCCGGCTGTGAAGATTGTGCGCGGCAAGCGTGGCTTGCCAGTCATCATGGGTTGGGAAGGTTTTGATGCTGCAAAGGCGGTGCGAGAAATGCACGAAGAACTCGCTGAACGCGGTTGGGCAAAATCCAGATGATGACGGCGTCGATAGATACTTCGGTGCTGGTTGCTGCCATGCTCGGCACCGAGAATCATCATTCGGAATGCAGCAAGTTGGTCGCGTCCGGCACATGCGCCATTTATGGGCACGGTATTGCTGAGACATTCAGCACTCTGACTGGCGGGAGAAAGGCTTTCCGACTCGGTGCCAAAGTTGTGGGGGAGTTGCTGGAGGACCACTACGCGCCACGCCTTTCCATCACGACACTCACACCCACAGAAATGCTTCATGCCATTAGTGAAGCCGAGTCTCGCGGCGTTCGTGGAGGCGGTATCTTCGACTACCTGCACCTCGTCGCAGCCCGCAAAGCCAAGGCCAAGCGTTTTTACACGCTGAATATCTCGAACTTCCGTGCTTTTCATCGCGCGGGAGACCCCGAGGTTGTGCATCCTGGATTGTAGTTTCACTCTGTCAGTTGGTTGCTTTGGCGGTTATTTTTTTAATGGCGAGAGAAGCGCGAGCTTGCCATCAAGGTTAGCGCGCCGGGCGGCACCAGGTTGTTCCATGAGTTCTTTCAGCAGCGGCAAATGCTTTTGATACACGCCGCGCGGATCGGTGTTCTGGCTGACGCAAATCCATGCGGCTTTACCGACGATTTCGCCCATCATGCCGGTGGTGCGCATCACGCGGATGGGGCCGATGGCTTCGCGTTCGACGCTGATGTCGCGTCCGGCCATGAAGAGATTGCCGATGTTGCGGCTGTAGAGGCAACGGTAGGGCGCCCAATACGGCCCTTTGTATTCGTAGCCTTTGCCGGTCGTCGCTTGCGAGATGAACTCCTGACCCTTCAGGCCTTTGTCAAATTCCGGATGCGGGACATGGATGTCAATGTGCCATGTATTGGGGAAGGCCGCATCGGGCCACGGTGTGCCTTTGCGGAAGTCGTCGGCTTTGAGCAACACATCGCCGAGCAGGCGGCGCGATTCGCGTTTGCCCGCGATGAAGGCGCTCCAGCCGAGGCGGTGATTGGGATAAAGGCCGTCCACGTTTTTCAGCGCATCCCACGCACCATACATGGCGCGCATGTTCAGGTCGCGAATGAGTTCAATGTCCTTGATGGAGTCCTTGTCGAACCCGCTTTCCCAGAACCATCCGCCGAGGTTGTTGATGGGCGAGTTGGCCCACTGGCCTTTTTTTCCTGCGCGACCCGGGAACGATTTTTTAGTGAGGTCGAGCGCCCACGGCACACGGGGGAATGGCGCGGCGACTTTGCCGGATTCGGCAGACATCGAGAGAGCGTCCTTGTCTTTGCACTCGCATTTGAGCACGTCACCTGGTTTTGATTGATCGAGCACGTTCCAGAGGTTGCTCGCGCCCATGTTACCTTCCTTTGAAATGTCGTAGTCTGCTCCGGCGAGGAAGCCCACGGTGGCGTCGCCCGTGCAATCCGCGAAGAACTTCCCGCGAAATGTCGCGCGTCGGGCGGTGCGGATGTTTTGCGCGGTGACACTGACGATGCGTTTGTTCGCCGTCGTGACCGTGTTCACGCGGTGCTCAAGGAACAGCTTGATGCGTGGCTCTGCGGCGACGACGCGAGTCTTGCGTTCGTCTTGATACAGCGCGCCGCCTTTGGCATTGCCGCCACCATTCATGGGTGGGCAGATTTCCTCCACGATGTCGCCGATGTGGGTGTAAGGTTTTTGCCGCGTATGACCTTCGGGCCAGACGCGCACTTCGCTGGAGCCGTTGCCACCGAGCACAGGACGGTCCTGTATGAGTGCCACCCGCAACCCATTCCGCGCAGCAGAAACCGCCGCGCTGGTGCCTGCAACTCCTCCGCCCACGACCACGAGATCGAACTCGCCTGCATCATCCGGCGTAGCAGGAATCCCTAGTGTGGCATTGCGAAACGCCGTCAGCGCCTTGAGTTCATTCGGTGGGAGAAAGTTCGCGTCTTTGGAAAAAAGCACCGCATCGCAGCGCCCGGCGAAACCCGTGAGGTCGTGCAATGCCACCGTCGCTGCTGCGCCCACTTCCACCATACCGCCGTCCTGCCAGTCCCATTCTGCGCCCTTCGTCCCAAACGTCGCCGCGAGAGGTTTGTCATTCACGAGCACTTGAAATTTTCCTGGTGCGCCCGGCACTTTCCAAGGCGCGACCCAATCACGCGTGCGCACCCACACACGGTATTTTCCCGGTGTGGCAAACTTTACCGTCGTTTTTGCGTCCTTGACCGGAACGCCCAGTCCGTGCGCTAACAAATACGGCGACCCCATTTGTTCCATGCTTTGCTGATCGAGATCCCAGCCGCCGAGGTCGGCAAATTGTTCTGCCTCGATCAGGACCTGTTGCGCAACGGAGGAAGTGGCCAGCAACAAAGCCAAGAGCGCGAAGCTCCATTTATTTTTTTGGCGATGTGGCAATGATAAAGTTTTCTGGAACATGGCAATGTTTGATTTCATGGGCGTTTGGTGGGTGACAGGAATTCGATGAGATCGAGAAACTCTTCGGGCGACATGGTATTGGCGAGGCCCTCGGGCATGGAGCTAACTTTCAGTGACTCGCGTTTTTTGATGTCGGCCTTGTTGATTTGCTGGATTAGGCCGCCAGCAACTTTGAGTGACAGCGTGGTGGCGGTTTCGGCAGAGACGAAGCCTGCGAATGCTGCGCCGGTCTTGGTTTCGACCGTGGTGGTGACGAATTGCGGAGCCACCAGAGCATTGGGGTCGAGAATGGATTCTACGACGTCATCACGCTTCATGCGTTTAGGGAGACCATCGAGCGCGGGGCCGTATTCGATGCCTTCTCCGCCCCACTTGTGGCACGCGATGCAGATGCGGCGGAAGATTGCCTTGCCGTTGTCGGCGATGCCTCCGACCTTGGCGATTTCGGCGGTGATTTTCTTCCGGTCTTTTTCCGGCATGTCAGGCTTAGCGAGATATTTCTTCAGCGCAGCCACGGCAGCTCCACCGGGTTTGCTCGCGCTATCCATTCCATGCAGAAGGGCCAGTCCGGCAGGATTGGCGACCAGCTTACCCTCCTTGAGCAAAGGCTTCCACACTGGCTCCAGTGCACCCAGCGTGGCATTCAGCGTGTAATCGATCCAGTAGTCGCGTGGAAGAGCTGCGGCCACGAGCACCGTTTCCACAGCCTCTTTCGTCGGAATGAAACTCAGCGCGCGAATGGCTTCCACTCGCGTTCTGGCGAACTCATCTGCGACTTGGAGCTTCATCAATTCCATCGCAGTGGGGATGCGCTCCCACTCGTCGGAAAGCACGCGTGTGGCGGCAGCACGCGCTTGCGGAGTCTTGGCCCGCAGCACTTGCTTTAATAGAGCCAAGTCCACCGCGTGATGACCTTGTTGGACCCAGAGACACTCCAGCGCGAGCCGGTCGTCACTTGGTTTCAATGCTCTGATGGCCGCGAGCACTTCGTCCGTCGGGCGGTCGCGCAATTCACGACGGGCGCGATATCGGGTCCGTGGTTCAGGCTCGGAAAGCTGCGCGAGAATCTGCGGCACCGATTTGCCAAACTGCGTCGCCGGAGCCAGCAGCGGCTTGTTCTTGTTTACCAAACGGAAGACACGGCCATGCGATTGGTCGCGATTCGGATCGCGCTGCGAATACTGCATGTGGCCGATGAGCGCCGCGCTCCAATCGCCAAAATACAGCGCACCATCCGCGCCGATCTGCGGGTCTGTGGGGCGGAACGTCATGTTGTCTTGAGCGGCGAGCAGGTCGCCACCTTTGCGACGCGAGCCTTTGAACCCGGAACCATCATCGCTCACATTGAATGTCGTGAGGCCGTTCATATTGATGACACAGGCGAAGACAAACGCGCCCTGCCATTCATCGGGAAACTGCCGTGTGCGAATCCATTCGTTGCCCACATTCGGTCTCATGCCGTCAGCATTTCCGAGCACGGTGTTCAGCCCTTTGCGACCAGAATATTCAGCGCCGGAGAGCGGCGTATCCCAGTGCTGCTGCGGCGTGGTGCCGTCGCCCACGATGCCCTGTCCCCATTCATCGAAAACGTAGCACCATGGATTGCCGTAGCCCGGCGTCATGAAGTGGCGGAGCTTGCGCGTGAGCGGGTCGAAGATGTAACAACCCGGCTTGCCAGACTTCCGCACCGGTCCCCATGGTGTCTCCACCGCCGTGCTCAAGGACACCCCTTCCAGCATGTGGAGCAGACCGCCGGGCGACCACTCGAACGCGCCGATAGTGTGGTGCGTGTCATCCGTCGCCCAGCCGTCGCTGAGCACCACTTCCACATCAGCCTTGCCATCGCCATCCGTGTCTTTCAGCCAGAGCAAACGCGGCTCATCCACCACGATGACCCCGCCATTCCAAAACTCAAAACCCGTCGGACAAATTAACTTGTCGGTGAAAACGGTGTGCTTCCCCGCGCGACCTGTTTTCGCATCCAGTTCATCGAGGATGATGAGCTTGCAACTGGGGCGCGCATCGCCCGGCTTCCACTGCGGATATGTCGTCATGCAGGAAACCCAGACGCGGCCTTTGTTATCAATGTTGAGCTGGTTCACATTCGCCAGCCCCGGCACTTCGCGTTCACTGGCGATGAGTTGCACTTCAAATCCCGCAGGCACTTTCATCGTCGCGATGCTTTCTTCTGGTGTCGGGTATTTCAGTTCTTTCGGTTCTTTTTTTACTTGAGTGCCGAACATTGTCTTCGGCACGAACAGCTCGCCCGTCCTGCTGTCGTCGGGTTGCGACGGCACCGTCTTTCCTTGCGCGATGTCCCAGACAAAACGGTCACGCACTGCCACCATGTTGCGGATTTTCGCATACTCCCTGGGGAAGGTTTCCCTGTCATGCGTCCGTCGCCCGCCATAGACATACCAGCCATTGAGCATCCGATAATCTTGAGCGTGAACCCACGCCTTGTCCGCACAAGCAGCCCGCAGCTTGTCAAAAGTCGCGCCGGGCGTGGCAGGATTCACCGTGCCAAACATCGCCTGATCCACCAGCGCTGCGACCGCCCGCGTGCCTTTCGGTGTCAGTCGCGCACCATCGCTGGTGAATTGCAGACCCGCTTCTGCGGCAAAGATGCGATTGGTTTCTGGAAAAACTTCTACAAAAACCAGTCCGCGCTCGCGAGCCACCTCCGCCACTGCCTTCGCATACAGCGCGAGATTCGCGTTCTCCTTTTTCCCATCAGGCAAACGTCCATCGTTCGCCCCTTCAAACGCGGCAGGCGACACCAAAACAAACTTCAGCGCCTTGTTTTTCGGCGCATAGGATTTCGCGTAACTATCCAATGTCTTTACGTAGTCCGCTTTAAATTGCGGCACGCCTGCAGCTCCAGCAAACGATTCATTGCCACCGAAAAAACACAGCAACGTATCCGGCCCAAAGACGGCGAAGGGGTCATCCAGCGAGGTGTAATTTCCAGGACGCTGCCGCACGTCCACCGCATCCGCCGGACGGCAGAAATTGCGCACCACCACCTCACTCTGCGGAAAGCGCGAGTGCCACAACGCCTCCAGCGTGCCCTCCTGTCCGAGCACATCGCCAAACGAACCGCCGACCAGCGCGACCTTTTCACCTTTGGCGAACATAAGTGGCGCGGAAGTATCAGCGCCAAGTGATGCCGCGATGAGCACTGCCGATGCAGCAGTAATGAAGAAAAAATGGCGAGATAGAGTCATGAATGTATTAGTGTTTGATAAGTTTCTTTAGGTCATCATTGTTCAAAGGCACCAAGGTTCGGCCTGACACCCTTGAAAGGAAGGCCCACATCCACACCCGCAGCAATGAGTGCACTGCCTGGTGCCAGATGCAGGCAACGAACATCGGGAAGTTCACCGTTGGCCTTCCGTGGCTTCATCAACTCATTCACTTCGAGGCTGACAAAATCCTTGTCACTGAGCTTGATCCCGAGTGTGAAGGAGTTGTTCGCCGCATCACCCTTCTCTGCATTGAATCGCGTGAGGTCGGCGCGCGAATGGTAGCTCAAATTGTTGTGAAGCTTGTGCCCGTTGCCATCCACGTCGGTGACGTTGTCGGCCAGACGGCCAAGCATGTTAAAATTGTTGCCGTTGCGGTAAGCGGTATTGTTGAACCAGTCACTGCCGCCAGGATGATGATTGGCGTAGAAGCCGCTGTTCTTGTTTCCCGCCGCCAAGCAAAACCGGACCGTGTGGCGGGGAATCGTTTTCGGCAGCCTGTCCCCTGATGCACTGCCGTAGCCGCCAGCTTTGAAACCGTTACCATCGCCAGTGCGCTCGAACTTCGGTGAGAATCCATTGTAAAGCGCCCAGCAACTCTCAAACGTTACTGACTCGTGTGCGCCCAGACAATCGAAGCCGTCGTCGCTATTGAACCATGCCCGGCAACCGCGAAACACATTGCCTGTGCTGCCTCGAGTTGGATGACAGCCAAAGCCATCGGTGTTTCCCCCTTTGCCATCCTCGGAGGTATTGTCCCAGTTGTTCCAGGCATCGCAGTTAAGAAAGAGATTGTCCGATCCGCGCACATGGTAGATGCCGATAGCCTGGCCGTCGTGCATGGACAGCCTTTCGAAGCGATTGTGGCTTCCATTGCTCTCAAAACAGATTGACTGCGTGTGCGTCTTGATGGTCACCTGCACGCCAGTGACTTCGATTCCCACCACGCGCAGCCACGAACCTTTGACATGGAATGCGCTAACCCGCATCCCTTGGGGTTTTACCTGCGAGCAATCAAAGACCGGTCGCTCGTCATGGTAAGCGCAATAAGTGATGGGCTTGTCCTTCGTGCCGCTCTTGTCGAGCAATGTGATGGAGGCAAACGGGCCTCTCCGTTCCGCGATCTGCGCCTCCTGCATCACATAAGTTCCACCAAGGATGAACACCGTGTCGCCCGGCATCGCCGCCTTCTGGGCACACTGCACCGTGGCAAAGGGTTCATTGATGGATCCCGCCGCAGCATCATCACCTTTCGGAGCCACATACCAGGAAGCTCCCTGTAAAACGGACACGGTCATGACTAAGATGCAGCCGGGAAGACACTGACGCGCCTTCCGGATCAGAGACAAAAGAATCTGGCTCAGTTGCACGTAGGTCTTTTTCATCGTGCCAGTGATCACGATAACCCGAACTGAGGCCATGCCCTGCCGCTTTTTCTGGAAACATAATGGAATGATCATGGCCGATCCATTGTCATCGCGGACTCAAAACTTCTTGGTGCTCAGCACCCGGAACCTGTAATAGGCATCCACGCTTTTGGTCGTGTCCGTGATGAAGTCCGGCAACGCCGTATCTGCGGCATCCACGTAACGCTCAATGATGCTGGAACCGCGATGCTCTGAAAGGATGCTATCTTTGATTTCATCCCATTGTGCCGGTTTTGTGGATCGCGCCTTTCTCAGCACCTGCACGCGGAAGTGCACCGTATAGACATTCGATTTTGTCGTCGTCCGCGCGTAGATGTTCGTATATGGCCGCTCGCGGGTGTTCTCGCCGGTGACCAGGTTATTGGGCCAGATTTTGTTGGCGGTGTAGTCGGAGAGCATCTCGCCGTCGCGCACCAGATGCATCTCGCAAATCTCGCTCGCCGAACGGAAGATGTCTCCTGCGGTGAAGCGTGCATCGAACTGCTTGAGCGTCTCCTCCATGTTGATCGGACGCCGAAGCTTGTCGAAGGGGGCGAGTCCTTTGTAGAGCTTGTCCCAGTCAGACCGGACAACTGGGTCTGAGTCCTTGGCGTTGTTGGGATAACTGGGCCAATCGTTCGTTTCATGGTCCCATAGCTTGTAAATCGTCGAGGCGTTGTTCGGGATGAGCAACGGCTCCTCGCTTTTCATGGCACCATACAGACCGGTGGCACGGCGGATGTAACTGAAGGGGGCAATGGCGTAGTTGAGGTTGATCTTCCCGGCGGTGGAGAAGGGTTCGCTGACCGCATAGGGTTCAATGACCGGCATCCAGAACAAGTCCATGAGCAGATGATCTTTCGGTGCCTGAGTCCCCGGATGAGTGTTGGTAACATCGGGGCGAAAGAGCAAGGTCTGCCAGGGCTGGTTGCGTTTCACGCCGGTGGGAAGAGATCCCAGCATTCCAGCGGAGGGGACAAGCCGGTTGGGTGAAAAAAGATTCAGAGTGGGCCCGACAAAATCCCAGGCGAAATACGGATAGGAGCTGTTTTGCGATGCTATATTACCCTCATCTGGTTTATTGATGTAGGCTCCGTCTGTAAGATGCGCGAAGCCGTTGTCGAAGTCGTTCCATTTGTTATACTTCTTACCTGCGCCCGGTGTGATTTCCGGATTCCGGGCATAGTGATAGATGGCCGCAGTCAACTGGTCGCCCGCTGCCGAGGTCGGCCACTGTGGATCCACCGTATCCGATGGTCTCTTCGGTTCATTGCCGAAACCATAAAGCATGTGCGGCCCCTGAGGCTCCTGAAAGAGATGATCAATCATCCGGGTGTTGTCGTCATAACGTGAACCTTTGACGAAAAGCGACGAAGGCGGATTGGATTGCGCTGCGATAAGCCGGATGTCCCCATTCTCGGGAACCATCGTGCGCACCACGTCTTCCGCCCGAAACACTCCGCCTTGCTTCCATCCGGTCCCGGAATTAGCGCCCCATCGGCGGGTCGAATCCGCATATTCGCTGCCGGGTGCATGAGGACAGGCACTTACTCCCGCATACCGTTTGGCAAAACTCCACCAGGTATCGGTCGTGGTCGCGACGCAACCGCGGTAGGCTTCCGTGCCGGTCGTCACCAACTTAGGGACCGGGAAAGTGTCGTTCTTGGGGAGAGTAAAGGTGAAAGTCTGAACCAGATTGGCCGCACTAGGCGTGGTGCCTGCATAGACTTTCACCTCGACCGTGCCACCCGAGAACGCCATGGTCGGATTGGCACCACTTGCGGCGACCTGGGTTCGCATGCTCACCAAAGGGTTACTGCCAGAGCCAAATGATTTGATCATCCCGCGGATGCCCTGCGCCCCGCCCCAGTAACGGCCATGAAAGATTCCACCAAAGCTGTTGTTAGACGACTTCGTTACCATGCCGGCCGGAAATTGTAGATCTGTTCCATTCACCGTCATCGGAGTTTTCACTGTGACTTCATAGGAGAGTGATTCATGCAGTTCATGATAGCCGAGGCTGGGGCTGAACGGCTCGAAAAGCAAAGAGGCCTCAAGGTAGCGCTGCCCTGCAGGCAAAGCGGTGACTCCACTCCCTGTCACAGTTGAAAGTCCGCTCGGCCCGTCCTGGCCGCAGATGAACTGGATGCCAAATTGCGAAATTGAATGAAACCGTCCGAAGCCCTTCGTGGTTTTGCTGGGGTCGGCGTTGTCGATCCGGATCGGTGCAACTTGGCCGTTGGCGGTGAATTGAGTGGCACCGGTGGAGTTGTCGCGCAGATTGATGCAGCGAATATAATCAAAGATTTCTGTAAGCACCTGATCACGATCGTTGCCTAACTTAGTCTTAAAATCACCGCCAAATCCGGGCACTACCGAATCAGTCATGGTCTGGAGATATTTATATACGACTTGATTGCGCGCCAAGTTATTCCAGTCATTGGTCGGACTGAGTGGATCGGCACGCTGGAAGTAAGAAGACTGGCTGCTGGTGCTGCCGAGAGTAGCACAAAAAGCAGCCAGTTTGTCATAAGCGGTGCGCCGGGCAGCCGGGCCTTCCGGCCAGAGAGAAATGCGCGGACGGCCAAAAAGATTCAACTCCGGTGCCCGGCTGCTGGCCGTGAGAAAGAACCGACGCTGATTGAGAAAATCGGTCGTGAAAATGTTTGTGCCGCCCGAATTCCTGACATCTGATTTCACCCGCAAGGGTCCCGAAGGTGGCGCTGCGGAAAACAGGCACTCGTCAATGTTCGCAAACAGCCGGTCATTGTCCGGAGTCACTGCTGTCGCAGCCGTCGCGATCACCGTCCCCGACGTGCTGCCGCCCTCTTGAACCCGAGGCACAAAGTCATAGATCGCCTTCCGCTGCGCTGGAGTGAGCATCGCTGATGGCGTGCCAGGGAAGAACACCGGACTGAGCGCCGTCATGAACGGATGCCCAGGGTATCTCTGAAACTCCTTGTTCGCTGGCTGGAATTTCCCATAGTTCAAATCCTGGATACACACAGCCCGCGGCGTGTCCCACGCGGTAGGCTCCGAGGCGGTGTTCACGTTGATTTTGCAGCTCTCATCATCCGTCCAGAAGGCGATACGCCCGACGATAGGATTGCTCGCACTGGGTGTCTTCGCGACATTGGATTCTCCAGTCCAGTTGGCGATCTTCCCGGTCGCGTCCACCGCTCGCGGCGCTGTCAAGGTTCCGTCCCGCAAGACATAAATCCACTTCACGGGCATTGGCAGACGTTGGTTGTCCGCTCCGGAGCCTCCGGCATTAACCAGATCCATCTTGACCGCCATCTTGCCCACAGCGGTGTCCCCGTAGGAAAAACCATCCACCAAACTGGTGCCCGGTGCGGTCTGCGCTCTAGGATCAATGATGGGAAAAAGAAGCTTCCCCGCGTTGTCGGTCACCGGGCTATTGAGATCGGTGAACTGTGCGGGCTTCAAGTCCCATTGCCCGTCGAGATCGTCAGTCGGATCAAAGCCTGCTTTGAGTTCGGAATATGTCGCCTCCATGTCGTCGGAGGAATAGAGTTTGAAGAAGGCCAGCGGCGAAGCCAGGGTGGATGCAGCATCGCTGGAAGATTTTCCGTAAGTGCGGATCATCCCGGGCTGCGAGGCCCACGACACGCTCTTGCTGCTGGAGCTGGTCGCCATTCGGATGACGCTGGAGACCACTTGCACCGCTGTGTCTCCCAGTTGTTTGGCAGTAACCTCACTTGCCGCGCTCCGGGCTGCGGAGAGTTCCGATGTCACACTGGTGAAAAACGCCAGCACCAGCGTGATGATCAACGCCAGAAACGCCAGCACCAGAAAGAGGGCCACGCCTGCTGGTTTCCGAATGCGTGAACGAGTATGACTAAGGGGCTGCATGGGTAATTTTCAACTCAACAAATCATCTTGATATATACATTCAAAATTGAACCACAACTGTTTTTGGAAAGCAAGCACGCACATGGTAGCAAGGGCAACTTGCCCTTGCTTGCTGGACTGCAAGGGCGAGACGCCCTTGCTACGCTGGGTCACGACCCGGCGATGGCCGGCGTCGTGAGCCAGAGCACGATGACCGCAAAGACGAGAAACGCGGAAACAATCCCGCCCACGGTGAGGGAGCGCTGGATGAATTCTTTCAATGTAAGAGGAGGCATGGGGAAGAAAAGTTGAAAGTTGAAAGTTGAAAGTTGAAAGTTGAAAGTTGAAAGTTCAGAAGGCGGAATGGCCGAAAAAGATGAAAAAGGAAGACTGTGATTAGGGGGAGTTGAGAGCTTATGGCTGAGAGTTGAAAGGGAGAACTCTAAATTCTGACCTCTGACCTCTATCTTAAATTCTTCTCTCTTCAAATTTCAGCTTTCAGCTTTCAATTTTTCCGTTTCCTTCTCATCAAAAGTCCAGCGACTCCAAAGAGCATCAGCACCGCGCGGCTTGGCTCGGGCACCACGGTGATGGTTCCGAAATCGCGGAAATTGGACTGATCAGACTGAATGTCCCAAGCGAGACCCGATCCCAAAGTAGGAAGTAGAGTTAAGTCGGTAAATGCCACGCTGGTGGGGATGAGTCCCCAGTTAACCAACTGCCAGGTGTCCCCTTTTGCAAAGGCAAGCGAATTGCTGTTTGCCACCTGGAGTGCGCCAACAACATTGAAAGCGCTGGTTGAATTGAAATTGAGCAAATCGTTGCTGTTGAGGCTAGCGTATTTTGTCAGGCTAATGCCAGAGATGGTCGGCCCGGCATATAAGCCCGTGCCAGTTTTGCTGAAGAGATCGAACTGCAACATGCCACCCAGGGTGACGGAGCCGGTAGCCGCGATGGTCAACACCGATGCAGAGCCAGTGTTATCATTATGCGTATCCCCTACCATGAGCGCTCCACCCGTAGCACCGGGGGTAGTAATAGTGAAGTCGGCTGCTGTGAGGAATCCCGTGCCGCCCAGCGTCGCTCCGTTTGCTACCGTTATATCGCCCGTGCCGGTAGCTGATCCGGTGCTATTCTTCGCCAGCAAGGTTCCGGCGCTGACCGTCGTGCCGCCGTTGTAGGTGTTCGAGGCATTGAGCGTAGTGGTCCCGCTGCCCGCTTGGGTGAGCGAGCCGGTGCCTATGATAGCAGCGCCACTGAAGTCCGTTCCCTGAACCACCGCGTTGCTGCGGTTGATGGTGAAGTTGCCGTTGTTGTTGATGGCGCTGCTGGTTGAAAGACTTCCAGTGGTGCCGCCCGCGCCGAGTTGCAAGGTGCCCGCGCTGATCGTTGTTCCGCCGGTATAGGTGTTCGCGTTAGAGAGGATCAAGTTGCCAGTTCCAGTCTTGGTGAGCGCCAGCGTGCCAGCGCCAGTTCCATTTTGAATGATGCCAGCGTAGGTGCCGGAGAGGTTGGAGGCATTCCCGACGGTGAGTGTTGCGTTGCTAGCATTGGCGTTCTGGACAAACGTTGTTCCGGGGGTGGCATGAGTCGAGAGATTGGCGATGACCACGCTATTGCCTGCCAGAGTCAGTGTGCCAGTGCTACCAGAGCCGAAGGCCACAGCGTTTTCTGACGCTGCCGTGCTGTTGAGTGCTGACGTGCTGCCGAGGCTGAGTGTTCCTGCATTGATCGTCACTCCGCCAGTGAAGGTGTTGGTGCCAGAGAG
>JBBRNC010000071.1:0-14353 GCA_038230495.1 Verrucomicrobiales bacterium
AAACCATCCCCAGCTTCATCTTCCCCTCTTCTGAGATCATGCTTTGATTCCATGCTGGATCCCAGACGACTTCGACTGCGGCGTCGTCCATGTCCTCGATGGTCATGATGCGGGACTGGGCATCAGCGGCGATGGTTGGGCCCATGCCGCAGCCGGGCGCGGTGAGGGTCATCTTGACGAGCGCCTTGTTCTTGCCGTCTTCATCCGTGATGCGGCAATCATAGACGAGACCGAGGTCAACGATGTTCACGGGAATCTCGGGGTCATAGACATTGCGAAGCTGATTCCAGACTTCCATTTCCATGTCCGAGACATCTCTCGGGATATTGGACGAGGTGGTGTTATCGGCTTTCTTTTTTTCTTCTGCAGGATCAATGCCTAAGGCGTCCACATCCTTAGAGGGAATGCGGGCCAGACCGTGATCGGTGGCGACGGTGTAAGTGCCGCCCAGCGCCTGAGTGATGATGACGCGGGTGCCTGCGGGCAGCTTGATGGTGTCGCCACTGGGGATTTGGATGGCTTCGACTTCGCGGAGGAGATTGATTTCGGAATGCATGGGAGGTGAGTTATGAGTTATGAGTTATGAGTTAGCGAGTAACGTGGGCCTCTGGCCTGCGGGTGTCGGGGGCGTCTCGCCCACGAGGGATTCAATGAAGCCTTGCGGGGCGAGACGCCCGCAACACACACAGTCGGGACGTCCGTGTTACTCATGATGGGATAGGGATGATTTTGATTTTGCCAACTCGTTTGTCGGCAGCGGAGAGGGCATCATGCAAGGTGGATGATGGTAAGATCGCGACACTGCCGCTTTCTGCCTTCTGGCTTCTGACTTCTTCCCTTTGCAGGCCTTCAGATTCGAGGGCGGCTTTGAGTGCGCCTTCGACCATTTGACCACAATGGATTTTCATGGGCGGAAGCGGGCCGAGGGGCTGGCTGAGTTCTTCGGCGTCCATCTTCATGGCTTCTTCCTTGGTTTTGCCGAGAATCATCTGCGTGGCCATGCTGGCAACAGCGATGGCAGTCTGGCAGCCGAAACTCTGGAAGCTGGCCTTGTCGATAACCTTCTGTCCGTCGCGATCTTTGTATTTGATCCAAAGCCGCACCATGTCGCCACAGTCAGGACTGCCGACAGTGCCCACGGCATCGGCATCAGACATCTCGCCAACATTTTGTGGGCTGGCGATAGCTTGTTGGATGTTGTCTTGGTTCATTTTTTTAATCTTCCAACTCTACACGGTAGCGCGGCAGGCTTTGATCCACTTGAAGGGAATACGCGTCAATCCCACCGGCGAGACACTTAGTTTCTGCGAATCCATGACCGATGAAGTAAGCGGCAGCATCCAGCGCGCGATCTCCTTGATGATCATAGATGATGATCGGCTCCGTCTTGCTAGAGGTATTGAATAATTCTTGGGTCAAATCTTGTGTCATCAGTCGCGAGCCGGGAATGGCAACTGCCTCGTGTTCTTCACGGGAACGGACGTCGATGAGTTTCAGCTCTGAATTTTTTGCCAGCAATGTGGCGAGCTCCTGCGGACTAATCTGGATTTTGGAATCGGCATCATGGCTGTCGTGAATGTGAGCGATGACTTCACTCACGAGCAGGTTCTCATTACGTTCGCAAACTTCGGCCAATGTTTCATTGGGCTGAAAGCCACAGCTTCGGCAGCCGCCGATATGATAGCGCGCGAACAATGCCCGCTGTGCTCCGGGATAAATCTGGAGCAATTCACTCATGGTGGTCTCGCCACTGAGAGTGGATGTTTTTTCTTCGACTGCGGTCATAGGCTCAAAGTAAACGTGATGACGGCAGGGTCAAACCGTTCGGTCTGCGGAAAATAGTGGGCGGCATTCGTAATCTCGGCTAGATTGCGGGACTATGGCTACTGACCGGGAACCTCGCATTTATTTGCTGCCGAATTTAATGACCGCTGGAAACATGATCTGCGGGTTCATGGCGATCCTGCACATCGTGGGGCGATTTCACGAAGGTGATGGACATGCGAAATACTTTTGGGCCATTGGATTAATTCTGATCGCCTGCGTCTTTGACCTGCTGGACGGAAGGTTCGCCAGGATGAGCGGGCAATCCTCGGATTTCGGGCGCGAGTTTGATTCACTGGCAGATATTGTTTCTTTTGGTATCGCGCCCGCTCTGCTGGTTCACGACATCGTGCTCGCTGAATTTGAGCAAAGCCTCGGCGGATTAGGCTGGTTGATCGCTTGCGTCTATTTAGTCTGCGGCGCGATGAGGCTCGCACGGTTCAACTGTCTCGCTGCGACTGATGACGGCACTTCATCGAAGTCATTTCGCGGTTGTCCGATTCCTGCGGCAGCCGGAGTTATCGTTTCGCTGACGATGTTTCTTTTGTGGCTGGATGGTGAGAATCGGGAGATCGGTCGCTGGAAGTATGCGTTGCCGGTGCTGATGGTGCTGCTGAGTTATCTCATGGTCAGCAGCATTGAGTATCCCAGCTTCAAGTCGATCAACTGGAGGACGCGTCGGTCATTTCACTGGGTGCTCGGCAGCATCGTGCTGGTCGTCTTCACGGTGAAGAACTGGCAGTGGATGCCGACGGTGCTTTTCGTTACTTATCTGGCGTATGGTCTAGTTCGCCCGTGGGTATCCCGGCGCTGGAGACAGGAGATCGAGGAAGATGAAGTGGATGAATCTCCCGATGCAGAGGCAAAGAAGGAAAACTCAAATGCTGCGCCGCAATCAGGTGATTCCTCGGCTTCGATTTGACATAGAACGCTTGATGCAGTTGTAAGCGGCACAGGATGCCCGATTTCCATCAACCGATTCTACTGCCAACGCTGCATCATCTTGCCGAGACTGGCCTTGATGAGCGCGAGGCCTTGTTGGAAAAAGCGTCCAAGAAAAAGCCAGTCGCACTGGTGATCCCCGCGCTGTTCACCGAATTGGAACAGAAGGCGTTGCCGCGAATGCTGAAGCATCTCGCCGGAGCGCGTTATATCAAGCAGGTGGTTTTCAGCATGAACGGCATGGATGCGGCGAAGCAACGCAAAGCCGTGCGCTTTTTCGCAAAGAGACTCGGAGACACACAACATACTGTGCTGTGGAATGACGGGCCGGAATTGAGTGCGCTGCATCAGGAAGTGGACAAAGCGACGGGAGGCCGCCACGCGCAAGGAAAGGGCAGCAATGTCTGGATGGGGATCGCGCACCTTCTGGCCGCAGGGCATCGCGGCGTGATCGCGTGCCACGACAGCGACATCCTGAATTATGATCGCGAGATGCTCTGGCGTTTGTGCCTGCCTGTGGCCCATCCTGATATGGGATATGTCTTTGCAAAAAGTTATTACGGGCGTGTGCGCGAACGCATGTATGGGCGCGTAACCCGGTTGCTGGTCTTTCCCCTGCTCCAGGCACTGCGGGAATTATTCGGCACCACTCCCCTGTTGAGTTTTCTCGCCATGTTCCGCTATCCGCTTTCGGGAGAATTTTCTGCGGACACAACCTTCTTGAGCAAGCTGGGCCTGCCTTCCGATTGGGGGCTAGAAATTGGGATGCTGTGCGATGTGTTTCGCCTCGCCCCATCGCAGCGGGTTTGTCAGGTGGACTTGGGCGGAAACTTCGATCACAAGCATCAGCATCTAGGCATTGATCCCGTCACGGGAGATGAAAACGCGGCGACCGGACTCATGCGCATGGCACGCGAAGTCACGCGCACACTTCTAGCGCGACTCTGGAACGAACTCGGTTTCGCAGCGGAAACGGCCAAGTTGCAACGACTCCCAATGGCCTACAACCAGACGGCGAAAACTTTGCTAAAGCGTTACCGTCATGAAGCGCTGTTCAATCACCTCAATGATTCGTCCGAAGAAGAAAATCTGCTGGTAGAAATGTTTGCCCGCATGATTCGCGAAGTGGTTTCCGATGGGAAAATTCCGCAAACACCTTCGTCCTGGCTGCCATCATGGAACGACATTCAAAACCTTGTCCCCGACTTTACGATGAAGATCAAAAAGGCTGCTTTGGAAGACTGAAAACCCAAGTGATCATGGCACGACTTTCAACATTCTGCATTGTTAAACAATCGCTCCCCTGAGGGCGCAATAGCCTCACTCACGATTTCATGTCGGTAAAAGAACCCATCATCTGGCTCAACGGCAGGCTCGTCCCGGCTTCAGCGGCGTGCATCTCACCTTTTGACCGAGGCTTTACCGTAGGATGCGCTGCCTTTGAAACACTCAGAGCGCGACGCGGGCAGCCCTTTGCGGTGACGCGACACTGGCGACGACTGGTGCATTCTTGTCAGATTTTATGCATCCAACCTCCATTACTGGACGAATTCAAAGGTTGTATGATGGAAACACTGGAAGCCAATCACCTAAAAGATGCACGGGTTCGGTTCACCGTGACTGCGGGCGATGGTCAGACATCGACTAATAGCTTTGGCGAAGGTCAGACCTTGGTGGTTCATGCTGTGCCAGCACAGAGTTATGCTGCTAGAGAAAATGTCATGACTGTGCCTTGGCCGCGCAACGAGCGAAGCGCCCTCAACGGTGCCAAATGCGCCTCCTATGCCGAGAACATGATCGCGCTGGCACATGCTCACAAGCAAGGGTATGGCGAGGCCATATTCGCTAACACCCAAGGTGATCTTTGCGAAGGTGCTACCACCAATGTGTTCATCGTCCATGAGGGCGAAGTTCTGACACCTTCTACTTCATCCGGTTGCCTTCCAGGCATCACCCGTGAACTGGTTTTGGAGATTTGCCAATTGAACAAAATACCAGTTAGGGAGACCAAGGTTCCCTTGGCACTACTCAAAGAAGCTAGCGAATGCTTTTTAACTTCGTCCACCAGAGGAGTGCAACCCATCGCAAAAGTAAACGTGCATTCAAAAAGCAAAAAATCCGATTCTCATACCCAAAAAATCATCAACTCTTATCATAAACTATTCACTGAGAACGATGACCCTTAATTTACCGGCTTGACAACTCCGTGGAATTTAATCAAAAATACTCTATAACACCCAACAAATAAAAACCTATGGCCAGAAAAACATCCAACCCTAATCAGAACATCACACGCATCGAAACGAAAGGCGATGCGGACAAACGCCCCATCCGCGGATGGGAAGTCCGTATCTATCGGCGCGGCGAGCGGTTCAACCAATTCTTCTCTGACTCCGCACATGGCGGCAAGACCAAGGCATTGGAAGAAGCGCGCACGGTCCGTGACAAAATGGAGAAGAAGCTCAAGCCATGGGGACGGCGTGAACTTGCCAATAAAATCACTGCCCGCAATTCCTCTGGCCATCGCGGCATTCGCCTGCGCAAGACCAACATCAAGGTCGGTGATAAAACTTACAGCTACGACCACGTCGAAGCCTCATGGAGTCCCGAACCCGGCAAGGTCATCAAGAAATCCTTCTCCGTGGCCAAACTCGGCAAGGACGCAGCATGGCAAATGGCCATCGACTGCCGTCAAAAAGCCATCTCCAAAATCAGGGATTAAGTTTCACTGACATAATTTTTCATTGAAGCCCGGGCCATCTTACCCGGGCTTCTTCTGTTAGAGCCACATGGCTTCAAATCCTTTCCCCTCGACAAAACGCGCTGCCCGCCCACAATTGAAATTCATGAAAACGAAACTCCTCACTCTCATCGCCTGCGCCTCGCTGGCGCACTCCACAGCCAACTGCGCCGATGAAGGCTGGACTTCTCTCTTCAATGGAAAAGATCTCTCCGGCTGGAAATCGAATGACCCCACCGAAGAAAAGGCCGCTGAAAAAGCGAACGCCTTCAGTGTTGAAGACGGCAAGTTAAAAATCAGCAACGGACGTGCGCACATCTTTTATGTCGGCCCTGATGGAAATGCCAAGTTCAAGAATTTTGAATTCAAAGCCAAGGTGATGACCCTGCCAGGATCGAACTCCGGCATCTACATCCACACCGCCTTCGTCGAAAAAGGCTGGCCCGTAAACGGCTATGAATGTCAGGTGAACGCTACCCACACCGACCGCAAAAAAACCGGCGGACTCTATGCCGTTGCCGATGTCATGGACAATGCACCCAACAAAGACAACGTCTGGTGCGACTACTCCATTAAAGTCGAAGGCAAGCACATCATCATCATGATCGACGGCAAAGTCACAACCGACTGGACCGAGCCACAAGATTGGGACCCCAAGAAGACCCTCAAGAATATGGACGGTCGTAAACTCAGCGAAGGCACCATCGCGCTTCAAGGCCACGACCCGAAAAGCACCACCTTTTACAAGGACATCTTCATCAAACCGCTGCCATAGCGCAGAAGCGGCTGCTCGCTGGAAGAAAGGAAAATTAAGTGCTGATTTAAGTCAGCATCATTCCATTCTTCCATCATTCCATCAATCCAATTTTCCATTCTCCCCTCCCCCGTGATTGCGGGTTGTCAGCAGTCTGAACCTGCGCTTTCCTTTCGCCCGCCTCATGCCTGCCATTATCGAAGTCGAATCCCTCACCAAACAATATGCCGGACATACGGCTGTTGAGGGTCTGACTTTCTCCATTGAGGCCGGGCAATGTGTCGGCTTCCTCGGCCCCAACGGCGCAGGCAAGAGCACCACCATGCGCATCATCGCGGGTTACATGCCACCTTCATCCGGCACCGCACGCGTCAATGGTTTCGATGTCTTCCACCAGTCCATCGAAGCGCGACGCAGTCTCGGCTATATGCCGGAAAACGCACCGCTCTACACGGACATGCGCGTGAAGGAATATCTCCATTTCCGTGGCTCTCTTAAAGGACTGAGCGGCAAAATTCTTCGCAAGCGTATCGGCGAAGCCATGGAAGGCTGCGCCCTCACAAGTTCACGCCGCAAAATCATTGGCACCCTTTCCAAAGGCTTCCGCCAGCGCGTGGCATTGGCCGATGCGATCATCAATCGCCCGCCACTCCTCATTCTCGACGAACCCACCAACGGTCTCGATCCTGTGCAAATTCGCCATGTGCGCGAATTGCTCTCATCGCTGCGTCCCGCCAGCACCATTTTGCTCTCCACTCATATACTTGGTGAAGTCGAACATGCTTGCGACCGGGTGCTGCTCATTCATCGCGGCAAGCTCCGCGCGGATGACTCGCCACGCAATCTTGTGAGCCGTCTGCGCGCCGCTAGTGATGTGCATGTGGAATTGCAGGGCAAGGGCAACCTTGATGAAGAGCTTTCAAAAATTACCGGCGTGCGCAAGACCACCGAAGAGAAAGCAGACGGCACCTGGAAACGCTTCACTCTCCGCGTTGAAGCTCGCGCGGACATCCGCGCTGCGATCTTCGATCTCGCATTGCAAAATAAATGGCAAATCCGCGAGCTGCACCGTGAACTGCCCAGTCTGGAAGATGTCTTCGTGGAATTGACTTCCAGCGACATCTAAAACTTCCGCTCCAAGCTCCCATGAGAATATTCTTCACCCTGTTCATCAAAGAAATCCGCGCCTTGTTTTTCTCGCCAGTCGCATGGGTAGTCATGGCCTTGGTGATGATCGTCAATGGTTTTTCCTTTCGTGCCGCCATCGCAGTTCTTGAAAGTGGACCTCGTTCAGAAAACCTTGTCACACTCACCTTCACTCCGAACTTTTACTGGTTTTGGCTTTCCTACTTCTTTATTTTTCCATTGCTGACCATGCGCTTATTTGCCGAGGAACGGAAAATGGGCACCTTTGAAACACTGTTTACTGCACCAGTAAAAACGTGGCAGGTCGTCTCTGCTAAATATCTCGCAGCGGTCTTTTTCTACTGCCTGCTCTGGCTTCCCAGCCTGGCCAATTTCGCCCTCTTCCAATGGATGACGGCGGGTGCGACTGAACTGCCGCATGGTGTGATTTACAGCACTTATCTACTGCTGTTCTTTATGGGGCTATTCAACCTCGCTGCTGGTTGCTTTGCCTCCGCGCTCACTTCGAATCAGATTGTCGCCGCCACACTCTCTTTCACCATCAGCGTGTTGCATTTCATGCTTGGTATTTTCATTCTCTACCTGGCACGCAGCGTTCGGGGAACCTACATAGATTTCACTCACTACATCGCCAGCATCGAGCACATCCGCGTGTTCACTTCCGGCCTTGTGGATACACGCGCGATTGTTTACTACGGCAGCTTCTCACTACTCTTCCTCGTCTTCACTCATCACGTTCTGGAATTCCGCCGCTGGCGCCTCTGACCATACCCGCCCATGCCCGACGCCACACCATTTGATCCCAAATCGACGCCTGTGCGCCCCATGCGCCGCTGGGGCATCGCCCTGAACGTGTTGGTGCAGATCGTCCTCGCTCTGGTCCTATTCCTAATCGTCAATTTTCTCAGCTATCGTCATTACCAGCGCTTCGATCTCAGCCCGAGCCATGACTATTCATTGAGTGAAATGACGGTCAATAATCTGCGCAAGCTTACGAAGGACGTGACCATCACCCTCATTTTCACGCGCGATTCAGACATCATGAACGAAGCCCGCACGCTGGTGGAGGAATATCGACGCGTGAAGAAAAACCGAGTCAATATTGAAGAAATCGATCCCGCTCGCGACATCGAGCGCGCTGAACAATTGAAATTGCGCAACGGGATCGTGCTGCACGGCAACGGCATCCTTGTGCGGGTCAACGACCGCAGCCGTTTCATCAGCGAGGAAGAACTTATCATCAAGGGGCTAGAAGGCGATCGCGAACGACCCAGCCTAGACTTCCGTGGCGAAGAGGCGGTCACATCTGCCATCATCTCCCTCGTTGAAGGCGGTTCGCACAAGTTCTACTGCATCGTTGGCAAAGGCACCGCTAACGGACGAGATGCAAGCCCATCATTCTCTGCACTCACCGAACTTGGCCGTCAGCAGAACATCGAGACTGCGGCTCTCAATCTGACTGACGTGTCAGAAATCCCCGCTGACGCCGGAGCCATCGTGCTTCTCGGTTCTCGATATGATCTTGCGGAGCGCGAAATCGCCATGCTGAAAACTTATTGGGAAGGTAAGCGCGCAGCGATTTTTGTCATGCTTGATCCCAATGGAAATACGCCCCGGCTGCATAACTTCCTTTCCGCCAATGGCGTGACCCCGCGTCCAGACCGCGTGCTCTATGCCGAAAGCACCGCGGCTGGCCAGCGAAAAGAATTCAGTGTGCAGACTGCTTTCCTCACCACCTCGCCCATCAGCAAACCATTCAGCGCAGTCGCATCGCGCTTGAGCGGCCAGACACAATCGCTCGATCTGCGCGGTGACTTGCCCGAGTTGCTTGCGCGACACATTGCCGTCACTCCCCTCATGAATGCGACTGATCGCTATTGGGGCACGACAGACTATCTCAATGAACTTCCCGTGATCGGCGCTTCCGATACCAAACCGCCAGTGCATCTGGCTGCGAGCATTGAGCGCGGTTTTGTCTCCGATGAGCGCCTGCGCATGGATAGCTCCCGCATGGTAGTGGTTGGCAATGCCGAACTGCTCAACCCCGAAGTGCGACTGGCCGTGCATCAGGATTTCGTTTCCGCCTGCATGAACTGGATGATCAATCGTGAACGACTCATTGGTATCACGCCCAAGCGTAAACAAGTCTTCCGCATCGAACTCACCGAGCAGCAACGCCGCAGCATCTTTCAAGTCTCCGCCATCTTTTTCCCCTGCACCGCCCTCGCCCTAGGTTTCCTTATCTCAGCGCACCGTGGCTCCTGATCACGTTTCGTCATGCGCGCCAAGACCACCATTTCTCTGATTATACTTACGGGCGGCCTAGCGTGGTTCGCGCTGCGTTACGAGTCCACATCGCGATCAACTGCTGGAGTTTCCGCGCAACTTTTTGACTTCAAAAAAACTGATGCCGACTCCATAGAAATCAACGTCAAGGATCAGAACATCACTTTGGAACGCCGTGGCGAACATTGGTGGATCACCGCACCGCTTGAGGATCGGGCCAATCCCATGCTCACTGGAATAGTTTTGGAAAGCCTCCAGTCATTTGAGAGTGTCGAGTCCATCGCGAAAGTTGACCTCGGCAAGGACGGATTGAAACGCGCGGGGCTTAATGGAAACGCGCTTAAACTCATCGTCCGACATGGCGGCAAGATCATCGCCAACTGCCGCGTCGGTGACCGCACTCCCATCGAAAACACCATCTACCTCGCCATCACTAAATCAGATTCCGAGGAGAAAATCCACGTCGTTCGGCTTCCGGTCCCTGGTGTTTCGCAGAACCCCGACATCGTGTATCCAGACGTCGTCTCCGTTTTGCAAATTCCCGCCGCCAGTTGGCGTGATCCCGCTTTGATCAGGATGAAAGCAGACTCAGTTCGCTCCATGATGTTCTCAGCAGGAACTGGCATCATGGAATTTAAGCGAGCAGCGAATGAACCATGGGAACTCGTTAAACCTTTGCAGACTCGTGCCAGTGATGAGCGGGTCAATGCCGTGCTCGCCGCTTTGCTTCACATCGCGGTCAAGCCTTTGGCCAAAGGAACAGATGCGACTGCCACCAGCACCACAGAGCTTCCCGCCATGAAGGTGAGCATCGTTGCGGAAGGCTTAGAAAAGCCCGTTGAACTCGCGCTCAACGCAGCCACCGATCCTGCTGCAGATATTCAGGCCACGGCATCTGATCGCCCCGGAATTTTTCTTCTTCCTGCCAAGTCCAGCAACATCTGGAAACTCCAGCCGAATGATCTGCGCGATTCTAAGCTCGCTAGAATTCCTGCTGAGGAAGTCTCTGCCATCCGCATCAGGAGTCTCGCCAATCCAGAAATCATTCTCAACAAACAAGCTGAAACATGGATGCTCACCCGCTTCGGCAAAGCGGAGGCTGCGAATCAGGATCGCGTGATGCGCTTCATCAATGAAATGAATGCCTCACAGATTCGGGAGTTCTCAGCCGATGTGGCGAACAATCTGGAACCATTCGGATTGCAGCAACCGTTCCTCGAAGTTGAATGGCGCGTGAAAGAAAAATCCCGCGTGCTCAAATTTGGACAAGGAAAAGAGAACGGTGTTTTCTGCCAGTATGATCATGAGCCTTTCATCTACCGCATCAATCCCCTACTGCTCGGTGCCTTGCCCACCGAGAGCTTGAAATGGGCTGGTCTGAACGTCCTCAGCTTTAGCACTCTTACTGTGAAACGCGTCATCGTCAGTGAAGGCGCCACGCCTCCAGTGAACTTACTTTATGATGCCGACAATGCGACCTGGAGCGGAGAACTCGCTGGGAAAGACATCACGCAGCAAATCGAACGCAGCAAAGCTAACGACCTCTTAAATCGGCTCGTAAACTTCAACGTAGAAACATGGGTCAGTGACCGAACCCTAGGCTATGAAGCGCTAAAAAATCCTACACTTACCATTCAAATCCTCGTCACCGATCCCTTACGCCCGGATGACGCACCGCGCCCCAGACTACTGACTTTCGCCCCCACCACCGCAGGCCGTCTGACCACTTCATTTTATGGCCGGCTTGATGACCAGCCCGATCTTTTCCTTATCAGCCGCGATTCATATCGGGAACTTGTAGCTCCAGTAATGAAGCATGCTCCGTGATTTGGAGTGATAGATGCCTTGAGCAAAATCGTATTCATTGGGTATGAAAGTCATTCTCTCCATTATTCTCGCTGCATCGCTTGCGCCCGGATTTATTAAAGCCGAAAGCATCGCGGGAAAGAAGCCGAACATCATCTTCATCCTCACGGATGACCAAGGCTTTGGCGATGTATCAGCGAACGGAAATCCCATCTTGAAAACTCCGAACATGGATCGACTCCATGACGAGGGCGTGCGCTTAACGGACTTTCATGTCAGTCCCACCTGCTCGCCGACTCGCAGCGCCTTGCACACCGGACGTCACGAATTCAAGAACGGCGTCACGCACACCATCAATGAACGTGAGCGCATGACGCTGGATGCCATCACGCTCCCGCAAGTGCTGAAGACTGCGGGCTATACGACGGGCATCTTTGGCAAATGGCACCTCGGCGACGAGGACGACCATCAGCCGGAGAATCGCGGCTACGACGAAGTCTTCATCCACGGCGCGGGCGGCATCGGCCAGCACTATCCCGGATCGTGCGGCGATGCGCCAGGTAACACTTACTTCTCCCCTCTCATCAAACATAACGGCAAGTTCGAGAAGACCGAGGGCTACTGCACGGATGTCTTCTTCGCGCAGGCCACGAAATGGATCGAGAGCGTCAAAGGCAAACAACCGTTCTACGCCTACATCGCCACCAACGTGCCGCACGCCCCCTTGCAGGTGCGCGAAGAAGATCTGGCGCTCTACAAGGACAAGGTGAAAGACCTTAATGCGGCGAAGTTTTTCGGAATGCTTTCCAATGCCGACGACAACATCGGCAAGCTCCTCGCCAAAATTAAAGAGTGGGGCATCGAGAATGACACGCTGGTGGTCTTCATGAATGACAACGGCGGCACTGCCGGTTGCGATGTTTTCAATGCCGGGATGCGCGGGCATAAAGGCACTCCCTTCCTCGGCGGCACCCGCGCGTCATCGTTCTGGCGCTGGCCCGGCACCCTTAAACCAGCCGATGTAACCAGTCTCGCCGCGCACATTGATTTCTTCCCCACTATCGCAGAAATCGCAGGAGCCACTCTGCCCGACAAAGCGAAGAAACAGATTGATGGTCGAAGCCTTGTCCCCCTACTGGAGAAACCTGACACAGTGTGGCCGTCACGATTCCTCTTCACCCATGTGGGCCGCTGGGATAAGGGTGCCTCACCTGAAACTGGTAAGTATGCCAACTGCAGCGTGCGCACGAGAGATTATCACCTCGTCTCACTCGGCAAGAAAAACAACACTCCAACTTGGATGCTCTTCGATCTCCGCGCTGACTACGGCGAGCAACACGACATCGCCGCGCAGAACCCCGATGTCGTTGGCGAGATGCAGGGAGCTTTTGAAGAGTGGTGGAAATCCGCAGTGCCGATGATGGTCAATGAGAATGCGCCACTGGCACCAGAGAACCCCTTTGTGACACTCTATAAAAAGCAGTTCGGGGATCAGAGGCCGCAAGCGGGCAAGAAGAATGGGAAACGCTTCTCGCCTGATGATGGCTGATCCCATCTCCGGATTCAGGTTGAGATCTGATCATTCGCAACGCGTCCCCCAAGGAGCAGCGATTGGCAATCGCCGTCCATTCCTTTGCGCGAAGCGCCTCTAATCGAAGCTCATGTGTTCAGATATGGGGCTTCCTATTCTTCCCGCTGCGCGGACAGGGTTTCGACGGCGATTGCCAATCGCCGCTCCTTGTCAGATTACTTCCGCCGCATAAGATTTTTTCCGTTACTGGCACATCTCGCAACTGCCGGACTCGGCATTGCGTTTTTGAATCTCCAGCCAGCGTTTGTATTCCTCGGGGTCGGCACCACCGGCGGAGCCAGTGGATGGTGCCTCGGTTTTGCCGGACTCGGTGGCTTTGGTGATGTTGCTGGCGCTGGGGGTGCGGAGGTAATAGGTGGTCTTCAAACCCTTCCGCCACGCGGCGCGATACATGTGGCTGAGGGTGCGCAGGTCGGTGCTGGCAAAGAAGAGGTTCACGGACTGGCTTTGATCAATCCACTTCTGGCGACGCGCGGCGGCATCGAGAAGGTAGTTATAATCAATGCTAAAGGCGGTGGCGTATTTGCGCTTCAAGTCCGCTGGGATTCCATCAATGCTGCCCACTTCTCCGTCGTGGTATTTAAGCTGCTGCCGAATTTCATCTATCCAGAGCCCGCGTTTCTTGAGGTCTTTTACGAGGTAAGGATTGAGGACGCAGAAGTTTCCACTGAGGTTGCCTTTGGCGAAGGAGTTGGTGAAGATCGGCTCGATGCAAGGGCTGCTGCCCATGATGTTGCTGATGGTGGCGGTGGGGGCGATGGCGAGGACGTTGCTGTTTCTCATGCCCTGGGCAGCGATCTTCTTGCGAAGCGGTTCCCAGTTCATGCGACCGCCACGGGGGACATCAATGGTGTCGCCACGTTCTTCTTCGAGAAGATCAAGCGTGTCCTGCGGAAGGAGGCCGCGCGACCATTTGCTACCTTCGTAGCTGGAATACTTTCCATTCTCGGCTGCGAGGTCGCTGCTGGCTTCGTAAGCATAGTAGGCGACGGCTTCCATGACTTCGTCGTTGAACTCAATGGCTTCCTTGGAGGCGAAGGGCAGGCCCTTGCGGAAGAGCGCGAAGTGCAAGCCCATGACGCCGAGACCGATGGGGCGATGACGCTGGTTGGCGCGTTTCGCGGCTTCAGTCGGATAGAAGTTGATGTCGATGACATTGTCGAGCGCGCGAACGGCGGCGCGGATGGTTTCACGCAGCTTGGTGTGATCGAGGTTCGCGGCTTCGTCGAGATGATTTTCGATGATGATGGAGCCGAGGTTGCAG
>JBBRNC010000072.1:0-14260 GCA_038230495.1 Verrucomicrobiales bacterium
AGAATATCCTTGGCGAAAAAAAGGCACCGGCGTTCTTCCGGGCGATGCCTCACTGATCATCGAGCCGGGGCGCACCACGATCGCTTCGGTATTAAAGAGTGCTGGCTATGCCACAGGTGTCATTGGTAAATGGCATCTCGGCCTGGGAGTTAAACCGCAGGACTGGAACGGCGACATCAAGCCGGGACCGCTGGAGCTTGGATTCGACTACTGCTTTCTCATGCCCGCCACCGGCGACCGCGTGCCTTGTGTGTATTTGGAAAATCATCGCGTCATCGGACTCGATCCTAAGGATCCGATCAAAGTGAGTTTCAGCGAGTTCATCGGTGACGTGCCGACGGGCAAGGAACATCCCGAACTCCTGCGGATGCATCCGAGCCATGGCCATGACCAGACGATTATAAACGGAGTCAGCCGCATTGGTTACATGAGTGGTGGCAAGTCCGCGCGTTGGGTGGACGAGGACATGGCCGATACCTATGTGAAGCAGGGCACCAAGTTCATCGAGCAACATAAGAGCGAACCATTCTTCCTCTATTTCGCCACGCACGACATCCATGTGCCGCGGATGCCAAATGCGCGGTTCGCAGGAAAGAGTGAACTCGGTGTGCGCGGTGATGTGACCCTCGAGTTCGACTGGTGCGTCGGCGCGATCATGGACGTGCTTGAGAAAAATGGGCTCACAGAAAATACCATCGTCATTCTCAGCAGCGACAATGGCCCCGTCGTTGATGATGGCTACAAAGATGGATCTCTGGAAAAGCTGGGCGATCACAAGCCAGCTGGTTCCTTGCGCGGTGGCAAATACAGCATCTATGAAGGAGGCGGGCGCATCCCGTTTGTAGTAAGCTGGCCGAGCCGAGTAAAGCCCGGTGTTTCAGACGCGCTGGTCTGCCAGGTAGATTTCCTCGCGTCCTTCGCTGCACTAACAGGACAAAAGTTCGATAACAAAACTTCACCTGACAGTGAAAACATCCTGTCTGCGCTGCTAGGCGAATCCAAGACTGGCCGCGCTCAACTAGTCGAGCACGCCAATGGCCTCGGACTCCGTGTAGGTAACTGGAAGTTGATCGAATCTCGTCCCGGTCAGGCACGGAATAACAATACAAACGTAGAATCAGGCAACGCACCGCAAACCCAGCTCTTTAATCTCGCCGACGACCTCGGCGAGACGAAGAACATCGCGTCAGCGCATCCCGAAAAAATCGCAGAAATGCTTGCAGTGCTAACAGCCGAACGCGCTAAGGCAGGAGATGCCTCCGGACCGGAAGCTGGAAAGAAGAAGCAGAATAAATGAGGCTGCAACGACACAAATACAAGCCCAAGGCTTTGCAGCACCTTAGCCAGTAGTGTCGCCTCGCTCAGGCGCGGCTCAACCAAACGGCTACAATGCTTACAAGCCGTTGGCTTGAGGTCTAACTGGACTGAGGTAACGATAATCCCGGTATATCAAACCATCCCGAGCTTCATCTTACCTTCTTCGGAGATCATGCTCTGATTCCATGCAGGATCCCAGACGACTTCGACAGCCGCGTCGTCCATGTCCTCGATGGTCATGATGCGGGACTGGGCATCGGCGGCGATGGTCGGGCCCATGCCGCAACCGGGAGCAACGCAGTCCATCTTCGTGAGCGCGAGACGAAAATCGCAGCAGGCACGGCCAAGTTTAGTGATTTGGAAGACGCCAACGTGAAATTCGGGTCGCTGTAAAATGAAGATTCATATCATTGCTCTTTCAAAAACCGATTTATTGATGGCCAGTGAAAATTTTCGGGGCCGGACATGATCTTGTGCTTGCATTCAGGTCAATCAATTGCTGCATTCATCAAGATGATCTCCCCGCGCTTTCTTGTCGGTTTCTCCGGGCATCGGCGACTCGGCAACCCGGACGCCATTGTCGATGCCATCCGCGCGGGGTTGGAGCAGTTGCGTGTAAAAGCAAAGGCGGCCGGCGGCGACATAGAGTTGTTTGCCAGCATCGCTTATGGGGCGGACACGTTGGCCGTGGAAACGGCGCGCTCGCTCGGCATCGCCGTCCATCTCATTCTGCCGAAGCCTGTGGAGATCGACCCGGAAACTCAGGCCGTGGATACGCAGAGAGGGTTCGCCAGTGACTTCTGGGATAAGTCACCCGATGGTGCCCGCACCTTCCGCCAGAAGGACTGGGATCGCTCCTGGAAGCAAATCCAGGACGCCCAGAAGGGCGTCGATGGCGGCACGTTGAGACTGGTGCATGGCTCAGTCACGACATCGGAGTGCTACTACGACACCGGCGTGCAGGAACTCAATGCCTGCGACGCCCTGCTTGCCGTCTGGGACGGCAAGGACGCCCGCGGAATCGGTGGCACCGCAGAAATGATCGCCCACGTCCGGGCGACGAAACCCGAGCGCGCCATCCTCATCATTGATGCCAAAGATGCCACGATCCGCCCCGAGCTGCTTGAAATCTTTGCCTCCACCAGCGAGCTGCGCATGAAGGAAATCGAGATGCTCAATACCCTCATGAGCGAGCACTGCAAGGAGCCTGCGAAAGCAAGTGGAGACATTTACGAATGCCTCTCGAAAACAGCCAAAGATGAGGCCAAAAAATTTCGCTCCAGCCTGGTGCAAACGATCTTCCTCCACGGCAGTGCCACGATCATCGCCGCGTTTGCCACCATCTTGCCAAAGACCACATGGCTAGGTTGGGCGCTCCCGGTGGTCGCCTTCTGTGAACTGGTGCTCGTCGTCCAGGCATGGCGGCTCTCGCATCGGCACCTGCAACGGCATACGCATGAGCGTTGGTTGCGGGCTCGTTTCGGCGCTGAACTGGTGCGGGGCATCCGCGCCGCCGCCGCGTTCCAAGACCCGGTCAGTTTGCAAATCGCCGTGCATAAACCGCGCTGGAGCCGCTTCGCCCTCACGGTTAGCCTCATGGCGGCCCGCGAAGTGGATCGCTCAAAGCCTTGGCAGAAGCACCGCAACGATTACCTGAAACAACGGATCGAAGATCAGATTGGCTATTTCAACGACAAACTGGGAGCCGCCACGCGGACCTATCAACGCACGCAGAACATCGCCGCATGGGCCACGAAACTTGCGCCAATTTGCGTCTTCATAGCGTTCGTTGCCAAGATTTGGCATGTTTTCCATCATGAAGCGATTGCCAAAAGCTTTGCCTGGGACCAGTTCGGCACCAATATCGTGATCATGTTCCTGCCGATTGCCATTCCACTGGTGGCAGCTATCGCCACGGGCTTGCGCGCTGCACTGGACACCACGCGCCGCACACACCGTTACAGCGAACTCGCCGAACGGCTCACCGCCACATCGCGAGGGCTGGGTGAACTAAAAACGGAAACCAGCGTGCGCCGCACCGTCGCCGCCACCGAGGAAGTGCTGCTCGATGAACTCGTCGAGTGGCACCTCGCCGAACAGCAAAATGCGGGGCATTGATGGAATAAAGCTTGCACGGTGGCCCGATGCTGTGTGAATTTGCGATTCAACTTTAAGGACCAAAAAATTAATTACTTGTCTTTAACGTGTCCCTGAACATAATGGCAATCGCATGAGCAAATGCTTGTTTATCTCCTGCGTATCGCGCGAATTTGAACCCTACCGGATTCTGTTGGCGCAGGACCTCAAGCGTCCCGACTTGGAGATCAAAGTGCAGGAGGACTTCGTGGTCACAGGTGGCACCACTTTGGAGAAGCTTGACGATTACATTCGGGTCTGCGATGCCGTCGTGCATTTAATTGGCGATGCGACGGGAGCATTTCCAAGGCCGATTGCGGTGCAGTCACTGCTTCGCCGCTATCCGAATCTCCCAGATCGAATGCCACCAGTCAAAGAACGGCTTTCCAAGCCTGATCCGAAGATTTCCTACACGCAATGGGAGGCCTATCTTGCCATCTACCATGACCGGAACTGCTATATCTACCGGCCCCACGAAGAAGCGCCGCGTGATCCACGATTTGTGCCAGACCCCGCCGAAGAACAGAGTCAGCGAGAGCATTACGACTGTATTTGTAAGATGGGTCGCGACAGAGGGCAGTTTGCCAATCAGGAACGCCTCAGTGTGGCTGTGTTGCGTGACTTACAATCATCAATCACCGAAGGAAAAAAGCTTGTTCGCGATGAGAACGCCGATGCTTTGTGGCTCCCCCTCGACACTCCTGATTACTCCACGCGTTTCGCTTGGGCGACAGATGCACTTCGCAAATACCTCGATCTAGTCAATCACCGACTTGATTGGAGCGATGGGCGTTTCGTTGAATTGGAGGCCGAACTTGAGGAAGCTTCCGACACTGGAGTTCGCCGTCGGGCTACGAGTCTTGTTAAGGCCCTGCGCAACACGAAAGGACGCGAAGTGGTGCTTGTTCTGGGAGAACCGGGTTCAGGAAAGAGCGTGGCCATGCGCCGTCTAACGGCGACGCTTTTGGAAAGCGCCGCGAAGACAGGTGAACTGCCAGTCTATTTGAATCTACGTGAATGGGACTGCCCTCGCGATTGGTCGCCCACAGCGTTGCCTGACGCAGTTGAGGTTAGTAAAGACTTGTGGGGATGGGCAAAAGCACAACTTCAACAGCGTATTGGCGGAGCACCGCCAACCTTTGTTGACTCATTTGCCGAGACGATGCGAAAAGAAGGACGGCTATTTTTCGTCCTCGATTCGTTTGATGAAATCTCCGCACTTTTAGATCTTCCAAAAGAAAACCCTCTTGTGGAGCGCATCGCCAATGGTGTCCATCACCTCTTGACGGCAGATTGCGGAGCCCGTGGAGTCATCGCCTCCCGCTATGACCGCAGTCCTGCTCGCTGGCTCAGTGCGAACCGTTGGTTTGACATCCGCCCGCTCGAAGGCGCTAGCATTGAGCAATTGGTGCGAAACCACTTTTTGAGCGAACCAGCGGCTGTCTGGCGGCGCGTCAGGGGGAATCCGAGTTTTGCCGATCTACCATGAAATCCGTTCGAGGTCTTTCTTATCGCCGAACACTTATTTTACGAGCGTGATTCATCCAATGCACCGGTATTTCCACCCAATCGAGCTGCCGCCTACCGGAGTTGCCTGAATCGCAGGCTGGCGAAATGTCGGGCTTCACTTGGAGACCATGCGCCTTCAGAAAGCGAGCTTGAGTCAATCCTGCGTGGCATTGCGCAAGCCCTTTACACCGGTCAGCCAACGCTAGAAATAGCCCTCCCTGACCTCCCCCCAGAGATTCAGAACGCCTGCACTTCCGCCATGCTTGATGCATTTATTGAACACCGCATCCTGCGGGGCGGTGAGGGTTGGAACAGACAACTTGGCTTCGTTCACAGCCGGTTTGGTGAATATCTCGCCGCATGCGTCCTTCTTGATCACCCAGATTGGGTTTCTTCCGAAGAGATTCCAGCCGTCGGGCGCTTGCGCGATGTGCTGGTGGTTTTCTGCGAGATTGCGCCCCTCCCTCAAGCCAGAGCTATCGCCGACTTCTGTTTTGACCAAGTCCAGGATTGGTTGCAGTCACCCTCCGCCTTTGCTGCGGGTCGGGTGCGTGAGATTCGCTGCTTGCGATTCATGGTTGAGGCATTTCGTTACCGACAGGATGCTGTTGACCATCTCAGTGGTGAGCTTGGTTCGTCTATCAATGAGCGGGTGCGTCAAGCCACTGACCCTCTCAGCGTGAAACTTTTGCTCGAAGGCATCGCTTTGGTGCCAACTGACAAAATTGAGAAAATACTCTCTGCTGCGCTCGCCAACGGACACCCGAGTATCCGTGAAACAGCATTTTGGGCCTGCCGGTATCTTACTTCCGTTCCCGACGCCCTTCAAGATATTTTGGCCACCACAGCACCGATCGCCCTTCTCAATCCGAAATGGCGCCTAGCATCGCTGCTGGGCCGCAATCCAGCATTAAGACCCTTGCTGTGCGATTACTGGAGTCGCATTCTGGACCCTTTGTTTTGGTTGATAGGAATCGTTCTGATGCTGCGCGCAAGTGGACTCAATGGAGAGCGTTTTGGTGTGCTTTTGACTCTCTTGGCCCTCCCGTGGTGCGAGGCTGCTAGTTGCCGCATCTCTCGCTTTATCAGGCGCAAGCAGCCTTTATCAGATGAGCCAGAGGTGTTCGATGCATTGCTCGTGTCTTCCCGGATACTCACGGCATACGCCGCATTGAGCATGTTTTTCTTTATTGGGCCTCCTTATCCGAGCCTTTTCATTGCGGCTCTGCTTGTCTTTCCATGTTTGCCCTTTCTAAGGCACCAAGATCTAAAGATACTCCTCGCGGCCCGAATCATCGTATCTGTATTAACCGAGGTAGGCCTCTTGGTTTGTTACGACTTTTTCTCCGCTTTATCTGCCCCACCCCTCGCGTCGACCATGGTTGTCACCACGGCTTTTTTCATCGTTGGCGGCATGGCTTTTTTCATCATTCCATGGATTCCATGGCTCAGGCACTTGCCTGGAAAACTCCGGGAGAATAGGGAGTCGCATGGCCATATTCTTGGTTTGCACAAGCCCAACTCGTCCGGATGGGGCTACAAATGCTTGTCCATTGGAGGCATCGGGGTTGTTGGCGCTGGAATATCCGTCTGGGTAATGCAATCCATTGAATCGTTCTTAAAACGGATCGATGTGTCACTGAGCCCTGGCGTGGGCCGTTGGGCGGATATTATCCTGGCTGTGATCTTGTGGGCGGCGGTTGCGACGGGCGTCATTTTCTTGACGGTGCGTTTGGGGAAGTGGCTGTGGTGTCGTTGCGCCAATGCCTTCTCATGGGCCGCCCGTTGGTTGGGGGATCGGCAAACGCTCGCGAATATCATGTGGCCCAGCGTTAAGGGAACCAGTGACCGCACCTGGATTCAAAACCACTGGAACAAGCTTACTTTAGTATCCTCTCGCAACAAGTTTGTAGACCACCTCACCACCTTGCGCGAAGTGAGCGGCGAGTGGAGCGGTAGTCCTCCATACTTCGGTAGTGACCGAGCATCAGTCCGGCTGATGGAGTTGGATGAAAAATGGCTGGGGTTACAGCGCTAACTGAACTTGGTCATCACTGACCCGCCCTCTCCACCGAAGCAGCGTTTGGAAATAGCGGTAGAGAATAGGGAGGAATGTGCTGAAGGCTCGCTACATAATCGACAGATGGAAAGGCGATGTCGGGACTGCCGTCTTTTGCGAGGGATTGTATCAGGCTCTTCATCGCTAGGGAAGATCGTTGGCACGGCTATCATCTCCTTCGTCTGCAAGGGACGCAAGGAGGGTGTCGGTTTCGCTATCGGTGGCTGGCGTGACCGAGAACATCGCAGTGTCGCGTGGAGTCAATCAAGACGATGAAATCGAGGCGGCGAATGCGGGCCTGAGTCGCTCCAGCCACGACCCCCAAGTCTGACTGAGAAACTTCACGGGCGGGATTTTTTTAAGTTTCTTTGAAGTGCTGGCCAAGTTCAGCTATTGGGATACACAAGAGGATTTCAACCCCAGTAAATTCTGATTTTCCCATGACACAACCGCTCAATGACTCCGCCTCCACTCTCCACCCCGCTCAAGCTGCCGACGATTCTCAAAACTTTCTCGTCGATCTTGGAGGGGTGCTGTCAATTCTCTCGGACTCTATTTACACCGCTGGCCCCGAGGTTTTCATCCGCGAGTTGATGCAAAATGGACATGATGCGATCACGGCGCGCCGGATGCTGGGGCCATCCTTTGTCGGCATGTTGTCCATTGAAGTCGCCACTGCTAAGGACGGGCTAGTCACGGTAATCGTAAAGGACAACGGGATCGGCCTCTCGTCTGAAGAATCCCGCCAAGCGTTGTCAACTATTGCCCTGAGCATGAAGAAGATCAAAGGTGAGTCGCAGGATGACTCGCCATTCTTGGGGCGCTTCGGCATCGGCATTCTTAGCGGGTTTCTAGTGGCAGATGAAATCAACATCTACTCGCGTCGAGCCGGCGGCGACGGTCAGACGGTGCACTGGGTCGGAAAGATCGACGGCACCTACACCGAGCGTTTGTGCTCTGTCCTGACGGAGTCGGGCACACAGGTTGTTCTTCTCCTTCGTAAAGAGATTGCCGAGAAATTCACACCGGAAACGATTTTCGAATCTGCACAAAAGTATGGCCGCTATCTGAATGACACTACCATCACATTCCGCTGTCCCAAGTTCACTGCCCCGGTAAACGATCAACCGCCACTGTGGGAGCAGTCCCTTGACGACGAGGAAATGCTCGAAGCTGGACGCAAAATCTTCGATGAGCCTTTCCTCACGGCTTTCAAATTCAAGAGTCAGGAATCGGATTCGCAAGGCATTGCCTTCATCAAGGCAGAGCCCTGCTATCCGGGTGCAGAGGCCGCCCACTTGCTCTTCATCAAGCGTATGCTGATCTCCGAGCGTGCGCTTGATCTTGAACCCGCTCGCGCGCCGTTTCTTTCGATTATGATGAATTCGGATCGCCTCCGTCCCAATGCAGGACGCGACGCGGTGATGGCCAACGATCTCCGTCTTCTTTCATTGCGCCGCGACATCGAAGAAGCGCTACTGGGCCACCTGAGTTCTCTCCATCAAAATGATCCCCGACGGCTGGCTTCCGTGGTTCGATCCCAATATCGCTGCCTGGCTGAGCTTTCTCTCAGCAACCATTCCTACCTGCGATTCCTGCTCGACTACCTGCCGATGGAAACCACGCTGGGGACTATGACAGTCGGCGAAGTGTTTCGTCGTCACACCACCTTTATCGAATATGTCACCGATGGCACCGATTTTCAGCGTCTTCGGGCCAAAGCCCGCAGCGAGGGCGACTGCATCATGCTGGTCGAGACCGAAACCGCTAACAGTCTGATCCATCTCGTCAGTCGAACCTCGAATCGAACAGTGGCCAAACGGATCACATCCAGTGAGTATCTGGGGCGCTTCATCAGTCAAAGCATGGCGCCTTCCCAACGCGAACAGAGTCTGCTGAAAGAACTGGCCGCCGAACTCTCGAAGGAGGGTTGCACAGGGATCTTTTACGAAACCGATGAGCGCGATGAAATCGCTCGCCTCGATATGGGCACCGACGAAAGCCTGGAGCGTCTGCTGTCCATCAAAGAAAACGATGGTTCCAGCGCCAAAAAATTACTGCTCAACCGCCTCCATCCCGTCATCTCGCAGATGATCAATGGAGCAGCAGACACGGCGCAACGTCAGGCGTGGCTGCGTCTGATTTACCACTGCGCGCTTCTGGATGCCCGTGAGGTTCCGACCTCGGCAGAAACCCGCCGCTTCAGCAGGTCGCTGGGCAACATCTTCACCGCTGCAACACTCAACTCCCTCTGACCCATGGCCTGGTTTTCTCGCAAAAAAAAGGATCACGACGTTCCCTCGGATGATTATGGAACGGAGTGGATTCATCAAACGACGCTCGAAGAGGCTATGGAGAATTTCCGCGTTACACTGAAAGAGAATGGTCTGCACGGCTTGGAAGTTGACGCAGGCATCGTTAGAACGTCACACATTGGTATCATGCGCGGGCGTCCTCGGAAAGTGGCACCGATGCTCATGGATCTGCTGGAGCGCCGTGAGAGGGAGGGGCGGCTCACATGGGAACTCGTTGAGGGCCGTTCGCTCCTTGGCGTGACCATTGTTCGTCTTATCGCCGCCTATCTGGAGGATCCCGCGATTCCGGTCAGCAAGGCCCGCGCGGGAGCTGAACGCTTTTTGCGCAGCATTGAACCGTATCCAGGGTTCGCATCCGTCCGGAAAATCATGCCGATGATCATGGCGGTGCGCACGAAACCTCAGCCTGCTGATTTTCGAGCGGAAAAACGGCGCATTTGTATGCCGTCGCGACAAAACATCGAATCCTCCGGGATGTGTGCCGCAGCGCACCGGCAGTGGCATGTCGAATATCTGCTGGCTGAGGGGGCCGAGGACGAAGCCCTTGATATGGCGAATTGCGGCCGGTCTGAAAAGCCTTGTGCGAGCACTTGCTCTTTCGCACCGCATTCGATGAATGCCTGGCTACTGGAGCCCCTGCATCGTCGCGGCGCGAGGGAGGAAGCTCGGCTCATGGAAGAGCGCCTTGCATCACTGCTCTCCACGCAGCTTCGCTACCTTGACCCAATGGGATGTCGCATTCACTACCTTGCACTCGAAAACCGCTTTGCTGACGCTGGAAAAATAGTCGAATCGATGCTGCCACTGGCGAAAGAAGAGTTGGCCAGTCCTTGGCAGCGGCTGAAGTTCTATGAAAGCTGCGCTCGGGCGCTGGAATTGGCGAGATCGAACGCGGATCGAAAAGCATTGCTAGCCGCCGATGGTGGCGAGTTGGAGAACCTCCGAACCGAAATTTATACTCAGCGTGACGAGCTGCGAGCTGCGTTCGCAAAAAGGGCTGCCTGACGATCTACACTAGGCCAGGCCACTATTGAATCTTTTGGAATTCATCAGTCTCGCCTGGCTGGCGCAAAAGCGCTTCGAGCAAGACGGGCCGTGAATGGCGTCATCGCACCTTCTTGAACAGGTCACGCCAGAATTCGGAAAGCAGAGAAACGGGAAAATCCCTGGGGAAGTCGCGTTTTATCTCGCGGACCTCTCTATCGCTGGGCACATCGGACCGACTCAAATCAACGACAACCTTCCAGCCCTTCTTTCCCCGCATGAGGCAGATGTCATAGCCGACGTCGGGAAGGTAGCGGGCAACCGCAGCGCTGCCGTCTTCAAACATCGGCAACCCTTGGAAGAAGCAGTAATCTCCCTGGATACGCATGGTATCGACCCTGAATACAAGATGTTTGGGCATCGTCTCGTCGGTAAAGAAAGTCCTCAAAGCATCGCAAACGGCTTTTCGTTCAGCCGATCCTGCTTTTGGGGTGAAGACGTCTTGCGCAACGGCCGAGAATGTGAGTGCCAGCAAACTCAACATAAAAAAGCGGAAGCGTCTGTGTGTTGCCAGCATATACAGAAATTTTGTATCTCATTTGATGTCACCCACCCAAATATCACTGCCAAACACCCTTCCATAGCCTCCACGATTTTGGCACGCCACGTCTCGGAACCGACAATGCCCTTGCGGTCCATCCAGATCAAGTGCCCCTGGTCCGCGAGCCCGGCGACAATGGCATCTACACTCTTCATGTCCGCCCGTGAATAACAGACAAATACATATTGCGTATTTTGTCGGGGTGCGGAGTCGCCCATGATTACGAGGAGTGAATGTGATGATGACCCTGCGAGAGTTGCACGTCAAGCTCGGAGACCATCTGCGTTTTGAAATCGAGCGGCCTCTCAAAAAAGACCTGACAGTGCGGCGTGGTTCCTCCTAAAGTGGCTCCATGTCGCATTCCGCTACTCCTGGTTCCTCGACACCGCGCTCTATCGCTTGGGCGGGTCTTATACTCGCCGTGCTTTCGTTTGCATTGGGTGCCCGGGCCTACATCCATGATCGCCCCGAGCGACCAGCGGACGGGGTGTTCAAGTCGCTCCAGATGTTCCACCTGCATTTCCATCCGCTCAAACCTAAAAAGGCCCAGACCGGGACGGTGCCCGCGACGCCAACCCCGGCGGATGAACACGCAATGGACCACGGCGAGGATGGCGATGTGCCACTGTCGCTGGAGATCGCGCGCTATTCACAACGTCGTCATGCTGCATAGCATCGCCCACAGGCTTGCCGGTTGCCGCATCCCAGACTCTTGCGGTCTTATCCCCACTTGCGGTGACTATGTGATTGCCGTCAGGGCTGAACTCGGCGCTCTTCACGATTCCCTCGTGACGAAGAACCTGCTGCGGCCAATTCTGCTTCTCCGAAGCATAATGAGAGAGTGTCGTATAGAGCCTGATGGCTGCCAGCATATTGCCGGGTTCCCATTTGAGCGCCCGGGCGAGATGCGCCACGCCTTCGTGCCATTTTCCGTCATTATCGATCCGCTGCACCGCCACGGCGTAGTCGGCCATGCTGGCCTCGTGGAGGTTCTTGAGGTTCGCTTTGTTCTGTTTCGTGATTTCGTCGTTCCGCGCTACGATCACTGTATTCGCACTTTCGACTTCCTGTTTCTTCTCGGTAATCACCACGTTGGCCTTCTCCACTTCGCGCTTGGCTTTGAATGCGAGCCAAGCACTCGCTATTGCTAGAATGGTCAATACTCCTACCGCAGCCAGCCAGAGGCGCAACTTTCGCGTCTGTCTTCTCGATTCTCGTTGGATGTGGTCGCCGATGGCGTTGCGTTCCAGACGCAGCAGATAGGAAGACAGGGAAACGAAACCGGACTCCCAAGCGTCCTTCTCGGAGGTGTCGGCATCCGGCACCATGGTGGGTAGGTTTCGGTTGATGAGCGTCTCCCCCAACTCCCGCAGGGCTGGGCACAGTGCTGCATCTTCGCCTGTGCTCGTCACGTTCCCATCAATGATGACCGGCACCACACGACTTATATCCCCGCCAGATGACACCAAAAAATGCGCGACCTCCAGGTTGACTGGCTCCGACTTGGCCGAGTGTGGCGAGCACAGCACAATTAAAAAACGAGACTCCTCCAGTGCGCTGCGAATGTTTGTCCAATAATGCTCGTCCGTGACTTCGAGATTGGTTTTGTCTCGGTAAATCGGCTGGACATACTTCCGGTGAGGCGGGCGATGATCCTCCGGCACCAGCTTCACCGGGAAGCGGAACCACTCCAAACGTTTCTGCAACCATGCGGCGACTTTGCTGTCCTTCCGACTATAGCTGATGAACGCGAAGTATTTGTATGTCGTGATCTCGGAGGGCATAGCGCATGCATTGTTCAATCAACCAGCAGCAAAACTACTGATGAAGATGCGGAGGGTTTTCATGGCGAAGTTCAACTCAGGTCTGCAGCCACCGTGTTATTTTTCCGCCAGCGCCTTGAGGTTGGCGATGATTTTCTCCGGTGGCGTGCCCTGATAGCCTACCGTTCGCAGCAGCAACTTCTTTCCCTCTTGATCAAAAATGAGGATGGTAGGTGTGTATTGGACGGAATGCTCCGAGGCCAGCTTGCTGGCATCTTCCGGCATCTTCTTATCGTCGGTGAAGTCGCAGATGAATACACTGAGGCTGACATTGGCATAGGTAACGAAGGCTTCGCTGGATAGGACTTCTTTCTTAAACTCCTGACAATGTCCGCAATTCGGCATCATGAACTCCACGAAAAGCAGTCTTTTGTTTTCTTTGGCAAATTTTTGTGCCGCCGCAAGGTCACTCTGGACTTCCAACTTGGCGGGAGTCGCGGCCAGAACAGGCAAGGTCAAGAGGGGCAACATGACGCTACAGATCAATGTGGCAAGAATTCGGGTGGTGATGATGGGTGTTTTCATAAGATGTTTTGTGAATGAGTTCATGATCCTACCAAACGGATTCGGACTTGGCCTTGAGTTGCGCTTGTGCAATCCTCGTTTCATTGGCAAAGAACAGGGTCGTTGCCGCCAGCAGCGAAACCCAGCCAAGGGTGATGAAGTGATAGACGTGATCAGCGTTGATCCGGAAACGCAGCCTCCAGTTCATCATCGGCCAGAGGATGGCCAGCGAGAGTAGGTTGCTGGTGTGCGTGATCAGGCAGTAGAGACAGGGTGCCTTGAGCACCACGAACATGATTGACCCCATCGTCAGCGAGACGACCGCGCCGAACAATGTCACGTAAGAGAAGGCCACGCGGAAGACTGGATCATGAGTGCGCTGAAACGCGCGCAGATTCAGTGTCCAAAACGCAAAGTAAAACAATCCGAATACGCCCATCGGGATGCCGGCGACCTTGGAGAACTGACTGGAGAGCGCCTTACTACAGTCCAGCGCCTTCACGCCGCAGGCCAGCGTCTGCGCTCCGGCTATGGGTGAAGCATAAATCGTGGCCACCGACGCCGCAATCCCCAGCATTCCAAGAAGCAGCGCCGCGATGAAACGAACACTGAGCAAGTGGAGATGACCATTACCCGTTGGTTTATCGCTACGTTCCGAATTCATGCTTGAGGAAGATAACCGATTGATAGAATTCCCGCCGCCATGGTCAGATGGGTCGGCGTGGCTGTTGTGCTTCCTATGCGTGAAGTAGCAAAGAAGTCAAGAGAGTGGAAATGTGTTGGAGTAAAATTCAGGCAACGAGCGGTAGGTGCGCTGCTCTATTCGCCTCCTGTTCCTAGTTGACGTCAAACAAAACGGTAATCTCTGCTCAAACCATCCCCAGCTTCATCTTCCCCTCTTCTGAGATCATGCTTTGATTCCATGCTGGATCCCAGACGACTTCGACTGCGGCGTCGTCCATGTCCTCGATGGTCATGATGCGGGACTGGGCATCAGCGGCGATGGTTGGGC
>JBBRNC010000073.1:0-13854 GCA_038230495.1 Verrucomicrobiales bacterium
ATGGAAAAACCAAATGTGATTTTTAGTTTTTCCAAGCAGGAATTGTCACGGCGCATTTATCATCAAAAGCACCCATAGTTCAACGGATAGAACAGCGGTTTCCGGAACCGCCGATGCAGGTTCGATTCCTGCTGGGTGCACCACTCATAAACGAGTAAAGCATGGTGCGCTGTAAACCTGACTCCTCATTAAATCAGGGAATCATCGAACTGTCTTAGCACTTGTCTTAATTTTACCACTCCCCTTCATATATCGATGAAGCTGAAGAAGTGGAGGCGAGGGGAGTTGAACCCCTGTCCGAATTGCCGTTAATGAAAGCGTCTCCATGCGTAGTGAGTCATTTGATCTCGGCGAAGGAGCTTCGGCTCACAAAATCTCCTTTGCCCAGCACTCTGTTTTTCTCACCTCTGGACCCGCGTGCGCGAACCAAAGACCAGCCTGTGGTAGTCGCCCCTCTAGTTCACAGACTTCACTGGAGGGACGTCGTGGCGATTAGGCCGCGAGGGCAAGCTCGTTAGAGTTCGCGTTTATTTGTTTTGATTCGATTTTTAACGCGGCGCACGAATCATCCGCGGCATGCAGCCTTCACCTAAGACCATCCGTCGAAACCAGGACGCCCCCGAAATGAAATTTGCGTGAAAGAATAATCCAGAGCCATAAAAAGGCAACAGGCATGAGGCACAAAAATCGAAACTATTCAGGTCATTTGGAAAAGACACTTTTGTTTCGCCCTTTCAGGGCTGCCTCGCGCTGGATTCTGACCCAGGGCGGCGCTCGTTCCTCGCTTGCCATGGGCTGGCTTGTGTCGCGCCTTTGGCGCAGGAGAATTTCAGGCCAACGGCCTGCTATAAGCCAGCCCAAGGCAACGCCTTGGGACTCCTGTCATGCGTTCATCCAGCCCTGAATGGGCGGAACAATGGTTCGCTTCGGTATAACCTGAATAGCTACCAAAAATCAATCCTGTGGCACAGCCATCTTCCGGCGCTCCTCGAACGCTTGAAATAATCGCAGCTTCCCATAACTCACATGCCCACCGAGTTTTTCAAATATGGGTTTGAGCGACAACTCTGCGTGGTCGGCCAAAGCGGCACGCATCTCCCCTTCCTCTCCCTCACTGTAAAAACTGCGCTCGTCAATTTGCTCGCCAGCCTGCACGGCCAAGGCGATGTGGCTCTCGATGGTTCCAGTCGTGAGGTCGCGCAACTTGGCGATGTCATCAACGTCTCTTCCCTCACGCCAACGATGAAGCGTCTCTAGGGCAGTGCCGGTCAAGGCAGATTCTGCGCGCATTTTTCGCACTGGGGATGCAGCGGATGCAAGCGGCGCAAAGGTTTGGCGCGGATGCGCCGACAACCACTCAGTGATAACGCCCATGAAGGCTGCGCCGAAGTCTTCAAGTTTTTTTAATCCGACACCGGGAACAGCGACGAATTGCTCTGATTCCTGAGGATAACTCCGGGCCATGTGTCGGAGCGAGATGTCGGAGAAGATGACATATGGCGGCACCTCGCGCGCATCCGCCAATTCCTTCCGCAGGACTCTGAGCGCTTCGAATAATTTTTCGTCACACGGGATGTCGCCTGCGCGCGCCACCGCAGTGGCCGACGATGCATCCATCCCGCCGGACTTGGCTGTTGGCCGAACGACCATCACCGTGGTCCGCAGTTTCAAGGCGTTCAATCCATCCGCGCTGAGTGATACCGTGGAGAAACCGTCCTGACTGATTTTCGCCAGTCCCAGTCGCACCAGTTGCCGACCCAGCGCGACCCACTCTGTGCGTGGTCGCTCGCGTCCCACACCATAAGTCGTGAGCGAGGCATGACCCCAGCGGCGAACTTTTTCCGTATTGCCGCCGCCGAGAACGTCGGCCACATGCTGCAAGCCCACATTAAATCCGTTCTTCTGCTGGATGCGGAAGATGCAGCTTAAAACTTTCTGCGCCTCCAGCGTGGCATCATAAGTCTCCTGCGGATTCAAACAATTGTCACAACCGCCGCAGTTGTCGCCTGGCCACTTTTCTCCGAAATATCCCAGCAGCGATCCCCGGCGACAACCCGTGTCCTCGGCATACTCGACCATGTGATCGAGCTGGCTGCGTGCGATCTCCCGCTCCTGCTCATTACTAATCTCATCGAGAAACTTGAGCTGCTTCATCATATCGCCCCGTGAAAAAAGCAGCAAACAATCTGCAGGCAATCCATCGCGTCCAGCGCGCCCAGTTTCCTGATAATAGCCCTCCAGATTTTTGGGCAAATCAGCATGAATGACATACCGCACGTTCGGTTTGTTGATACCCATACCAAACGCGACGGTGGCGCAGACGATCCGCGCCTCATCGCGCAAAAATGCCTCCTGATTGCGCGAGCGTTCCTCAGGCTCCAGCCCCGCATGATAAGCAACGGCGGCCAATCCTTCCTCACGCAAAGCTGCGGCCATGGCTTCCGTGCTCCGACGCGACTGGCAGTAAATGATTCCTGACTCGCCCGATCTTTCATGGGCGAACTCCCACACTTGTCGCACTGCTTTGTCCTTCGGTATCACGCGATACGCGAGATTGGGCCGGTTAAAGCTCGCGATAAAAATCTCGGCATCGCGCAACTTCAACTGCTCAACAATATCTTGTCGCACTCGCGGGGTCGCGGTCGCGGTCAAAGCCAGCACTGGCAACTGCGGAAACTCATCGCGCACTTCTGCCAGACGTCGGTATTCGGGCCGGAAATCGTGACCCCATTCACTAATGCAATGCGCTTCATCCACGGCCAAAGCGGTGACATTCCAAGCTCGCAGTTGGCGCAAGAAATCCCCGGCCATCAGCCTCTCTGGCGCGACATAGAGCAGCTTGAACTCGCCAGCCACGAGTCCCGCGGTGCGTCTGCGCAGTTCCGCATCACTCAATGTAGAATTCAGAAACGTGGCCGCCACACCCGCCGCTTGCATTTGATCCACCTGATCCTTCATTAACGCAATCAGCGGAGACACCACCAGCGTCAGACCGTCGCGCACCAATGCCGGAAGCTGATAGCACAGACTCTTGCCAGCCCCCGTGGGCAGGATCGCAACCGCATCGCGACCCGCAAGCGCAGCGTCCATGATCTCGCGCTGGAGCGGCCGGAAAGTTTCATAGCCAAAGATTTGCCTCAGCAGAGAAGGGAGTTGGCTGGAAGAATCGGGCATGATGTTCTTTTGAACATACATAAGCGATGATGTCCAGTATTTTTTTGGAGCCGATTTCGAAGATTTGGTGGCGACTAAATATCAAAACTCCCCGCTCCAGTAGCCTGTTCGCGTTGCAACACATCCGCCACGGTCACGCCTGTCAGCCAGCCACGAAGATCGGCCTGAAGTTGCGCGAATATGGAATTGATCCCAGCCGAAGCCGATTTGCTGCCGGGCAGAATATCCAGCGGGCCATCGACCAGTTCCAGCACTTCGCCCAGCGTGATCCGGTTGGCCGGGCGCGCGAGCTGATAGCCGCCGCCCGCGCCGCGCTTGCTGTGCAGCAGCCCGCCCTTGCGCAGGATGAGCAGAATTTGCTCAAGAAACTTCAGGGGGATGTTCTCCTCGGTCGAAAGCGACTGAATGGAAAAAACCGTGCCCGGTGTGCTGCGGCTCATGGCCACGACGGCACGCAGGGCGTATTCGGCTTTCTTGGAAAAATTCATCGCGTGGTGAATTGAAGCACGCGTCGAGCAATGCGCAATTCTAGGTTGAGAACATTACGAACAACAACGCGGACGCTGGATTGCTCAAGCGAACTCAACCGCTGAACGCGCCAAAGAGCACGCGCATCTCCTCGTCCACTTGGGCGGGATCATCAAGCGTCTGGGCGATCTCGTCACGCAAGAGCTGCCGATAGCGCTTGCGCATCCGATGCACCACCACGCGCACAGCGCGCTCATCCAAGCTGAGTTGCTGCGCGGCTTCAGCGTAAGGCATCGCGCCTTTGCCGACGGTGAGAAAAATCTTCAGCGTCTCGAACTGCGCGATGCTTCCGGTCGTGCGCTGTTCTTCCTGCAATCGCAAGATTACTTTGTTCAGCAACGCCAGCGCCCACTCGCGATCGAATGCCGCATCGGGACTCGGCTCATTGGCGAAAGTCGTCTTGAACTTTTCGTCCGCAGTCTGCCAGTCGAGCGGCAGATGTATCAGCCCACCTCCACGCTTCAGCCGTTGCGACTTGTCCCATTCGTTCGCGAGGAAGTGCTTCAGCGACGCCAGCAGGAACGCACGGAATTTTCCCCGTTCCGCGCTGAGTCCATCCAGATAATTTTTTTGTAGGAACAGTTCGAAGAATCCCTGCGTCAAGTCCTCCGCGTCCTCTCGCGAGTGACCGCGCCGCCGCACATAGGCATAGAGCGGATACCAATATGCCGCGCACAATCCCTCAAGAGCCTCATTAGATTCCGGAGTGCGCCGCTGGCTCGCGGCAAGCACCATCGTCCAGCGCGTGGTGTTGAATGCGTCAGCCTCAGCAGTGGATGGGGGTGTGGGATTCAAAGAAGTGATCTGGATGAAATTTACCGCATCGGATTTGCTGTTTGCGTGGGTTTCGTCACCTTGTAGCGAATCATCACGCCGCGCACAGTTCGCTGTGCGCCTGCGGCCCGTCGCATTGCGCAGGAGTGTCCAACGCGTGGATTGGAATTCACCGTGCGTCACGTTCGCCGTGCGGAATCGCTGTCATTCATCGGCGTTATTGCGGAATTTTCAACTTGGTCTCATGGCTCGTGAAGCCCGGCCCGCGCGGCCCCGCCGCGCGATAGACGGCGATGATCCGGTAGCTCTTCCCGGCTTTCAGTTCATAGGTCAGCTCCACACTGCCGGTGACAAAATTCAAGCCGTTGAAATGGTGGGTAAAAGTCGCGTGGGGTGTCAGGCTCAGAGTGTCGAAAGAGGGATCGGTTTTTCCGACAAGCGTCGGTGCCAGCGGATTCCCCAGTTCATCAAAGACGAGGAATGCGAGCACGAGGCGGTTGGTCGGTTTCTGGATGGTCCGCGCATCGCCGGTCGGATTCGTGATGAGCAATTCGCCCGCGACTTTCGCATGCCCGTCCTCGCCGGGCGTGGCAGTGAGTTTGAGCTGCACCTCCAGCTTCGCCCCCTCGGGCCATTCGGTGTCGCCCGCTGCGCCGATGGCGTGGGCGAAGGTGGGCAGGAAGAGGGTCATTGCTAAGAGTGCGGCTTTCATAAGTGGGTTGTGTGCAGCATGACGTTTGGTGGTGGCGATTTCTTGGTTTTTTTAATGCTGAGAAGTTGGGCCGCGCTCACGGTCTTCTGGCACCGACTTCATTGCCTCACGGACCATCGCATGTGCGGCATCAGAAAGATCGACGCTGACGAAGATCGGCGCATCTATCGCGGGCACGCTCGCGCCGGGTTTCGGCGGCTGCTCCGGCTGCTCCGCTGGCTTGGCTTGCTGGGATTTCCACTCGCGCATCGTCTGGTTGTAGGCATCGAGTTCGGCGCGGAATTGCGGCGTCTCGGCGCAGCCGCCGAGCGGCTCGACGCGGTAGCCGGTGAGTTCGTCGAAGAGCGGCTTGCCCTGCGACCACGGCTTGCCCGTGTAGAGGATGCGCACTCGGCCCGCCTTGATGTCCGCGTTAGCCGAGGCCTTGCCGCGCGCTGCGGCGGCGGCGAGGTCGGCGGGTTTGCTGTCCATGGATTTGGAAGCCAGGCTGATGGGCTGATGATTTTCGACGATGTCGATGCGGATCGGTTTCGCGGTGAATTCGCCGACCGGAACATTCGGGTCTTTGAGATCCAGACCCACCCGGGTGAAGTAGCTGCCGGTCACGATGAAACTGCGCGGTTCCTTCCCGATGCTCGTGTAGGGATGGCCGAGCCCGGCGAGATTCCAGCCCGTGAGCGCGACGACGCGGCTGATGGTGTCATGCGCAGCGATTTCCTGCCGGACCATGATTTCTCCCACACCTTTGTTTTCCCACGCCGGATCCGGTGTGCTCGTATATGAGATATCCTGCCCCTTCTCATCCGTGAAGGTGAACTGGTGAAATGTGGCGCGCATCTGGTCCTGCGCATCGAGAACTGTGATGGGATGGTCGGTGGTGTTCCTGAAAGTGAACCGCAGGCGCACGGCATCGCCGACTTTGAAGATTGGGGGTTCGCCTTCCACCCTCAGTTGCACGCCATTTTGGATTTCGCTCCAGCTTTCCACCTCCCATTCCTTGAGCTTTGGATTGAGCGCATAGAGGAGCTTCGCCATTGCCTTGCTGGCCATGCCATTCAACTCGGCGGAGAGGTTGTTCAGCCGCACGCCGGTTTGCCGGGACCAGCCGAGATTCTCGCAGAATTCGTGGCCGTGCTGCCGCACGCGAAGGATGCAGCACGGTTGTGTCTGCGCGATGGTGACGGCGTCGTATTCCCTGGCGGTGTCGAAAAATCGGCGCTGCGCGAGATGGTCGAGCACGCGGGCCATTTGCTCCGCCGAGACCGTGACTTTGTCCCACGCTTCCGATCCCTGACCTGCGTCGGTTCCCGTGTGCAGTGTGAGCCGGCGGTAGGGCGTGCCCTGCGCGGTCTGGTCGTGGAAAATCACGTCCACCTGCGCGCCCTCGGCTTGCTGCAATGCCGCAGGCGGAATTGGTTCGGGCGGGGGCGGCGGCTGATGCTTCTCGCGGATTTGGATTTTGATCGGATTGCTGATCACGCGGACACTCGGTTTCACTTCGAGTCCCATGCTCACGCGCACCGTGTGCTCACCGGGGCTGAGCGCGAGCGGCGCGTGATTTTCCTTCGAGTTCCAATTCGCGGGATCGAGCACGACCGTGATGTCATCGAAAAATCCGCCCGGCTCGATCGGGCCGGAGAGCACATCAATCGGGCCGGACCACTCATGCCACTGGTCGTCGAATTCCACCTCCGCGACCTCCTGCTGCCGCGCGATGTAGGGGCTGTGCTGGCCCTGATTGCGCAGCGCGAGTTTGAACGCGGGCTTCTCGCTCTTCCACCATTCCTCGCGCTCCGTGCGCAGCGATGCCTGCACGCCATCCACCGCTTCGCCCCACGGCAATTCCGTGCGTGGCGTTTTGATTACCGCCACGGGTCCGGCAGCAGACGCGCCAGGATCTTTCGCGCTCTGCGTCGGAGGCGGCACGGCGGCCTCGGGCTTCGGCAGCGCCGGAATGACGACATGCGGCATCCCGCCCGCGGGAAGCGCGAGGTATTTGAGCATGGCATCCTGAAAGTCGCGATTCAGCCGCGCGCCGAAATCGAAATACACCGCCACGCCCTGCCCGCTCTTCGGATCGTAGCTGCTGTTCACAAAACTTTTCCAATACGGCCGAGCGATGACCTGCGGAAGATCGGCAGCCATCACGAGCGCAGCACTCACGCGCGGCTCCTTCAAGCGCTGCACCGTGAGCATGAATCCCCCCGCCGACGGCCCGGTTTCCTTCTGCGCCTTGGCCGCGACCTCGCCAGTCTTGAACTGCGTGTGAATCTCGAACTCCTGTGTCGAGTGTCGCGCGGTGAATTCATCCGGTGCGGCCTCGATTACCGCATCCGGGAAAAAAATGTGGCACAGTCCGATGGCCGCCGCACACACCGACTCGAAATTCGGCGCTGCCGTGACCTGCGCCTGAAATACGCGCGGCGTGGGCGTGTCCGCCCAGCCCCGCGTGCCGTCCGGCGGAGTCGGCACCTGGCTTTGCGGACGCAGGCGATTTTGAAAAGCCGAGATCGCGATGATGCCGATCACCACCGCGAGCACGGTGCACACCGCGACCAGCACGCCGATCTTTTTCCGCACTGGCGAACCTGCACGCACCGGCGCGGCCACGATTGCCTCCACTTGCGTGCGCATTTCTTCTACAGTCTGGTAGCGAAGTTCCGGCCTCTTCTCCAGCGCGCGCAGGACAACTTCGTCGAGTCGCACGTCAATCTGAACCTTGCGCGAGGGCGGCGAGAGTAACTTGTCTGGAAGCTCGCCAGTGAGCATTTGGTAAAAGACCACCCCGAGCGCGTAGATGTCCGCACGATGATCGACTTCAGTGGGGTGCTCCAACTGCTCCGGCGACATGTAGCTCGGTGTGCCCATGACCTTGCTGGCGTTCGTCAAATCAACATCAGAGGGTAACGCTCCGTTCCCAGTGACTGACGACGCATCATCGCCGCCAATGATTTTTGCGAGGCCAAAGTCTGCGACCTTCACTCGGCCACGACGATCCATCAGGATGTTCTCCGGCTTGATGTCGCGATGCACGATGCGGTGGTCGTGTGCGAACTGAAGCGCATCACAAATCTGCGGCACAATCGCCAACGCTTCACGCGGTGCCACGCGCCCTGTAGCGAGAAGCTGGCGCAGCGTCACACCGTCCACGTATTCCATGAGGAAGAAGTAAAGCCCGCCCGCCTGACCGAATTCGTAGAGCGTGACGATGTTAGGATGATTCAGCTTGGCAAGAGCACGCGCCTCACGCGTAAAGCGCTCAGTGAACGACAAGGTATCGCTCGTGCGCGGCGGCAAAATTTTCAATGCGACGATGCGGTCAAGCTCGCGCTGCCGAGCTTTATAAACTGCACCCATGCCACCGCGTCCGATGAACTCGATGATCTCAAGCTGCGGGAACTTTTCGGCGAGTTCTTCAATCGAAGGCGGCTGGAACGGTGCCCCGCCCGCAGTCAGCGTATCAGCCATCGCACCTTGTTGCAAAAGACACGCCGGACACAGTCCCGCTGGTGCGCTGGGATCGAGTGGGCGACCGCACTGCGGACACTTTTTCATTTCCTGCATCGGATTGAGTTCTTCTTCCATACACCAAGTTCAGAAGCATCTGCGGGGAAACGTTACACGAAATTTTCATGAAACCGCGCCCCATTCACGAGGCTACGTATTTTAATGACGACATTTGGACTTTGCGCGGTCTCTGCTAGAATCTCCTAGATGGAAGAACTTTTTGGCAGTAACGACCCGATGACCGCTGATAAATTGTGCGATCCACTCGCATCCGCGCCACTGGCCGCGCGCATGAGGCCGCGCACGCTGGCGGAGTATTACGGGCAAGAACATATTCTCGGCGAGGGCAAGCTTTTGCGACGCGCCATCCAGTCTGATCGCTTCTCATCGCTCATTTTTTATGGCCCGCCCGGTGTGGGGAAAACCACGCTCGCCTATATCATCTCTAACGAAACCAAGGCCCGCTTTGTCACCTTGAGCGGAGTGGAAAGCAATGTCGCCGACATCCGTGCCGCCGCCGAGGCCGCTGAAAAAATCCAGCGCATGAATGGACAGACGACGATCCTATTTGTTGATGAAATCCACCGATTTAATAAGGCGCAGCAGGATGTGCTGCTGCCGCATCTGGAGCGCGGCACCTTGAGATTCATTGGAGCCACGACGCACAATCCCTATTTTTATATTAACAGCCCGCTGGTGAGCCGCTCGCAAATTTTTACTTTGGAGCCGCTGGGCATTGAGGACTTGGAAACACTCATGGATCAGGCCGTGGCGGATAAAGAGCGCGGGCTTGGAACTATGAACGTCGTTCTTGCTCCCGATGCCAAACGTCATCTCGCCACCATCAGCGACGGTGATGCTCGCAAGTGCCTCAATGCTCTCGAACTCGCCGCGGTCACCACGCCGCCTGATGCGGAGGGGCGCATCGTGGTTGATCTCTCCGTGGCCGAGGAAAGCGCCCAACAAAAAACCGTCGTCTATGACGGCGATGGTGACGCGCACCATGATACCATCAGCGCGTTCATCAAATCTATGCGCGGCTCCGACCCCGATGCCGCAATCTACTGGCTCGCGAAAATGCTCTATGCCGGTGAGGACATTCGCTTCATCGCACGTCGCATCGTGATTTGCGCCAGTGAAGATGTGGGTCTCGCCGACTCAAATGCCTTACGAGTCGCCATCGCCGCACAGCAAGCCGTGGAGTTCGTCGGAATGCCAGAAGCGCGCATTCCCCTCGCCCACGCCACGATCTACATCGCCACCGCGCCTAAGAGCAATCGCGCTTATCTCGCCATCAATAAGGCTCTCGATGACGTGAAGCACGGGCGCACGCTCACAGTGCCGCCGCATCTGCGCACCAAGACACGGAAGAAACTCGCTGCCGCCTCCGGCACCGCCGCAGCGGAAATGGATTACAAATATTCCCACGACTACGAGGAAGGCTACATCCCCCAAGCCTATCTGCCCGAAGGTAAAATTTACTACGAGCCAAGCGGCAATGGCATGGAATCCAAGGTCAAGGAACGGCTGGATTATTGGAGGAGAAAGTTTGATGAGGCCAGTAAAAGTTCGTAGCCGCATCTCGTGAGAGTGCGGGAATTTCCAGCCTGCCGACAAAGATCCAACCCCACAATTCTTCCGCGTTCTCACGAACGCGGCTACGTTTCAAATAAATCCGTAGCTGCACTTGTAAAAGTGCGGGAAATTGCAACGCATATTTTATGATTACTCCTCGACCATCAGAAGACCCGCGCCATCATTTTGCCACGCCTGCCACAAGAGTATTATCGAGGATTCTGCGCAGTGCATTGGACGATGACGATTCGTAACCGGCGCACTGGCTGGTTGAACGAGAGATTCCATGCGGCATTTCGGGAACTGCTACTCCACGGTCTGGCCAGATACCATTGCTGCTGCCCTCTCTATTGCCTGATGCCAGACCACATCCACCTGATGATCGTAGGCTGGAGCCAAGAAGCAGATCAGATGCTCTTCACGCGCTTCTTCAGGAAGCATGTCAACGAAGTTCTCAATGAACACTTGCAAGGCTGCGAATTGCAACGCGAGGCGCACGATCATGTCATGCGCCGGGATGAACTCGGCGAGTCAGAATTCTCGAATGCCGCGCTCTATATCGCAGCGAATCCGTTGCAGGCCGGTCTGGTGTCTGATGAAAAAGACTATGCGTTCAGCGGTGCTCTGCTGCCCGGGTTTCCACGACTGGGCTTTTGGGAGGAACGCTATTGGCGAATTTTTTGGGACGCAACGAGCAAGCGCCTCGCAAAAGCCGGTTCTTGTTGGAATTCACTGCCGTAGCCGCATCTCGTGCGAGTGCGGGAATTTTCTGGTTTGCCGACGATGCATCGGGCTTCCACAATTCCCGCATTCTCACGAATGCGGCTACGTTACTGACAGCAAGAGTTCACAGTAATCAAACCGCTCCCGCCATCTCCCGCTTCATCGGCGCACTTGAAGAATCAGCTTTTGCTGCCGTCACCTTCTCCACGTCCACCGCGACCACTTTGTATTCGGGGCACATGGTGTCTTCATCGCACTCGCTGCTGGTGACGATGTTCACCAGCACTTCAGGGAAGTGGAATGTGGTGTAGAGAATACCGGGCTTCACCTCGGTGGAAACCTTGGCCTTCATGTGGATGTCACCGCGGGCGGAGAAGATGCGGACTGTGTCGCCGGTGGCGATGCCTTTCTTCTTTGCGTCTTCAGGATTGATCGCGAGCTCGTCGTGATCGACGATCTGTGCGTTACCGGTGCGGCGGGTCATGGTGCCGCAGTTGTAATGTTCCAGCAGACGGCCCGTGGTCAGGATGAGCGGGAACTCGCCGAGATGCTGCACGATCTCGTTCGATTCCTTAAACTCGAAGAAGTGGAACTTGCCGAGACCGCGTTTGAAAGTTTCCGTGTGCAGAATGTCGGTGCCGACATTGCCTTCCAGAATGGGCCACTGTTTCCCATTGTCGCCAAGACCGTCCCATGTCGCGCCTTTAAAGAAGGGAACAATTTGTGCGATCTCCGCCAAGACGCCTTCGGCCGTGTAATCCGGCTGCGGCACACCCATCCGATTCATGATATCGACGACGATCTGGCCGTCGGTCTTGGTGCCGGGCAGCGGAGGAATCACTTCATTCACACGCTGCACCCGGCGTTCGCCATTGGTGAAGGTGCCGCTCTTTTCAAAGAACGACGCACCAGGAAGAATGACGTTCGCATATTTCGCGGTCTCGCTCATGAAGATTTCCTGCACCACGAGAAACTCCAGTGAGTTTAGCGCCTTCTTCACGTGCTCGGTGTTTGGATCCGTCTGCACCAAGTCCTGCCCCATGACCCACATGGCCTTGAACTTGCCGGCAATGGCGGCGTCATACATCTGCGGAATCTTGAGACCGATCTGGTCGGACATCTTAGCGCCATAGAACTGCTCATAGAGCGCGTGATAGGTCGGATCATTCACCTGATAATAGCCCGCGCCTTGATGTGGCTGGCAGCCCATGTCGGCAGTGCCTTGCACGTTATTCTGACCGCGCAATGGATTCACGCCCACGCCGCGCCGACCGATGTTTCCGGTCATCATGGCGATGTCCGCGATAAGCATGATCGTCTTCGACCCGTGACTGTGCTCGGTGACGCCCAGCCCGTGGAAGGCCATCGCGGCGTCTGCGTTCGCGTATTCCAGCGCGGCAGCTTTAACAAGATTGCGATCCACCCCATGAATTTTTTCCAGTTCATCGAGGTCGAGCGAGCGCAGGCCATTTTCAAACTCCGCCCAGTTCTCGCAGCGTTTCTCGATGAATTCCTTATCAATCAATCCGGCTTCCCAGATGTAATAGGCAAACATGTCGAGCACAGCGACATTGGTGCCGGGACGAAGTTGAAGATGATATTTCGCATACTTCACGATCTCGATCACGCGCGGATCAATCACGATAAGCGGCACGCCCTTCATGGCGCGCTGCTTGATCTTCGCGCCAGTAACCGGATGCCCCTCAGTGGGGTTAGCGCCGATCACCAGCATGCAATTGGTGTGCTGAATGTCGATGACCGAATTCGTGGCCGCTCCAGTGCCGAAGGCTTTTTGCATCCCCCATGCCGTGGGCGAATGGCAGACGCGCGCGCAGGCGTCGATGTTATTGGTGCCGAAGACCACGCGGATGAACTTCTGCATGAGATAGTTTTCCTCGTTCGTGCAACGCGCCGACGAGATGCCGCCGACAGCATCGCCGCCATGCTCGTCTTTGATGCGTTGAAGGTTCTTCGCAATGTGATCGTAAGCTTCCTCCCATGTCGCTTCCTGGAAATGCCCATTGTAGCGAATGAGCGGCTTGCGGAGTCGCTCGGGGTGATTGTAGAACTTGAAGGCGTAACGTCCCTTTAGACAGGTGTGCGCCATGTTCACTTCGGCATCGACGGGAGCTTGAATCGACAAGATTTCGTTGCCTTTCGTTGAGACTTCGAGATTGCAACCAACACCGCAGTAGGTGCAAATCGTGCGGGTCTTCTTCGTTGCTTGAATGGCCTTCGACTGAAAAATATCACTGATCGCCGATGTAGGACACGCCTGGGAACACGCGCCACATGAGACACAGGTGGAATCGTTGAATGAGGTGTCGAAGCTTTTAATGATGCGCGCATCGAACCCGCGACCATGCATCGAAAGAACGAACTGCCCTTGAATTTCATCACAAGCGCGAACGCAGCGCGAGCAGTTGATGCACTTCGACAAATCCGAGGTCATATAAGGATGCGACAGATCCTTTTTGCGATCGAGATGATTCTTGCCGCCGGTGTAGCGAATCTGCCGCACGCCGACTTTTGCGGCCACAGTCTGCAATTCGCAGTTGCCGTTGATCTCACAGGTAAGGCATTCCGGCGGATGATCGGATAGCACCAGTTCCAAAATATTCCGCCGCAGCTTCTGCACTTTTTGGGACTGCGTGAAGATATGCACGCCCGACGTAATGGGTGTGTGGCAGGAAGCGACCACACGACGCGGCCCGTCTTCTGCTTGCGCCACTTCGACGGAGCAGACTCGGCAAGCGCCGTAGGGTTCAAGTTGCGGCGCGTCGCACAAGGTCGGCACGAATCCGCGACCGAGGTGCCGATCCACGAAATTCAGCAGCGTGTCGCCGGTTTGATAGGAATGC
>JBBRNC010000074.1:0-13727 GCA_038230495.1 Verrucomicrobiales bacterium
ACGGGAAGCGCGGGAGCATTGCCGTTGCTCGGGCCGCGAAACTGGGGCCAAGCTGCGGCATCGACAGCGGCAACATTCTGGGAGAGCACACATGTAGCGGCGAGAACGCCGATGAGGAGAGGTTTTATCAAGCGGGTGTTCATAATGGATGATGTGAATACGATGACAGACTGAAGCATGTCCATGACGGTCATGGCAACAAACGAATGCAACTGACGCTCTCTTTCGCCGTTTACTCTCCGAAGCTCTTTGCGCGCGGTTCACGCTCGATGGTGTCGGCATCACTGGGCGAAGTCACGAATGGGCCGCCTGCAAGTGGAGCGATACCAGTGAAGGCGACTTCCGGCATGTCGCTGACCTTGCCCGCGAGCGGAAATTCCTTGCGCAGCGGATGGAAGGGATAACCCTCCCACATAAGGATGCGGCGCAGATCGGGATGGCCGTCAAAGCGGATTCCCATCATGTCGAAGACTTCGCGCTCATGCCAGTTGGCCGTGGCCCAAAGATCACTGACCGTGGGCGCTTCCTGTTCTTCCGAGAGTTGTGACTTCACGCGAAGATGCTGATGATGGCCGAGGCCGTAAAGTTCATAGACCAGCTCAAAGCGTGGTTCGCTTTCGTTGTGATCGACGCTGGAGACATCAATGAGATAGTCGAAGCCCATTTCATCGCGGCAATAGCGCATCAGCGGTTTGAGCGATTCCAGCTTCACGGTGACAGAGTGCTCGCCACGAAACTCCGTGACCAAGGTGATTGCCTCGCCGAATTTCTCTTTCAAGGCTTGTGCGATCTGTGTGGCAGTCATGGTAGAGGGTGGAAGAATGGAAAGGTGGAAGGTTGGAATACTGGAGGATTGGAAGGCTGAAAAATAAAACAATGTATCAGGATGGTTATTGAGAAAAAAACATTCCCATCATTCCAATTTTCCATTCTTCTAGCGCGTCCCGCACTCACCCGAGGCTTTCGACGAGTTCTTTCTTCTGCTCCATGAAAGAACTTTCGGATTCAATCTTTTTCTGCAAGCGCATCAACCCTTCCAGAAGCGCCTCGGGCCGTGGAGGGCAGCCGGAAATATAGACATCCACTGGGATGAGCCGGTCAATTCCTTGCAGCACCGCATAACTGCGATACATGCCGCCACTGCTGGCGCACGCGCCCATGGCGATGCACCACTTCGGCCCCGGCATCTGGTCCCAGATGCGTTTCACCGCGAGCGCCATTTTGTAAGTCACCGTGCCGGACACGATCATCACGTCGGCTTGACGCGGAGAAAAACGGAACACTTCCATGCCGAAACGCGACATGTCATATCGCGAAGCTGCAGTGGCCATCATTTCAATCGCGCAGCAAGCCAAGCCCATCGGCATCGGCCACAGCGAGTTCTTGCGCATCCAGTTGATGGCTGCGTCGAGCTTAGTGATGACGATGTTGCCTTCGATTTTTGAATCGTAATTTACCGGCAGGGTGCTGGGCGTTTCTGTCATGGGGCTGCGTTGAAGCTAGCCCCGCACGCGGGAGCGGCAACCGCTTTGTGAAAAATTTCACAAAGCGCCTAACCGCCGAGATACGCCTCACGAACCTGCGGATTCGCGCGCAGTGCTGCGGCGTTGTCTTCAAACAACACCCGGCCCGTCTCGAGCACATAACCGTAGTGCGAGATGCCAAGAGCGAGATTCGCATTCTGTTCGACGAGCAGAATGGTAAGGCCACGCTCTTTATTGATGGCGACGATTTGGTCAAAAATCGCCCGCACGAGAATTGGCGCAATACCTAGTGAAGGCTCGTCGAGCATGAGACAGCGCGGCTTGCTCATCAACGCGCGTGCAATGGCCAGCATCTGTTGCTCGCCCCCGGAGAGGGTTCCCGCGAGCTGACCGATGCGCTCCTTGAGGCGCGGAAAGATTGTGAAGGCGTAATCCGCATCTCGCGCGATGCCAGCCTTGTCTTTGCGTAAATAGGCACCCATGCGAAGATTTTCCATCACGGTGAGATTTGCGAAAACCATGCGGCCCTCCGGCACGTGACACAATCCACGAGCAACAATTTCATGCGCAGGCTTGTTCGTGATATCCTCACCCGAATAACGCACGGTGCCGCCGCGAGTTTTGATCAGGCCGGAGATCGCCCGCAGCGTTGTGGACTTGCCCGCGCCATTCGCACCGATGAGCGTTACGATACTCCCCTCAGGAACCTTCAAGGAAACACCGTGCAGCGCCTTGATTGAGCCGTAATTGACTTCGAGTTTTTCGATCTCAAGCATGGGGCTACGGAGTTGAGAGTTGGATGTTGAAAGTTGAGAGCATGAGTGTCATTCGCCAGTTGCTTCCAGAAGTGATCGGCGCAAGCCGCTGAGCATTTTGCTCTGCTCTTCCGCAGCACGGTAAAGTTGATCAAATTCTGATTCAGAAAGGTATTTCTGTCTTTTGCCAATGAAAGATTGGGAAACGATTTCAAAGACAGAACCCGTCGCGATCTCAACAAACCTCGAGAAGTCTTTGCGAGAAATTCGCGAACTACCCTCGGCAATGTTGGATGAAACAGATGCCGCCGCTCTCCGCATTTGGTTTGTCAGTCCAAACCGCTCATCTGCGGGGAAACCACGTGTCGTGGTGTATACCAGATCAGCAAACTCAATTGCTTTCTGCCAGACTTCGAGTTTTTCAAAATTAAACATGATTTCCAATATTTCAGACTCTCATCTCTCAACTAAAAAACTCTCAACTTTGCCCTTCAGTGCCTAAGTAAGCTTCAATCACTTTCGCATTCCGCTGAATTTCATTGGGCGTGCCCTCGGCGATTTTGATGCCGTATTCGAGGACGTAGATGCGCTGACAGATGCCCATGACGACTTTCATGTCGTGTTCGACGAGCATGATGGCGATTTTGAACTTATCTTTGATGAACTGGATGAGCTTCATTAGCTCCTCTTTCTCGGTCGGGTTCATACCAGCGGCAGGTTCATCAAGCAGGAGTAACTTGGGGCGCGTCGCCAGTGCGCGCACGATTTCGAGTCGGCGCTGATCTCCGTAAGGAAGACTGCGCGCATCTTCATCGCGCATGTCGCGTAGCTGGAAAATATCGAGCAGTTCGTGAACGTGCTTCTCTACCTCCAGTTCTCCTGTGTGGAAATCTCGTCCGCGCCAGAGCGCACTTCCAATTCCGTAAGCGCGATGAACTTGCGTAGCAACACGCACGTTATCGAAGACGCTCATCGAACCGAAGAGGCGGATATTCTGAAATGTTCGAGCGATGCCAGACTTGGTGAGGTCGTGCGGCTTCGTGCCCTTGATTGATTTACCTGAGAAATAAATTTGTCCTGCCGTGGGCTGATAGACTCCAGTGATAAGATTGAAGGCTGTGGTTTTCCCCGCTCCATTCGGCCCGATTAAACCAACAAGTTCGTCAGCGTGAATCTTCAAGCACAATTCAGAGACTGCAGTGAGTCCGCCGAACTTGATGGTCGCATTATTAAGATCCAGCAGCGCGTCGTTCATACTCTCGCGGCACCTTTCTTTCTTGCGCCAAGTGTGAACAGGCCCTGTGGTCGTGCCATCATCAGTGCGATGATGAGCAGCGAGTAGATGATCATCCGGTAGTCGGCGAACTGTCGCAGGAACTCCGGCAGCAATGTCAGCAACACGGCGGCGATGATAACTCCCACGGTGCGCCCCATGCCGCCGAGGATGACCATGACGACGATGTCGATGGACTTAAGAAAATCGAATCCCGTAGGTGAAAGAAACTGCTTGTGATGCGCATACAATCCGCCAGCAATACCCGCGAAGAATGCACCAGTGACAAAGGCTGTCACTTTGTAACGCACAGGATTGATACCCATGGAAGTGGCGGCCACCTCATCGTCGCTGACAGCAATAAATCCTCGCCCGTAAGTGGAATTCACTAACGCGCTGACAGCATAGACCGTCACTGCCGCGAACGCGAAGGTCCAGCCCATCGTGGTCCATTTTGGAATGCCTTTCAATCCGCTTGCCGCACCGACAGCATCCATGTTTTGCACAATGACACGGATGATTTCGCCAAAGCCCAGTGTGACAATGGCCAGATAGTCGCCCTTCAATCGCAGCGAGGGAATCCCAACTCCCAGCCCCGTCAATGCAGCCAGACAACCGCCCAGAACCAGTGCCACGAGAAAGAGCAAGGGCTTCAAACTATCCGGCACCATAGGCTCGAATACGAGGGAGAATTTCGCAGCCGCGTAGCCACCCACTGCCATGAAGCCCGCGTGGCCGAGGCTAAACTGTCCAGTGTGCCCATTGATAAGATTCAGACTGACCGCGAGAATGATGCTGATGCCACAATCAATGGCAATGCCTAGATAGTAACCCTTCCCTTTAAAGACGGGTAAGAATTCGTAGCCATAGGATATTACCACTGCCAGCGCGATTCCCAACATCAACCAACGCTTTGCCCCACGATTATTCATACCTTTTCAACGGTTGCCTTACCGAGAAGCCCGGCGGGTTTAAACAGCAAAATCAAAATCAAAATCGCAAACGCAATGCCGTCCCGATAGCTCGACAGGCCGGAGATGCCGCCAGCGAATGTTTCCAGCAAACCAATCACGATGCCACCGAGCGCCGCGCCGGGAAGATTGCCGATGCCGCCGAGCACAGCCGCGATGAATGCTCGGATGCCGGGCTGCACGCCCATGAGTGGTTCAATACCTGGAGCCTTGAGCGCATACAATATTCCCGCTACAGCGGCGAGTGCTGAGCCGAGACCGAAGGTGAAGGAGATGATGCGATTGATGTTGATTCCCATTAGCGCAGCCGCCTGCTGGTTAAAAGAAACTGCCCGCATCGCGGTGCCCATCTTTGTGCGCTGCACAACAAACCAAAGCGCTGTGAGCAGCAGGACGGTGAGGATGAGAACCACAATGTCATTGCTGCTGAAGACCAGTCCGCCGAGATGAAAGTCCGAGGCGGGAAGCAACATTGGAAACGGCTTGGTGTCCGCGCCGAACACGGACTTATGCTGGCAGGTGAACTCAATGAAGAGCGACACGCCAATCGCCGTAATAAGCACGGTAAGTTTCGGCCTCGATCGCAGTGGACGGTAAGCCAAGTATTCAATCAAGATTCCGATGCCCGCACAAATAAGTGTGCTGATCAACACCACGATCATCGCCCCCGTGAAGGATGGTAGAGGTAGCAATTTCTGGACCGCAGGCGCAATATAATAGGCCGAAAAGGCCCCGAGCATCAGCACGTCGCTATGCGCGAAATTAATGAAGCGCAACACACCATAGACCATCGTGTAACCCAGCGCGATGAGCGCATAGATGGATCCCAGCGCGAGACCGTTGATAAGTTGTTGCAGGAACCAGTCCAAGTTAGTTGAGAGTTAGTTGGTTGATGGATGAGAGTTTGAACGAGGCTACTTCCTGCAGCGTTTATATCAGCCTCTCAACTCTCATCTATTTTCTCGCAACATTTACGGGCTGACGGTCTCGAGGAATTTGAATGCTCCGTTTTTGACCTGAAGAATAACAGCTGATTTCACAGCATCTCGCTTGTCGTTGATCGTGATCTTACCAGTGACGGCATCGAAGTCCTTGATAACCGCAAGCGCCGCACGAACTTTATCACCGTCAGTCGAGCCAGCGCGCTTCATGGCATCGGCAAGGATCATCGCGGAGTCATAGCCAAGTGCCGCCATCGCATCAGGCATCTTGCCATTGTAACGCTTTTTGTATGCAGCGACAAAAGCCGTTACCTTAGGAGAACCTGCGTCAGACGCATAATGAGTGGAGAAATAATGACCCTCGACAGCTTCCTTACCAATCTGAAGTAGCGTGTCGCTCTCCCATCCATCACCACCGAAGAGAGGCACATCAAGGCCAAGTTGTTTTGCCTGAATGCAGATCAACGCCACATCGGTATAGTAGCCAGGAATGAAAACTCCATCAGGAGCCGCACTTTTAATGGCCGTAAGCTGGGCTTTGAAATCCTTGTCTCCGCCGTTGAAATCGAGCTCTGCCGCGATGGTGCCGCCCGCCTTGATGAAGCCTTCCTTAAAGAACTTAGCCAGACCCTTGCTGTAATCGCTCTTCACATCTGTGAATACGGCGACCTTCTTTGCTTTAAGAGTATGCAACGCGAAGTTCGCCATCACTGTTCCTTGGAATGGATCAATAAAGCAGACGCGGAAAATGTAGTCGCCAGTCTCGGTTACTTTAGGATTAGTCGAGGCTGGAGAGATCATCGGCACCTTGTTCTGTTGGCAAATCGGCGCGGCTTCTAGGGAGCGGCTGGATGCGACCTCACCGAGAATAGCGACGACTCCATCTTTCGAGATGAGCTTGTTCACCACGTTAGCTGGTTCGCCAGCCTTTGATTGATCATCCTCAGTCTTCAATTCTAACTTTTTACCAAGCACACCGCCTGCGGCATTGAGTTCCTCGATCGCCAACACTGTGCCCTCGTGAGAAGAAATGCCAAATGTGGCCTCCTTGCCAGTAAGAGATGCGTATTCACCAACGAGGATCGTGTCGCCCGCTGAGTTCTTACAAGAAACTAGAGAAAGCGAAGCGGCTGCGAGTAGCGACGTAATAAAGAATCGGCGTTGGGATTTCATGTGCGTGATGGTAGAGAGGAGCGAGGCCGCTTGCAAGTGCGGGTGTGATGAGAAAAAACAAGCATCCTCCAGCCATTAATTCACGCAGCACGGGCAACGCTGCACCCAGTGGCCAGGTTTGATCTCCTCAAGTTTCAAGTTCATGCCGATGCTGTCCTTCCATCGCGGGTGACTCATTCGATGGCCAAAGGCACAGCCTTCTGGCGGATTGATGGGCGATGGCACGTCGCCACTGAGTAGTTTGCGCTCCTTGCGTCTGGCGGGGTCGGGAACCGGAATGGCATCGAGCAACGCCTTGGTATAAGCGTGAAGAGGATTGCGATAAAGCTCCTCTGCAGGGGCCAGTTCTACGATTTTGCCCAGATACATCACAGCCACGCGGTCGCTCATGTGCTTAACAACTGACAGTCCGTGCGCGATAAAAATATAACTCAGACCCATCTCGCGCTGAAGATCGAGCAACAGGTTCAGCACTTGGCTCTGAACACTGACATCGAGCGCCGACACCGCTTCATCGCAGACGATGAGCTTTGGTTTCAGCGCGATGGCGCGGGCGATGCCGATGCGCTGACGCTGGCCACCGCTGAACTCAAAGGGATAACGGTCGGCATGCGACGCACTCAATCCGACTTTTCGCAACAGTTCAGCCACCCATGCACGACGCTCATCGCCCGTGCCCATTTTTTGAACAATGAAAGGTTCAGAGAGAATTTCGCCAACAGTATGCCGTGGATTGAGCGATTCGGCAGGGTCCTGGAAAATCATCTGCACATGGCGACGCATCGGGCGCAAACCACTGCGACTGGTGTGCGTGATGTCGTTTCCATCAAAGACGATCCGTCCGTCCGTCGGATTCAGCAAGCGCACGACAGCCTTGCCCAATGTTGTCTTTCCACAGCCGGATTCACCAACCAGCCCGAGCGTCTCGCCTTTCTCAAGCGTGAAGGAAACGCCGTCAACCGCCTTGCATGATGCGACCGCACGCCGCAACACTCCCCCGCGCACGGGGAAATGGATTTTTAGGTTCTCGATGGTGAGCAGGCTCATGCTACGCAAACGGGACATCCCTCCACCCAGTGATCCGGCTCAATCTCGCAAAATGCAGGACGTTGATTCAATTGTTCTAGAGAGTGCTCTATGCCGGACCGGGCCGCAAAACGACAGCCGGGTTTCCATTCTTCAAGCGAAGGAACGGTGCCGGGAATGACAGGCAAATGAGTCTTCGGCGCGTGATCGAGACGCGGAATGCTCTCCAGCAATCCGCGTGTGTAAGCATGACGCGGATTCGCAAAAAGTTCGAGCACCGGAGCGCGCTCGATGACGCGTCCGGCATACATGACGGCAACTTCGTCGCAGGTCTCTGCGATCACGCCGAGATCATGCGTGATGAGCACCACGCCCATGCCCATCTCCTTTTGCAGATCAGAAATGAGTTCCAAAATCTGCGCCTGCACCGTGACATCCAGCGCGGTGGTCGGCTCGTCCGCGATGAGCAGCTTTGGCTTGTGCATGAGCGCCATCGCAATCATGACGCGCTGCCTCATGCCGCCGGAAAGTTGGTGCGGATACTCATCAATGCGCGTCTCCGGCGCAGGGATGCGAACCCGCTTGAGCATTTCAATCACGCGCTGCCGCGCACCCAACGGCGACATTTTTTCATGGAGCAGGATGGCTTCCATGAGCTGTTTCCCAATGCGCTGCACGGGATTGAGCGCCGTCATTGGCTCCTGAAAGATGATGCCGATCTCCTTGCCGCGCACTTTGCGCAGTTCGTCGTCGGGAAGCGAAACCAGATCGCGCCCTTCAAACATAACTCGACCTCCGAGGATGTGGCCATGCGGTTGAGGAAGCAGACGCGTGATGGAGAAGGCGGAGACGCTCTTGCCACAACCGGATTCGCCGACGATGCCTAGGGTCTTCCCGCGCGCGACGGAGAAGCTCACTCCATCAACAGCGAAAAGCCGGCCCGCGTCCGTGTCGAACGCGGTGACCAAATTCTCGACCTGTAGCAAAGGATCAGTCACGACGGCTCTTAATTCTGCTTCCAGCGTTCGTATTCCTTCACTACTTTCGGGAAGGACTTGCCGCTCTTCATCGCTTCCTGCGTGGCAGTGCGTTCTTCTTCGTCGATCCAGAAGAGCCAGTTTTCCTCAAAGTTGCGGGCCGTGCGGGCATCGAAATGCTCGGGGTGGTGCATCCAGCGCCACGCGCCAAGGCGATACCATGGCGACTCGAACGCGGGGATGAAAGCCGCCGAGTCGTGCACGCGACGCTCCATTTTCCAAGCGAGTTCCTTCATCTCCGCCTTGTCCTCGCTCTTGTCATAACGGTCAATCCATCCGTCGAGTTCCTTGTCGTTCATCATCGTGAAGTTGTTCGTGTCCGTCTGAATGGAGCCGTCTTTCTTGTAGGCATTCGAACTGTGCCAGTCTTCCCAGAAGCGCGGATACATTTCCACGGAGACATTGAACGCGGTGAATGCGACGTCGTGCTTACGCTCGTTATATTTTTTCCATGCCGATGTGCCTTCAGGTGTTTCAAGATTGAACTCCACACCAGCTTTTTTTGCTTCCTCCTTAATTACTACGAGTGCGGATTCGAGCGGCTTGTAGCTGTTGGTAATAGTGAATGACAATCTCTCGCCCTTCGCGTTCTTGAAGATTCCGTCGGAGCCTCGCTCGGAGAAGCCCGCTTTCGCAAAGAACTCTGCAGCCTTCGCGGCATCAAACGGACGCGCCTTGAGACTGGCGTCGGTAAATTCTCCGAAGCCTTCCTCTGCGATGTTCAGTCGTGTGTAGTCCCCGTAGAAGACCTGCTTGATCACTTGCTCCCAATTGCACGCATGTTGAACTCCTTCGCGAATATCGAGATTGCCCAGTAGTGGACGGCTCGTATTCACATAGAATCCGTAGGTCGGTCGCGGCACCTGATTGTAGAAAGTGTATTTGTGAATGTAGCCTTTCTCGACGAGCGGATCGTTGTCAGGAAGGTTGCGGTGCCAGCGTTCTGGAAGATTCAGGGGGAACCCGTCAAGCTCGCCAGCCCGGAACATTTCGACCGCCTTTTCCGGGTCACGAATCACATCGAGAACGATGCGGTCAGGATTGAAAAGCTGGCGGTAGAATTTTTTGTCCTTCGCCCACCAGTCCTTGATGCGCGTGAATGTGACCGACTGACCTTTCTTGAGTCCACTGTCCTTCAAATCATAAGCTCCCGTCGTGGGAACAAAGCGCCAGTTGTAGCGTTCAACAAAGTCGTCGCCGAACTCCTTGAAGAATTTGAGCGAATACGGCATCAACATGCTGCCCGCATGATAGAGCGCGTCCGGCTTGGCATCGGTCATGGTGATCGATAACGTCAGATCGTCATACTTAGTGACGCTTTCGATTCGCTTGCCGTATTGATCAGGATACCAAGCATCCTTCAGGTAATCGCTGCGGTAGAAAAAGATGGAGAAGAAGAAGTTGTCCGTGCGCACGGGTTCCCCGTCGGAAAACTTCGCATCGGGATCGATGCGGAAATAAAATGTCCTATTGTCCGCGCCGCGCGACCATTGATTCGCGACGGCAGGAATCGGCTCCAGTGTGTCCGGATGGCGACCGAGCATGGTCATGTAAAAGTAATCGAGCACGTATTCGCGCGTATGATTGTTCGCATCCGGCCCGACGTGACGCAGGGTGCGCGGATAGTCCGTAATGAAGTAATGAAACGTGCCGCCTTTCTTTGCGTCCGGCGAACCGAACTCAGCCTGCTCAGAGCCATCCTCCCATTTCAAATCCGCAGGAAGATCACCGATGGCTTTGTAATTGAAGACTTGGCCGCCCTTGGCGTTTTTGGTTTCCGCATAGAATTTTTTCACCTCGGCGGTAATATCTTTTGTCACGGCTTCCTTTTTTCCTCCGCAGGACGGAAGCATGACAAGTGCGCAGAGTGCGATAGTGGCGTGGAGTTTGCGTTTCATATTCATCGGTAGGTGGTGAACTTTTTGGGGTCAAAGGCATCTCGCACCGCCTCGCCGACAAAGGCGACAAGCAACAGCACAAGAGTGATGGCAGTGAAGGATGCGGTTACGATCCACGGCGCAGTGGTCGCGGTGGATACGCCTTCGTGCAACATATCGCCCCAGCTCGGAGTCGGCGGTGGCAGGCCGAAGGCCAGATAATCCAGCGCATTGAGCGAGGCAATGCTGCCCATCACGGTGAAAGGCAGGAACGTGACCAGCGTGGACAGGGTGTTCGGCAGGACATGACGGAAGATCATTCGCGATGTGGGCGCACCAAGCAAATCCGCCGCAGCAACATAGTCACGCGATCGCTCCTTGAATGTCACCGTTCGGAGATAGGCCGCGATTCCCGTCCATGAAAACACAATCATGATCGCCAACAGAATGCCGATGCGCCAGATGATGGTCACATTGGCCGGCAGGAGCGACACGGCGATCATCACCATATACAGGAACGGAATCAGTGACCAGATTTCCGTGAGCCGCTGGCCATACAAATCGGTGCGCCCGCCAGCATAACCCATTGTGCAGCCCGCAGCGATGCCGAGAAAATAGACGCCCACGACGTAACCGAGCGAAAACAGCATGTTCACACGGAAGCCATAAAAAATGCGCGCCAGAACATCGCGACCGATTTTGTCCGTGCCGAGAAAATGCCGGTGCTCCGCATCAGGCGGCTGCGGATGCTGCACGCCATCGCGAAAATCATTTTGATAGGCATCCCACGGAATCGGCGGCATGAGCATCCAGCTCGGTGAATTCTCGGCGCGCCACTTCACCTGCAAGGTGCGGTAGTCCGCTTCATAATCGTAATCGAGTCCGAATTCGCGGCCGGAGTGGAAGCCTCCATAAGTCGGAAAATACCAATGCCCGCCGTGGCTCACGAACAGCGCCCGCTTGTTCACCAGCATTTCGGCGAACATGGTCAGCACACACAGCAGCATGAGCAGCAGAAACGACCACCACCCACGCTTCAGTGAGCGGAAGCGCTTCAATTTTTTTGCGGTGATGGGGTTGAGCTTGAACATGTGGGGTCAGTCAAAACGCACGCGAGGATCAGTCAGTGCGACAAAGAAATCCGAGAGGATGTTTCCCAACAGCGTGAGTAGCGCAACGATCACCAGCTCGCCCATCACCACCGGATAATCGCGCCCCAACAGCGCATCCAGCCCCAGCAGGCCGAAGCCGTCGATGTCGAAAATCGACTCAATAAGGAACGATCCCGCAACAAAAATTCCCAGCGCATGACCTAGCGAGGTCGCAATCGGGATGAATGAATTTCTCAGCGCATGACGTCGCACCGCTTGGGCGAACGTGCTGCCTTTGCTCATGGCCGTGCGCATGTAATCGGCAGCAAGATTGTCCATGAGGCTGTTCTTCTTCATCATGGTGAGAAAGGCAAAGTTGCCAATCATGTAGCATGTCAGTGGCAGCGCCGTGTGCCGCAAGATGTCCCATGCTTTGCCGAGCATCGTCAGATCATCAAAATCTTCGCTGGTAAATCCGCGCGACGGGAACCACTTCCAGCGCGTGGCACAGAACACGACCAGCAACGCACCGAGCGCGAAATTTGGAATCGCATAGCCCGCGAAGATCAGTGTCGAGCTTGATGTGTCTATGGCTGTGCGATGCTTCAACGCCTTAAGCACGCCCAGCGGAATGCACACCAAATAGCTCAGCAGCAGCGTCACCACGCCGAAGTAAGTCGAAACCGGCAGGCGCTCGCGAATCAGATTCCATACCGGTTCGTTGTAGCGCTGCGACGTTCCCAGATCGCCCGTGCAAACTCGGCCCAGCCAGCTCAGATAAGCCAGAGGCCACGGCTTGTCGAAACCGTAGTAAGCCTTGAGCTTCTTGAGTTGGTCCTCGGACAGTTCCGTATGCCCGCCCCCGCCACGGCTCGAGTGCCCTCCCTCAGCACTGGCCTGACGCATCCGCATCATCGCCTGCTCCATAGGGCCGCCGGGCACGAAGCGCGTGATCGCGAATACCAGCATCGTCACGCCAATCATCGTCGGGATGATCAATAGGAAGCGGCGGATGAAATAGTCCCTCATGGATGGAGAAGGAAAAACTTTGGACGGAAACTCGAGGCGCACAAGAATTTAAAGGAGGCATCGCGTGCAAAGTCTGTTTTGCGAAGGTTGCAGGGCTTACGCATGAACAGCCCAAGTAATTTTGATATTTCCCAAATACTTCGGCGCGTGAATGAATTCGTTGGAGTTCAAGGTTTACCTTGCTCACGCCAATTGATTCCATGGTGAAATTTCCATCATCGGCATAGCACAGGTGAACAAGCTGAAGCTTGAACTCCAACGAATACTGCGGCCTCGTGAATCAAGGATTACGCATGAGCAGTTCAAGTAATGCATGTTTCAGCACTGCGCTGGTTGTTCTGCTCTTCATTGACGGCTTTACGAAATATCTGGATGAGATACAGTCAGAATGTATCGAGTGCGTTTACTTTGAGATCACGACTCTGAACTATTTGCACTCCAGAACTTCTCACCAAACCGCAACCATGAAAGACACCATTGTTCAACAAGTCCGTGATGCCAGAGCATCTGTCGCAGCCGACTTCAATTTTGATCTGCGCAAGTTTTTTGCGTGGGCGAAGGCGCACACCGTCGCAGAGCGAAAAGCCAAGCAATGGCTGCCAACAAGCCCCAACACCCTGAAAACAACGGGCGGGGCATCGGTTTCTCCCACGACTCGCAAGCGTCATTTGCGTCCCGCACGTGCCTCAGCTTAAACGTTGATATGGAGCTTGGCGGTTGACTCTTGCGCGACGCGATTGACTATGGCGTCCGTGAAATCTTGGCTCATCCGCATCATCGTCATCGCGCTCATCGCGACGGGCGTGGTTTGGTTTCATCACGAGCGGCAGATGCGGCCTTCACGGGTCAGACTCGCCGCTGACAAGGGCATCTTGCTGATCGGCAACGGCACTGAAATTGCAACGCTTGATCCGCACATGGCGAACGGTCAGCCGGAGCATTTCATCATCACCTCACTTTTTGAGGGACTCGTCGCGCCAGACGCGGAGGATCCGGAAAGGAATGCGCCGGGCGTGGCGCTCTCATGGGAAACAAAAGACTTTGTGAACTGGACATTCAAGCTGCGGGCG
>JBBRNC010000075.1:0-13514 GCA_038230495.1 Verrucomicrobiales bacterium
GCATTCAACGACGCTATAGCTGGCGGCACAAAGAAGCGCGGGTATCCGCTCTGGAACTGGGAGACGACTTCTGGGTCTTTCTCTTCGTAGCCGATTACATGTTTCCACGAAGGCAGGCAAACCGATACCCCATAAGGCGACGGCGGAATCGGCCAGCCGAGGTCTTCGGCATGGCACATGGGGTTGGTGAGAAGATCACGCATGGGACTCGGCATTCTTCGAGCAAAGCGGGTTCATGCAAGGCCGAAGCGTGGGTTTTTATGGAGTCTCAACAAAATCAAGGAAGGATGGCCTCTGGCCGTCCTTCCTTGTTAAATACAGATCAGATGTCGAAATATGACACGGGCAAGATACCCGTGCTCCCCTTTTGCCTTCAGCCTCAGTTATCAAATCAATCCTAACTCCTTCACGGCATCGCGCTCTTCTTTCAACTCGTTAACCGTCGCGTTGATCCGGCCTTGGCTGAATTCATTAACGGTCAATCCCTGAACAATTTCCCATTTGCTGCCGTTGCTGCGGATGGGGAAGCTGGTAATGATGTCTTTCTCAACGCCGTAGCTGCCGTCGCTCCAGACGGCGACGCTGGTCCAATCGCCCGCAGGTGTGGGCGTGGTGAGCGAGCGCACGGTGTCCACAACGGCGTTGGCGGCGCTGGCGGCAGACGATGAACCACGGGCTTTGATGATCGCTGCGCCGCGCTGCTGCACGGTGCTGATGAATTCGCCCTCAAGCCATGCATGATCGCTGATGACTTCAGTGGCGGGTTTGCCATTGATCTTGGCGTTGGTGGTATCGGGATACTGGGTGGCGGAGTGGTTGCCCCAGATGGCGACGTTGGTGACGGCGCTGACATGGACGCCAGCTTTCGCAGCGAGTTGCGATTTTGCGCGATTCTCATCGAGTCGCGTCATGGCAAACCAGCGATCGGACGGCACTTCAGGCGCGTTGCTTTTAGCAATGAGGCAGTTGGTGTTGCACGGATTGCCGACGACGAGCACCCGCACATCGGATGCGGCGTTGGCGGCGATAGCCTTGCCTTGACCGGTGAAAATCTTACCGTTGATGTTGAGCAAGTCTTTGCGCTCCATGCCAGCCTTACGCGGCACGCTACCGACGAGCAGCGCCCAATTCACACCACGGAATCCTTCATTGATGTCGCAGGTGGGCGTGATGCTGTGGAGCAGCGGGAACGCGCAGTCGTCGAGTTCCATCACCACTCCGCCGAGCGCGGCCATGCCGGGTTCGATTTCGATCAAGCGCAATGCGACGGGCTGGTCAGGGCCGAACATCGAGCCTGATGCAATGCGGAAGAGAAGTGAGTAGCCGATTTGTCCAGCGGCTCCGGTGATAGCGACAGTGATTGGGGATTTCATAAGTATGAGCGGGCTGCACTGTTAAAGCCGCTATTACGCTGCGATCAAGTGTTGTCTGCCAACATTCATGCAAACAACGGCCTACTCCACTTTAATGTCACCTTTTTTATTCAAGCGAACATCAAGCAGACGTATGGTCAATGGCTTGCCGAATCCCTTGGCGGCAATTTCTTCTCCAATTTGGTGAAACGCCGTGGAAATTTTTTCATCTTTTGGGTTCCAGTCACCGACGAAGGACACCACCGTCCCTTCTTTATCATCTTTCTTGAGGAGAACGTCCACTTCCTTCGATCCCGAGAAAAAGCCATCAGCCTTGAGGACTTCAGCAAGCATCTTGGCATCCGCTTCCGTCGCATTCTTGGAGTAATTAACTGATTCTTTGTGGCTGACTTTGTATTTCTTGCCCATCATGCTGCTCCGTCCGAAGTAAATGAGGGCGAAGACGATGATGGCGATTACCGCGATTATCTTGTTCGCCTTTTTGGCAATGCCGGTCCATTTTTGGGTGGTTGGGGGAGGTGTGTCCATGCATCACATATAATTTCCGATAACTCGTGCGCAAGAAAAAATTAGTGCACTTGCTTCTCCTGTCACATACCTCGAGCCAGCGCTTAGCCCCCCAACAGGGACATCTCCGCCTTCGGTTGCGTGCTCGTCTCTGCTGTGCGTATTTCACTATAACGATCTGAGCGTCCCGACCATGACGTAATGATGGCATCTGCGATGGCAGCGTCATCCGCTCCTGATCGCAAAAGTCCGCGCAAGTCTTGTCCGCGCTCGGCAAAGAGACAGGTGAAGAATTCTCCATTCGATGATATCCGCGCCCTCGTGCAACCACGGCAAAAAGGCTGTGTGACGGATGCGATGATGCCAATTTCTCCACCGCCATCGGCATGACTAAAGCGTTGCGCGACTTCGCCATCGTAATTTGGCTTGAGCGGAACCAAGGGAATCTCGCTCTTGAGAATAGAGATTATTTCTGAAGCCGACACCACGTCATCGAGCCGCCAGCCATTGGTGTTCCCCACGTCCATGTATTCGATATAGCGCAAAATATACTGCGGCCCGGAGAAGCGTCGCGCCATGGGAACGATTTCGTGATCGTTCAGCCCGCGTTTCACGACCATGTTGATTTTGATTGGGCCAAACCCCGCTTCCAATGCGGCATCAATGCCGTGGAGCACGCGATGCACTGGAAAGTCCACGTCGTTCATCCCGCGAAAGATCGAATCGTCCAGCGCATCAAGACTGACCGTGAGACGGCGCAATCCGGCATCGTGCAAAGGCTTAGCAAGCTGCACCAGCGCAGAGCCATTGGTGGTCAGGGCGATGTCTTCCAATTCTCTAATCGCAGAAAGCTGCTTGATGAGCTGCGGCAACTCACGCCGCAACAGAGGTTCGCCACCTGTGAGCCGCACCTTCTTCACGCCGAGGCCAACAAAGACCCGCGTGATACGCGTCAACTCCTCAAAGCTCAAAATTTCATGGCGAGGCAGAAATGCGTGATCGGGGCCGAACACTTCCTTCGGCATGCAATAGGTGCAGCGAAAATTGCAGCGATCCGTGACCGAGAGGCGCAGATCACGCAGTGCGCGACCCATGCGATCCTTGATCGCCTGAGGCAAGGACGTGGCCAGTTCTTGTTCCGAATGCATGGGCAATCATACGCCTTGATTAAACGGTCGCAAAGTTCCAAAATAATCAATGACGGTCATCCGCCGTCCACTCCCTTCGGCGTATGAGCATCTTGAACATGCCCGCCCTTTCAGCCTACAATTGTATATAGCGCAAGCCAAGCAGCGGCACTGCCGCTTCAACATAAGAAGGAGCGCGAGTATGCCGATAGGCTACTCGCCTGAAATGGTTTGGGGCGTGTGAGGCTGATTCAGCCGAGAAAGGAAAATGAATCCACAGGAGAGAACAAAGGAAACAGAGAATGAGGAACTTTGAAGTTACTCAGGAGGTTCAGCATTCTACGGAGTGCCACACCGCAGGAAAATTTGGCGAGTAGGCTTTGCCATACTCGCGCTCCTTCTTGTTTCGACCCTCGCCGTGTAGTTTGCGGAGGTCTTCGGGATTTTCAAATTCGGTTTGCGTTCAACCTAACCCGCATTTCTAACACTCCCCGCTGTGGGCGGGATAAGGTGTCGAGCGGCGCGGCAGAGAAAGTAGTGCTGGGCTTCAGCCCGCAAGCGCCGCCGTTCGGGCTGAAGCCCCAAACTACTTTGCAGACCGTCTCACAATCCCGGGCGAGACGCCCTACCCACTGAATAGTTACGCTACGCCGTCCCGTTAGAACTTCACGCCGACCCGCACTCCGAACTCGCGCGGGATGCCGACGGCACCAGTGCGGATTTCTGGATTCATGTTCGTGTAGTATTGTTCCTGCGTGAGGTTGCTGCCGTAAAGGCTGACGCTCCAGTTCTTTGCACGCCAGCCAATGGAGGCACTGAGGAGGCCGTAGCCGCCCTGTTGAAATTCAGAGCGATTGAAGTCATCGAACTTGGTGTTACCTGTGGCGAGGTATTCCACGCGGGTGAAGAAACCTTTTTCAAGATGGAACTCAAGCGCCGCGACGGCATCGAATTCAGGAACAAACGGCGGGGTGGTGCCACTGAGATCGCGTCCCGAAACAGGGTCAGTGTAGTCGGTCAAACGAGCATGAGTCCAGCCAAAGGAGCCGAGGAAGTCGAGTTGAGGGCAGATGGCATAGCGGGTCTCGAACTCCAAGCCGTAGATGCGGGCGCGGGCTGCATTGAAGACCGCATAGTTGGTAGTCGTGAAGCTGCGTTCGACTTGATAATTTTTTACTGAGTTATAAAACCAAGCTAAATTCGCAGTAAGTTTGCCATTGAGCCATTCGGTTTTCAATCCGGCTTCGGTGCTCAGAGTCTGTTCTTCGTCGAAGGGAACATATTTGGCATCATCAGCGTAGGCGCTGAAACCACCGGGCTTGAAGGCGTAAGTGGTCTTCGCATAAGCAAGGATGTGGTCATTGAGCCTCAAGTCCAAGCCAACAGTCGGAGTGAAGTGCACCCATTCATCTTGCAGTGAAATGTGCTGCTTCGGCTCTTTGATCGGAGTGATCGTGGTGAGATAGTTCAATGGAGGCGATGGGAACGGCGGGAAGCCAGGAACCGGATCAATCGTCGTGCTAGTGACCGTGTTCGTTACGGCTTGGCCACCGGTGGATTTGTCACGCGTGAGCGAACGCTGCACCCAATCAAGTCGCCCGCCGACGTGGATCGTCAATGGATCCCATCCTTTATATGAAAGGTCGCCAAAGATGGCGGCAGCTTTTTCATCAAGGGTATGCGTCGTCAACTGCTCCACCGAGATGGCGGAATCGGACTGCGAAGTGGAACGCGCCGTCAATGGAATAATGAAAGTGCCGAAGGGAGTCGGGATCGGTTGATTGAATTGAGTGACGGTAAGGGTCGTCGTCGGCTGGTGGTAGTTGAAGCTACGCAGACCGCTGCCTTGAATGCGACTAGTGGAACCGTAGAGGCCAGTATTCCACTGCCAGTTCGCTTTAGGATCATTGCTGGAGAAGCGGAATTCCTGACTCCAGATTTCCTGATTCTGCGTCAGGCTGATGGAACCAAAAGGACTGGCGGTGAAGTCGAGGTCGATGTTGTAAGGATCAAGGTCGAACCCGCGATGCGAAGTCACACTGAGGAACTTGAAGTTTTTATTCTCAAAGGAGACACGCAGCGCTTCGTTGTTTAGGGTGCGATTCTGTTTGCCAGCTACATCTGAGCTGACGGTGTAAAATCCTGTCTTGCGATCCAGCGAGGTCAGACGCGGTGCGCCGTCATGGAATTCATCATAGCTGCCGGTGAGGCTCACTTCCCAGCCATCTGCTGGTTTCCAGAACAAGCCAGCATTCACGCCCCAATGCTCTTGATCATCAACGCTGGCACCAGTCTTGGGATTCCTCAAGTAACCACTGTGCGAGTCATACTGTCCGCCAATGCGGAAGCCGAGGGAATCGCCGATCAGTGGCCCCATGAGCCAGGCGTCCGCAGTGTTCGCGTTGTATGAGCCATAGCTGTAGTTCGCTTCACCCTCGAACACATTCGTCGGGCGACGGCTGCGGATATTGATCAGACCACCATAAGCATTGCGCCCCACCAGTGTCGGCTGCGGCCCGCGAAAAGATTCCACGCTATTGATAGCCGAGAGCCGTTGGGCATAAGTGAAAGTCTCGCCAAAGGGAACGTCATCAACATAGACTGTAGTCGCTGGAGCCCCGAAGAATACGGTGTTCGCTAACCCGCGCGTCGTATAGACATCGCCGAACGAACGTGAACCGGAGTCTGTGGCGAACTGGTTGGGCACAAGACGAGTGATGTCCTGTGGCTCCTTCACGCGGAAGGCCTCGACCACATCCGAAGAAAGAAAAGTAGCGCTGACCGGTTTGCTTTGCGGATCAGGCAGAACTTCGCCGATTACAGTGACTTCAGGTAATTTATTTGTTGCGGCTGGGGTTTGCTGAGCCTGTGCTTGGCAGGTGCCGCCTGACAAAAATGTCAACGCAGCGAACACGCCGACTTGGAGATAAACTTGCGGGAGTGAATGGGAGGAAATGCGCATCGGCCTATGCAGGGCAGAATAACAACTCTGGCAAGCGAAAACTCAGCCAATTTATATTACAGTCCATTCATGCAACTGGTCGGACAAACCTTGAACTGCCACAAATGAACATCTTTTTCCGCTCATCATTGCGGAAGCTGGAACTCTGCTTATATATCTGCCCCAAAATGAAAAAATGGTATTCGATCCTCCTCATTAATCTCGCCGTCGCCAGCTTCCTTAAAGCTGAGGAAGCTAATCCTGATCAGCAGGCGAAGTTTCTCGCTGGTCTCTCAGTTGAAGGGACTCCTCTGGCTACCATGTCTCAGGATTCATCGTGGCAGAGGCACTCGAAGGAGTTCGACAGCGGTTGGAAAGAACTCGAAAAGCGCCAGCTCGCAAAAATCAGCGAATGGATTCCGCAGGCCATCGGAAATGATTTCTCTTCTAAAGAGCCGTTGTTTTACTTCTTCAGCGGCCCGGACTTTCTGTATGCCAATACGTTCTTCCCAAATGCGTCCACTTACGTCTTCTGCGGATTGGAACCGGTCGGTGCGCCGCCGGAAGTGACCAAGCTTCCATCCGGCACGCTCGCGCCTTCATTGTCGAATCTACGCAAGTCGCTCAACGCGGTGATGAGCTTCAGCTTTTTCCTGACCAAGGAAATGAAAAATGACTTCCGGGCCACGCAGCTTTCCGGCACGCTACCAGTGCTTTATGTTTTCATGGCCCGTCTTGGTTGCCGCATCCAGAACGTAGAACTCATGGACCTCGACAACGAAGGAAACACCATCACAAAAACTCAGGACGCCCAAGGCGTGAAAATCACGTTCTCCAAGGGAAACAATAAACCGCAAACGCTCTACTACTTCAGCACTGATCTCTCGAACGCTGGCATCAAGAGCAAGCCCGGCTTCATCAAGTTCTGCGACAAGCTCGGTATCGGAAACAGCTTCGTCAAAGCCGCGTCCTATCTCATGCACAATGACGAATTCTCCAGCGCCCGCGACTTCCTGCTCTCACACAGCAAGACCATTGTGCAGGACGACTCCGGCATTCCTTATGGCAACTTCCCGCAAGAGCAATGGTATGTCGCGTGCTTGGGACGTTATCCCGGCCCCATCGACATGTTTAAGAGCCGCTACCAACGCGATCTGGCGAGTGTGTTCAATTCCATCAAGCCAGCGCCACTCACGTTCAGCTTCGGCTATCGCTGGCGCTCAAATGAATCATCCATCATGATCGCCACGGCGCTGAGCCATGTGCCGAAAGCGATTCCCGTCGCACCCTGACATTAGTTAAACAGCAGCCGCAAGAATTCCGAGTCAGTGAACTGGGAATTACGCCCCTGACGCACAACCACGAGGTTTTGCGATGGCACTACATAAAGAATCTGGGCACAGGCCTTTTATCCGCCTTGCTGGCGCTTGAATTCCGCCTTGATTAGTTTTGAATTTTTAAGTGCTTTCGCCAGCCAGATGGAACACAGCACGACTCCAATAATGCCTATGACAATCGCAATTGGAAGGAGGGCGACGTTATCCCTCGCAAGTGCTTGTAGTGCGCTATGCTTTCCAGAAATGCGCACCCCGCGCTTCGCGTCGGACTTGGCAGCCCACAAGAGTAACGGCAGTGCAGCGGAGAACACGATGCCTAGAAAGGGCGTCCTCCAGCCTTGTCTGGCAGCGTCCACGTGCTCATGCGTCACCGTTTGAATTTTTGATGCTGCCGTGCGGGGACTAGGCGAAACACCGGGGCCCATCTTAGGCACGCTGGCTGCCCGCAGAGACGAGGCAGGAACCCAATCAGCCCCGCCTTCCTGGCAGATCAATTCCTCTGGCGCAATCTGTCTGGAGGTGATGAGCTGATTCATTTGCTCAAAGGAATAGGGGCCATGGTTCTGGCCATCGCGATGAAGGTAGTAATTGGGCATAATTCTCTGAATTAAATGTGAATTGCGTCCGGGCTGCAAACGGAAAAAGACGCATCAGAATGGTCTGCGCAAGCAGTAAATCCAAGACTGGTTTAGGAGCCAAAAAACAATCGCAGGAATTCCGCGTCAGTGAATTGGGAATTACGCCCCTGACGCACAATCACGAGGTCTTGCGAAGGCACCACATAAAGTCTCTGGGCACCGGAGCCTATGGAGGCGATCAAATCTGCGGGGGCATGACGTTCGAGACACGCATTGCGCCAGCGTTGTTTTGGCCATTTTTCTTCCAGCATCGTCTCAATATTAACTTCCTGCGCCCGACTGCCGCCAGCTAAGCTGTTGTTCCAGAAGCCGAGGCCGAATGCCTTATTGCGCGCGGTCCCACACGAGCAGTTTTTCAGAGAATCGCGCGGCGCATTCAGCCTCCCCTCTTGTAGCATAGCCTTGCCGAGTTGCGCCCACTGACGCGCACTAAGCGTGAAACCAGCAGCGAGCAGTGGATTTCCTGACTTGTCCTCCACATAACGCTGTGGCCCAAGCCCCATCGGGGACAGCACACGTCGCTCCAAAAACTTCGTCGGCGTCATTCCGTGATGCTGCGCCAGCTTCCGCTTCATGATCAGATGAAATACCTGCAAAGAGCAGGGACCATAAATAAACTCGTCACCCGGATCAGCGACGAGCGTCCGGTTCAAGGCGAGCCGGTCGCGATCAGAAATGCCGTCCTCATGAAGTTCAAAAAACGGGTCCAGCCCGCTCGTGAAATCCAGCAACTGATGGATCGTGATGCGCGATCTCTTTCTATCGTCACGCCATTCCGGCAACGTGTCTGCCGCGCGTTCGTTCAAGCTAAGGATACCATCTTCTTCTGCGGCGAGCGCCGCAAGATTCCAGAATGCCTTCGTCCCACTATAGATTTTGTGCGCTTCGTTAGCAGCAAAGCCATTCGGGTATTCTTCAAAAATGACTTTCTCGTGCTGGATGACCAGCAAGGATTTTCCCCGCGTCCCGGCAGAATATGCTGCGGCAGCCCGAATATTTTGCATTGAAAGCCCGGGGTTCACTTTGCCCTCAAGCTTCAAGGCTGATGCTCCTGCTAACAGCAGCATCTTCGACATCATCGTGCGGCGTTTCATGACGCTATCAGAATAGCGTGGCAGTGAGAAAATTCAATGCCGCGAATCAAAAGGCTTTGCAAAACTTGCCTACCGCTCAACCAGCAATCAGCTTCGCCCAAGCCTGCGCTTTCTGCGCAAACGACTTCTCCGGCTCCGCATAAAGAATGCCGCGAGATACATTGATCAGCAGTGGAGCCTTGCGACCAGTGCCGCGCAACGCGGCTATATCACCGCCCTGCGCCCCAAGCCCTGGAACCAGAAGCGGCACATCGGGAATGCGCGAGAGAATATCGCCGGAGGCATTCGTCAGGCCAACCACTAGCCCACCCTGCGGAACGTCACGCAACATATCGCAGACGATCTCGAAGACGGCATGTGACTTGGCGCTTGATGCATGGACATGTTTTAACTCAATGTCCGCCGCACCAGCATTCGATGTCACGGCTAGCAGATACAATCCTTTGTCTGCGTATTCGAGAAACGGCTCCAGCGTGTCGCGCCCCATGAACGGGTTCAGCGTCACAGCATCCGCGCCGATGACATCAAAACACGCCTTCGCATAATATCTCTGAGTCTCGCCGATATCGCCGCGCTTCACATCAAGCACGATAGGAATGTCCGATGGAATCATGCTGCGCAATTCCTCAAGCAACTTCATCCCCTGCCAGCCAAGTGCCTCAAAATAGGCCGCATTCGGCTTAAAGGCTGCAGCATACGGCGCGGTTTGTTCAATGACCTCACCGATGAACTCGCGAGCTTCGTCGGCGCTATTAGCGCGGACATCAAGACCGACGCACAAACCTGATCCGCATTTCTTAATCCGGCTCGTCAGCTTTTCTATATAACTCATCGGCTCAACAAAATCCTCCCGTTCAAAACCACCAGCTCAACGCAGCCCTGAAGCTTCTTGTCGAGGAACGGCGTATTCGTGCTCTTGGATTTCATGAACTCCTTGCTAAACGTCGTCGTCGCCTTGGGATTAAAAACGATAAACTCCGCAGCGCCGCCTTCAACAACCGGCACCGGCTTGAGGCCTATGATGCGGCGGGGTTCGGCAGAATAGCGTTTCACGAGCACATCCCAACCGAAGGCGCCCTTGCTAATGAAATGGTGAAAGAGCGAGGGCAGTGCAGTCTCCAACCCCGTGATGCCAAAGGGCGCACTGGCGAAGTCGTTGTTCTTTTCAAATGGCGTGTGCGGCGCGTGATCAGTGGCAATGACATCGAAGACTCCGTCGATGAGTCCTTGCAGCAGCGCGGCGTTGTCCTCTTTCGTGCGCAGCGGAGGATTCATTTTATAGACCGTGTCGTAATCGCCCACATCAGCATGATTGAAGATGAGATGATGCGGCGCGATCTCGCAGGTTACTTTCACGCCTTCTTCTTTGAAGCGGCGAATGGTGTTCATGCCTCGCGCAGTGGTGACGTGTTGGATGTGAACATGCGCCCCGGTGTATTGCGCGATGCGGATATCGCGGTCGAGGCAGATTTCTTCACTGATCGCCGGGATGCCTTCCAGTCCGAGGCTGTAGCTGACGCTACCTTCGTGCATCGAACCCTTGCCGCTGAGTTCCATCGTCTCGCAATGACTGGCGATGATCAAACCAAAGTCGCGCGCGTATTCCATAGCCCGTCGCAGGACGACGGGATTGCTCACTGGAAACCCATCGTCAGTAATCATCACCACGCCCGCAGCCTTCATGGCTCCAATGGCGGCAAGTTCTTTGCCCTCGCGCCCCTTGGTGATCGCCCCTGTGGTGTAAATCGGGATGCGGCATTTCGCTGCGGCTTCGAGCACCGTCTTGACCACGCCCGCGTTATCAATCGCTGGCGAAGTATTCGGCATCATGACAAAACCCGTGACGCCGCCATTGATCGCAGCCTCACTACACGAGGCGATATTCTCCTTCTGCTCCTGCCCCGGCTCGCGCGCGTGGACATGAACATCAAACAACGCGGGCAAAATAATCTTGCCAGTGCAGTCGATTACTTCGCAGTCCTTTGGCGCGGCGAGGTTTGGGGCGATCTGTTTGATGCGGTCGCCTTCGACGAGAACATCGGCATGTATAAGCTCGCGCTTGTCCTCGGAGGCGATGCTGGCGTTGCGATAGAGCGTCAGTTTCATGGAAATGATTGTGGGAAGGCCATGCGCATTGAATCAAGCAATGCCGGGAAAAATTGGTCTGTAGAAGCGCGATAGCTGACAACACCTTTTGCCGCTTTCAAGACAAGACTTGGTGCGCCATGAAGTTCTGATGAGTTGTCGATCACGGTAAAAAAATCCGCTCTTGGGGCAAACCATGCCAGTTGATGCAATGAGCGTTTCCAGCGTTCTTCAGTTTTTGCAAAGTGCGGTCATCGGCATTGAGCGCTTTGAATTCACGGTTCAAAAAATCCCCGAGCAGCTGTCGGGCCACTGTCGTTTTTCCCGCTCCATTTGGACCGGCGAGAAGCAGCAAGGTTCCAGTCTCCATTTTCAGTGAGCCAGCGCACCAGTCGATCTTGCGGAATTTCCAACTGCATTTTCGAGAACCTCAAGCCGCAAATTAATGTCCGTCAGCGCCTTCGCAAGACTTTGAGCCGAGCTCACCGATAGTGGAGCGTTCAGTGCTTCATTTTCGACAAGTGCATTTTCCTTTGCGACGCCAAACGCCTGATGGATGCGCGTCGCCCACGTATCAACATCCACACCAAACCACGAATCAGTCGAGGCACTCGATTCTTGAATAGAGTTTTCCATGCTCATCTTGTTCTAAGTTACAATACGCCCCTCGGATGACAAGTCCTGACTCGACTCCAACACACTCCCAGGCTTCAACCAGTAGAGCACGCTCATGCGCACGGCGATGCCATTTTCTACCTGCTGATCAATGAGGCAGCGATCATAGGTCATCACGCTGTCGTTGAGTTCCACTCCACGGTTTACTGGGCCGGGATGCATGACGTAGATGCCGGAGTCGCGCACGCGCTTAAGCCGTTCTTCGGTGAGTCCATAGAGTCGATGATACTCTCCGGTGCTCGGGAAGAAGGGGACGTTCTGCCGCTCCATTTGCACGCGCAGCAGATAGATCACATCAGGCTTCCATGCGTAGAGTTCATCCCAGTTCGTGAAAATAGAAATGTCTTTCGGCGTATCGCGCGGGATCATGGAGCCAGGTGCGAGCATCGCCGTGGCCATGCCCATGCGGCGACAGAGAAGATTCGTCGAGCGCGCCACGCGCGAGTGCTGGATGTCGCCCACGAATGCGATGCGCGACCCACGCACGTCGCCGCCGAAAACTTCCCTCATCGTAAAGACATCGAGCAGCGCTTGCGTAGGATGTGCATGGAAACCATCGCCGGCATTGATGACTGAAGCGGTGGTGTTCTTGGCGATGAGATTCGGGATGCCGGACATCCCATGCCTGACGACCACGTAATCCGTGCGCATGGCTTCCAGTGTAGAGATGGTGTCGAGCACTGATTCGCCTTTCACTACGGAAGATGTGCTCACGGAAAAATTGATCACGTCCGCGGACAGCCTGCTGGCGGCGACTTCAAATGACGAGCGCGTGCGTGTGCTCGGCTCATAGAAAAGAGTGAGCACCGTGCGTCCGCGTAGCGTAGGAACTTTTTTTACGCTGCGCTTGAAGAGATTCTTGAACGGCACCGCGTTCGTCAGGATGAATTCGAGTTCTTCATCGGTGAGCGATTGGATGTCGAGGAGGTCTTTGCGCGGTGTCATCGGCGACCTCCTTTTTGCACATAAACTGCGTCTTCGCCATCCACTTCTTCAAAGCAAACCGAAACCCGCTCACCGGGCTGCACCGTCACGACCTCGCCCACATAATCAGCTCCGATGGGCAGCTCGCGTCCACCGCGATCAATGAGCACCGCCAGTTCCACTTTGCGCGGACGCCCATAGTCGAGCAGTTCATCTAGTCCGGCACGCGCGGTTCGCCCGGTGTGCAGCACTTCGTCAAAGATAATGACGTTTAGGTTATCTAGATCGAACGGGATATCTGAGCCTACCAGCTTGGGCATCATCTCCAGTGATTTCAAATCATCGCGATAAAGCGAAATGTCCACACGGCCCAGCAGCAGCGTCTTGTAATGCGGCTTCAGCAAAGCAAACACTCGCTCTGCCAGCGGCACGCCCCGACGATGGATACCGATGAGGGCGAGCTCCTCCATCTTACACTTTTCACGAATGCCTCCGGCTATGCGCTCAATGCGCTGGGCAATATCTTTTTTCGTGAGGATCGGCGCACTGTCCGGCATTAAAGAAGCAATGTGGCGAGAACATGACCCGATGCAAGTTCGGTCTGCCTAGACTTCAGTTCTTACAATATTCGTAACTATTCAGGTCATATGGAAAAGACACTTTGTTTCGCCCTTTGGACCTGCTTCGTTTATGTGGACACGAAAAATAGGGTTATACAACCCAAGCAACATGAACATGACCGACGAACAAAAGACCAAGACCAAAGCCACACGCCGTCACTATGATGAGCAGTTCAAGCGCGACGCCGTCGCC
>JBBRNC010000076.1:0-13023 GCA_038230495.1 Verrucomicrobiales bacterium
ACCAATCCATCACGACCGAAGATGCCCTTCATGAAATCACGAAGCGCGGGAATGATCTGGGTGAATTGCGTAAAGACGAGCACACGCTCCTGCCGTTCGGCAATGGGCTGGCAGAGTTCGCGCAGCCGGGCGAACTTCCCGCTCTGGGCGGGATCGTAGTGAGTGTCTCCGCTGTGCTGCGCGGGATGATTGCAGATTTGTTTAAAGGCTGTGAGCGCGGCCAGTATCAGACCTTTCTTTTGCACGCCACTGGTCTCGTCCAGATCCTTCGCGAGCTGATCCACCACGCGTTGATAGAGTATGGCTTGGGGCTTGGTCAGCAGGCACCAAGCGTTCATCTCAGTCTTGTCCGGTAGATCGGAGATGATGGTCTTGTCCGTTTTCAGCCGCCGCAAAATGTATGGCCGAACGAGCTTGCGCATTGGCCCGTATTGCAGGCCATCGTTGCGCGAGAGCGATTTCACAAACCTCCCAAACGCAGCGCCGGAGCCGAGCAGCCCGGTGTTGGTGAAATCGAACAACGACCACAAGTCCCCCAGCCGGTTCTCTACCGGCGTGCCCGTCAGAACGATCCGGTTCCCCGCTTGCAATTCCTTCACGGCACGAGTTTGCGCAGCACCGGGATTCTTGATGGCCTGCGCTTCATCGAGCACCGCCAGCCGCCAGCGCTGCTGTTTGAGCGCCTTGACGCGGAGCATCATGCCGTAAGTGGTGAGCACGAGATCAACGCCCTTCAGCGCACGTTCATCGCCTTCGATAAAACGCTGAAGACGATCAGGTTCGGCACCGGAAGGATGAGCGATAAACAATTTCAACGTCGGCGCGAATCGGTCTGCCTCCGCTTTCCAGTTGGCCAGCAACGACGCGGGCGCGACGAGCAATGACGTGCCACTCTGCGGATCACTGCGTTTGAGATGCAGCAGCAAGGCGAGAATTTGAATCGTCTTGCCCAGCCCCATGTCATCCGCCAGACACGCGCCAAGCCCGAGCCGCACCATGAAGTGCAGCCAGTTGACGCCATCGCGTTGATAGGGACGCAGTGTGGCCTTGAGATCGGGATGTCCGGCAATTTCATCCAGCCGCGATGGATCACGCAGTTCTCCGAGCATCTTTTCCAGCCACGGACCGGCCTCGATGCCGCTCCAGGCCTGCGAATCTTCCGTGAGCAACTTCGCATCCCCGCCCTCGATGCTCGCGCCCGAGAGCAGCCGCATCGCTTGAAGAAAAGAGATGCCGCCCGCGAATTGCATCGTCTGGGCCTGCCGCCAGTGATCGAGCACCGCCTGCAGTTTTTCCGCATCCGCTTCCACCCATTTGCCCTTCACGAGCACCAGGCCTTCGGCAGTTTTCAGAGCGAGAAGTTCTTCCGGGGTGAGTTTTTCTCCATCCAGCGTCAGCTCGATATTGAAACTCAACAGGTCGCCGATGTTGAAGGCCTTCGGGGCATCATCACCCACCGTTACGGAAACTTTCGGTCGCGGCGGTGCAGACGGTTTCCACCAGTCGGGTATGCGCACCTTCAGGCCGCACTCTTCAAAACGCGGAACTTCGCGCAAGAACTTCAAGGCCTGTCCCGGAGTCCAGCCTTGGGGCCGGTAGATGCTGCCGCTCTCCACTTGATCTTTGGCCCATGTGCTCATTTCTGCTGCGCGACTCAGCGGTTCCAGCAGATTGAGCAACACCGTGCGGTTCTGCGCCCCGGCGTATTCCTTGACCGCCTGTTGCAGCGGAAGATGTCGCGCCCGGCCTTCTGCGTTAAGTCCACTCGTGTAAGTGGCGAGGAACGCGAAGGGATGCTCGGGATTTTTTTTATTCTCGGCGAGATGAAGCGTTACCCGGCCCACCAGATGCCAATGGGGCAGCGTCTCCCGCAACCAAGCATCCGCGCCAGCGACATGCGCCGAAGAAAGGGCGAGCACATGATTTCCCAAAGCTGCCCACAGCGCCTGCAACACGCCAGTAGTCAGATATTCCGCGCCCCGCATCGGCGGGACTTGTTCGATGAATTTTGCGGCCTCGTCGTCAGACAATTCCCCGGGTGCCACGCCACCCTGATGACAGAAGCGTGACAGCCATTGACCCGAGATCTCCCGCCAATAGATCGCGGGCAGCGGCAGTTCGGCACTGGTTTTCAATGAAGCCAGCCAGAACAACAATGCGTGTCCACCTTGTTGAAGACATTCTCTGGCGAGTGTTTCGTGACTTTGAGAGAAACATGAAGACTCGTCGCCCAGCTCGTCCGCGATGAGATGACCTTCAGGTGAGAGAGACAGTGAGAGCGGCAAAGTTTCCCGAAATAGAACACGCTTGGATGGCGGGCAACTGCTTTGTTTTTGAATGGAGTGTGGAAGGTGAGTTTGCGATGCTGCGGCTCTCTTCAGAAAAGTAATAATGAGCTTCAGCTCGCACGAGTATCGAAAGCAAAAAACGTAAAGTAGAACGAAACCGTGGGAGAAAGCAGACAACGAAGGCGTGCAACGCTGCAACGCGCTAAAGCGCATGACTACATTTTCAAACAAATGACCTTGGCCCCGTGCACGGCAATTTTGTGATGCATGATTGCGCACGAGTCGCGCACATGTTACGGAAACATTCCTTGATCAACAACTTCAGTCTCTATCTCGCTCTGCGTTATCTGCGTCCGAAACGGACGTTTGTTTCCATCATCACGCTTATTTCCGTCATGGGTGTGAGCTTGGGCGTGGCGGTCCTGATTGTGGTCATCGCGGTGATGGCCGGGTTTCATGCGAAGATCAAAGATTTGTCACAGGGTTATGATGCACACATTGAAGCGGCGGACCAGTATGGTTCATCAATGTGGTCCAGCCAACAGCGTCCGACGGATGTGCAGGAGAAGTCATGGCGCGAAGTGATGAAGATTATCACCGAGACGCCCGGTGTGGTGTCCGCGTCTCCAATTGTTCGAGGCTTGTTGCTCGTCGAATCTCAGGAAGGCAATGTCGCTCCGGCCTTGATGTGGGGCTTGAAACAGGACGATGGAAACCGACTGCTGACGAAGCACAAGAATCTGATCGTGTCCGGCTCGCTTGATCTCAAGGAGGACAACATCATTCTCGACGAAGCTATTGCACGGGCATGGGGTGTGAGTGTGGGAGATAAGATCACGGTCTATGCGCCCTCGAATCTGAAAGACATCGTCAGCACGATCCGGGAGATTGATGACAAACCCGAGGCGGAGAAGCAGGCGGCATACAAGAAGCTCAAGGAATTAGTTCTGCCGCTGGATCTGAAAGTGACTGGCATCTTCAGTCCACCTCGTCTTCAGGATTCGGACAAGCTCGCCGTCGTTATCCTGCCACTGCATGTGGCGCAAGAGATGCGTAATCTGGGTGATGGTGTGACCAGCATCGGAATTGAATTGGCAGATCCCTACAAGGCTGGTGAGGTGAAGGAAGAGTTGAAAAAGCACGCGTTCCCCGACACTTGGGGAGCAGTGACGTGGATGGAGCAGCACAAACAGTTGTTCGACACCGTGCAGAATGAACTGGAGATGATGTATTTTGTGCTCTTCATCATCGTCATTGTCGCGGCCTTCTGCGTGATGAACACCATGATCACCGTGACCGTGCAGAAGCGGCGCGAGATCGGTATCATCTCGGCGTTGGGGTCTCGTCTCGGTCAGATCATGTGGGTCTTTCTTTCGCAAGGCATGATCGTGGGCGTGCTTGGTGCATTGAGCGGATTGGGAATGGGATTGATCGTGGTGCATTTCCGCAATGATATCCGCCGCATTATCTCCGAATTGACTGGCAGAGAGATTTTTGCCCAAGCCATTTATGGCATCTCGGAAATCCCCGCCAAGGTGGTTCCGCATGATGTGGGCATCATCTGCATTGGCGCGTTCATCCTCTGCACCGTGGCGGCACTCGTGCCTGCGTGGCTCGCCGGACGGACGGAACCAGCGGTGGCATTGCGGGATTGAAGGTTGTGAGCGCGCTCTTCCAACTCAATTCTGAATATTCTCCCCAGGGTGATCAGGCGCAGGCTATCGCCAAGCTCACCAAGTCCGTGCTCGCGGGCAATCGCCATCAGACTTTGCTCGGCGTCACCGGATCGGGCAAGACATTCACGATGGCGAACATGATCGCCAACACGGGTAAACCGGCATTGATCCTTTCACATAACAAGACGCTCGCGGCGCAACTCTACTCGGAGTTTAAGAACTTCTTCCCGCACAATTCAGTCGAATACTTCGTCAGTTATTTCGACTACTATCAGCCCGAGGCCTACATCGCTCGGACAGATACTTACATTGAGAAGGACTCCAGTGTGAATGACGAGATCGAGCGCTTACGCCTTTCTTCCATGGGCGCGCTGCTCACGCGAAAGGATGTCATCGTCGTCGCGAGCGTGTCCTGCATCTACGGCTTGGGATCGCCCGAAGATTACGAGGGCATGATGCTGCCCGTGAAGACGGGCGATGTGATCACGCGCGAGCATTTTCTCACGCGGCTGGTGGACATGCTCTACGAGCGAAATGACATCGCGTTCACGCGCGGGAAATTCCGGGCGCGCGGCGATGTGGTGGAAGTCTTCCCCGCCTATTTAGATAATGAAGCGATGCGCTTCGAGTTCTTCGGTGACGAGATTGAGCGCATCAGCGTCTTCGATCCGCTCACTGGCACGGCGAACATGACCTTGCCGGGTTATACCATTTATCCAGCGAAACAATTCGTTACGCCGATGGATAAGCTGCGCAAGGCCATCAAGACCATCCGCGTGGAGTTGGATGAGCGCGTGGCCGAGTTCGAGCGCACAGGCCGTCTGCTGGAGGCGCAGCGCATTAAAATGCGCACCGAGTATGACATTGAGATGATGCAAGAGATGGGCTTCTGCCAAGGCATCGAAAATTACAGTCGCCATCTTACTGGACGTCCGCCGGGCAGCACGCCTGGCACCTTGCTTGATTTCTTCCCTGATGATTTCATCACGTTCGTCGATGAGAGCCACGCCACCATCCCGCAAATTGGCGGCATGTATGAAGGAGATCGCTCGCGCAAGACAGTGCTCGTGGAGCACGGCTTCCGTCTCCCCAGTGCGCTCGATAACCGTCCGCTGCGGTTCCCGGAGTTCATGGCGAAGATGAAACAAATGGTCTATGTCAGCGCCACACCTGCGCGCTTCGAGATTGAAAACAGCGTCGTGGGCAACGCCGGCTACATCCCGCACAAGCGCGAACGTGAAGCGGGCGACAACTCACCGCTGCCAGTGCTCACTCCGCGTATTTCCGGCAGCGCACAGACCATTGAGTCTTTCGATGTCACTACGAAGGGCAGGAATCTCATCGTGGAGCAAATCATTCGACCCACCGGGTTGCTCGATCCCGTCGTGACCGTCAAACCCTTGAAGGGCCAGATTGATGAGACCATGGAACTGTGTCGCCAGCGAGTCGAGAAAGGCGAACGCATTCTCGTTACCACACTCACTAAGCGCACTGCCGAAGACCTCACAGATTATCTGCGCAACCTCAACTTTCGCGTCCGTTACTTACATAGCGAGATCGACGCCATCGAGCGCGTGGAGATTCTTCGTGCGTTGCGTGCCGGGGATTTCGACATTCTGGTGGGCATCAATCTTCTGCGTGAAGGCCTTGATCTGCCCGAGGTCAGCCTCGTGTGTATTCTTGATGCGGACAAAGAAGGCTTCCTCCGTAGTGAAACTTCACTGATGCAAACTGCGGGTCGCGCCGCACGCCACATCAACGGAGAAGTCGTCCTCTTTGCGGATATCATGACTGGCAGTATCAAAAATTTGTTGAGCATCAGTGCGCACCGCCGCGAGCGGCAGCAGGAGCACAACATCAAACACAACATCACTCCGCAGACCGTGAAACGCGCCGTGCAGGAGAGCCTGCACACGATCTATGCTGCGCGCGAAGTCGAGGAAAGCGTCGTGCGTGATGAGTCGGGTGGCTATGCCGTCAATGAGGTGCTACACGAACTTCAGGCCGAGATGGCCGATGCCGCGAGCCGCTTGGAGTATGAGCGTGCTGCGTTGTTGCGGGATCAGATTCGTGAACTGAAACGGCAGATAGGCATGGCGGAAGACACGCAGCCGCAGGTAAAACAACGAGGGCAAAATGCCAAGGGTAAGCAGGCGAAGAAGTGAGATTGCGCACCAATTTTGAGCAACACACACCCGCGTTTTTGGGGGGTCATATGGTGTTGCCAAGGGAAATCCTTCGATTTTTTGCCCACAAATAATCCGTCACACAGGCATTTTGCGCCCTTGACACCTAGGAGAGCGCAGCCTTAGCATCGACACATGGCCAAGAAATCCACCAAAACCACAACAAAACGGAAACCCAACGCCGCATTGATGAAACCCGTCCAGCCGGATGCAGCCCTCGCAGTAGTCGTGGGCTCCAAACCGCTGGCTCGCGGGCCTCTCACCAAGAAGCTCTGGGAATACATCAAGAAAAACGGACTGCAAGATGCTAAGAAGCGGACCATGATCAATGCGGATGACGCATTGAAGGTCATCTTCGGCGGCAAAAAGCAGGTCTCCATGTTTGAAATGACCAAGCTCGTCTCCGGGCACATCCTCAAATAATAGAACCACTCCGTTCTTCATTTGTCTGGCCGGCCCTTCACGGGGTCGGCCATTCTTTTGCTTCAGTTTCTTCGTGAGTCTGAATCCGTCGGCATCACGCAGGCGTAAGAACAGCGCTAGTATTTTTGTATATATATTAAGTCGTAGCTCCTCCTTCCATGTCTCGCAAACGCATCGCCATCATCGGCACCGGCATAGCCGGTCTGGGTTGCGCGCATCTGTTGCACAACCATTTCGATCTCACACTCTTCGAGCAGAACGATTACGCGGGTGGTCACACCAACACGGTGACGGTGAATGAAGGGAACACTGAAGTCCCAGTGGATACGGGCTTCATGGTTTTCAATCACGAGACTTATCCGCTGCTGACTCGACTGTTCCGTGAACTCAATGTGGAGACGCGGCGCACCGCCATGTCCTTCAGTGTGCGGCATGACTCCAGCGGCATCGAATACAATGGGCGCGATCTAGGCACTCTCTTTGGTCAGCGAAAAAATTTGTTCAGCCCGCGTTTCTGGCGCTTCATTCTTAAGATCAATCGCTTCAATCAGGAAACAGTCGCCGCGCTTGATGATCCACAATTTGCTAGCATGACTCTCGCTGAATACGCGAAGCTGCGTGACTACGGAAAGGATTTCCTCGATCTCTACATAATTCCTATGGGATCAGCAGTCTGGTCCACGCCGCCGGAACTGATGCTGGAGTTTCCTGCGCAGACCCTCATGCGCTTCTGGCACAATCACGGCTTTCTCGGAATGAAGTGTCGGCATCAATGGTGGACGGTGGTTAATGGATCACGCGCTTATGTAAAAAAACTTACGGTGCCGTTTCGTGATCGCATCCGGTTGAATTCACCGGTTGAGAGAATTGAGCGGAGCGGCAGCGGTGTCGTCGTTCATCCGCGTGGTGCGGAGTCCGAAGTTTTCGACAAAGTCATTCTGGCCAGCCACGCCGATCAGTCGCTAAAGATGTTGGGTGATTCTACGCAGCTTGAGCGGGAGTTGCTCTCTCCCTTCAAATATCAGGCCAACAAAACCACGCTGCACACCGATGACCGTTTCATGCCGCGAACGAAGCGCTGCTGGGCTTCGTGGAATTATCGTCTTGCTCCGCGTTCCGACGGCGGCATCCAGCCCAGCACGCATTATTGGATGAACCATCTTCAAGGTATTCCGGGCGATGTGAATTACTTCGTGAGCCTGAATGCCGATGATGAAATCGCACCGGACAAAGTCCTGAAGCGCATTCATTACGATCACCCGTTGTTTGATCTTCCGGCCATCGCCGCTCAGAAGAGACTACCGGAACTCAACCAGATCAGCCCGAATCAGACGACCTATTTCTGCGGCAGTTATTTCCGTTACGGTTTCCACGAGGACGCTTTTGGTTCCGCTGTTTCATTGTGTCGTGATTTGCTGGGGGAGGAGCCATGGTGATGAAGGACGCGTCCGCCATTTACGAATGCACCGTGATGCATCACCGCCTCACACCGGTGGAACATCGGTTTCAATATCGCGTGTTCTATCTCTGGCTTGATCTGGATGCCATTGACGGTCTCGCTAAGAGGCTCTGGTGTTTCAGCCGGAATCGGTTCAATCTTTTCTCATTTCACGATCACGATCACCTCAATCTTGGCGAAAGCACCACCAAGGCCAATGTCCTTCGGTGGCTGAAGGAGCAGGGCTTCGACACCACGCCCGTGGCCCGCATCATGCTCCTGACTTTCCCGCGCATGTTCGGCTACATTTTCAATCCTGTAAGCTTCTACTATTGCTTTGATGCCCAAGGCGAACCGGTTTGCGCAGTTGCCCAAGTGACCAATACATTCCATGAGCAGAAGGCGTTTCTCCTGAGAGAACGCGATGAAAGAGGTCGCTTCAGGCTCCTCACGGAAAAGCATTTTTATGTGTCGCCATTTATCCCGTTGGATTTCAGCTTCGACTTCAAACTGGAGCTGCCGTCAGAAAAGCTGGAGATTCATATTGATGACCAGAGCCGGGAAGGCCGCAACTTGCTGACCGCACTGACCGGGAAGCGCGGTCCTCTGACGCCAGCATCATTGTTCCGGTGCACCTTCAAGTATCCTCTGTTAACCTTGCGAGTCATTTTCCTCATCCACTGGAACGCCTTGCGACTGTGGTTGAAGCGTATCCCTTGGCATCGCAAGACAGCTAATCCAGATTTGCAAAGAGACGTGATGCGCCCGCATCATTCAATCACCTCCATAAAGCCATGAACCAGACATTGACCTTAGAGCAATCTCCATCACGCGCTGATGCGCGAATGAGTGAATCCGGATTTTATGAAAGGCAGGTCATGAAAAGTTTCTCGCGTTTCCAACATGGCGGCCTGCGCATGATTCTGCCAGATGGTGGTGAGCATGTGCTCGGGGCGAAGGGTGCAGAGGTTACCGTGGAGATGCGCATCGTTCGTCGTGAGGAATTTTATCGGCGCTGCGCTCTTTATGGAAACATTGGCTTTGGCGAGGCTTATGTCGAAGGCGATTGGGACACTGATAACATCGCGGGTGTGGTCGCTTGGTTCATCGAGAACATCCATCGCACACCGGGGACTAACGGTTCATCCACTCAACTCGCCTTTGTGAACACATTGAAATTCATCAACCGTGTTCGCCATAAGCTCCGGCCTAATAGCATCCGCAACAGCCGGAAGAATATCGCGGAACACTATGATCTAGGGAACGATTTCTACCGGCTCTGGCTGGATGAAAGCATGACCTATTCAGCGGCGCGATTCACTCACGAGGGACAGAGTCTGGAAGATGCTCAGGCAGCGAAATATGATGCCCTTTGCCGAAAGCTGCGTCTCCAGCCGAACGATCATGTTCTGGAGATTGGCTGCGGCTGGGGCGGCTTCAGTTGTCATGCGGCGAAACATTATGGCTGCCGTGTGACAGCACTCACCATCTCTGAGGAACAACATAAATTCGCCATGAATCGCGTCGAGCGCGAAGGCTTGTCTGACAAAGTGGAAATCCGGCTGCAAGACTATCGCCATGTGAAGGGAAAGTTCGACAAGATCGCATCCATTGAAATGCTAGAAGCTGTCGGCGACAAATATCTGGAAACCTATTTTGCCAAATGCGCCGAGGTTCTGAAACCCGATGGCCTGCTGGCCTTTCAAGTCATCACCGTGCCCGACTCACACCACCGCGCTCTGCGCAAAGGGGTGGATTGGATCCAGAAACATATTTTCCCAGGTTCGTTACTGCTAAGCATCGGCAGGGCCAATGAGGCCATCGCACGCACGGGGGATCTCTTCATGCATGAGATGGAAGACTTCGGTTCGTCTTATGCGAAAACGTTGGGCCTGTGGTTCGAGCGGTTTAATCAAAAGCTCCATGACGTCAAAGCGCTCGGTTTCAGCGATACCTTCATCCGCAAGTGGAACTATTACCTGCAATACTGCGAGGCGGCTTTCGCCACGCGGAACATCAGTGTTATCCAAGCCTGTTACACGCGCCCAAACAATCCGCACCTTAGAGCGCCACTCGCATGATCCGCTTTCTCAAAGTATTTTTCCTGATCGTGCTCGTCTCCATGCTCTGCGTCACAGGCTGGGCCAGTGGTCAGTGTGCGCTTTGGAAAACGCCGCGCGCGGTGGTTACGCACCCTTGGTTCATCGCGACATTGTTTGATACCTACTGGGGGTTTCTGACTTTCTATTGCTGGGTCTTTTATAAGGAGGTGTCATCTGTGTCGCGCATCTTATGGCTCATCGCGATCCTGTTGCTCGGCAACATCGCTATGGCTGGTTACATGTTATGGAAGCTTTTCAAGCTGCCACCCGGCAGCAAGATGGAAGACCTGCTTCTGAGGCGCGCCTAATCGTATTCAACCCATGCACTCCTTAACATATATTCTGGGACTGGGCGGAGTGACGGCGTTTTTGCTGTTTTCGTTCACATGGCTTTTGAGCCGACGCCTGAACAACTACAGTCTAGTGGACATTACCTGGTCCTATTCGTTGGCGGTGCTGGTTCCCATGTATGCCTTATTTACGCAAGGTAACGTAACGCGTCGCACGCTCGCCTTGATCATGGCCTGCACGTGGAGTTTCCGGCTCGGAACTTATTTGCTGATAAGAATCAGAAGACATCATCCTTACGAAGACATTCGTTATCAGGTGATGCGACAGAAGTGGTCGGAGAATCTCGGAAGCCGCTTCTTCGCATTCTTTCAGGCTCAGGCCGTGCTCATCGTCGTTCTTTCCGTGCCGTTTGCACTAGCCTTACGCAACACCGCGTCCGCCATCAGTGCTGTGGAGTGGCTCGGCTTTGCGCTCTGGCTAGTCGCGATCATTGGAGAGTCAATTGCGGATGCACAAATGAACCGATTCAAAACGGACATCGCGAACAAAGGGAAAATTTGCCAGGTCGGATTGTGGCGCTACTCGCGGCATCCGAATTATTTTTTTGAATCGATCATCTGGCTGGGCTTTTGGATCTTCACCTGCGGTTCACCTTGGGGCTGGGTCACTATTTATGCCCCGCTGCTTATCCTTTTCTTTTTGCTTCGAGTCACGGGCATTCCGCTGACAGAGAAATGTGCGGTCGAGAGCAAGGGCGATGCGTATCGCGATTATCAAAAAACCACGAGTGCATTCATTCCGTGGTTCCCCAGAAAATCATCATGAGCTTGGTAAATCAATTGCTTGAAAAAGACTTACTGCCCGATGCGCTCATTCGCTTCGGCATTCGGCAGCGCCTTGCGAAAACACTTCGTGACCGTCGTCCGGACGATTGCGATGCGCGGCAGACTGCACTAATGCGGCACATTGAGGGATTGAAGAATGCGCCCGTGGCCGTCGAGACTGATGCGGCCAATGAACAGCATTACGAAGTGCCCACGCGCTTCTTCCAACTCTGCCTCGGCAAGCATCTGAAATACAGCTCTTGCTGGTTCGACGCGCAGACGCATTCGCTCGATGAAGCAGAGGCGGCCATGCTCAAGCTTACCTGCGAACGCGCGGAACTGCGCGATGGTCAACGCATTCTCGAACTCGGCTGCGGCTGGGGTTCGCTCTCGCTTTGGATGGCGGCGCATTATCCAACTGCTAACATCACCAGTGTCTCCAACTCGCGCACGCAGAAGGAATTCATTGATGGAGAAGCTGCGAAGCGTGGATTGAAAAACCTCACGGTGCGCACGGTGAACATGATTCGCTATGATGGCGAAGGGGCAGGCGTCTTTGATCGAGTGGTCTCCGTGGAGATGTTCGAGCACATGAAAAATTACCGCCTGCTGCTTCAGCGCGTTGCCTCATGGATGAAGCCCGGCGGGAAGCTCTTCGTTCACATTTTCACGCATCGCGACATCGCCTATCACTTTGAAGTGCGAGATGATCGCGACTGGATGGCGAAGTATTTTTTCACGGGCGGCCAGATGCCGTCAGATGACACGTTGCTCTACTTTCAGGACGATCTTCGTATAGAGGATCACTGGCAGGTCAACGGCACGCATTACGAGAAAACATCGAACGCATGGCTGGCTAACATGGATGCGAACAAGGCCGAGATTATGGGCATCATGCGAACCACTTATGGCGAGGCTCAGGCCGTGAAGTGGTGGGTTTACTGGCGCTGCTTCTACATGGCCTGCGCGGAACTTTGGGGCTATGACGGCGGCAATGAATGGATCGTCTCCCATTATCGGTTTGTGAAACCTAGCGCATGAGCCAAGCACCCACTATTTTGTGGTTTCGGCATGATCTGCGTCTTTCTGATCATGAGGCGTTGAGCGCAGCAGTCGCGCGCGGTGGGCCCGTCATTCCTGTTTTCATTTGGTCACCGGATGAAGAAGGCGGCTGGTCGTCCGGCGGGGCTTCGCGTTGGTGGCTTCATCAATCGCTCGCGCGTCTGGAGAAGGCGTTGCAAAAGCTTGGCGTGAAGCTGGTCATTCGCCAAGGTTCGTGTGTCGAGACATTGAAATCCTTCGTCAGCGAATCAGGTGCAGATGCAGTCTTTTGGAGCCGTCGCTATGAGCCAGCGATCATCGCTCGGGATCGCGGAATCAAAGAACAACTGACCGCGCAAGGCTTGCTCGTGAAAAGCTACAACAGCGCGTTGTTGCACGAGCCTTGGACGATAGAAAACAAAAGCGGTAAACCATTCCAAGTCTTCACTCCCTACTGGAAAAACTGCCTGACCCATGAAGCGCCTGCGGAACCGCTGCCTGCGCCTAAGCAGCTTCCATCTTTTTCCAAATCCTTGAAGTCGCTGCCGCTCGCCGCATTGGAATTGCAACCAGCCATCAACTGGACCGGCGGTATGAGCAGCGCATGGAATCCTGGCGAAGACGGCGCGCAGTCATCGCTTCGGCGTTTTTGCGAAGCTGCTTTTTCCAGTTACAGCGAAGGCCGTAATCGGCCCGATCAATCCGGCACCTCACGTCTCTCGCCGCATCTGCATTTCGGCGAGATTAGCCCGCG
>JBBRNC010000077.1:0-12322 GCA_038230495.1 Verrucomicrobiales bacterium
CTGTGTGTTCTTGTTTACTGGAGGACGACCAAAGAGATGGCGGTGGAAGCCGGGGAAATATTTGGTTGCTTTATGCATCCAATATATTAGCAACTATATAGATAAAAACAATCCCAAACTTACCTTATTTCAGTGCCATTCGGGTCTGACAATGATTCTTGAATCCACAGTGATTTCGTAAAGGGCCAGTCTTCGCAATTCAACAAGCGCTGGCTTCTCGATGCTGGAGATACCCAATCCACGGCAGGCACCGCAGCCTTGAAGATGCTTCTGTAGGGCAAGCGCTCCGCTTGCCCTGATTTCCGTTTGGGAATCAAATACCCGAACATCGGCAGGCGGAGCGCCTGCCCTCAGCCCAAGGAAAGGCGCGTTTCCTAACCGCCTTCATTCACCACCGCGATAGCGGCTATATTCTCTTCTCACGTTTCCGCCACGCCATAGAAGCTTCGATTCTTCCCGCTGCGCAGACAGGGTTTCGACGGCGGTTGGGAAACACGCCGTTCCTTGCATGGGCAGCGCCTTCACGTTCAGGGAATGCCGCGCACCATCTCGCTTTCGTAGAGTGTGTATTCACTCTCGCGAAGCTTGGCCTTAATGGGATTGCGCCGGATGTAGCGAACGCAGTTTGCGAAATGATCTTGATCGCGCACCAGACGGTCAAAGTAGTCTTTCATCCAGAGCGCCCCGCTTCTGCCGAGATGCTTGTTGATCTTTCGTGAACTGTAGAGTTTCCAACTGTGCACCATGTCCTCCAGTGTCCATGCCGCATTCAGAACAAACAACACATGCACATGATTCGGCATAATGACCCACGCGATTTGAGCACAACGCTCGGCATCAAAATGCTTCAAGGCGGTTTCAACATGCAGCCTACACTCAGGCTGACGCAGCACGCACGCCCCATGCCCTTCATCCAGCCAGCCTTCGATTGCACCGGAAAAACGGCGATGATATTTCTGCCTCCACCTCTGCGCTCCACGGCGGCGGATGATGTGTGAGCCAGGCTTCGCGTTCGGCAGACCATTGATCGAGCAGATGCTGCGGAATCGAATCTGCCAGCCGGAACGTGAGAAAATACACCGCACCCTGCTGCTGGCAATGAGGAAGACGGTTTGCCGTCACCTCCGTGTCCGCGAACGGGTTGAAGAAGCGGAGATCGCTAAAGTCCATCTTGGCACAAGAAAACAAAGAACGACGTGGTTGCAAGTGCGAGCATTCCCTCCCTGCACGAATCCGCGATACTGCGCCATGAATAGCTTCGATTCTTCCAGCTGTGCTGCTGGGTTTCAACGGCGGTTGGGAAACGCGCCGCTCCTTGCGAGGGAGGAAGCGCGTTGACGCCGCTCACGAAGATGATAAATTTCCCCCATGAGCCTCCCGGAAGTAAAAAATGAAATCGCGCACATGTCGCCTGAAGAAAGACGGCATCTGGCGGCTTACATCGTCTCTCTCAACAGCAATCTCGATCCTGACTTCCGGCGCAAGCTTGCGGAAAAGATTGATGACAAGACACCCGGTAGATGGGTCTCCATTGAGGATGCCGAGCGTATGTTTGCCGACGATGAACCATCTGCTTCTTGAATGGAATACCGGCTCCTCATTGACGTGGAGGTCATCGAAACCCTCCAGACTTTGCGGCCCGCAGTGCGGCCAGAGGCTCCTCATACATTTCAGACGCATTCAGGACTATCCATCCGCACACTCGCGATTACCGCGAGAACGACTCGACTGGCCGGACTCTCGACGTCTCTGTCATCGAAAGATTCGCCGTGTTCTATTGGGAGGACTTTGCCGATCGCCAAGTCAAAATTATGTCGCTAAAACCCGCTGACAGAACATAAAATACCCATTGTAAAACTCACTCCCAAAAAATCTAAAAACAACAGCATGGTCACCGGCCACAACTCAACAATCAGCTATGATCCCGCAGTCGCGAGAACGACCGAAATCTCCAAGCTCAGCGCAAAGACCGGCACGCATCTCGTTCATCTGACCATTGATCGAGCAGATGCTGCGGAATCGAATCAGGCAGACGGAACGTGAGAAAATAAGTGGCACAGCGCCTTTGGCCTGTGTGTCGAACAGGCATGGCTAAGCCTGCCTGTTCTCATTCATCCAAGGCGGAGCGAAATCAGGAGAAGTTCAGCACCGGGCAAAGCCACGGTGCGACACACAGGCCAGAGGCGCTGTGCCACGGCGGAAGACCGGCGCCTTTTTGCTGCCAATGCGGCAGACGATTTGCCGTCACCTCCGTATCTGCGAACGGATTGAAGAATCGCAAGCCGCCAATGTCCATGAGTGAACTTCACATCATGCAGCGGCGATTGGCAATCGACGTCTGAACCCTGCCGCAAAGCGGGAAAAATCGAAGCTATCTGCCGTTTCGTCGCACCGGAAGGAAGAAGAAGAATTGTCGCTATCGCGGAGGTAGTTTCGGTCGGCGATTGCCAATCGCCGCTCCTTGAAGCAGATGCGCTTCACTCGGGGTCTTCGATTTCCAGATAAGTTCTGCCTTTGACATGTTCTTTGGCATCGAATGATTCCACGCGCATCTGTCTCAAGATGTAAGCGCCTTTGTATTTCTGAGCTTTGCGCACAATGAATCGCTTCGCCCTTTTTCCTTTCGCGTCGTAGGCCTCCATTTGCATAATGGCACCGCTGCTCTTCGCGATCCATGCGTCCACGGTGCCATAAGGTCCGCGCCCATCGGGGTTGGTGATGCGCACAATCCAGCACTTCTGTAATTGGACGGAATCTTCTCCAGTAATCTTGGCCTTGGGCCAGTAGAGGAAGCGCATGGAGAGGTCTTCGTAGTTGATGTCTGTGCCGCGCACGCTATCGGAATACAGTGAGAGCGGCATCTCCACTTTGCCGCCCGCTACGATACGCGAGAGTGTGGTGCCATTGTTGTTGAGGTCGAGATTAATAATTTCATTCGGGTCGCGAAACATAAAGCGGATGACGTTGTCACGCATGGTCAGTTCCATGGGGAACTCCTTGCCGGTGTCATCATCGCGGAGCTTGCCCTTGAGTTTGCTCAAATCCTGAAGCGCCTGACTCATGCGCGCCAACTGAAGCACTTCGTCGCCCGTGGGCTGAGGATCGGCGGCGCGGAGGCAGTCGCTCGGCAGAATCAGCACGGCAAGCACGGCGGAGAGTCGGAGGAAGGAGTTCAAGACGGGGCTGGTGGATGAATATTTCATGTGGATGTCTTTTGACACCGCGTGTCCGGCATTTACTCAAAGCGAGCACACGACTGCCGTGCAGTGTGTCCCGAAACCCATGAACCGCCAACGATTTCTCCCGCTCGCCTTAGGCCTGATTACGCTCGTGCGTTTTCTGCTGCTGGCGATGCGTGAGCTTTCCCCGGTGGAGGCCCACGCTGCGATGTGCGCCGCCGCGCCGGGTTGGTGGCAACCGCTGACGGGTCCAGTGCTGCCATTGTGGATGAAGATCAGCACGACGTTCTTCGGCATGAATGAATTCGGCGTGCGCTTCTTCGCGCCGCTGCTGATGCTGGGCGCGGGCTGGCTGGTGTGGGAGATTTCGCGTGGTCTCTTCGATGCCACGACTGCGGCGTGGGCGGCGGTGCTTTTTCAAATCACGCCCGCAGTGAATCTAGCGGCGATCCATTTTACGAATACCACGCTGGCCATCGCTGGTTCCACCGCGATGCTCGCTGTGCTGCGACTGGCGCTGCATCGCAGCCATCGTCTTCATCTGCACTGGTGGGCGGTGAGTGGCGTGAGCGCGTTGATGTTTTTCACTGATTGGCGATTGGGTCTTGCCATGGGTGTGTCATCGGCAGCGAGCCTTACACTGACGCGACGCGGTCGCAACGCGCTGATGAAATGGCCGGTGCTGCCCATTCTCGTCGTGTGCTTTGTTTTGGGGATCACGATCTTCCTCGCATGGAATTCTGAACACAACTGGGCCGCGTTCGCTTTCTTCCCGGACAAATCCGCCAATGGAATCTTGGCTGTGATCCATAGCATGTTCTTTGGTTACGGATTGCTCCTGCTGCCCGTGTTCGTCTGGACTATCATCGAGATGACAGCGCGGCGCCCGTTGGCTTATGCATCCGCTTATCTCTATGCATTTGCCTGGCCGCTGCTCACGCTCGACCTCATCGCGCGACATACACTCGACTGGCCACAAATCGGATTCGGCGCATGGGTGCCGCCATTGGTGATGCTCGCCGCGCATCTCATGATGCAGACGGAACGGCTCGCACCGCGCATCAAGGTCTGGGCGCGCTCTGTCCTGATGCTGGTCACTGCAGCGCAGTCGTGCCTCATCGTGCAGACGGACAATTTTCGTGCGTTCGGCATTCAATGGCATCTGGATAGCGAAACCAAATCCATGCTGCCGCCCGATCCCATGCAATACATGACGGGCTGGCGTGACTCGGCCCATGAAATCATTTCCGCGCTGGATCGCGAGGGATTGCGAAATAAGCCATTCTTCATCGTTGCGAAGAACTGGCAACTGGCCGCGCCGCTCGCTTTCTATCTACGCGACATCACGGCGCATCCGCGCGTGCAAGTGCTGCCGGATGAGAACGGCCGCACGCCTTTCGCAGTCTGGCCGCGATTCGATCACAACCCTGAACTCAGCAAAGCCACCGTCATTTTCATCACCGATGACAGCAAGATGAACATCCCGCCGAAATCCCTACGCAAAACATGGCCCACTCAACATGCCATCGCCATCTTCCGCGTGATGCACGACGGAGCGCCCGTGCGAACGCTGAAAGTATTCGCTTGCTCGCCAAAAACGGAATGATGGAAAAATGGAAGATTGGAAAGTTGCTAAACTGCCTCCGCCTTCCATCATTCCACTCTTCCATTATTCCATTCTTCTTCCCGCCCCATGCCCACCGCTCTCCAAGTCTCCGTCGTCGTTCCCCTCTTTAATGAGGAGGAGAACGTGGCGGAATTGCAGCTTCAAATCGAGAGCGCGATGACTGGCTTCGCCTTTGAAATCTTGTTCGTTGACGACGGCAGTAGCGATGCTACTTCGCAGCGTGTCGCCACCAAGCCCGGTGCGCGCTTGATCCGCTTCAAGAAAAACGCGGGACAAAGCGCGGCCATGTATGCTGGCATCAAGGCCGCACGCGGCGAGGTCATTGTGCTCATTGATGGCGATCTGCAAAACGATCCTGCCGACATCCCCGCTCTCGTTCGCAAGCTGGACGAGGGCTTTGACATGGTGTGCGGCTATCGGAAGAACCGCAAGGACACGACTTTCAAGCGCATCCAGAGCCGCATCGCCAACGCTGTGCGCAGCCGTTTTATTGGCGACGGCGTTCGCGACACTGGCTGCTCGCTCAAGGCGATGAAGCGTATCTGCGGCGATGCGCTGGTGCCATTCGTCGGAATGCATCGCTTCATTCCCGCCTTCATCCGCCGCGCAGGATTCACGATCACTGAAGTCCCGGTGAATCATCGCCCGCGCCTCCACGGTGTGAGCAAATATAATTTCGCCAATCGCGCATGGCGTGCGACGAAAGATATGTTCGGCGTAAGCTGGCTGCTCTCCCGACGGATGCGTTTTGAAATTGCGGAAGAACGTGAGGACGGTTAAATGTTTCCTCCTTGACGCCGCCCTGCAATTTCTCCATCCTCACATAAATCTAACATGAGCCTCCGGGAACAACTGCGCGACATACTTCCGCAAATCCTTCCGTCCAACGCGGCGGATGCGATCAAGGGCACGGAACTAATCCGCCTCGTGCGCTTCCGTCTCGGCGACGACTACAGCGATGCCACACTGCGTTATCATTTTTCCATTCTCTCTTACGATCCGGCATCGCCCATCGCGAAAGTAGATCAGGGGCAGGGCTATTACATGCGTCTGAGCAAGCACAGCGCTGGTGACGCGATCAACGGCAATCGGCTGTTCGATGTTTCCGACGAAACCTCCGATGTGAATCGCAATCGTCTCTCGCGATTCCGCGCGATTGTGGAGCGCCACTGCCTGCATGGTTCACGCTTCACCTTTCCTCTTACCGCACTTCCCGGTGGAAATTGGGAACTGCCTGATCTCATCATCACCGAATGGGATTTAGAGGCTGGTCAAGATGACACGCCCCGGCTTGATGAAGCCTTGATGAATCTGAAGCGACATCTCGGCGCCAGTGTCGTCACGCTCAGCGCGGCCCAGCTCAAACTCGGCATCTCACTTGAAACCTGCAGCACGGATTTCTTCCAAACTCTCAGTGCCTCTCGTTGGGCGAACGAAGGACAAATCCTTATCGCAGAGCCGGTGAATGACGAGGCGCTAGTAGATGCGCTCCGCACGCTCGGCCATCAATACGGCATCGGCATCACCAGCTTCGGACTCGATCTCACGCTGCTCGATGAGATGCCCGCGCCCAATGAAATCACGACGATGACGGCAGCGGAATTCGAGTCGTTGCAGAATATGCTCAAAATCCAGCGCATCTCCGTGGCGACGCATCGCCCGCAACTTGACTGGCCGCATTTGTCTGCGCTGCGAAAGAAGCACGAGAGCATCGCGAGCATGTTGTCGTGGTTGAATGACTGCCTGGAGAAACGGCAGCCTGTCGCGGCGCGATAACACAGGCTAGTGCCTGTATTTGTTGGAGTTCAAGCTTTAGCTTGCTCACTGCACGAAGTCCCACGGCGGACTTTGAATCATGGGACTTCTATGGGGACAAGCTTAAGCTTGAACTCCAACGAATACACTGATGCGCGAACGCACACAACTTACATCACCATTCCACCGTCCACGGCCAGCGTCTGACCAGTAATGTAGCGAGCTTCATCACTCGCAAGGAACGCGGCGGCGTTCGCGATATCCACGGCTTCACCGAAACTGGAGAGCGGAATCTGTTTGAGGACGCTTTCCTTCTGCAGATCGTTTAGTTCATTCGTCATATCTGTGACGATGAATCCGGGCGCGATGGCGTTCACTGTGATGGCGCGACCAGCGAACTCGCGTGCGAGTGATTTGGTGAAACCGAGCAGACCAGCTTTGCTCGCGGCGTAATTACACTGGCCGGCGTTGCCGATGAGTCCGATCACACTGCTAATGTTGATGATTCTGCCAAACTTCGATTTGAGAATGTTCCGCTGAAACGCTTTCACCGCGTTGAACGCGCCCTTGAGATTAGTATCGAGGACGGTGTCCCAGTCCGCGTCGCTCATTCGGAGCGCGAGTCCATCACGAGTGACGCCCGCGTTGTTCACCAGAATATCCGCGCCACCGAGATCTGCTACGATGCGTTTGCCGAGTTCCACCACGGCGGCGTGATCGGCGATGTCCACTGCATAAGCATTGGCAGCTCCGGGATGAGCGGCATTGATCGCCTCTGCTGCGCTCTGAGAATTTGCCTCTGTGCGACTGATGACCGCGACCTTCGCGCCTTCGGCGGCGAAGCGTTCAGCGATGGCTTTTCCGATTCCTCGGCCTGCTCCAGTGACGATGGCGATACGCCCTTCAAGTTTCTTCATAAGCTGGGCAGTTTGGGGAGATAATGGCAAAGCTCAAACTGCAAATTGATCTCGTATCGGAATAGGGATGCCTTGAACTCATCAAGTGTTTGAGCGAGCATCAGGCATGAAAAGTCTATTGCGGAAAGTGGCTGGTGTTATCTGGCTTGGTCTCGCTGCTCAAGCGTGCGGCGCAGACTGGCCGCAGTTCCTTGGCTTGCATCGCGATGGCGTCGCGGATGAAAGCGAGGCGGCTATCGCGCGAAGTTTTCCGGTGGATGGTCCGGCTATTAAGTGGAAGTTTAAAGTCGGCACTGGTTTCGCCGGGCCGGTGGTTGTCGATGGCAAGGTGATCGTTTTTCATCGTGTCGGTGATGAAGCGCGCGTCGATGCTCACGATGCAGCGAGCGGCAAGCAGTTGTGGAGCTTCGGCTATGCGACCGGCTACGTGGACAGCTTCGGTTTTGACAATGGCCCGCGCGCATGTCCGACGGTGGCAGATGGCAAGGTCATCGTGCATGGTGCGGAGGGCATGGTTCACGCAATCAATCTCGCGACGGGCGAGAAGCTTTGGTCTTACGATACCGTGAAGGAATTGCAGTCTGAGCAAGGATTCTTCGGACGCGCGAGTGCGCCCCTCATCGTGGGACAGCGCGTCATCATCACCTGCGGCGGGCACAATGCGAAAGGTGCGGCGGGAGTGATTGCGCTGAATCTAGAGGACGGAAAACTGGCGTGGCAGTCGGTGGATGATCAGGCCAGTTACTCCTCGCCTGTGGTGAAAGGCGATACGCTGCTCTGCTGGATGCGTAACCAGATGGTGGTCTGCGATGCCACAGATGGTCGCGTTTATTTCCAATCTCATCTGCGCTCTGACATGGATGCTTCCGCCAATGCTGCGACTCCCATCTGGTGCAGCGCGAATACATTCTTCACTTCTGCGTGTTATGGCGTGGGAGCCGCGCTTTGGAAAATTCAAGAGACTGGCACTGCGAAAAATCGCGCAGTAAAGCTTCAGCAAATTTGGGCTGGAGAGAATGCGCTCGACAGTCATTACGGCACTGCTGTTCTCTTCAATGGTCACCTCTACGGATTTCATGGACGTCAGGAACGCGGACAGACCTTGCGCTGTATTCAGGCGAGTGACGGCAAACTCATGTGGGAATCTGAACGCGTTCCCGGTGGCGGTTTGCTGCGTGTAAAAGATATTCTCGTCGTGGTCACCGAGGCGGGCGAACTCTGGCTCGTCGAGGCGAAGCCGGACAAGTTCAATACATTGGCCACCGCGCAAATTCTTCATGCAGGACATCGTTCATTCCCAGCTTACTCAAAGGGCGTGCTCTATGCGCGCGACGGCAAAGAACTTGTCGCTGTGGATCTCGCAGGTCCGGGTGCAAAATGATATGCGTCAGAGTCCCGGCGGATGTCGTAAAACGCAACCCTTCGCCGGGCGGCCCTGAGTGCTCCAGCGCGGCCCTTCGCCTTGGCCATTGTAGCCGGTGTCGATTCGCAAACCGGCGACCACCATGAAGACATGGCCGCGACGAGCATAAATTGTGATCCATTTACCGGGACCAGATGCGCCGTAGCTGCGGAAGGAATCTGATGGCATTGGCGTGGCCAGCAAACCCGCGCCATGCAGGACATATGAAGATGTTCCTGAACAATCGTATCCTTTGCATTCAAAGGAACGATGTCCCCCGCCATAGATATAGGGTCGGCCCACGATTTGATTTCCCGCAGCTATCGCCCGCTTCACTGGCTCCGGCGCATCCATCGGCGCGATGGCGCGACCGTTCCTTAAGATTGCTGATCTGCCATAGACAAATTGATACTGATAGGGCGGCGGCGAGGACTCGCAGCTCGCGAAGAAGAGCGCGAGCAATAAGGCAAAGGCTGGAGGGAGGACTCGCACTAGATAATTAGGTTATCTTAACCTTTCTGGCGGAATGCGCGAATGGAAAATGACAGAGCGTAGTTTGCGGTCATGATTTGTTCATGCGTATCGCTGAAATTTTCTTCTCCGTGCAGGGCGAGGGCCGACTGACGGGCGTTCCTTCTGTTTTCATTCGCACCTCTGGCTGCAATCTCCGCTGCCGCTGGTGCGATACGCCTTACGCATCATGGAACCCTGAGGGGCCAGACATGCAACTCGATGAGATCATGAAACAAGTGGCCGCCTACCCGGCGCAGCATGTCGTCGTCACTGGTGGGGAACCGATGGTGGCGAAGGGCATCAGCGAACTGCTCCATGCGCTGCGCGATGCTGGTAAACACATTACCATTGAGACTGCGGCCACGATCCGCCCCGGTGGTGTGCCTTGTGATCTGGCCTCGATCAGTCCGAAATTGCGTCACTCCACTCCGGACACGGCACAGTTCGGTGAGGCTTGGAGCCAGCGCCATGAGGCCGCGCGGTGGCAGCCGGATATTTTGCGTGAGTGGTGCGCCGACTATGATCATCAAATCAAATTCGTAGTCACCAGCGAAGATGATGTGCTCGAGATCGAGTCCATGTTGGCCGAGGCCAATACGGAAACCACACCCGAGAATATCCTATTGATGCCAGAGGGCAGAACCGTGGAAGAGATTCGCGCCCGCGCGCCGCAAGTCGTGGAATGGTGCAAGCCGCGCGGCTGGCGCTACTGCGCGAGATTGCACATTGAGCTTTACGGGAACAAACGCGGAACCTGATCCGCTGGTTACTTCACCGTGTCGTTGACGATGCCGTTGTGCTCATTGAGCAGAATCCGCTTGGGCAAGACTGGTTTGTCATCGAGCGCCCAGGCCATGATGGTGACTGTGTGGCCTTTGCCAATTAGATGAGCTGCGGCGCCGTTGACGACGATTTTTCCGCTGCCTTCAGGTCCTTCGATCACATAGGTTTCCAGACGTGCGCCATTGGTGATGGAACTGACCAGGACGCGCTCGCCGACCCATAGATCAACGGCACGCATGAGGTCAGTCGGAATGGTGATGCTGCCCTCGTAAGCGATGTTGGCATCGGTGACGACGGCGCGATGGAGTTTGGATTTAAGCTGCTGGCGGAACACGCTCATAGGTTGCCGCCCTGCGTGCCAGCGTCAAGCCGCGATGTGGAAAGTGTGCTGAACTTTCCGTCAGGCGCGTGCCAGCATGGCGAGCATTCGACCAGTTTTTCCCTTCTCGATGCGATAGGAATAAAAGCGCGACAGATTTGATGATGTGCATACGCGCTCATCATGGATGTTCTCCGGCCTGACTCCAGCGGCACGGGCCTGTTCGCGAATCGAAGCGGCGAAATCCACCTCGTAGGCTGGCGGGCGAATGCAGGGAGAAAGTTGCACGAGGAGGTTCTCTGGGTTCACCGCGAAGTTTGACGACATCAGGGCAATGGCGCCACTGGTGATGTTTTGCTCCGTGCCCTTTTTCCCCGAGTGCAGGACGCCGAAGGCTTTTGTCACGGGATCGACCAGATAAACTGCGCAACAATCCGCAACATAGATTCCAAGCGCGATACCGGGACGACAGCAAATCAATCCATCTGCCGCCTTTTCGATCCCGCCCCCAGACTCCGTGACCACGGCGACACGACAGCCGTGAACCTGCTCGGCGGTTACGAAATGGGCAGGACTGATGCCGAGTTCAGACTGCAATATTTCATGATGCCAGTCCGTGAGTCGGAGCAAGGCTTCCTCTCGATCCACGGAAACATCAATGTCCGGGTGCCTAAGGGTAAAGGCGTGGCTGAAGTCAGGCGCGGCTGACAGTGCAGGAAACTTCATGATTTGCTCATTTCGCATCCATGCAGGATGGGCGGGAAATGTCAAAACGCAAAGAGGGCGAAGCCAACTGGCCTCGCCCCTTTTGAATTTCTTCCTTCAACCGTCGTAGATTATCTGGCCGCAGCCGCGAATGAAGACGAGGCCAAAAGTCCGTCCATATCGGAGGTCTTTGACTCTTCCATCGCTTCAGCCACGCGGTTCTGCAACGCGCTGCGGAGTTTGGCGACGAGTTCGAGTCCCTTGGGCGTGATGCTAACCATGACCTTGCGTCGGTCATCAGCGGCGTGCATACGCTCTACGTAGCCGAGTTTTTCAAGGCGGTCCACCAAGCCGGTCGCGGCTGCCGTGGAATGTCCCATCTTGCGGGCGATGTCCGTCATGGTCAGTTCACGCGATGTGCTGAGATAGCTCATCAGGTAGAACTGGCTGAAGGAAATGTTTCCCCGGCTGAGGTCCTTGGAGAGATTGAGGAGGAACTCGCGCTGACTGAACAAAATGAAGTCAGCGAGTTTTCCCGGGTCTTTGGGAGTAGTTTTGATTACGTTAAGAGCAGGCATATTAGATGTTGGTTGAAGGTTGAAGGATAACCGCTGAGTGCGATTTAGAGAACTGTAGCATACGAATGGGTATAATTTCAAGTAATTTCTCTAAATTTCATATATTTCTTTCTTCTCTGTAATATCGGGTTGACTCACTTATATTCAATACTGCCAAATAATCAATTCATTTTCAAGCTTTTTTTTAATTAAGAGCCTCATATATGAGGAATCTTTTTAAAAAAATGACGGAATGACGGCGATTTAGCCTGTCTGGCTTTAGCCAAAAAATGGTAACTATTCAGTTCATATGGAAAAGACACTTTGTTTCTCCCTTTCAGGGCTGACATGCGCTGGATTCTAACCCAGGGCGGCGCTCGTTCCTCGCTTGCCCTGGGCTGGCTTGTGTAGCGCCTTTGGCGCACTGATCTTTCTTCGAAAATGCGGACAGCGATAATAGGGTTAATTAGTTGAGTTGAAGAGAGAGTTCGAATTCGAGAGGTGATAGGTATGCCAGTGAGCTGTGGAGTCGCGTTGGATTGTAGAAGGTCTCGATGTAGTCGAA
>JBBRNC010000078.1:0-11521 GCA_038230495.1 Verrucomicrobiales bacterium
CACCAGCCGCAGCCACACGAAAAGATGCGAGCGGGCCACCCCGCACAACTCCGCGACTTGCGCCGAAGTGTATGCCCCCTTGGCCGCAAGCTTGACGGCCAGCAGCCGCCGCTTGCGCCATCCGTCCCCCTCCGCCGCGTACCGTTCATCGATGACCGCAGCCACTTTCGGGCTGCCCAGTTGAAGTGTGCTTCCAGGCATTTCAAACCCATACCTCATCCACACTCGTTTGTCTGCTTATTTCTTAAAGATGGTATGAGTCAGGAGCACCTGAAGCTTCCAAGCATCTCCTGATCAGCTCCACCGGCTTCTGCGTGGGGTGTTTTCCATGAAACTTCTCAGCCTTTGAGGGTGCCGGCATGGTCCACACCGTCTTCATCTGCTTTCCACCGTTCGCCTCTCGCATCGCTGCGTAATTGAACACATGCTTGGACTCCTCGGTCTTCGCAGCCCAGATCAAAAGCTCGGTCGAATGCGTGAAATACCTGCACGATAAATTGGGAGTAGGGTTTGGTTTACTCCATGTGATGAGGTTCAAGATTTTGAACCCAAGCTCCTGCATCGCAAAGCCGATGGAAAACAGGGTGTGGTGTGTGCCGCTGATCCAAATCGTTCCATTTGGCTTGAGCACTCTTTCACAACCAGCCAGCCAATCATGGTGAAACTGATGATCAGCTTCGATGCCTTTTGATTCATCCCATGCGCCTTTCCCTACTGCCGCTCGTTTGCCATTCTTGCATGTCAAACCGCCGTTGCTCAGGAAATACGGTGGGTCTGTCCATACGACATCAATGGAACACTCTGGCATCGTGGGGAGAATTTTAAGACAATCTCCGTGGAGCAACTCGTATCTCGGGGTTGTAGGGGTGAAATGCTCGCTCATTGATGTTTACTACAAGGCCCATTCCAGAGCCTACAAGGCACCGCCAGCGCGTCGGGATGTCCTAGATGGGACATTGTATATTTTTAGAAATGAGCCTCAGCAACATTAGTGTTTATGGCATCCAGCGTCTTTTGAAGCGCCCACCCCCGATACATTTGGAAGCGCCCATTTACCAATCGGGAGAGTTCATTCAGGCACAGGCAATGATTCTTCGCAAACTGCTTTAAACTAGGCCCCAAGATCTTGGACTCCCCCGTGATTGTGTTGGTCAAAACAAGCGTGAAGCGTTCTCTTTGGCGCTTGGCCCGTCTTGCCGTGCTACAAAACCCTCCCAGTCTGCCACGAATTCCACATGCAAGGACACGGCACATCTGAGGTGATAATCCTGAGAGGTCAGAAAATTCCCTGATGCGCGTTGTGCAGATCGTATCTCCACCGCTGTTAAACCATTTATACATTGGGTAATAATATCAAATTCTAAGCATATGCGGCAAGTATATTAGTTTACTCACTACTTTCAGGGAGCCAGTTTGACGACAGCAGCTAACTCGGCTTTAATGTCGTCCCAATACTTGAAAAGAAACGCCAGCTTGATGCCCCTTCTGGCCTTCCAAAACGGGTCGAATTTTGCTTGTGGCGTGTCGTTCAGCTTGAAGACCTCCACACAATCTGCCAAAACATGCCATACATCATGAGCAGAGAGATCCTCATTGCCTCCAAAAAACAGGACAGCACCCATTTTTGCGGTTTTAGATGCCACGGTGAATTGCACCTCACCTCTCGAATACGTTTCCCAGCCTTCCTTGTTTGAAAGGCGAATCTTGTCGAGAAGGAGGTCTGCTTTGGCATCAGCGAGCGCATCTGTCCTTTCTGAGGGATGTGGAACTTCCAGATGGATGTCCCACACATTGTTCCAGGTTTTTTTGAACTGTGGATGCACCACTTCCCAATCTCCACCGCAGAGCAAGAATGCGCCAAGAGCCAGTTCAAGGCCCTGAAGGAATGTGGCCTCAATCTTATCCGCATTCCATCCACTGTGAAAGCCATGTTCATACCAAAACTGATTCAGACCAGGATATATTGCTGAGATGATCGCAGCCGGATCGAATGACTGCCAGCCGATTAGCAATGTTGGTGTGTCCAGCTCATCTTTAACAAAGCAATGGGTTAGCTCAAACGCGTCCTGAACGATCACCTTGACCTCAGAATCAGATAACCGCGCCATGACGCTGTCCCTTTGTCTTCTGATGTCCTGGATACGTTGTAGCGCTTTGCAGGGTATGCTGGTGCAATTGCCGGCTACAACCACACTCTTTTTGACGGGAACCGTGGCAGAGCCATTGCTTTTGCCGATAACCATGTCCTTTGCTGCGTCAGCAGCTTGAGCACGCACACACCCAGACGGCGCAGCCGGGAGTGAATGGGTATTTTGAAATGGTCTTTCAAATGGCTTACAATGGGTATTGCTCTCCGCATTTGCCCCGTTCTTATCCGTAAATGACCCGATCTGTTCCGTAGATGAACCGTTCACTTCCGTAGATGACCCGATCTCCATTTCCGCCGATGATCCGTTCTTATCCGTAGATGACCTGTTTTTGAGCGCACTCGCATTGTTGTTCTTCATTCCTTCTGGCACAACGAGGTCTCCTGCATTGCAGATCGTGTATTCCTTGGGCTCCCTTGGGTTCACAGCGATGAACTTGTGCTTCAACAGCTTCTTGAATTGGCGCTTGAAGGTTGATTCAGAGCAATTCCGGGCCCGTGCAAGCGAAGCCTTGTTCGTCTTATGGAACGGGACACCCATGAATTCAGGATGGTCAGCGAGGAAAACAAGCAGGTGATAACGGATGTTCTGATAGATTGTTCCTGCGGTGATGCTGGGGCACTTTACTGCAACCTGAACATCGAACCAGAGCTTGCCATCTTCATCCAAGGCACGCTTTGCAATCGCGTCTGACACCGAATACCATGTCGTCGGGTCAAAGCTAGCTTTATTGTAACAGCCCTTGAAGACATTCCCCTTGTCGGTCAGTCGTTGGAGTATGCCATGAATCCCCGAGTCTCTGAGATATGGCCATTTTGTTTCCAATGTTTCAACGGTGTCGTAGTGCCACATCCGGCCGTCACGTAATTTCTTGCTCTTGGCGATTTTGAAGCCAAGCCCCTGAAGAATCACCGCTGCTTCTTCACCATGCTCTTTGGCTAGAATGGGACAGAAGCAGTGAGCTTTGTTTTTCGTCTGCTGGGGGATTACTTCATCACTTCCGGCATCATCCTTATCCTGGCCGGCCTTCGAGTCACTGTTGCATGTATTCGCTTGCGCGTGCTGTTTTTGCTCGACATTTTGCGAGCTTCCGTCTATTCTTTTCACTGTAGTATTTCATTCGGTTCTAGCAGCGGTCACTCGGTTCCAAGCCTTGTGACCGCTTTTGTTTGTTCTGCGCGGTGTTGGCCACACAAAGATTTGGGCCAGCCAAGCGGTAACGACGCTCGACTGGCCCAGGGGTTCCCGAAATTTGCAGACTCGTTACATCTGACTTATTGCCACTATAGCATAAAGGCACCGGTTGTCAATAGGCACGTAGCAACAAATGCGGCCTCAACCTATTTGGAAGGCGGCTTAATGCCAGCAGCGCTGCTTGCTTTTTCAGAAGCGCGGCGATAGGAACTGTCCACGACTTCAGCAATTTGCTCAGCAGTCAAATCCACTGACTCGGATTCGGCGTATTGAAGAATTACGGCATGCGCTAAATCTTTACTTACACCGGCCGCGATCCCTTCGCGCACGATCACTCCCAAGTGACCAGGTATTGCAAATTTATCAGAAATGGGACGGCGCAGACGTTCCTTCAATTTTTTGTTTTCTTCAGTCTCGTAGAGCAGATGGTCAATTAGTTCCGTTAGGAGGACGCTGTTTGTATTTTTTTGTGGCATGGTGGGTTGGTGTGGAGGTTTGCGGAAACTATGGAGTGCGTGTTGGTTCACGGTTGATGTTCGATGTTTCTCTGGAGCCGCTTCCAGTGCGCCTTTACCTGTTGCTTGATGCCGATGTCGTTCATGATGCGCGCGGCCTCGAAGGCGTAGCTGAGGAAGTTGTGGCGGCCGAGGTAGGAGTAGAGGATGTGAAGCTTCCGGCGGCGAAGGTCCGACGGCGTTGACAGACCGGCCTGCTGGTCGGCACGCTCGCGAATGGCCTTTGCCCGGGCCACACCGCTCCGCATCTTCTTGTAATACCGAGCCACGGATGCGGGTCTGATTCGTTTTCTGAACCCGTCGAAGGTGAAGCCCAAGTAGTTCAAGGTCTTCGACGCGCAGAGCCGGTCTCCGCTCTGGGCGAAATTAATGGCCTCGGTCTTGTCAGGATGCGCTACCAAGCGGAGAGCAACGAGCATGGCTTGCATTTTTGCCGAGACCATTGCGCGCACCTCCGGAGTGGGCACAACGAAGAGGATGTCATCGCAGTAGCGGCGGTAAAGACCGCCTTGACCGGCGACCTCGGCATGCATTGCCGCATCGAAATCCAGCAGATAGATGTTCGAGAGGACCGCGCTGATTGGTGATCCCTGCGGAATTCCAAAGCCGCGCCGGTTCACATTGCAAAGGCCGTTACCGCGCACCAGGTCACGAAACTCCAATGGTGAGCAAAAGCGCTGCCGTCCATCGGCTCTCAAGTCTTCAGGGTCGAGTCCCAGCACTCTGCACAAATCCATACGATCCACCGTTGCGTAGGCGGAAATGGAATTGAACACCGCAAAATGATCGGCCGACAGACGCGGCACACCCAGCGCTCCACACCATGCCCGCTTTAGAATGTCGTGTCGAATCGTGCCGAAATAATCGCTGATGTCAGTCGCAAGGGCCGCACAGTTGCCGTGCGTCTTGATGAACTCGAAGGCATCGTTGGCGAAATGAATGTTCCGGCGATGATTGAGTGAGCGAAACGCGGTAACCGCTTCATGAAGACCGCGTGCTCGAAGTTCCTGCTCGTAATGCTCACACAGGATGGCCGAGTAGTGGCCGTAGATGTGCGCGTCTTTGTGCGCTGAATACGCGATGAGACGAACCTTGGCGGGCTTCATCACGACTCCGCCGCCGGGGTGTTTGCGGATCTTCTGTGTGATGACGTTGTAGCGGATGAATGGGTAGAATGAGTGCTTTGCCACGGGGCCGGGGTCGGTGGCAATGCGTTCGGCGACTTCAGCATTTACTGGCGAGTCAAAATGAAGGTAGGTGCGTGGGGTAAAGATGAATGCAGGCATGGGCGTGAAACTGGCCAACCGGGCGTGGCACGATGGTGGCGGCGGTCCTTTGACCACGCCCGGTTGACGTAATAATTCCAAAGCTTGCATCAACGTGCTCGGCCTTGGGCCGCGAATCAGAAATGAAGATTCCTCTCAGAATCAACAACTTGGCTCTCAGAGAGAGCCACGAACGGATGCCCCAAGCCCTGTAGGTGCGGGCGAAAATTATTGAAAACTTTAGTCGAGGGGTTTGGACCCGCGACCGTTGCGTTTGATGTATAATGGATGAGCCGCACCCGGAGTTGACGGGCTGCCGGGCGCGACTCGTGATTTGCTAGTCCACGACCAACTCGACGAAAGTCTGGTTTGTGCCGTTGTAATTCTCAGTCTCGCGGGTGACCCCCGCAGCCACAAGCGCCTTGCGCTTGCGAGTCAGTTCGGTTTGGTCAAATATGCCAAGAGCCTTCTGGAAGCCCTTGATGTTTTTGCCGCCGATCTTCAGAACTTCTTGCCCTTTTGCGATGAAGTCCGCGTCGATTGGCAACTGGCCCTCCTCGATGGCTTCAACTGGCTTAATGCCGAGCATGGTGCGCTCTTTCGCGACCTGTTCGTGTTGCGACTTCAACTCCCGCTCATTTTTCAGGAGGTTATTGACGTATTTCGTGAGTTGAGCGAGGCTCTGTTGTGGTGTCATGTGTGGTGTTTGGTTTGTTGTTGTTAACGGCGCGGTCCCAAATGAGACATCGCCTTATTCAAACCAACAGACCCACGCACAAATCCTGACGTAATTGTTTGTGTCGTGAATGTCGCACCTCATCCGCACCCAAGTTCACTTGTTGCCCCCATAACACCGGCACTTCGATTTCCTGACAGGGAAAATTTCTGCGTTCAAAAATTGATTTCTTGAGCGCCTCCCAACCACCGGTATTCTTTCAACACAGATGGGCCACGGACTCAACGCCAGAAAATTGATTTTGGCCCATCTAGCGATAGTGTTTCGCGCTTTATAGGGACCTGATCGTCAGGCTCGGCGACGAGTGACACGTTGCGGGTTGGCCATTGTCATGCGATGGCTTCAACTGAGTTTGGAAAATCTGAATTTGCTTCACTCCGGAACTTTAAAAATACCGATTGGAAATTTTTAATTGAATGGCTGGCTGGCATCGTCGCTGCGCTTTCTCGAAAGGATTGCGAGGACCCCGATGTCAAGGAGATCACTGCGTGGATTCTTTACGGCCTCGCTGGGGTGCTCCGCGCAAAGCCGAGGAAGGATCGAGAGCGCACATCGCTTTCCCGCTACCTATGGGGGGCGGCAAAAAGGCGCGTGGCTGGCTACTTCGCTCGCCAAGGTAAATATCTGTACCTGGCAGACGATGAATTGATTTCATTGGCGGATGCGAGGGCGGCCTCAGAGAATGGCATCCAAAACGACTGGGTCTCGGCCACGTTGAAATCGCTCACCGATGACCTTGCGCGTCGGGTCGCGAAGTATGTGACTCAGAGTCCTGCGGCGAGCGTCGCCAGCACTTGCAACAGCACGCGGGAGGCGAATGCACAGTATCAGCGAAACCGCCGGGTCAGGACGGAACTCCAGACCCTCGTGCTCGATGCAGCCAAACGTGCCGGGATTGACATTCCTGCGCGGGTACGTCGGGTTCTAGAAATGCGCAATGCTGCCGGCGCATCCGCGAAGTCTGCCATTCGTTGAGGCCCTGCAATGCTCCGCCTCGAAATCCCCGATGATTTGCTGGTCCGTGCCGTCACGGATGCCGTTGCGCGGCATCTCGGCAAGATCAACGAATTCGCTGGATATGTGGATCTCAAGGGCGCATGCTAATTTCTCTCGGCAGGCGAAACGCAGTTCAAAAAATGGGTCAAGCTCGGCGTCATTCACCCGCGCAAAGTTAGCACGCATCTCGTTCGCTTCAGCATCGCGGAACTGCGTGATTTCATGGATGGGTTCAAGATCCAGTCACGGGCTACGCAACAATTGAAAATCCTTTCGACGCCGCATTGACGGCATCAGGCATCAGCGTGAACCATTCTTTGGCCTGCTGCTCAGTGACAAGTTCCCTATAGTTGCGGAACAACATGGAGGGCGAGTTGCCCATTTCCAGGGCAACACGGGCAGCGTCCTTTACGTCGGCGAGGCGGTAGCTGGCGTAGCTGTGCCGCAACGCATTCGACTTCCACTTGAACTTGATCGTCTTGTCACCGTCCCTCATCCCCGACTTGCAAAATGCAGATCGGCAGCGCTCGAACGGGGTGTAGCTGTGGAACGGCAAGATTCGACCCGTATCCTTGCGAAGAGGATGAAGCCACTCACGGAGCACAGGGAGGATTGGAACCAACCGCCGCGATGCGGTCTTTGCTTTGGCCGCTGCAATCTCGATCACATTTTGATGAAATCGGATGTCTTGCCATTCGAGCCGCATGACCTCCTGACTTCGCAGCCCAGCAAACGCACCGAGCAGAAAGAATGGGAGCAGTGGCGGCGGAGCGAACCTGAGCAGCGTTTCCAGTTCCGCGGGCTTGTAGATTTCAATCGCACCTTCTTTGACCCGGATCTCCGCGATGTCGTGGATTGCGAGCGGTTCGTGACGGGACAGGTAGCGCTTGGATTGCGCGAACCGAAACAACTGCTGCAAGGCGCTCCGGTAATTGTTTTTCGTGCGAGAGGCAATCTTGAGCCGCTTGAGCCAGGATTCGATATCGCCGGGTGTCACGCGGTCGATTGGACATGGGAAATCAATTGCGAAGCGATTCAGCCGAGACCGACGATCCTCCAGATGCCTTTGACTCACACCTTCGGCGATCTTCGTTTCGAGCAATTCCTGAACGATCTCCGCGACCCCTTTGGAAATGAAGTGCGCCTTTTTCGTCTTCAACGAAATCCATTCGTCGAGAGCGGTCAGCAGTGGAACCCCGTGCTCTGCGACTTTATCTTTTGCCAGTCGGTATTCCTCGGCTTCAGCCATCGAGAGGAGGTCTTCGCCCTGACGACCCGCAGCAACTTGGGCGAGGAGCTTTCGCGCTACGAGCTTGGCAGCGTCCAAAGAGGTCCGAGCGATTCTTTTTCGACGACCTCCAAGCGTGGCATCGACGCAGAATCGCCCGTCTGAAAACTCGTAGATGGGAATCGCGACGCTGCCGTCTTTCACCTCGTGATGCTTCTTTTTCACGTCACACAGTCTGAATGCCTGTCACGTTTCTGTCACGCGGAGTCCAAAAACGGCACAGCATCCATGCAGGGCTTTCGCTCTCAACGCTTGTATTTAAGCCAGTCCGCACACTTTTTAAAAGTGGCGGAGCCTACGGGGCTCGAACCCGCAACCTCTACCGTGACAGGGTAGCGCTCTAACCGATTGAGCTAAGGCTCCTCAAAGAAGGGCGGGGAAGATAACAATGCGCCTGCGGGCGGGCAATCACTTTTTTCTCCCCGCAAAAATCGCGCGCACGCGGATGGACTCTGCGCCGCGTGCCGCTATGGGTAGCCGGATGCAATCGGGATTCGATGTGGTCATCGTCGGCGGCGCTTTCTCCGGCGCGGCGACAGCGCTGCTGCTAAAGCGGCGCAGCCCGGCGCTGCGCGTGCTGATCATCGAGAAATCGGACGCGTTCGACCGGAAGGTCGGAGAGAGCACCACGGAGGTCAGCTCGTGTTTTCTCACGCGCGTGCTCGGGCTCACAAATTACCTCGGGCATCATCAGCTCGCAAAGCAGGGGCTGCGCATGTGGTTTGCGCGGACGGAGGACGAGTCGTTTGACGAATGCGTGGAAATCGGCGCGCGTTTCAACGCGCGGCTGCCGGGTTTTCAAGTCGATCGCGCGACGCTGGACGAGCATCTCCTGTCCCTCGCCGTCGCCGAGGGCTGCGAGCTGTGGCGTCCGGCGAAAGTGGTGAAAGTGCAACTCGGCGGCGCGGGGGGCAATTCGCTCGAAGTGGTGACCGGCGGCGAGACGCGCGTCGCGCTCGGGCGGTGGATCGTGGACGCGAGCGGGCGCGCGGCGATCATCGCGCGCAAGCGAGGCTACCTTGAGCCGATGAAGGAGCATCCGACGAATTCGCTCTGGGCGCGCTTCACCGGCGTGAAGGACTGGGACGGCAGCGAGCTGCGCGCGAAATATCCCAAGTGGGCGGACGCGACGATCGCCGCGCGCGGCTGGGCGACGAACCATCTCTGCGGTCCCGGCTGGTGGTGCTGGATCATCCCGCTGAAAGGCGGCGATGTGAGCGTGGGCCTCGTGTACGATGAGCGGCTTTTTTCCCCGCCGGAAAGTGGCACCATCGGCGAACGCATCCTCGCGCACTGCCGCGCGCATCCGATCGGCCGCGAAATTCTCGGCGAAGCGCAGGCGATCGAAGGCGACGAGCGCGCGTATTCGCAACTCCCGTATCGCGTCACGCAGGTGATGTGCGACGGCTGGGCGTGCGTGGGCGATGCCGCGGGTTTTCTCGATCCGCTCTACAGCCCCGGCCTCGATTTTTGCGCGTTCACCGCGCAGTCCGTCGCCGCGCACGTGGCCACCGCGTGCGAGGGAAAATCGATCGACGTGCGTGCCTACAACCGCCGGTTTGCGTTCTGTTTTCAGAGCTGGTTCGACTGCATTTACCGCGACAAATATTTCTACCTCGGCGATGCGGAACTCATGGCCGCGGCCTTCCTGCTCGACATCGCGGCGTACCATCTCGGCCCGGTGAAACAGGTATTCTCCGACCCGGCGACGATGTTTGAAAAATTCCCGTTCGACGGCCTCGGCGGACGCATCGCCGCGAAGCTGATGTCCTTTTACAACCGCCGCCTCGTCGCGCTCGCGCGCAAGCGCATCGCCGCCGGCACCTACGGCGAACGCAACGCCGGCTGGCGGCTGCTCGTGCCCGGCTTCACGCCCGAGCCCGGCACGAGCGGGCGGCTCCTTTTCACCGGCATCCGCCGCTGGCTGTGGCTGGAAATCAAAGCGCTGTGGCTGCGGCCGAAAGCGAATGCGATGCCGGTCGCGGGGACCGCAGGCGAGCCGGCGAAGTAGGCGGGACTCCTGCTCGCGCCTGCGTTTCATCCCGCTCCGCCCTAGCTTTTTCCGCCGAAGCTGATTCTCTTGGCCGCTCCTCATGCCGGCCAAAAGCAAGCTCCTCGTCGTTGATGTCGCCGCCCTCGGTTGGAATCTCGTGTCGCATTTGCCCGAGTTCCGCCCCGTGCAGAGCATCTTCCCGGCGGTGACCTGCCCCGTGCAGGCCGCCTTCCGCACCGGCACCACGCCCTCGCAAAACGGCCTCGTCGCGAACGGACTCTTTTTTTCCGATCTGCGGAAAGTGATGTTCTGGGAGCAGAGCGCATCGCTCGTCGAGGGGCCGCGCATCTGGGATGATTTCCGTGCGCGCGGGAAAAAAGTCGGCCTCATGTTTTGGCAGCAGAGCATGGGCGAGGCGGCGGACCTCATCGTCACGCCTGCGCCGATCCACAAGCACAGCGGCGGCATGATCCAGGCGTGCTACACGCAGCCCGCCACGCTGGAGGCGCGCATCACCGAGCGCGTCGGCCGCCCGTTCAATCTCATGAACTACTGGGGTCCGCTCGCGAATCACAAGTCCACCGACTGGATCGTGGAGGCGACCTGCGCCGTCATGGAAATGGACGACACCGCGCCCGATCTGCTCTGCACCTACCTCCCGCATCTCGACTACGATCTGCAGCGCTACGGCCCCGTGAGCCGCGAGGCGGATGCCGCGCTGAATCTGCTCCTCGGCTATCTTGAACGCCTCAAGGCGAAGGCCGCCGAGTGCGGCTACGACTGGCTCGTCTTCGGCGACTACGCGATCGAGCAGGTGCGCGACGGCGCCGTTTTTCCGAACCGCCGCCTCCGTGAAGCGGGCCTCTTCGGCACGCGCGCGATCGAGAAAATGGCGTACACGGATTTTTTCACGAGCCGCGCGTTCGCCGTTTGCGATCACGGTTTTGCGCACGTCTATTGCCGCGATGAGGAGTCGAAAATCGCCGCCATCGCCGCGCTGCACACGCTGCCCGGCGTTGCCGAAGTCTGGGACAAGGCCGAGCAGGAAAAGCACGGCATCGCGCACCGGCGCAGCGGCGATCTCGTCATCACCGCCGCGGAGAGTTCGTGGTTTGCGTATCCGTGGTTCGAGCGCGACGAAGCGCCCGACTACGCGAGCCACGTGGACATCCACAACAAGCCCGGCTACGACCCGTGCGAACTTTATTTCGGCTGGCCGCCCGGCACCGTGAGCTTTGACACAAAAAAAATCCGCGGCACGCACGGCAGCAACCGCACCGGCATGGAAGTCGCGTGGGCGTCGTCCTTGAAAATCCCGCAGCTCCCCGTGACGCAGCTCGACCTCGCGCGCTTCGTGCAGTCGTGGATGGAGGCGCGGCAGTGAGCG
>JBBRNC010000079.1:0-10343 GCA_038230495.1 Verrucomicrobiales bacterium
ACGATGCCTCGGCTGAGATCGAATACCTGTTTCACGCGTGCGTGGCCGATGACTTTCTCGCGCAATTCAGGATCGAGTAGGCCGAGCATGGCCTCTTTCACCTGATCAATGAGTTCGTAGATGATACTGAAGAGCTTCACCTGCACGCCTTCGCGTTTTGCGATGGAAACGCAGGTGCTTTCGACCTTGACGTTAAAGCCGATGACGATGGCGTCCGACGCGCTCGCGAGAAGGATGTCCCCTTCGGAGATGGGGCCGGCAGCGCTGTGCAGGATTTGGATGTCCACCTTGTCGCTCTTGATTTCCTTGAGCATTTTTGCGATGGCTTCCATGGAGCCATGCACATCGGTCTTGAGCACGATCTTGAGCGATTTCTTCTGACCATCCTCAATGTTAGCAAACAAAGTTTCCAACGAAGTGCGGCGCGGCACGGCAAGTTTCTTGAGACGAAGTTCCTCGATGCGCTCATCGCTGAGCTTCTTCGCCATGCGCTCGTTCTCCATCTCAATGACTTCGTCACCGACATTCGGAAGTCCACTGAAGCCTATGACCTCAGCCGGCATACCGGGCTTAACCTCTTTGATGGCCTGACCGCGATCGTTGATGAGTGTGCGCACTTTGCCCCAATAAGGGCCGCAGATGAATGGCTCACCGACACGCAACGTGCCGGTCTGGACAATGCAAGTGGCCGTAGGGCCGCGACCCGGATCCATGCGTGACTCGATGATAGTGGCGCGCATCGAAGCTTTCGGGTTGGCCTTAAGTTCGAGCACTTCCGCTTGAAGCGACATCGTTTCCAAAAATGCATCCATGCCGATGCCCTTGGTGGCAGACACTTCCATGACCTCAACTTCACCACCCCATTCGACGGGCATCAATCCTTTATCTTGAAGCTGTTGTTTCACGCGCATCGGATTCGCTCCGGGTAGATCGCACTTATTAATAGCGACGATGATGGTGACACCAGCGGCTTTAGCGTGATTAAGAGCCTCGACAGTCTGCGGCATGAATCCGTCATCTGCGGCGATGACCAACACCACGATGTCCGTCACATGCGCACCGCGAGCGCGCATCTCTGAGAAGGCGGCGTGGCCGGGTGTGTCGATGAAAGTGATGGGGCGACCATTATGAGAGACGCTATAAGCACCGATGTGTTGCGTGATACCGCCAGCCTCGCCTGAGACAACTGTGGTCTTGCGCACGGCATCCAACAGGGATGTCTTGCCGTGGTCAACGTGGCCCATGAAAGTGATGATGGGCGCGCGCAATTCGAGTGATTCTATCGCAACTTCTTCCGGTGCAGGAGGCGCTGGCGGCTCGATGATTTCCTCTACCTTGTGAACGCCGCCGCCTTTTTCGCGCTTCTCTTTCTCGAAAGTGAAGCCGTGCTTCTCGCAAACTTTTGACGCAATGTCCGGCTCCAGCGCAGTGTCTGTCTTGGCAAAGACCTTGAACTCGATGAGATCCTTGATGATCTGAAACGCTTTCAAGCCCATGCGATCGGCCAAATCTTTAACAATGATCGGCGGCTTGATGTGAATGACCTTGGGATCGCCAGTTTCATCTTCTGGAGCTGGGGCAACAGGCACTTCAACTTTGGGCAGCAATGCGGCTAATTGATCATCTTCATCCTGCTTCAGCAGAGAAATCGGCGGCAAGAAATTTGTCGCTAAAGCTTGGGCGACTTCCGCGTCAGTGCGAACAGGGCGGCGTGGCTTCTTCACTTCTTCATCGAAGATGGACAAGGCCTCGGCTTTAGCTTGATCGAGCGTTTTCCTAGGTGGTTCAGGCTCTGGCGGCGGAACAACAGGTGCTACCACTTTTGGCGGAGTCGCGCCAAGCGGCTTGAACGCTGATGAGTGTGCTGCCGCACCGCTGCGACGCTTCGCCGTTGATGAAGTTGGTTCATCAATCAATGACAGAGTCTTCCGCGGTTTAATCGGTTTTTTTTCTGCCGCTACCTGCGACTCCCCTGCCTTTTTGGAAGGCGAACTGCTTCGGGTGGTTTTAGAAATCGTAGTTTTGGGAGGCATGAATGAGTAAACAATGTTCGGGCAGAAAAATAACAGGGCGAACGCGACGCGAAATCAGGCGGCAGCGCCTTCCTGTGCAGGCGTAGAAACTTGAGTGCCACGGGCCTTTTCAACAATCAGCTTCGCGGTTTCCGTATCGCCATCGAGAATGCCAGCGATATCGCTTTCGTCCACGTCATCGAAGGCCGAAAGGTCAGTCAAGCCGCCATCAGCGAGCTTGCGTGCCACTTCTTCTGAGATGCCAAATTTATCCACAATCTGATGCACAGAGCCCCCCATGCTGCTCTCGAATTTCTTCTCCTCATGCTGGTCGCGCTCGATGGCGAGATCGTAGCCGATGAGCCTGGAGGTGAGTCGTGCGTTCTGTCCCTTGCGCCCGATGGCCTTGGAAAGTTCTTCTTCGCCCACGGTGAGATGCACGCGCTTGTTGGCCTCATCGACAGTAATGGAGAGGATTTTAAGGGGCTTCAGCGCCTCACGTGTGAACTCAACGGGATCGGCAGTCCAGCGGATGATGTCCACCTTCTCATTGTTCAACTCGCGCACAATGTTCTTCACTCGCGCACCACGAAGTCCAACACAGGCACCCACAGGATCAACCTTTTCGTCCGCACTATGAACGGCGATCTTCGTCCGATAACCAGCCTCGCGAGCGATGCTCACGATTTCTACCGTGCGATCTGCAATCTCGCTGACTTCAAACTCAAACAACCGGCGCACGAAGTTCGGATGGCTGCGGCTCAGGATAATCTCAGGGCCACGCTGCGTGTTCTTCTCAACCGCCTTCACATAAAAGCGCATCCGATCACCAGAAGTGTAATCTTCCGTCGGAACGCGCTCGCGCATCGGCATCACGCCATCGAATTTGCCGAGATCGATGACCACGTCAGACTTGTCAAAACGGCGGACAGTTCCGCTGACCACATCGCCAGTGCGATCCTTGAACTCTTCATAAAGATTCGCCTTCTCCACTTCACGGAGACGCTGCATCCAAGTCTGCTTCGCGGTTTGCGCGGCGATACGTCCAAAATCTTTTGGCGTCACTTCCACATCTATTTCTTCACCGAGCTGCGCGTCCTTGCGGAGCTTCATCGCGAGCTTGAGCGGGATTTCCTCGAAAGGATTCGTCACCGTTTCTACGGCGATCAGCTTGGCCCAGGCCTTGATGCTGCCCTTTTCTGGATCGATCTCGATGCGCAATTCGCGCGCCGGTCCGATGCTGCGCTTCGAGGCGGCAAGCAATGCGCTCTGGAGAGCCTCGACCATCTTCGGACGGTCGATGCCTTTTTCCTTTTCGTAATATTCAAATAGGGCTTTGAGTTCGCTAATCATAAAAAAACTTGAGGCTGCACCCCCGGACGAACAAGAACGGGACTAGTCCCGCTCCCGTTCCAGGAGACATGCGCTCAAGTATTCGCCCAGAAGGAATGCGCACCTTAAGCTTCACCGATGAGGAGGCAAGTGTTTTTATATTGAAGATCAATCAATAGAAACTCCCGGCCAGACGGAAATGAAATGGAGAAAATGATGGTCCCACCTTCGATCCTCAACGCATTGTAAGAGTGTGCAAACTTGATTCTGCAAATGGCGGCTTGGCCCGTTTGCGCGCCCTGCCATCCCTGCAATTTGAATAAAAGACAGGAAATGTTTATTTCAGAGCATCCCTGAGCTTGCTCTGCTGATCGTCCAGCTCGAAATTCGCGATGTTTTCCTGAACTGCTCGCGCTTCATCTATCTGCCCCAGTCTGGTGAGCAATGCGCCCAAGCGGAGGCTGTAGTCAGCCTGAGTGGAAGGCGTCTTCTGAGACTGTCCGGCGGCGAGCTTAAGGAAGGTAACGGAGCCGGAAAAATCGTCGTTCTGATAGCAAATTTCCGCCAGTTCAGCTGCATTGCGCCCGTCACGCGGCCATGACCCGGCAAGTTCACCAGCGTGAGCAACCACTTCTGCGCAATCAAGAATGTGATACCGGTTCACGATTAAGTCCACGACATTGGATTTCGCGGACGAGACCTGAACCCATGGCGTTCTCAACAGGTTTAGTATTATGCGGAGGCGTTGCTCAAGTGGCAGCCTGGAAGCCCCCTCTCCTGCTAAAGCGGCGGCAAAATCCCAAACCTTGATGTTTCTTGAAAGCCGGCCACGCACCTGTTTGCGAATTCCCTCAGGCACGGATTCACACCATTCGTTAGTTTTACCATCGTTCAACGCAATCAAGACCAGAGCCATGGCAGCGGTGATGCCGAAATGATCCTCGTTAAATTTCGCCGATTCAGTGAAAATCGCGCGGGAATACTCAAGGTATGGTGCTGGGTTGCGACCTTCCCCGATTGACCAGTAGGCCATGATCCGCCCGCTCAATTGCTCAGAAAACGGCCTGAAAACTTCAGTGAAGTGATAGGCATTATTTTGATTAGCAGCCATCATGCTGGAATGGAATTCCAAAACATACGAGGCGTCACCGGAACTCAAATCTTTGGCGCTGCGTTGCACCAGAATTGGCAACAGATTATTCTTGTCACTATAGAATTGGTTAAAATCAAACATGCCGGAAACAGTCTTCAAATCAATCTTCTTTGACTCTGGCAGCAGCAAGGAATCAAGTTTCAATGAAAGTGCAGGCATGGCCTTCGTGAGCATGTTAGCCAGCCCAATCCGTGATGCTGAATCCATGCTGGGTGATTTTATGAGCCGGTCGCAAAGATTGCTCAACCGCTGGCTTCGACTGACGTAACTAGGAATGGCCGCGGTGACGGCAGATGGCGGATCCTGCTGCGGTATCAGCCTGAACTCAGCAAGTTGCGCCAACGCTTCATTATTCACATATTCGTGCCTCATGGCCTTGAGCGCGGTTTGAAATTGCTCAGGATGAAAAAGCTCGATATGAGGTAAAGTAGACAGATATAGATTTTCACCGACTCCAATAACATCACGCGCAAGATCAGCACGACCGGCCGCAGCCAGCGCGGGGAACAAATCGAAACGCCAGTCCTTGGAGTTGATATTGGCCGGAGATAACTGCTTTTTTTTGATGTTTTCCAACCACTCTTCATTACCAGATTTTACCGCAAACAGATGGACGGCATCGTAAAGTAGCCAACCTTCATGGTCATAACCCGCATCCATCATTCTCATCAGGTTCTCGTATGTCTCCGTCCATAACGCATTGACCGGAAGATCACTGAAAGCACGTAATAACGTGGCGAAGTTGTCGCCAATAGCGCCCTTGAATTTGTTTCTGGGATCAAAAAATGCTTTCAGTCCCAGCCGCACAACATCCGGCGGCACAACTTCTGGATAGACCATGCACAAATGCTCCGCTAAAGCCACTCTCACCTGAGGATTTAGTTGTTCATCTTTTATGGCCTTCAGATAATGATTCCACAATGCATCATGCTCTGGCAGCCGCTTGAACGCACAGGCCCAGTTTTTGCGATTCACATTCGCCTGCGGTTCGTATTCCAAAAACAAGCGACCTGCCACGGCAAGCTCGCGCACCAAATTTGATGCCTCCTGAACATCGGGTTGCGACTCCGCCCATGTAACTAAGTCCACACGATCCCGCTGCGGAAGACGCTTGAAAAAACGATGGAAGTCCAGCGCCAACAAAGTTGGTGGCATCCCTCTCATGGAGAATGCGAGATGCCGAAGAACCTTGTCCATGGCCTTCCCGGGGAACGCTTCGCCACCCAGTCGCCTCCATTCATCAAATATTATGGAGTCTTGTTTGTAATCTTTATAGCTCTCGGAATACGAAAGTTTGCCATCGGAAATTTCCATGAATAAACCGTGGATGAATGAAAGTCGTTCCAATGTCGGGCACGAGTCGGCGAACTTTTTTGATTCTTCCAAAAGCATACCTGTGTAAAAATCCCTGCCATAAGAGGTGTTGGGACTTGGCTCATGAAAGCTCCATGATTTGATGAACAATTTCACCGCCAGATCACGATCCTGCACCACCAATTCATTTATCAGGCTTCTAATCCTCAACATGAAACTTTCCATGTCTCCTTTGTGAACATCAGCGAGAGATCTGGCAGTCAGGACATCCTTGGCGAAGTGATCGCCCTGTAGCATCTCGCGCGTCAACAAGGGCACCATGGCGTCACGCAGTTCCGCAGGCATGGAGCGCACTGAGGGCATTTTAGGCCATGCCTTACGTAGAAAGACCAGCACAGTCTCCCGCGAAGACTCTGGCAACAGGGCAAAGTCAGCGGCGCGTCTTTTGATGAATTCTGGCACGCTGCGCGCAGTGTTTTTATCCAAAACCGCTAATATCATATCGGCGCCAAAGGTTTTTTTAGGTTGTCCGGATAGATACTGTATCAAACGCTTAATCGAGTCGCTTTTTCCTCTTTCGTTGATCTGATATTTGAAGACATTCAAAAGTAGCGGCTCAGAATCCATCACTGGCAGCGTGAATCCAGCGTCATAATCCGTGGCTTCATTTAAAAATCCGGCTTCATCTATGAAAACGAGAAACTCTAAGGGTGTGTCCGACTGATGAGTGAAATTCTCCAGCAAGTAATGCAGATGATTGGGTCTCAGACCGTCTTTCGCGGCCCGCTCTTTGAATATCTTCAATACAGGGGCGTGGACTATAGTATACCTCAGCCAATGTATGTAATCGTTACAGTTGGGATCCTCATCCGTAGCAGGCGGCTGGTCTTTATACTTATCCTTGTATAAGTCGGCTAGGTGTTCAAAAGCCTTTGCGCCCTTTACGCGATCAATTCTAATCATATTTGCCACATTCCATAGCCAGTCATCCGGCCCCAGATCGGAGAGCTTATTCGCCTCCATCAGGTGAGTATAACTCTTTTCGAGCCGGGATTTCAAGACCTCGGCAGCAGGCTCCATGGCTTCCCGCCACGCAGGTGAGATTCGAGAAAACTGAAGCCATGAACCATCCATGATACCCAACAGAGTTGCCACCTGCTGTAGCATCATTGGATGGAGTTGCGCAAAATCCAGCCTTCGACGCAGGGCAAACTTTAGCACCGCATCTTCATTCCGTTCCATGAGTGCCAGGATAAATTCCACGCCAAAAGTCTGCCTTCTAGTTGCAAGTTCTCGCTTGACCTGCATCTCACAGGCCGGTTTCTCATGAATATCTCTCAGCAGACCGCTCAGCATAGTCGCCCAGTTGAGTGGAGAGGCTGACCGATAATCGCGAAATCCAGGGGCTTCCTCAAGACAACCGACATCTTCCAGAAACTTCACGACTTTGGTTGGATTATTGATGCGTATTCGGGGAAGAATGGGCGCATGAAAGTTTCCCGCACGCGGACTGTTGAGATCATCCCGTCGATGCATGACGAGAGGGAACAGCTCCGGCACAGCCGCCACCATATGTTCAAAATCACCCGCTGTAGACTGTATCCATCTGTGCAGATTCTCATCTCCTTCATCCGGGCTGGCCCGAACCAATGCGACAACTTTGTCCGCCAATGCCAGTGCTTTTGCCGGATCAAACTGGGCTATTCTGTCAATTACGCCAATCGCGTCACTGCATCCGGATTTATAAGACAGGTTGATTGATGCTAAAGATTCCACCTTCATTATTCGGGAGTAAAATTTCTCCGCGAGGTCATCCTCACTTTTATGCAACGGCGACAGCATTTTTTGAATGTCCTCAGACAGGTTATCAACGTCACCAAAACTCATCATCGAGCTCAGCAAAATGTCATAAATCGCCCCACGCCGTTCGGGAGGAACCTTGTTAAAGTCATGTGAGCGCCGATGAAGAAACTCAGCAAATGTTTGAGCATTGCTGTTGAGCATCAGCTGGGTGATGTCCACACCAAATGTCTGAGGTTTACTCTCCAAATATTCTTGAAGCTTGACCTTAGCTTCATTAGATTTGTTTCGCCTCAGGATATCGGACAACAATGTGTAACTCCTGACAATCTGATTGGTGATATCAGTGTCCTTGTAAGCAAGGGGCTGGAAATCCTCCACCTCGGCAATGAACCCGCCTTTTCGGAAAAACTCAATTAGTGAAGTCAGCTGATCCACTTTGTTTTCTTCAACAAAATTTCCTATCCATTCGTGATCCTCCAAGATATTGCCCTTGTCAGCTGTCTCCATGGCCAAGGGAAAAAGAGCAGGTTCTTTTGCCAGATATTGCAGGAGATAAGCTACAGGACGGTTTGAAGGGGGCTGATCCTTGTTGCCCTGAGCCGGACTGCTTTTGAGAAGGGCAACTGCTTGCCGGAGTCCTGCCTCTGCCCTGTCAAGGTGTCGCGCTGCCGTAGCACTAATCATGCTCGCGGCGGTTATGGCGTGTTTATACTCATCAATATCATCCTGCCCCCATTTTTTTGCTGAGAGCAATTCTGCAAGCTGTGACTCGAGTGTTTGCAATTCGTTATTTGCCAATAGCGGCTTCAAAGCAGCGACTACAGAGTCATCCATGTCGTCAGCGTTTGGATAACCCTTTATGCTCCATTTTATAACGTTCAGCACTTCATCCCGGCGTGAGTTGGTCATACGCTTGATCTCGGCAGCGTTTGTGGTGATAAATCCCGACAATGACTTTTCAGCATCTGTTTCCAGCAATGCCAGAGTCAAGTCCGCGCCAAATGTGCGCGGCTTTAATTCCTTCAGATATTTACTTACTGCTTCATATGTTTTGCGTGATTCACCTTCGGAATTCATTTTCCGCAGAGCGCCCATCATCTGGGTCAGGGTGGTGCTGCGACCGTCCTCGCTCAATAGGCAGGAACGGAAAGTTTTAGCCCCCTCAAGAAATCCCAGTAACTGCATCGCGCGGATAATCCTAGTTGGCTCACGGAGAAACTCTCTGCTGCTGGTGAAGTTGAGGGCTTGCGCAAGCCATTGGGGCTGCTCGTCCAGACCGTCCTCCAAGACTAGAGGCAACAGTTCGATGGCTTGATTCGAATTCAGATGGTGCAGTAACCATCTGGTATAAGCTTGCAGCTCTGGTTGGCTCTCATGATTGGCGTAGAACTCGTGCACCTGAGCCCGGCGCGAAGACTCCTGTAAACCAAGAAAATGATCACGTCTGGATCGCGCAAACGCCAGCCCGGGCAGGGACGGCCCCCAACCTCCCGACCCAGACTCGCGGCAAGCCCAATCCAGCCTCGCGAGTGCCTCTTCCCCTGTCCGAGTGCCTGAGCCGCCCTGCGCCAAAGCATGACTCCAAAGTGAGAGCGCCTCCTCCCTTTCTCCAGCCACAGCGAACTTATCGCCCTGCTCAATCTGGGCGGCACCGACCATCTCCTGTTTATTCGGCTTCTGTTTCGCGGGCAACTCCTCAGCTTCCGGCTCTTCCTGAGCGCGCAATCCAACCGCTATCTGGGTGAAGGATGTCAGCATGAACCATGCGGCGGCATAAATTATCGGATGTTGTTTCATCTGTGGGATGTTTATTCCGCTCCATTGCTTTGCAACTCCATACTACGCTATTCTCTGATTTTTGAGGCTTTCTTTAGATCATACATTAAGCACTGCTCGTGAATGAATTCGTCGGTGCGAAGCCGCGCAGTGAATTCAAGGTTTACCTTGTTCGCGCTGATTAGTTCGAACGTGAAATTTTCATCATGGGCATAGCGTTGGTGAGCAAGCCGAAGCTTGAACTCCAACGAATACAACGACCTCATGAATCTGGCCTTACTCATGATCAGCCCAAGAATCCCCGATTTTCCCCAAATACACAGTTGTTGCCCTGTGTAGCTCCTGATTTCTGAGATTTGATTTTCAATCCGTGGATTTCACAAGCAAAAAAGTCTGGAATTTCAGGCTGTTTCTGAAAAAATTCATGCGTGTGCCCTGAAAAATCGACAGCAACAACATTTTACCGCTTGCATCAGCCGCTAGTTTGCTTAATTACCCCTCCCCTTGTTTCAGGCGCAGGTAGCTCAGCGGTAGAGCAGTTGGCTTTTAACCAATTGGTCGTGGGTTCGAATCCCACCCCGCGCACCAAACAAGACCAAAATTTCGCGCGGGTAGCTCAGCGGTAGAGCAGTTGGCTCTTAACCAATTGGTCGTGGGTTCGAATCCCACCCTGCGCACTTACTCGTCCGGCCAAGTGCCTCAAAAATAGGCACATGCCCATGAAAATCGTGATTGCCATGCGCAATAAATCCGCTAGAATCGCGCTCCGTTTTTGTCCGACTAGCAGGACAACAACTTCACACTTACGCATTTTACAACGCCCACTCCATGTCATTCCTCATTCAATACGGTATCTACATTTCCATCATCCTCGCAATTCTTGGCTTGGGTTACGCCATCCTGCTCATCAAAAAAATCATGGCGTGCTCACCGGGCAATGACGCGATGAAACG
>JBBRNC010000080.1:0-10200 GCA_038230495.1 Verrucomicrobiales bacterium
ATGGCTTCCAAAGCCACTCGGGCTTTGAACTCTGGGTCATGTCTTTTGCGTTTGGCTTTCACTTTAGTTTTGGGTTTTGGGTTGGTCGCCCAAGCCAGTCACATCATAACTTCAAATCATCCATCCACTGGCCCGAAATCCGGGGTCCACCTCAGTCGGAGCCAAAGTCCGTCAGACCATCAAAGAACTTGGTGGCACCATGCCAGAGGAGCTTCCCACCGCAGGGAGCGTCAAGAAGCTGGAATCCAAAGCACGCAAGGCACTCAAGAAACCGAAGCCATGACCGTCGTGAAGGGATTGAAGTTCCAAAGGCCAAAGCATCGAAAGCCGGAAGCACATTGGACGAACTCCAGCCCTCACTCCGCCTTCTTCCTGCCAGCCAATTCGTTGTAGCGTGCAGCAGCATCGTTGAGCCGCTTGGCAAGACTATCGCGTTCAGAGGCTAGATTCTTGATGTTCTCGTTCGCTTGCAGAATGGCGGCGTTGTGTTTTGCCAGCAACTCGTTCTGCTCTTTGATCGCGGCATTTTGTTTTTCAATGTTTTCGCGAAGTTGCGCGTTCGCTTGCAGCGCCTCTTCGTGAACTTGTTTGGCTACTGAGCTCGTGCGCAGCTCTGCGCAGGCCATGTTGAGCCGCAGAATTTCCGAATCGGCATTTTTCATGCGGGCGTTGAGGTCGTCGCGCAACGCGGAGATTTTCTCCAAGTCGCGACGCTGAGTCGCGGCCATCTCCCGCAGCGCGCTCTCCCGCCACCATTGCACGGTGCAGAGGCCGCACATGGCGAGCAGCAGCGCGACGAGGATGCTTGTCGAGACGGGACGCATGAAGGCTACGGGGCAAGAGGCTTGACGTTGAACGCGACCTTAGTGACTCCGCAACGGCGCACGTAGTCGAGCACGGCGATCATCGCGCCATGCGGTGTTGCGGCATCGCCGCTGACATATACGGGAAGTTCCTTGTTCGCGGCAAGGCGCTCTTTCAGCAGCAGCTCTAGCTCCGGAAGCGTGATGGGTTTCTTCTCAAAGAACAACTGCCCGCGCACATCTACTCCGAGGCTGATGCTGTCGGGTTTCAGATTGGTTTGCGACGTGGCTGCAGCAGGAAGGTTTACGCTCACCGTGCGCTGCTTCGTCATAGTGAGGCTTACCAACATGAAACTGGCGAGCAGGAAAAACATGATGTCGATCAACGGGATGATCTCCAGCCGAGCTTTCTTTCTGGGAAGAGGTGACGTGATTTTCATTTTATCACAGAGGCGTCATGGCTTGCCGGTGAAGACTTCGACATTGTTCGCCGCGGTCTCGATGTCGTGCTGCAGGCTGGCGACCTTTGCTTGAAACCAGTTGTAGGGAATGAGCGTGATGATCGCGATGCCAAGTCCGAGCGCCGTGGCGATCAGCGCTTCGCTAATTCCACCTGTCACTTTTTCCACGGCGAGTTCGCTGCCGCCAATGCTGTTGAAGCTATGCATAATGCCCGTGACCGTGCCCATGAGTCCCAGCAACGGAGCCAGAGTGATGATCGTGTCCATCGCCGTGAGGAAACGGCCCGCCTCCCTGATTTCAATGCCCGCCGCAGCCTGCAACGCGCCCTGCAAGCTCGCATGACGGTGCGTCAGACCGGCATGAATAACGCGCAGCACAGAGTCTGGAGAATTCGCGCAAACTTGCTGCGCGGCATTCAGGTCGCCCGCATCCATCGCGGCAAGCGCACGCTCCATGTCCTGCGACCTCCGATTGCGCGCATGTTGCAGCCACCACCAGCTTCGCTCGCAGATGACAGCAACGGCGAAAATGGAGACGATCGCAAGCGGCCACATGATGGGACCGCCGTGACGGAAGAGATCAATCAAGGAATCAGCAAGGATGGGAGTAAGCATGGGGAGGGAAAAAGGAAGAATGGAAGAATGGAAAATTGGAATGATGGAAGAAATGATTTGAGAGAAAAGCGTTAAAAAAGTTTCAGAATAGAATCAAGGGTATTCCAGTATTCCAGTATTCCAGTATTCCAGTATTCCATTCTTCCATTTTTCCATCATTCCATTCTTCCCGCGTTACGGCTTAAGCACAAAGCGAACCGGGACAATGTAGCGGCGCACCTCACCCGCAGGCCAGCGCCAGGTGCGGCTGATGTGATCGCGCGCCGCAGCATCGAGCGGCGCGAACCCGCTGGATGTCTCGACGCTGACGGAGCTTGGCAGCCCGCTTGCCTCGACGGTCACAAGCAATCGCACGCTGCCCTGCTGCCGCGCGGCACGGGCCGAGGCCGGGTAGGATGGTGATGAAAAGCTCCCGCTGCCACCGCCGGTGAAAGTTGTGATCGCACCCTCGCTGCTGCCGCTGCTTGGCTTTGATGGAGCCGCCACAGATTTTGGTTCTGGTTTCGGTTTCAACTTAGGTTTCGTCAGCATCGGTGGTGGCTGTTCCAACGGCGTGATCTCCACCATCTCCGGCGGCGTGAGCGGCGGTTGCATCACGGGCAACGGCGGAATCTCGATGTCATGCTCTTCAATAGGCGGCTGCTCCTCATGGCTTTCCTGCGCCAACGCAGGTGGATTAAACTGCTCCAGCATCACTTCATCACCGGCAGCGAATTTCTCCGCCAGCGGCTCCGCCTTTGGCAACAAAGGCTGAACCGCTCCATGCACGCCAACGATGAGCATCAGCAATGCCACCCCCGCCATCCAGGCGGAGATGAAGTAGCCCTGCGGTTGTTTCGTTGCGATGATCATATGACTGGACAAATGGTGCGTGAGTCGTTGTGATGTGCAGCCAGAACTCTAAAACGAAGCGCGCACTCCGACGAAGATGCCGCGACCGGCTAGCGGCAAGACATCCTTAAGAAAGGACGTGTGATCACGCGCCTCTACATTGGTCAAGTTCACGCCACGCAAATAGAGATTATATGCCACCGGTCCTCTGCTGAAGGTGTAACTGAGATCGGCGTTGAGGAAGTTGTAACCGCCGTCTGAAGTCTCCAATGGAGCCACGCGATTCTGCGCGAAGACATGCTGCACTTCTATCCGCCCACCAAACTTAGGCCCGGCATAACCCAGCGCCGCTGTGGCCCGCGCCGGTGTGATACGCGGCAGAGGTTCATCATCGCTCTGATTCTGCGCGTGAACGTAATCGCCCTTCAATTCAAAGAAGAGATCGTGCGGATTGGGAATGTCAGTATTGCCACCGGGCGCGATGACATTCTTCACACTCTTGTCGCCGACACTGATGGGTCGTGTGACCGAACGTGGCAGCAGATGCCAGTTCACCAACGCCTCACCACCCCAGAAGTCCGCACGTTTGCTTGCGTAATTATAGACTGGCAGGTCTTCCTGAATCGCCCCGGTATTGGTGAAGTCTATGAAGTTGAAGAAGTGATTATAGAACAGACTGACGCTTCCCGTAACTATGCCTTCTTTCTTGCGGAGGCTGAGGTCCACACCGAGAACTTTTTCCTTGGGCAACGATGGATCGCCGATCAGATACTGAAATGTCGCGTCATGCGGGCCGCGCGCGAAGAGTTCTTCCGCTGTCGGCGCGCGCTCAGAGTAGCGCACGGTCAGCGCGGCATTGGTATCTTTAGTGATGTCATAGATCGCACCGGCAGCGATGCTGATCGGCACGAAGTCGCGCCGGGTGCTCTCACCCGACTTTAGCGAGGTCAAGTCAGGATCGCTCGAGTCAATGTCCACACGGTTGAACTCCGCACGGGCACCGCCTTGGAACCGCCATGAACCAAGCTTTACTTCTTCAAAAGCAAATGCGGCAAGCTGCAACGTGTGCGTGGGCTGAAGGAAGGCTTCGCCTCCCAGCACCGAGAGGTTCTTATACGTTGTTTGGATTCCTAATGTGCCCTCTAACTTGCCGATGGGTTTGTGTGCGAGTTCCAGACGTGAATCGAACCCATTGGTCTTGAAAGTCGATCCAATGGAGTCGCCATCGAGTTCGTCATGCTTGTAGTCGGTGTAAGTGAATTTGAAGTTGAGATGATTGAATCCCGCGAACGGATCCTCGATCTCAGAGCGCAGACTGTATTGACGCTTCACCACATCGAGATTCACACGATCTGGCCTGACGATAGGATCACTCACTTCGGGATTGTTCGGAACGCCATAGTAACTAAGGAACTGATTGAAGGACACGCCGACGTATCCCTTGTCCCACACATAGGAAGTGCCGATGCCGAAGTCGCGAGTGAAGACCGCAGTGTTCGGCACCGTGCCGTGCGGGTCTCCGCCGAATTCATTGCCACGCGCGCGCTGTGCAGGGCTTAAGTTATTACGAATGCGGTCGGATAGCGCATATCCGGGAATCTCCACATCATCTGTGCGCAAAATCGAACCATCAAGATGCAGCACCCAGTGGTCGCTCAGCCGTGTGTCCACGGAAAGCGCGCCGGAACGCTCCAGATTATTTGAGCCGTAACGTCCGTCCAACTCGCCGGTGATTATCTGGTCCGGCACCGAGGTCGGGATGCGATTGTCAATTACATTGACCACACCGCCGATCGCGCTCGATCCGTAGAGCACCGTCGCCGCCCCGCGCACCACCTCGATGCGCTGACTGAGCAAGGGACTGACACTCGGCGCGTGATCAGGACTGAGGTTCGACACGTCGAGGATATCTGTGCCGTTGTTGAGCACGACGACACGGTTATCCGAGAGACCTCGGATGATAGGCCGACTCGCGCCCGCAGTGAAGTTGCTAGCGGCAATGCCCGGCTCGCCCCTGAGCGTCTCGCCAAGAGTGGGCGCGACCTTGAGCTTGAGCTGATCGCCGGAGAGTGAACTGACGGGTTGTGCCTGATCGAAGGCGCTGCGTCCCAGCGGACTGCCGGTGACGACGATTTCTGGAGTGCTGCTAGGCACTGCCGTTTGCGCGCTAACATTGACCGCTAGAAGCGGCGCGAATACCAAGATGCTAAAAAGTTTTTTCATAATGTTCCTGAATAGTTTGAAATGAGTTTGGAATGGGGGCACGCAACGCCAGAGCTGCGCACGCGTGTGTGTGAATGATCGCCGCAATCAATGCGCGGCGATTCCGAGGGGACTAAGGGTGACGCAAGCGCGTCTAGCCCGTCACCGGCGGAGCGTGTTCCAAAACACAATTCATCAGGAAAAGCGGTTCCACCCACTGCGAATGCAGCACCGGAACCGCAGAAAAGAAAACTATGTCATGCACCTTCGTCAGCAGCGGAGCAGGCACATCACTATCACATCCGTCGTGATTCAACGTTGTAACAAGACATTCGTGCGCATCATCATTCGCATCGTGGTGCAGGAGCCGGTGGAGTTCCGGCGAAGCAGACATCAACAACGCAAGCGCAAATCCAGCGAGCAGCATCGCTGCCAGCGCCGACTTTAACTTCTTCGTATGTCGCAGGGTTTTTAACATGAGCAAATTTACTGAGCCGCTAGTATCGCACGCATCACCATCCAGTCAAACAACACAGGACTTTGCCATCATTCGTCATTGGACAAGTGCCAGTCATTGGACATAAATCATTTTCCAATGTCCAACGCCCTCAACGTCCGAGTCCAGCTTGACCAGCGAAGTTATGACATCGTCATCGGAAGCGGTTTGCTTGCGATTGCCGGTCAGACTGCGGTCAGCTTATTGCAGCGCAAACGCTGTGCTGTGGTCACTGACAGCAATGTCGCGCCGCTCTATGCCAGCACTGTTCTCGACAGCCTCTCTCGTGCAGGGATTGAAGCTACATTGATCACCATCCCCGCAGGAGAAGCCAGCAAGAGCATGGCCGTCGTCGAGGATGTGTGCCGCCAGATGTTGCGCGCCGGGCTTGATCGTAAGAGCTTTCTTATCGCACTCGGCGGCGGCGTCATTGGCGATCTCGCCGGCTTCGCCGCATCCATTTTCTTGCGTGGCATTCCGTTCATTCAGATGCCAACGACAATCCTCTCGCAAGTGGACAGCAGCGTCGGTGGCAAGACTGGCGTGAATACACCGGAGGGCAAAAATCTCCTCGGCACCTTTGCACAACCCGCTCTCGTGGTTGCTGACCTCGATTCTCTGCAAAGCTTGCCACCGCGTGAGTATCGCGAGGGCTTTGCCGAGATCATCAAGCACGCCGCGATTCGCGATGCTTCGATGTTCGATGCCATCATCAAAGTCTCTGAAGATAGGAGCGGCCTCGCCGATCTCATCCGACGCAACGTTGCCATTAAGGCCCGCATCGTGGAAGAAGACGAACACGAAACCACCGGCACTCGCGCCCTATTGAATTTCGGACACACCATCGGCCACGCCATTGAAGCCAGTGTCCCCTACGGCGAATTTCTGCACGGCGAAGCCATCGCGCTGGGTATGGTCGCCGCCGCGCGTCTCTCTGCGGAGATTTCCGGGCTTTCTTCTCAATCTGTTGAACAAATCATCAGTCTGCTCCAGCGTTTCCATCTTCCCACTCAATTGCCTGCCAGCATCACGGATGCCGCGATCATCGAACACATGAAGCACGATAAGAAATTCAGTGAAGGAAAAATCCGCTTTGTGCTGCTTCGCGCTCTAGGCGACGCGTTTGTCAGCAACGACGTGAACTTGGATCACATCGAGAGAGCCATTCAATCCCTGCGAGAGTGAGACTCGCTTGATTTGACATGCCTCAATCAAACCCTATTTTCCCTGATGCTTACAGCAATTGACCAAGTCGAAGCCCAAGCACTCGCACTCAACGACACCGAGCGCGCTGATCTCGCCGAGCGTCTGGTTGAAAGCCTGGCCCAACCCGCAAGCAGTGCTGCGCAGGTAGCATGGCTGGCCTTGGCTCGGCAGCGACGCGATGAAATTCGCTCGGGTGCCATCGTCGGCATTCCAGGCGAAGAAGGCTCTGCGATGGTAAGAAAACTCGTTGGCCGATGAGGTATATTTATCATCCGGACGCGCTCACCGAGTATGCGGATGCAGCGCTCTATTATGGAGAACGAGTGCCTGGCTTGGGTGCAGACTTCACCAGTGAAATTGACGCTGCCATCGAGTGTATCCAGCGAATGCCTGAATGCAGTCTTTGTATTGATGGAGATGTGCGCAGGTATCTCGTGCGTCGCTTTCCTTATGGCATTCTCTACACTATTGAAGACGGCTATTTCTTGATCGTTGCCGTGATGCATCTGAGCCGCAAACCCGGATATTGGCGGCACCGGATTTCACTCCAGTAGTCGCCCCATGACCCGCACTGAAGCTTATCTCGCCTTGAACTTGTTGCCGAAGATCGGCCCGGTTCGTGTGCGTCGCTTGATGGAAATCTTCGGCAGCCCGGAACGCATCCTCACTGCAAAGGCCAAGGAGATCACGGCGCTAGATGGTTTTGTACATGAGCTTGCCGAGGCCATATCGGGCTGGGAAAGCAAGATTGATCTCACTCGCGAATTGCGACGCATCGCGGAAGAAAACCTCACAGTGCTCACTCAAGAAGACGCGCTTTATCCGAAGCTCTTGAAACAGATTCACGACCCACCGCTGGTGCTCTATGTTCAAGGGCAACTAACAGAACGTGACCATCACGGCATCGCCATTGTCGGTTCGCGACACGCCACGCAATATGGATTGAGCGTGTCGAAGAAGCTCGCTTTCCAAATCGCCTACGCTGGTTACACCGTCATCAGCGGACTCGCGCGCGGCATTGATACGGCTGCGCATGAAGGCGCGCTCGCAGGAAAAGGACGCACCGTTGCCGTCATTGGTTCGGGACTCGGCCAGCTTTATCCTCCGGAGAACAAAGCGCTCGCGGAAAAAATCGCAGAAAATGGAGCCGTCGTGAGTGAGTTCCCCGTTGATATGCCACCCGACCGTCAGACCTTCCCGATGCGCAACCGCATCGTGAGCGGCTGGAGTTGCGGTGTCATCGTGACCGAAGCCCCTACGCGCAGCGGTGCGCTTATCACCGCGCAACAGGCCGCTGATCAAGGACGTTCCGTTTACGCTGTGCCGGGAAACATTGACCGCCCCACATCCCACGGCTGCAATCGCCTCATCCAACAAGGCGCCAAGCTCATCCTCGATGGTGCAGATGTGCTGGATGATCTGACATCGCTCTTTCCCACTCAGCCGCTGGCGCCTCTCATGCAGGAAGCCAAGCCGAACGCAGTTCTCAGCGATGACGAGCAGGCAGTTTATGCCGCCATCGGCACGGATGAAACACATGTGAATGAAATTACCGCCGCCTCCGGACTGCCGTCATCTATCGTGAACGCTACGCTGATGAGGCTGGAGATGAAACGCGTGGTCAAGCCTTTGCCGGGCAAGTTTTATGTGCGGCTGATTTAGCGAAGATTTTACCGATAAACCTGATCATGCGTGCCCACGTTGAGCATGATGACTACGACGTGTCCGCCCTGCTCCTGAAAAACAAGACGAAGATCATAGCCCCAGAGATGGCACGAAATTTCTTCAGCTTTCCCTTTAAGACATGATTGCCGAGAGAGGCATCAAAGGGATTCTTTTCAAACAAACGGAGAGTATCATCGACGCGAGCTTTGTTAGCCTCCGTAAGTTTGGCATAAGCCTTGTCGAATTTCTTGGTGGTCTGAAGTATCATCTGCTATCTGGTGATGGATAGCGTCATGCCTTCTGATGACGGAGATGGGCGATCAAGTCATTGGCGTTTTTGAATGGACCGCTGAGTTTACCCGGTTCACCCGCCTCTTGTGCAGCAGCAAGAATTTCGCGCACCTCCTGGGCACTGAAAGTATAAGAATTAGTCTTGGAGGTTGAGAGCGAAAAGGGAATAGAACTCGTGGCCACGACTTTTTTTAGAAACACGCGAACGGCAGTCGGCATGTCGAGGCCGAGGCCGCTGAATACCTTCTCCGCCTTCTTTTTGAGGTCGGTCTCAACCCTGATTTGGACGTTGGTTTGTGCCATGATATGCATAGTATATGTAAAATGCATGTGTTTTGCAAGCACTCACAGCAGATTATCAATCCGCAAGGCTCAGCGTCCGCGACCCAGCACGGGAGACACTTGCATGGAGAGGACGGAACGGGAGCGGAGTGCTGGTGTCTTTGGTGCTGCTAAGGCTTTTCCCACCAAAGTGTTTTTCAATGATTGCTTTGCAGGCCGGACATGATAGCATGAAATTCAATGTTTAATCCCTGACGCCCTATGATGATCCAAATTGAAGACATCCACCCGCTGACAGACTTCCAGCGCAACGCCAAGAAGCATCTCACCCGCGTCAACAAAACGGGAAGACCCGAAGTGCTGACGGTTAACGGGAAGGCGGAAGCGGTTCTTATGGGCAAGCGTGCCTATCAGCAGGTGCTGGAAGCAATGGACGAACTGGAAACCATCAAATCGCTTCGTCGCTGACTGGAAGACATGGAAGCGGGCCGCACGGTGGACGCCAAACTTGTGCATAAGCGGCTTCGGAGAAGTAGTGGCCCGAAGTAAAACACTCTGAGCCACGACGGGCAGTCATTGAAGAAAAAAATCAGTGGATGAAACAAACGCGCTCCCTAGAGTGCCCGTTAAGATCATGCCCCGCGTTGCCAAAGACAAGTCCACATCTAAAGACTCCTCCGCCAACCTCGGCTTCGAGGCCACCGCCCGGCGCGGTAGCGCGAACTCCAAAGGCGAAGCCATGCCGCGGAGCCTGGAAGGCAACCTCTGGCTCTCCGCCGACAGCCGAGGTGAAGCCGAGACAGCCGAAGGCAACCGGAGTAACCCCACCACTCTCGCCGCATTCTGATCATGGCCCGCAAATCCACCACCGAGACCTCATCAGCAAACCTCGGCTTCGAGGCCAAGCTCTGGCTCTCCGCCGACAAGCTCCGCAACAACATGGACGCGGCGGAATACAGCCGAGCGGAGCGAGACAGACTGCCAAAGGCAGCCCGCAGGGCGGACGCGGAGGCGGCCGTCAACCACGTCGTCCTCGGCCTCATCTTCCTCAAATACATCTCCGACACGTTTGACGAACACCACGCCAAGCTCGTCGCGGGCAAGGGTGATTTCAAAGGCGCGAACCCCGAGGACAAGGACGAATACCTCGCCGCCAATGTTTTCTGGGTGCCGGTGGATGCCCGCTGGCCGTCCCTGCAAGCGAACGCCAAGCTCCCCAGCATCGGCAAGGACGTGGACGACGCCATGGTCGCCATCGAACGCGACAACCCCCGCCTCAAAGGCGCGCTCAACAAAAACTACGGCCGCGCCGACCTCGACACTGCCCAGCGCGATAGCGCTCTCCCAC
>JBBRNC010000081.1:0-10056 GCA_038230495.1 Verrucomicrobiales bacterium
ACGACCGACCTGCTGAATGATCGTGGGCTTATGGGTGAAGGTTGCATCCCGATTCGGCAAATCAGCCGCTGGATGGACGACGCCGGATTCAGTGGGGCCTACGAGGTTGAGATTTTCTCCAATAACTATTGGTCGATTGATCAGCAGAAATGCCTCAACGAAATCGCCCGCGCTTATCACAGTCAATTCGGATGATAATTGGATCAAACCTTCCATTGAATACTGTTCATTTATCTTGATAATAAGGGCACACATGAAGCTCCTGCCATATTTTGTCATTTTCCTCTGCTGCATCTTGGCGCAATCAATTGCTCACGCGGAACCGCTGCCCAATCCGTTGCCTAAGTTCCCCGAGCCCGTCGATTCCATTCTGCGCTTGCAGATTTTTCTGGACTCCAAGCTATTCGGACCGGGCAAAATCGACGGCCAACCCGGTGAGTTTACCACGAAGGCGTTGAAGCGTTTCCAAGAGGCTAACGACCTGCCCCAAACTGAACTCGAAGACCACACTCTTGATCTGACATCCATAGGAGAATCTTATACCACCTATACGATCAGGGAGGAAGATAAGAAATTCGTGGGCGAGCTACCCCGCGATCCCGCTCAGCAGAGCAAGAAAAAATATCTTCCGTATAGTTCGCTTTTGGAATTCCTCACCGAACGTTTCCACTGCGCGCCCGAGATGCTGGAGTTCATCAATAAACCGATGAACCTAGACAAGCTCAAAGTTGGCGACAGCGTCAAGGTGCCGAATGTGAAGCCCTTTCTTATTGAAGAATTGGAGCAGATTGCCGGTCTTCCAGAATTGCCCGAGTTCATGTCGCGCGTGATGAAAGTCGATACCCAGCAGAAACTTCTCGGCGTTTATGAGGGCGACAAATTGATCGCAAGTTTGCCCATCACCCCCGGCAGCGGATACCTCGCCACCAGGCCCGGCACTTATAAAATCGTAGGCATTGCCCAGATGCCCACCTTTCGCTGGGACAAAGGCGTCCTTGAATACGGAAAACGCACTGATCAATCATGGGAACTGCCCGGCGGCCCGCGCAATCCTGTCGGTGTCATGTGGATCGGCTTGAACAGGCCAGGTATCGGTGTTCACGGCACCAACTCTCCGCAGACCATCGGCCGCAGTTCCAGCCACGGTTGCATGAGAACAGCCAACTGGGATGTCGTGCGTCTTACCAAGCAAATTACGAAGGGAATGACCGTCATCATCGAAGGCCCGCAACCCGATCCGCGGCCCGTTGTCCATGATGAACCATTAGTCAACTCACGCCCTCCTGCTTCAACAGCTCCTATCCAGAAAGTGGGATTTTTCAAGCGACTCTTTGGTGCCAAGTAACATCCTTAGGCTACATCCCCGCTGCCTGACTTACTGAGGGATCCCCAAGATGGGCTACAAGATCAGTGATGAGTGGCGGTTGCTGGCAAGGCGAGAGTGAGGCGGCTATTGAAGAATAACCAACGAGCGAACAACGCTGCCAGCATCCGTCAATCGCGCCGAGGTTGTAGTCCATCTTCGGGATCGATCAGTATAGTCGAATTCGTGCTAGAAAGCGATCCGGCGTCCTAGTGACGATGCGCCAATGTGTTCCTTGTCCTGACGAATCCTTCATCAAACCTCACCCATGACCACACAACGAATCGGCATCATCATGAACGGCGTCACTGGACGCATGGGAACCAACCAGCATCTTATTCGCTCAATCCATGCCATCATGCAGCAGGGCGGATTGAAGGTCAGCGACGATCTCACGCTAATGCCCGATCCGATTCTCACGGGGCGCAGCGAGGACAAGCTCCGTGCGCTCGCCCAGCGCGTCGGCATTGAAAAATACACGACGAATCTCGACAGCGTGTTGGCCGATCCTGCTTATGAAATTTTCTTCGACGCCTCCGGCACCCTCCAGCGTGCGGGCTTTGTCGAGCGAGCCGTGAAGGCGGGCAAAGCGATCTATTGCGAGAAGCCGACCGCTGTAGAAACATCTGAAGCGTTGCGGCTCGCCCAACTTTGCGAAGATGCGGGCGTAAAGAACGGCTGCGTGCAGGACAAGCTCTGGCTGCCGGGCATTCGTAAGTTCAAGGTGCTGCGCGATCAGGGCTTCTTCGGCAAAATTCTCAGCGTGCGCGGCGAGTTCGGCTACTGGGTCTTCACCGGCGAGGACGCAGACCAGCCCGCGCAGCGCCCGTCGTGGAACTACCGGAAAGAGGACGGCGGCGGCATCATCGTCGATATGCTCTGCCATTGGCGTTACATCGTGGACAATCTCTTTGGTAATGTGAAAGCCGTGAGTTGTCTCGGTGCCACGCATATTCCAAAGCGCATCGACGAAAGCGGCAAGGCCTACGACTGCACCACCGATGATGCGTGCTATGCCACGTTCGAGACCGATACTGGCGTCGTCTGCCAGTTCAACTCCTCATGGACCGTGCGCGTGCGGCGCGATGATCTTTTCACGATGCAAGTCGATGGCACGCATGGCAGTGCCGTCGTCGGCCTGCGCAAATGCTGGGTGCAATCCGCCGGCACCACCCCGCGCCCCACATGGAATCCCGACATTGAACAGCCCATCAACTTCTTCAATAGCTGGCAGGAAGTCCCCGATGCCATGACTTACGACAATGCCTTCAAAATCCAGTGGGAACTTTTCCTCAAACACGTCGCGCTTGATGAACCGTTCCGATGGACTTTGCGCGAGGGAGCGAAGGGCGTGCAACTCGCCGAAGCAGGATTGCAGTCGTGGGAGCAGCGGAAGTGGGTGGGTCTGGGCGATCCATGAGCCGCGAAGGGACTCGCGGGCTACCTTTATATGTGGCACAGCGCCTCCGGCCTGTGTGTCGAACTGGCATGGCGAAGCCTGCCTGTTCTCATTCATCCTGTGCGCAGCCAAATCTGGGGAAGTTCAGCACCGGCCAAAGGCACGGTGCAACACACAGGCCGGAGGCGCTGTGTTACAATTTTCAGATGCCCGACTCGGCCTGCTGCCGGGGATCGAAGTAAATGTGAATGTCGGCATCTTTCACGCCGAGGATTTCCTGAGCGCGCTTGAGGGCATTGCGGGTGGAGATATTAGGATTGATCGCACTGCCCATGAAGAAGTTTTCGCGTCCTATGACTTCGATCAGGCCGCTGTTCTTTAAGACGCGATAAACATCGCGCATCGCGCCGCTGACGATGAGGTCGCGCCCAGTGCTGCGGAGGTTGATGATGAGTTCCTCCAGGGCCATGACGCTGGTGGCGTCGAGATGCCGGGCGTTTTTCAGTCGAAGGATGATGATGCGGAGATTGGGGTCGGAGCAGGCCCGCTGGATCTGCGTGCGGAATAGCTCTGCCGCACCGAAGAACAAATCGCCTTCGACATGGACGATGGAGATGGACGGGTTCTGTCGCTGCGTGCTCTGGGCCTCGGCGAGATGACCTTCTTTGTTGAACTCATACTCGACGAGTGATGGGCGACCTGCTTTGCGAAGATACAACATCACGGACAGGCCGATGCCGGTGAAGATGGCGACGTGCAACGGCACCAGCAGTGTGGCGATGAAGGTGATGATGAAGACAAACGCATCCGACTTCGTCGCGCGTAGGCAGATGCGAATCTGACGCGGATTAATCAGTGATGAAGCGACACAGATGACTAGGATGCCCAGCCCGGCCTTGGGGATAAAGGCTACGAGCGGACCGAGCAGGAGCGCTCCCGCCAGACAAAGCACTCCGCTGATGATGATGGACAACGGCGTGCGCGCGCCGCTTTCAAAGTTCTGCATTGAGCGCGTCAGCGAATGTGAGGCGGGCATTCCGCTGAGATAAGCGCAGGCAAGATTGGCCGCGCCGAGGCTGAACATATCTTGATTGGCGTCCACTTCATGGACACTGCGGCTAGCGAGTGTGCGAGACATGGAGGCGTTGTCGAGTGTAACGAGAAATGCGAGCGACACACTGAGGCCGAATAACTGGCTGAAATGCGTGCCGGTATGACGCCCGGTGAAATCTGGGAACGGCGGCAGAAGTTCGCGCCAAGTGAAGGTGGCGTCGGAGAATGTATATATCGTCACACCCTGTTTCTTCATGAGCCAGACGATCAACGATGAAATGACGAGTGTGATCGCAAGTGCAGGCCAGCGCTTACGCCAACGTCTGATCCCGAGATAACAAATCAATGTGAAAATTGAAACCAGTATCGCAGGCCATGTGATGGTCGGGAACATTTCAATGACTCCTGACACTTCGGAGAAAATGGTTCTGGCCTGAGCCGTAGTCAGGTTTTCATTCAAGTGATGTGCGGGGGCTTCCCCCAGAACGATGGGAAGCTGATGGACATACATTTGCGCCGCAGCTCCAGAAAGATAGGCAACCACCACGGAGCGACTGATGAATTGGGTCATGTCCGCGATTCGGCAATAGGCCCCAATCACGAGCAGCGCGCCCACGAGGAACACCAACATTGGCATCGCCTCCCGCTGGGAGATGTGCGGGTTCGCCGCGAAATAGGACGCCAGCATAAATGCTGTGGCATTAGTTGGCCCAAAGACGGAGTGCCGCGAACTGGCGAGCGACGATCCGATGATACATGCGACTGCGGAACAGGTCACGCCATAGGCCAGCGGTAATCCAGCAATAACAGCGAAGGCGATTCCCTGAGGAATGGCAAGGAGTGCTCCGTCAAAGCCACCGCGCAAATCAGCCTTGAACCATTCGCGTTGATAGCCCTTCAAGGCATGACGCAATGGAAACGGATCCAGCGGATGCTCACGCGTGAACCCGACGACGGCATTCCATGCACGCCACCAGGAGTGGCTGAAATTGGCAACAAAGTTCTTCCAAGTCACACATCGCCTCCATTAGATCAGCAAGCCGGAAATGGCGATGCTGGATTTTTCTTGATCATCGTTCCAGCCCGAAAAAGTCACGCAACACCCGCTGAAAAACATCACGCTTGAAACGCGGCACCCAGTCCATTTCAAACTTATCGGGCTTGATCCAGCGCCAGCGACCGAACTCGCGATGCTTGGTGTCGATGTTAATGTCGCTGTCATGGCCGAGAAATCGCGCCAGAAAATAAACCTGCTCCTGTCCGCCGTAGATGCCGTATTTAAGACGGCCCTTTGGGAACTCGTAACGATAGCCGCCCTTGCGATCAAGAAGCTGAATGTGGTGCGCTTGCACGCCGATCTCTTCTTCCATTTCGCGGAACAGGGCTTCCTCAAGACCCTCACCGGGATCGACTCCTCCCTGCGGAAACTGCCATGACCCACGAATGTGCGCCCGCTCCGCGATGAGCATTTCGTTGTCCATATTCAGCAGAATGGCGGCGACATTGTGCCGAAAAAGCACGGGCCTTTCGCTGGTGGCTTCAGTCGAAGGCCCAGCCTCTGCGACACTGTTCGCAGATGACGTCATGGCATCTGTCGTGGGAACTGGCATGTATGATAATGCTATAGTTTGTTAAAATATCAACTTATGCAAGATAATTATCGTCTAATGTGAATACGCGCCCAAGGTCAGGACAGATTTGGTTTGCTTGTGCTAAACCACCGAGCTTGATCCACTCCGCATGAAAGCATTCATTTTCGATCTCGACGGCACACTCATCAATTCTCTCGAAGACCTAGCCGATGCTGTGAATCTCATGCTCGTGGAACACGGCTATCCGCAGCGTCCGCTCGAACTTTTCCCGCAATTCATTGGCGAAGGTGTGCAGAAACTTGTGGAGCAGGCCCTTCCCCCGGAGGCAAAAACGAGCGTGAATCTTGCTGCACTGGTTGCGGATTATCAGCGTTATTATGAGGCCACATGGAAAAACAAATCACGCCCTTATGAAGGCATTGCTGATGTGCTGAAAACTTTGCGCCAGCGCGGTTTAAAAATCGCTGTGCTGTCTAACAAGCCGCATCATTTCACTCAGTTGTGTTGCGATGAGTTCTTCTCAGTTGGCAGCTTCGATGCCGTCCTCGGCGCGCGCGACGGCGTGCCGCGCAAGCCCCATCCACAGGCTGCACACGAACTTGCTTCACAGCTCGGCGTATCAACTTCAGATTGCGCTTACATTGGCGACTCGGGACTGGATATGCAATTCGCGGTGAATGCAGGCATGTTACCAATAGGAGTGCTTTGGGGCTTCCGCAGTGAGGATGAGTTGCGAGAAAATGGTGCACAACATCTCATCTCGCGCCCCGATGAATTGCTGGGGCTGACATGAGTGGAGGTTGAGAGATGTTAGTTGAAAGTTGAGAGTCTGAATTATTAAGAACTCAGGAAAAATCGTTATCATGATATTCTGAGCGATTAAAAAGTAGATCTCAAATCTAAGTGGCATCTTCTCTCAACCATCAACTCTCATCACCAATTACTTATCAATGCGGCGGCTCAGTGGCCGCGCCTCCGCCTAGCATCTCGGATTCATCGAGTTCAGGCATCTCCAGCACCACCTCGCCGCGTTTCACCTTTTTCTTGGACATGGCCACGGAGAGCCAGCGGAATTCACTGCTGTTTTCCATCACCACCTTGATCATGATCGTGAGCGGCACAGCTAGAAAGGCGCCGATAGGTCCCCACATCCAGCCCCAGAACCAGACGCTGAGAACGACGACAAACGGGGAGACTCCGAAACGACGCCCCATGAGCGTAGGCTCGATGAAGTTACCGATGAGGAAGTTGATGACAAAGTAACCGATAGCCACCGCAATGGCATGACCCATATCCAGCTTCACTAAGGCCACGAAGAACGGCAGAATCCCCGCTACCAACGCGCCCACGGCGGGAATGAAATGAAGTAGGAAGGCGAGCAAGCCCCACAGAATGGGATAATCCAGCCCCACGACGTGACACAAGATACCAGCGAGCAATCCGCACATCGCGCTGAGAATCGTTTTGATGCCGAGATATTTCTGAATGTCCGTGGCTGAGTTCAAGAGTTTTTTGAGATCAGGCCCGCCCGATTGCAGGACTGCTTCTACTCGACTGTGTGTTCCTCGAGCCTCACCCAATATAAAAAACATCAAGATCAAAACCGTGGTCATCAGCCCGGCATATTCCGCGACTGTGCCGGCAGCACCGAGCGTTCCCTTCAACACACTGCTCATATTCGGCCCTGTTAAATAGCCACTGATATCCTGCCAGTTGAGCTTTTCTACCGTCTCTTTTGCCCCAGCCACGCCCTTGGACTCCAACCACTGTCCGGCATCGTTCACATAAACTTGCAGCTTTCTGAGATCGTCAGGAACCTCCTTACTAAAGTCCAGCAGCAGACCAGTGCCTGCGTTGATGATGAGGACGAGCACGCTCACTATGAAGAGCACCGTGACAATGAGCGCGACAGGATAAGGAAAATGCACTCGCATCAAGAGCCGCATCAGCGGATAAGCCAGCACGCTTAGAAAGAACGCGACCACGACTGGGATGAGAAATGCTGCGGCGAGTTTGACCCCGATCAGCACCAAGATCAGACTGGCCAGCGTGACCAATGTGCGATTGCCGCTCCCAGAAGATGCGTCGGGAGTGTTGTTGAAAGTTTCTTCAGGCATTGTTAGAGACAAATCTCCGCCACACTATTCATACGCTCAAGAGGAAAGGTTGACTCAATTTATAGTTCAATACTCAAACCCCATTTCGTTTCACTTGTCTGCCTCCCCTCGCACGCGGACCACGAAGGCGCTCGCGTCCGCAAAGAACCTTGCCGCAGCCGCCTGTGTTTCGGCGACAGTCACCGCCTCCATGATAACGGGCAGCTTCAGATAATGTCCGTGGCCGAAACCGCAGAGTTCATCCCAGCCTGCACCATCAGCCATCGCCGCATTGCCCTGCTGGGCGCGAAGCCATGATGCCTTCCATGTGGTCTTGGCGCGCTGCAATTCATCAGCGCTCAATCCATTCGCGGCGAGATCGGCGATTTCTTTGCGCAGCTCTTCTTCCACGAGGTCTAGCTTCGCAGGATCGCAGCCGACATAATAATAGAACGCGCCCGCGCCGAGGGCATGGAACGCGCTGGTGCCGACAAAATATGCCAGCCCCATTTCCTCGCGAATGCGATTGAACAACCGCGACCCCATGTCGCTGCAAGCCTCGTCAATGAGTTGCAATGCGGGCACGCTGGCATCGTGAAGATCGACTGTGGGGAAACCGATGACGAGCACGCCTTGCTCTTTGTCGAGCTTCAAATCCCAGCGGCCGGGCTTGGCCTTCATGCTCATCGGAGTAAAGCCTGCGGTGGATCGCTCACCAGCGGCAAGCGAGCCAAATAATTTCTCCACTTGCTTGCGAATCTTCTTCACATCCACATCACCAAACACGCTGATGATTCCGTTACGCCCCTGCACACTCTGCTTCCACAGAGCGCGGCATTGCTCATCGCCCAGCGCGGCGACGCTTTCCGCGGTGCCCAGCGCAGTGCGTTGATAAGGCAGCCCGGCAAAAATTTCCGACCGTGCGCGACGCAGTGCAACCGTGAGCGGGTCTTCTAATTCCTCACGGATCGCGGCTTGCTGACGCTTCTGAATTTTCGGCAAATGCGCCGCAGGAAAAGTTGGAGACTGAAGAATTTCACTGAGCAGACCCAGTGCGAGATCCTCATCGCCGCGCATGACGTCAGCGGCAACCACCAGTCGATGCGCGTCACCATTCGTGGACAAGCTGCCGCCGCGCACTTCGAGCAGTGCGGCGATTTCCTCGTCGGAGTGGCTGGCAGTGCCTTTGCTGAGCCATTGCGCTGTGATCTGCGTAGCGCCTCCATTGGCTGAAGTTTCCATCGGCACGCCCGCAAGAAATTGGACGCGCATGGAAACCAGCGGCAGTCGCGCATCGGGCCTGACCAACAAGGTGAGGCCATTGGCGAGTTCAAATTTCTCCACACCACCGCGCTTCGTCGCCGTGCCGTTCTTCGCAGACGATTGCATGGTGCCAGGCGGATGCAGCGATACGCGCGTTCCTTTTTCAACCGCGAGATATTTCCGGGCGACGGCAATCATGTCATCCACCGTGAGCGCCTGCACGCGGTCGAGATAAGCGCGGTCGTGATCCAGATCGCCCACGGCCAGCCAGCTTCCGGCGAGGATGGAGGCCACGCCCTTAGTCGTGCTACGCAGCCTCAAAGAATGGCTCAACGTGGCGCGCACCGCCTTGTCGAGTTCATCGGGTTTGGGGCCATTACTTTTGATTTCTGACAACACGCCCGCAATGGAAGCCTCCACCTTGTCGAGATCGTCCGAATCCGCTTCCGCCTCGATGATGAACAGCCCGCGATCCAACGCACTCCACGCGCTGGCCCCGACCCAATGCGCGATGCCGAGACGTTCGCGCAGTTCCAGATTGAACCGCGAACTTCTGCCACCGCCAAGAATAAACGCTAGCACATCCAGCGCAGCCTTGTCCGCGTGGGCTTCTCCACGAATGTGCCAGCCCAGTGAGAGACGGGCGATGTCTGTATTGAATTCCTTACGCGCACTGCGAGCCGCCGTTTGATCCGGCTCGGCAGGCATGACGACCGGCTCGTAGGGTTTGCGCTCCCATGAGCCAAAATGTTTCTTCACAGCCGTCAAAGCTTCGCCGCCGTCAACTCCGCCGGAGATGACCACGAAGCAATTGTTCGGCACATAATGCCGCGCATGAAAGCCCGCCACATCGTCACGCCCGGCCTGATTAAAAATCTCCAGATGCCCGATCACCGGATGTCTCATCGGATGCTGACGAAACGACGTGGATTGCAGAAGATGCTGCACCACAGACTGCGGATCGTCATTGTCCATCGCGAACTCGCGCCGGATGACCTCCTGCTCGCGCGACAGCTCCGTGGCATCGAACAGAGAACCGCGCGCCATGTCCGCGAGGATTTCGAGATACGCCTCCACATTTTCCGCCACACCATCAATGTAATAAACCGTGCGGTTCAGCGTCGTGTAGGCGTTCACCTGCCCGCCGTGCGATTGAATGTCCTGAGCGATCTGCGCCGGCCCGCGCTTAGCCGTGCCCTTGAACAGCATGTGCTCCACAAGATGGGCCAGCCCCGCGCCAGTCCAAGCTTCTTCATGCAAGCTGCCCGCCTTCACCCAGAGCTGCACACT
>JBBRNC010000082.1:0-9948 GCA_038230495.1 Verrucomicrobiales bacterium
GGGCGACGGCGTCGCGCTTGAACTGCTCATCATAGTGACGGCGTGTGGCTTTGGTCTTGGTCTTTTGTTCGTCGGTCATGTTCATGTTGCTTGGGTTGTATAACCCTATTTTTCGTGTCCACATAAACGAAGCAGGTCCACCTGCCGGGAAGTTCCCCGTTCCCAAACTTGTCCGCACTGGAACCCTAGGGTATTACCGTCCAGGGGTTGGAGGCCAAACTTTCCAGCCTAGTTTTTTTTGGACATTTAGCCGTTATAACAATAGCGCCGGTTACCAAGCACATGTTCCCGGGCCTGAATACATCGACGCCACTCGACAATGGGTGGCTCATGGGGGGGCTCCAGGTTTCAAGTCAGGCGGCGTTTTCCGGGATGAAGATGTCGTTAGAACTGTCGTGCCCAGCCATGGGGATATCCGATTGATCGCGGCCAAAAAAGTTGTTCCCGACAGTGACTTTGCCAAAGTCAGTGAGGGCTTATGGGAAAGCACTAGCGACCGCATCTTGCATATCTTCGACAATCCGCAGGGATCTCATAGGACTTACGGCCACTGTAACGAACCGAACCATACGCTGTCCGGGACAAACGTCTCCTCTCCCAGCCACCGCCCGGGTGGCGACGATCGTTTCATAACGGCGGGTAACCCCAAGAGCGGCACGTTAGGCGGCATACCCATGGCAAATCCCGATGATCAACTGACTGCTTCGCCACTTGTCAAATACCACTGGTCTCGCCTGACGGAAATACGCCCGGGCGCAGGCAGACAATACAACCTCTGGAATGACTACGACAACGGAATTTCCATCTGGCCTGATGGAGCCTATATCAACAAACCCGACGAGGGCAATTACAACTCATCGAGCGGTTCACCTTTCACTTACTTCAGTTATACCTCGGCTGATGACACAAGTGGAAATCATTTTTCTCCCAACCGGCTGGTTCCCTCGGCAGGAATGCTGGGCTCGCTGCCATCGGGCGTGGCCCGAGGTCGTGCTTGGGAAACGCTGCTTTTCAGGCCGGAAGTTCGCAAGGATAGTTCCAACAAGCCGCATCCCGGAACAACGATTCCAAAGGATCACCTCATCATGGATTTGTTCTGGATGCCTGTCGCGGAACCCTATGCCATCAGCGAACCGTTTTCGACTGCTGGGAAGATCAACCTGAACTATCAAATCGCGCCCTTCACCTATATCCGACGCGCGACTGCTCTTCATGGTGCGCTGAAAGGCGAGGAACCTTTGATCATACCAAATGCCGCCGCTACTTATGCCAAACTTTGGGATGGCTGCGTCAATGACAATAATGAGGCCGCCTTCAATTCTCTCCCGAACGACGCCAAAACAATCGACAAGAACGTGATGACGCAGTGGGGCAAGCTCTATACAGGCCAGGCTCCCTATGACCAGATGCGCCGTTCCATCGACGTGGATAAAACGCTCAGCCAAGCTGACGACCGGTTTGCTGGTGCCGGAATTTATATCGGGCAAAACCCCGACATTTTTCATTCGGCGACAGAAATTTGCGAACTTCATCTTGTGCGAAAGGGGGAAAGCCTGTCCGACTACCAAAGCGGCAAAATCTGGCGAGATGCGCTCGCGACAGGCGACAACACCCGGGAGCGGACTTACACGAATCTTTATGCGAAGCTCACTACGCGCTCCAATGTTTATACGGTGCACTTCCGCGTGCAGGTGCTTAAAAAATCTCGCTCATCGGATGCCACCAAATGGGACGAGACCAAGGACCTCATTCAGTCAGAGCATCGCGGCTCCAGCATCATTGAGCGTTACGTGGATGCGGCAGACACGACGTTGCCGGACTTTTCTGCAGCGAACGCCCCCTCGCTGGATAATTATTACAAGTTCCGGGTGCTGAGCACCAAGAAGTTTTAATGGGTAGTGTAGCCTCGCTGCTTCAGATTGGATTTCCACGCAAATCCAGTTTGCCAATCATCTAAGACCAGCGTTTACATTGCACTCGTGTCCGAAGAAAATCAGTCGCGATTTTGGCAGTCGGCGTCGTTGACGCTTTCACGGCGCATCAACATCGGTTGGTGGCTGGAGCGCTGGACGGGCTGGCTGATGGCTACCACACTCGCAGGTTCAGTGGCATTGTTGTTGGTGAGATGGACTTGGCCTGATCAACTTCGCTGGGTGTGGATTGCTATCGCGTCAATGCTCGTTGTGGGCGGAGTCTTCGCTTGGATCGCGGGGCGGAGGCGCTTTGAATCTCCTGATGCCGCGCGGGTGCGACTGGAAGATGCGCTGGGATTGAAGACGCGACTTAGCGCGGCAGCGGCTGGTGTGGGTCAATGGCCCGCGCCCGTCACCGGAAAGATCGCATGGCCGGTGCGTTGGCGCTGGCAGCGTCCGCTTGCGGTGCTTCTGTTTACTGTGGCCATGTTTGTGCTCGCCACGCTGGTTCCGATCTCGTTAGGCGGCACATCTAAAAAGCACGTCATCGAAAAACCCACTGCCGTGATGGATGTGGAAAAGTGGGTGCAAGAATTGCGCCGCGAAGAATCGGCTGATGAGAAATCGCTGGAAGATGTGGAAAAGAAAATCGCCGACCTGCTCCAGCGTCCTTCGGAAAACTGGTATGAGCACGGCAGCCTGGAAGCCGCAGGCAATTTAAAGGAGCAGACCGCGTCGGAGTTGCGTGAACTCGCGGAGAACTTGGCCGATGCCGAGCGCGCCGCATCCGCGATGCAGGCTATGGGCGACTCCATCCCGCAGGCGGTGAAAGATTCGTTAACTAAAGGATTGCAAGAAGCCGCGCAGGGTCTCACGGCGGGCGGCATGAAACCGAACGAGCAACTGCTCCAGCAGCTTCAGCAAATGCATCCCTCGGAGCTGGGCAAGCTTTCCAAAGAGCAGATGAAACAACTCGCGGAACAACTCGCGAAGAACAGCGAGGCCCTGAAAAAAAGTCTCGCGCAGTGCCCCAACTTTGATCCCTCCGGAATTCCCAGCGAGGGGGATGGTGACGGTGATGGCGAAGGCGACGGTAAGGGCAAGAAAAAGGGCCGCCCCGGCAAAGGCGGTATTAGTCGCGGTCGTGGTGATGCAGAACTGACCTTGAGCAATGATGAGACCAATCTCGACACCAAAAAAACTGACACGCTGAAATCAATGCTCGATGCTGAACGCGCCGCGCCCGGTGACACTCTCGCGGTCACCGATGGAAAGCATGAAGTGGACAAGAACGCCTATCAAGGTCCCAAGCAAGGCGGCGGTATCAACGGCACCGGTGATGGCGGCACCGCAGTCTGGCAAGATTCCCTCATGCCCTCAGAGCGGGCGACGTTGAAGAAATATTTCAAATAGCAGTTATCAAATTTCATCTCATGACCCAAACAAATCATCTGAACGAAACCGACGCCGCCCGTGCTGGCGAAACCATTTCCCGTTTGCGCGTCGCGTTGCAAAACGTTCTCTTCGGTCAGGAAGAACTGATTGATCTCGTCATCACGGGTCTGCTCGCTCGCGGCCATTTGCTTCTCGAAGGTTTGCCCGGTCTCGGAAAAACTGAATTAGTGAAAGGCTTGTCCAAGGCTCTCGGGCTTCAGGCCAAGCGCATCCAGTTCACACCCGATCTTTTGCCCGGCGACATCACGGGGAACCCAATGCTGCAGGATGTGGATGGCACACGGCGCTTTGTGTTTCAGCCGGGGCCAGTGTTCGCCAATCTCGTGCTCGCCGATGAAATCAATCGTGCATCGCCCAAGACCCAGAGCGCGCTGCTCGAAGCCATGCAGGAACGACGCGTGACCGTGATGGGGGAGTCGCACATGCTGCCCGCGCCGTTCTTCGTGCTGGCGACGCAGAACCCAATTGAACTCGAAGGCACGTATCCGTTGCCAGAGGCGCAACTTGACCGCTTTTTGTTCAAGTTAGATGTGCGTTCCAATGACGCGGCCACGCTGGAGAAGATCGTGCTGCATCGCGAGATTGGCGTTGAGCCGGAAGTGAATCTAGTGATGGACGCGGCGACGCTCAATGAACTTCTCGATCTCACGCTCAGTGTGTTCATGCCGCAGCCAGTGGCCAATTTCATTGCGCGTCTGGTCAAAGCCACGCATCCCGGCGAAGCCCATGCAGGTGGCGTGAAATATGGCGCGAGTCCGCGTGCCGCACTGGCATTGGCCGCAGCCTCCAAGGCACGCGCGCTCATGGATCGCCGTTTGAATGCCAGCTATGAAGATGTTCGCGCGGTTGCGCCCGCTGTGTTGCGTCATCGCTTGATCCTTGATTACGGCGCGAAGCTGGAAGGCATGACGACCGATCTTATCGTGGCGCGATTGATAGAAAAAATCCCCGCTCAAGACAAACCGCTTCCTTCAATCCTGAGCGCGGCGAAGATCTAGCACAACATCATGCATTATAGAATGACGGCATCATTGAGAAGGAGCGCGAGTATGGCAAAGCCTACTCGCCAATTATGTGTCTGGCAGGTGTCCACGTTGAAGACCCTAAATTGGGCGAGTGGTCTGGCGACACACTCGCGCTCCTTCTTTTTCAGCAGCTTCACTCTATCGCGCGAAGCTGAAAAACTAACAGCGCGTCACGGTATATGATTAGAACCTTCGGATATTACATTGCCTTGATGCTGGCCGCTGCGGTGCCGCAACTAAAAGCCACGAACTCCATTTCCGTGCCTACGGATTCGGAGAGCGGTGTGGTCATCGAGGTGGAGAGCTGGCTCGATTCCTGTCCGCAGGACGGCATCATGCCGCTGGTGCTGAAGGTCACGAACAACAGCGCGCGCAGTCATGATTGGACGCTCACCACGCGCGATGGCTACGGCACTGGCACCATCTTTAACTATCATCTGACGGTCGGGCCGGGGCGCACAGCTTCAGCGGTCATCTATGCCCCGGTTTCATCGAATGGCTCCTATCGCATGTTGAATGTTAGTTTGCAGGGTCATGGTGTGACATGGAACAATGCCTATTCTGCGCCTTCCCGTTCCGGCGGTGGCAGCGGCAAGGACATGGACTTCATGGCCATGAGCAACGCCCTTGGCGTAAAGGGAATGAGCGTGATGCGGGAGCATTTTGAAAAAGCATCCGGCGGACCGAAATCCTTCGAGGCCACTCAGGTGGACATGTCAAAGGCACCGGATGACTGGCGCGGCTATGCCGGACTCGACCAGCTTTGGATGACCGATTCCGAGTGGCTATCCATGGGGGTGAGCGCACGTGCAGCGCTCATGGACTGGATGGCGTTGGGCGGACGAGCGACTCTGTTTTGCACGAATACGACTGGCCCGCGACTCGCCGAACTCAAGCTGCCGGAACCGGATGCCGCAGGAGAGCGCAGACATGGTGCCGGAGGATTCAAGATTCAGTCATGGGACGGCAAAACATTTCCTCTCGATGAAGCCGTTCGTCTGACAGATCACACGCACGGAGATGCCAGTTGGGCAGATCATTCAGGATACAACCACTGGAGCCTACGTGAAGTGGTGGGCGTTCCACACCTTCATTCAGGGTTGATCTTTATTTTTATTCTGGTCTTCGGCGTGTTGGTCGGGCCGGTGAATCTTTTCTGGATGGCGGGACCGCGCCGCAGGCATCGGCTGTTCTGGACGACACCATTACTATCACTAGCCGCCAGCGCACTGCTCATTGCCTTGATGTTTTTGCAGGACGGACTGGGCGGCAATGGGGCGCGACGCGTGTTAGCACTGATGCTTCCTGAGCAGAAGAAAACCGTGATCATTCAAGAGCAAGTTAGTCGCACCGGCGTGCTGATGGGGCGGACATTTGCCAAGGCCGAGCCATCATTGATGCAAGCCATCTCATTGGAGGATCCAACGGTATATAATCCCCGGTCAAATGGCCAGCGGCAGTTGAATGAAGATGAGCAGCAACGCTCCGGTGATTGGTTCGCCAGCCGCGCGGTGCAAGGTCATGCGCTCACCACCGTGCGACCAACGCGCGGCGTGATTGAAGTGTTCTCAGCTGCGAATGCGAATGACGCGCCCTATGTTGTCTCCAGCATCGCCGCACCTCTGCAACGCGTGTTTGTCGTGGATGACAAAAACAAAATCTGGCAGGCGGAAAATGTCGGCACCGGCGAGAAAAAAACATTGCGAGCCTGTGAGAAAAAAGAATTCACCGAATGGATGGATCAGCGCGTCGTGCATGATGCCGGCCCTGTGATGTTGCAGACGCTAAAACAGATTAGCAATCGCAGCGGATTCGTTTTTGCCGAAAGCGCCGACGCCTCCAAGTTCGCCATCAGCACGCTCGACTCGATCCGCTGGAATGATGAGCGCGTGATTTTTGCCGGGCCTTATTTGAAGCACACATCGCCATGACCGAAACCGCAACATCCAACACCACACTGCCGGAGAAACTCGTTGAGGTTCGCGACTTGAATCGCGTGTTCGACAAGGTTCATGCCGTGCAGGAAGTGAGCTTCGATATTCATCGCGGCCAAGTGGTCGGCTTCATCGGCGCGAACGGCGCGGGCAAGACCACGACCATGCGCATCATGGCCACGCTGGATGAACCGACTACTGGATGCGTCAGCATCGCGGGCGAGGACGTCATGCAGCATCCCGAGCGCGTGCGGCGTCTCATCGGCTGGATGCCGGATAGCTTCGGGACTTATGCGAACATGACTGTGTTCGAGTATCTCGATTTCTTCGCGCGGGCCTATGGCTTCAATAAAAGCGTGCGCCATGAGCGCGTGCATGAGGTGATGGAATTCGCCGATCTCACGCCGCTGGCTGATCGTCCGATGGGCAAGCTAAGCAAAGGCATGGGGCAGCGTCTTTGCTTCGGGCGCATGTTGATTCCTGACCCCGAGTTCATGATTCTCGATGAACCTGCCGCCGGTCTCGATCCGAAGGCGCGTATGGAGTTCAAGAACCTCGTGCGGCTCCTCGCCCAACGCGGCAAGACACTCTTCATCAGTAGCCACATTCTCAGCGAACTCGGCGAGATGTGCGACACGCTGCTTTTCATTGATGGCGGCAAGATCGTCTATCACGGCGGGGCCGAGGCCCTGACTCGTGGCAACAGCACCAATGCCAGTGGACAAGCTCACATGGTGGTAAGTGTCGGCGTCACCGGACTATCAGATACGCTCACTCAATGGGCCACGATGAATCCGGGCTGGAGCGTGCTGGAACAAAAACGCGACGGCGCACGACTCGCGTTCGAAGGAGAAGACACCACGAACCTCGCAGCCGGTCTGCGCAAGATGATCCTCGATGGCGTTCCCGTCATTGAGTTCCGCCGCGAGGAACGCAAGCTAGAGGATGCCTTCGTTGATATGCTGAAGAAGGTAAGTCAGTGAGAGTGTTATGAGTTAGTGGTTATTAGTTATGAGTTAGAAAAATTTGAATTTATTATGTCTGCCACCGCATCCGCATTGCCTGTTAAGAATGACTTCGCCGATTGGCTGAGTCCGATCCTCGTCAAGGAACTCCGACAGGGGATGCAAGCCCGAACCTTTGTCTCCATCTTCATCGTCGTTCAGGTGGTGATGATTCTCCTTGTGGGGTTTCATCTTCTCTCGCTTTCCACCAATGCGAGAACCTCGGGCTATGATGGATTTTTCTGGGTCTTCGTCGGGTTTCCCTTGTTGGTGCTGATGCCGGCCCGAGGACTGGCGGCGGTGAGCGAGGAGATGCGGGCGAATACTCTCGATCTGGTGAGGCTCACCCGGCTGACAGCTTTCCGAATTATCCTAGGCAAATGGGTCGCGCTGGTGTCGCAATCAGGACTGCTGGTGGCGGCGATTCTTCCCTATGCAGTGCTGCGTTATTTCTTCGGCAGAGTGGATGTGATCGCGGAACTGGAATCTCTCGGATGGATGCTGGCGGCTTCTTTCGTCATCACGGCTGGGGCTATCGCGCTCTCCACGGCGCATTTGGTGCTCCGGATTCTGCTGCTCTTGGCGGTGGTTCCGTTCTTCCTATACATATCAGCAGCATTTGCGTTTAGCATGGCTATGGGTGGCAGAGGAATTTTCAGCGGTAGCTTTATTCCGGTGAATTACTGGTGGCTGATCCTCACGGCGATGGCGGTTTATGTGGTGATGTTCCTCGAATACGCGGCATCGAAAATCGCGCCGCAGTCAGAGAATCACTCTGCGCGGAAGCGATCCGCCGTGTTACTATTTTCCATCATCTTAGTTGCTGCGGGTTGGCTCGGCGGGGCATCGTGGTTCGGTTCAATTTTCGCCTGGATGGCTCCCATCATCATATGGGTGGTCGTCGAGGCCCTGACGGAAAAACCCGTATTGCTGCCCAGTCTTTTCAAGCCATTCGCTCGACGTGGGGTCATTGGGCGGCTAGCAGGTCGCTTCCTCTACCCGGGCTGGGCCACGGGAATCATGTTTACCGCGCTGGTAGAGGGCTTGTTGTTTTTAGCTGTCCACGGAGTATTAAAATTCGATCCCATACTTGATGCCAGCAGACTTGCATTCTATGCCGTGTGGGTGCTGATCTTCTCGGGACTGATCGCTCCGCTGCCCATCATGTTTATGTTCAAGCGCGTGGAGAAGCGCTTCTGGTTGTATTTGCTCATTCAGTTGATTTTTGTGCTGCTGTTTGCTGCCGCTTCCACAGTGGCGGATCGGGATTCACCGTCAGCATTTTATTGGCTGGCACCATTTCCCACCAGCGCCTTGCTCGCCGTCGCTTCACAAAATGAAAATGCTGGGCTGGCGGCGTTTTTTCTGACCATCACATCAGTCGTGGGTGGTGGTCTACTGTTAATACTCGCGTTTTTCATGCGGCGTGAGTTTAGTGTTTACTCCTCGCTGGAGACGACGGCAGCCGACAGTATCAAGAAAAATTCTTCGGATTGATCTGAGTGAATCAACGATATGGACCTCACCGCGATTCACCAGCGCATGAAAGCCGCGACCGCTGTGGCTCGGCTCCCGCTGCGCTCGGGTCAATGGTCGGGCGTTGCGGGTAGCGTGCTGGGGCAGGGCACGGGCAGTTCGATTGATTTCCAAGATCAGCGCCAATATATGCCCGGCGACGATCCGCGTCACATCAACTGGCAGGCTTACGCGCGCACCGGCCATTACACAATGAAACTCTATCGGCAGGAAGTGACGCCGCGCGTGGATTTGATCTTCGATGCCAGTGCCTCAATGTTCCTTAACGTGGCCAAGACTGCGCGAGCGTGGGAGTTGCTCTATTTTTGTTTGGAGAGTGCGCTGCGGCTCGGTGCGTCAGTGAAGCTGCACACGCTGCGTCAAGATGTTCGGGAGACTCCGATTGATCGCGCACTAGCTTATGACTGGCCTGAAGAAACATCCGCCTACAAGCCGGAATTGTGCGCGTTGCTGGAGCGAGTGCCTTTGCGCGCGGGATCGCTCCGAGTTGTGGTGAGCGATCTGCTCGATGAATCGCCGCCGGAGCGCGCGGTCGCCGCATTGACCATCAATCGCGGACGAGCCTTGTTGCTTGCGCCCTATTGCTCCGAAGAAGCGAACCCCGACTGGGCTGGCAACATTGAGTTTGAGGAAAGCGAGATGCTGGTGCTCACTAAGCAACGCGTGGAGCCGGATGTGCTGGCGCGATACCATCGCGCATATGAAACTCATTTCTTTCTCTGGCGTGAGCAATGCGCGCGGCGCGGTATCGGGTTTGCGCGAGTGTCGAGCGATGTGGAGTTCCTTGCGGCGTTGCGGGCGGAGGCGGTTTCGGCCGGAGTGGTGGAGATGTAGGGGGTTAGGAGTTAGAAGTTAGAAGTTAGAAGTTAGAAGTTAGAAGTTAGAAGTTAGAAGTTAGAAGTTAGAAGTTAGAAGTTAGAAGTTAGAAGTTATGAGTTATGGCGCAGTCAGAACATCGGTAACACTTTTAGGTCAGAACATGGGTAACACTCTTGCGGGTTAAGGTTACACATTCAGGGTGGGTTGGACAGCTTTAGGGCGCGAGCTCCGCGGATTCGGTTGATGGAGCGTAGCGGAATCA
>JBBRNC010000083.1:0-9887 GCA_038230495.1 Verrucomicrobiales bacterium
CTCTATTTCGCCGGACAAATCAATGGCACCTCCGGCTACGAGGAAGCGGCCGGGCAAGGCTTGATCGCCGGTTTGAATGCAGCTCTCAAAGTGCAGGCCAAGCCCGCCTTCGTCCTCAAACGATCCGAGGCTTATCTCGGCGTCATGGTGGACGATCTCGTGACCAAAGGCGCGACCGAGCCATACCGGATGTTCACCAGCCGCGCCGAATACCGCCTGCTGCTGCGACAGGATAATTGCGACCTCCGCCTGACCCCAATGGCGGCAGTGCGGGGGATCGTGGACAGCTTCCGAGCCAAGCACACAGCGGATAAAGCACACAGCCTGAATGAGTTGAAAAAGATCGCCGCGACCACGAACCACGGGGGCGGCCGTCTGGAGCAATGGATGAAACGGCCCGACAATCACTGGCCGCAACTGCCCGAAGAAATCCGCCAACAGTTCACGCCAGAGATTTGGGGGCTTGCCGAAAACGACATTAAATACGCTGGCTACATCGCCCGCCAGCAAACCGCCGTCGATAAATCAGCCCGCATGGAAGACAAATCGCTCCCAGAAGGTCTGGATTACTCCGCGATGAAAGGACTGAAACGCGAGGCCCAAATCAAGCTCGCCGCTATCCGCCCTGCCACTTTCGGTCAAGCCGCCAGAATCCAAGGCGTGACGCCCGCCGATCTGGCAATGGTGGAGGTCTGGTTGCGGAGATCCGTTGAACAACAAGATTGAAATGGCCGCAGAGGGGAAATGCGATTCATCTTGATGCTAATGCCGCAGTTGATGAACTGATTCGTGATCGCCACATGAGGTAGGCGACGAATTGCAAACCAGCGAAGCCGAGCGTCACACCCCAAGTGCGCTCATACCCAAGCGGATCGAGTAATCGAGAACTGATGTCTTGAATAAGGCCGTCGGGCTTTTTTACTATATCCCAACTGTTCCAGCGAAGGAATCGCCCAAGATAAATCCCGAAGCCGGAAAGCAGAAGGGCCACGGTCACAAAGCACCAGGCAAACCATTGGGGTAAACGTTGTGCCAGCCAGTCGTGCACCAGATCCAGAGATTGCAGACCGTAGAGCAGAGAAACGAGGGCGAACGATCCAATCATGAGCACATCAAACCAAAGCGGTAGATAAGGCAGCACACGGAGATGAAGCAGGTCAGTGATGACGTAAGGTGCATTGGGATAAAAGAGCAGCCAGAAAGCCAGCAATGGAAGCGCCAGACTCCACCTTTGTGTCCACTTCAGCAAAAACGCGGCCGCGAGAGGAAGGCCCGCCAAAAAAATGTTCCAGATTAGAAAACGGAAATTAGTGCTGCCGCTGCTCTGCCAGCGATAAAGAAGTAATGATGCGCACCATAAAAACGCCAAAGCATTGACGAGGACGAAGCGAAAAATCATGGATAAAACAAGGCGCATCAACTCATGGAGTCAAGGCAAGGAATAAAACCAACAGAAGAATGGCCGCCGTGCTTTAAGCGCTCAATCGCATTATTTTAATGTCTTATAGTAATCACTCTTACGGTAAGTCCCCTTAATAGCCTCTTCGCGCACCACCTCTCCCTTCTCCGCACGCAGAATCTTGAACGGCCCTTCTTGAATCACGATTTCCGACTCCGCGAAAGCCTCGCCGAGGTGTTTTTCGTAGGGAAGATGGCGATTGGCCACCATCCAGAGTTGTCCGCCCACGCGCAGTGAACCGAGTGCGGCGGCAATGAATTTAACGCCGAGCAATGAGTCCGGCTGTCGACCTTCATGAAAAGGGGCGTTCATAACAATGCAGTCAAATCGCGGCGGCCCAATTCCTAGCGTCACATCCGCCCAGTGATATTCCACATTGGTGTCAGTCGGAATCGATCCCAAATTTTTCCGGGCACAATCCAGCGCCACGCGGTCTGCTTCATAAACATCCAGCTTCTTAATACTAGGCCGATTGCGCAGCAGAAAATCGGATAAAAACCCCCAGCCCGCGCCGAGATCAGCCACATGCCCGCGAATAGATTCCGGCAGATGCGCGACGAGAAGTTTTGAGCCCTCGTCAATCTCATCCCAACTAAATAAGCCCCGTCGCGACCAAAAGCGATCATCGGCCACTCGTGTGACTTCGCTAAATTCATTCCACTCCTTGAGCAAGTCCACATCCAGCGCAGCCGTTTTGCGCGCCCAGAAAGCGCGGCAATGATTTTTCGACAGCGTCGCCACTTCGCCCGCGAGTTCCGCCAGATGAACCTCGAATCGCTTCGCGCCCCAGTCATTGTGCAACGACACCACCAACACCCCGTCGTCGGCCAACAAATCCATGCCTTGCGCAAAATCTGCCAGCGTCAGTTCCTTCTGTCGTTCCGGCAGCAGAAGAACCAGCGAGAATTTACCATCGACGTCGTCAGCATTTTTCCAGCCTGCGGCCTCCAGTTCATCTGCCGAAGGTTTGAAATCCTGAACGCAGACCAGCCGATCACCAAATATTCTCAATCCTTCATGCGGCCGAGCACGCAAAAATGCCACGCGTCCTTCACCGGGAATGAGCGAGGGCTCATTCTCCAGTGCTAACATCAAAGTTTCCAGTGCGGCATCACGATCTTTGGCTCGGCTCATAGGGGGGATTACCAAAGTCCTGATTCACCAGACCGCAAGCGCGGGTCGGAGTTAATCATCGCCCAGGAGAGTATAATTCCATTCGCAGAACACCATGAAATATGAACATGACATTTTCATATTTCATGGTATTATGATTCATGCTTGATCGGCCAGAATTCAAGAAAGCCGTCCAGACTGCGCTCAAACGCAGCCGGGTGGTTGCTCTCATTGGCCCGCGTCAATGTGGGAAAACGACACTGGCGCGGTCGCTAGTCGCAGCGAAATCCCCTGCGTATTTTGACCTTGAAGACCCGGTGAGCCTTGCCCGTCTGGATGAGCCGAGAACTGCGCTGGAGGGTTTGCGCGGGCTGGTGGTAATAGATGAAGTGCGGCGTCGGCCCGAATTATTTCCAGTGCTCCGCGTCCTCGCCGGCCGGAAACCGAACCCGGCGCGATTCTTAATTCTTGGAAGTGCCAGTCCGGAACTGCTCCAGCAGTCTTCGGAGTCGTTAGCTGGCAGGATCGAGACCATTGAAATGAGCGGGTTCTCACTGGCAGAAGCTGGAGCCGCGCATCTGGAAAGGCATTGGCAGCGCGGCGGGTTTCCTCTGAGTTACCTCGCCAGAAACGGAGAAGACAGTCTGGCGTGGCGCAAAAATTTCATCCGCACGTTTGTCGAGCGTGATCTGGCCAGCCTCGTTCCTGGCACTTCGCCGGCGTTGATGCTTCGATTCTGGACCATGCTGGCTCATTACCACGGGCAGATTTGGAATGCCTCGGCGGTAGCCGCCAGCTTGGGTGTATCTGCCCCCACTTGTCGGAGATATTTAGACGCGCTCACTGGCGTTTTCATGCTGCGTCAACTCCAGCCTTGGCATGAAAATCTTGGCAAGCGCCAGGTAAAGGCGCCTAAAATATATTTCCGGGACAGCGGCATCTTTCACAGTCTATCCGGTATTCGCACGCAGGATGATCTTCTCACTCATCCAAAGCTGGGCGCATCATGGGAGGGTTACGCCATTGAGGAAGCCATCCGACATCACGCGCCAGACGAGGTGTATTTTTGGGCCACTCACAATCAGGCCGAACTGGATTTGCTCATGTTTAAGAATGGGAAACGTTTCGGCATCGAATGCAAACGCAGCGATGCTCCACGACTCACGCCATCCATGCACATCGCCATGAAAGATCTAAAGCTCGACCATCTGACGGTTTATTACCCAGGACACCAACGCTATGCACTGGCAAAAAATGTGTTCGTGGAGCCGTTGGCCTCTTTGGTGGGATAATGCATGAGGTGTTGAGCTGAGCATGAATCGCTCCTGAGTAACACAGTCGTCCCGACTGTGTGTGTTGCGGGCGTCTCGCCCCGCAAGGCTTCATGAAAACCCCTCGTGGGCGAGACGCCCCCCGACACCCGCAGGCCAGAGGCCCACGTTACTCCCGGTCCTACACCAGCACCCGCGCGGCGTTCTTTACCAAGTAGAGAATACACATGACCTTTTCGCGGTAGCTGCTTTTGTTCTGCCATGACAAGCCCGGCTGAACCGCCAGTGAAAAAACGCTTCCGATGGCGCAGACTCGCTGCATGGCTTGCAGGCTCGACGTTTTTCATCGTGCTGCTGCTTGTCTGTGTGATTGCGTGGTTGTGGGCGCAACGGGTAGATTACATCAACCGTTCGCTCGCCCCGATGCATGGGCGCATTGAGAGTCTGAGTCTGACAAATGAAGTGGCAACAGTGCGAGGTTTCGAACTGCGCGATGCCAAGACTAATGACTTGTTGCTGCGCCTGCCGGAGATGGTGGTGAAAACCGGACTCGATAATGCGTGGCATCAGCGCGTGAATATTGTGACGCTGAATGATGCGGAGGTCAGCATCAGCGAGACGTTTCTGGAACAACTGCTCGACCCGCGCAATGGCGGCGATTCATCGGTTGGAATCACGCTGCCCGGAGGATGGAAAATCATGCGAGTGGAATTGCTTAATGCTCGACTGCGCTACATAGGACGCAACGGCACGAAGGAGGAACTCGTCGCAAACTTTCACGCCGATGACCTCTCTACTAATAGCGACGGCGTGCTCAGCGTGGGCGAGCAGGAACTCACCATCAAGGCGGGAGCTGTCGCGCATGGAGAGCGTGCGCCGATCACGCTGGAATCGCTTCATGTGCGCGGCCAGGTTCATGAAGGACAAATCATACTGGATGAGTTTGCGATTGAGAAACCCGCGCTGGCGCTGACTCCCGAGCTTCTCCATATCCTCGCGCCCGCAAAGGATGCGGATAAAACAAAAAAGCCCGCAGCGAAATCTCGCGCAACATCGTTTGTGCATGGACTGAGCATCGGGCGCTTGAAGTGCGATGACGCCATGCTTAACGCGACAGGTTTTATTCCGGGAAACATCGCGGGAATCACACTGCCGGAGATGAAGGCGCGGGTGAGTTATGAGACGAGCGATTTCCAATGGACTGAGGCCGAACCCGTATCACCCGGCACGCAACGGATTCGCATTGAGCAACTGGAAATCAAGCCGCCTGTGGGCGCAGGAAGTATCGCGTGCCAGTCAATCAATCTGGTTTTGCCGCCGCCCAGCGACGGGCGTTGGATGATCGAGCAGTTGACGTTGCGCGAGCCGGAGATCGTGTGGACACCGGAGCTGCGGAAGTTGCTGATGCCGACAAGCGAACGTAGCAAGGGCGTCCCGCCCTTGTCAGAAGTAAAGCAAGAGCGAGACGCCCCCGCTTCATTGCTGGTGAAAAACGCCGAGATACATGACGCGCGCGTCTCTTTCGCGGATGCAGCATTGCTTCCCATGGAACTGCACGGCGAGATCACAGTGAGCTTGCGGGATTTGTTGCTAGATGAAAAAGGGGCGCACTCGGCGGCGGCACAGGCGCTGGAGTTAAAAAATGTTGTGCTCAGCTTTCCCTCAAAAAAACCATTCTTTGAACTCGCGCGCGGTGAGTTTGCGATCAAACCGGATGCATGGAATGCATCAAAAACGGTGGAGAAGCTTTCGCTTGTTAAACCCGTGGTGCGAATGCGCGAGGGAAACACGCCGTGGCTTGCCGAGAACACTTCTCCGCCATCTAGTAGTCCAGCGCCTAAAGATACCGGTGCTGCCTTTGACTGGCAGCAGATTCACTTTACCAGTCTCGCGATCACTGACGGAGCCATCGACATCAGCGCTGTGCAAAACACTCATGTGGTGGATGTGCAGACGAATCTCTTCGTGACGACGGACGCAGCTAAGCCGGGATTGCATCGCTTGCGGCTGGAGAATTTTGAGGCGCGACTACCGGGTCTCACGCTTTTTCCCTTTCCTGTAGCGCGCGCTTCATTTGTCGAGGGTGTGGCGTCATTTCCGGCTGTGTGGAAGGATCACCGAGTGGACTCGCTGCAAGTCGGCGGCGCGAACATCGAGGCCAGTGAGGCCTTGATGAAGTTCTTTGAAAGCACATCGCCCGCAGCACCAGCGACGGGTGCGAAACCAGAAGTGACTGAAGGGCCAGCATGGAAAATCGGCGAGATGAAAATCATGGAAAGCCACGTTACGCTCACTAAGTTGGTGCCGGGCATGGACTCGTTGAATTTCGAGGTATCACTTGATGTGAAGGACGCACCGCTCTCGACCGAGGGGCTGGCGGCGGATGTCGCGCCGCAACGCATTGAGTTGGCAAACCTAGTTGTCCCATCACCTTATGGCGGACCGCCCGTGGCGAAGCTCGACAGTGTGTTCGTGAATTTTTCTCTGGCTGGACTGACTAAGAAACAGATTGATAAAGTGGAGATCGTCAGCCCCACGCTGTTTATTGGAGAGCCATTGTTTTGGTATGTGAATTACTACCGGAAATTTGCGGAGCAAAATTCGCCCGGCAAGGAGACCAAGATGGCCGCAACCGACAAAACATTCGCGATCGAGGCGGCAAGTGCAGCCGTTGCGCAAGCTCCCAAAACCAGCGATGCCAGTTGGGATGTGCGCACGTTGCAAGTTCACAGTGGGAAGCTTGTCATCGCGCCCAAGGGAGTGCCGCTTGCAGGCTTCCGCACGCCGTTCCCCTTCAGCTTCACCAGCGAAGTGACGCGTGGCACATTGGAAGCGGATTTTGAAATCCCGGCGGACAACTACGAGCTGCAGGACATCAAACTCGCGTTCGAGGGCCTCAGCGGGAAAGTGCAGTTCAACCTTCCACTCAAAGGCCGCGACAACAACGTGACCGAGACCTTCAAGGTCAAACGCATCCGCTGGAAAGAGCTTCACATCGAGGATGCGTTCCTCACCGTGACCTACGACGCGGCGGGCATCTATGCAAAATTCGGCGGCAGTTCCTACGAAGGTTATGTGAACGGCGAGTTCAATATTTACCTCGACGATGTCTATTCCTGGGACGGCTGGATCAGCGGCAAGGATGTGCAGACGCGCGAGATCACGCAGAAAATGTTCCCCGAATATTTTTTCATGGAAGGAAAAATCGCCGCGAATCTGATCGCGGTTGGTGATGGCAAAGAAGTGCATCAAGCCGACGGCAAATTCACCAACGAGACGCCGGGTAAGTTTTCCGTCGAGGCGCTGAACGATCTCATCAAGACCCTTCCAGAGAGCATGAGCGGCGTGAAGCAGCAGCTTGCGCAGATCACATTGGAAACTTTGCGCGATTTTAAGTATGACCGCGCGGAAGGAAAATTCCGCACGTATGGCCGCGAAGGGCGCGGAACGATGAAATTCATCGGCCCCGTTGGCACGAGGAACTTCGAGATCAACGCCTATGATCACCGCTGGAAAATGGATGCGCCGAAGTAGCCGATGATCATGAGTAATTTGACAAATAATTCATTTGATGATATTTTTTTTATCAAATGAGCAATACACTTGCAAAACGATATGCGCCCGGAAAACGCAAAGCGGCGCAAGCGCTGGTAAAAGTGTATGCGGGATCAATGGCGAACTTCGCTCCTGCGATACTCATCGCGAGTATCAAGGCCGGGTTGCCTTTTCGAGAATTAAACACGCTGCGCGACAGCCTTGATGTGCCGATGCAAAAGCTTGCGGCCAAGCTCGGTATTTCACCGGCGACATTGCAGCGTCGCAAGGCGAAGGGGCGACTTGATGCTGCGGAGTCCGACCGCCTTCTGCGCTATGCAAGGCTCATGGGGAAAGCCGTAGAGGTGATGGAGACGCAAGAGAATGCCCGCAGTTGGCTGAATTCCCGACAAAGGGGACTTGGCGGCGAAATTCCGCTGGATTATGCAGAAACGGAGATAGGCGCGCGCGAAGTGGAAGACTTGCTGGGGCGGATTGAATACGGAGTTTATTCCTAATGGCGGACGCGTGGCGCATCGTGAAGCGAAAGCACGCCGCGAGCGCGTTTAGCGGCCATGGCGCGGCAAAATATGGCGGGCGCTGGAATTCGCGTGGCGTGCTGATGATCTACACGAGCGGCAGCGAATCGCTCGCAGTTTTGGAAACTCTCGTGCATCTGAATCCGCCAATGGCATTCAGATATGTGAAGTTTGACATCAAATTCAACACGGCTTCGGTCAGAACGCTTGCCACAGCCAGCTTGCCTGCGAATTGGCGTCAGGAACCGCCATCAGCGTCCACACAGTCGCTTGGCGATGTGTGGGTGAAGTCTGCCGCGACCGCCATTCTCGCCGTGCCAAGCATCATCGTTCCTGGTGAAACGAATTATTTACTCAATCCCGCGCATCCAGATTTCAGCAAGATCAAGATTGGGAAGTCGGAGGAATTTGTCTTCGATCCGCGATTGCTCTCCTAAAATGTGAAATGGAACTTGAACCTTCCTTAAACATTGGATTTTGGATTTTGGAAATTAGCCGCATACTCATCATGATGAAATTCCGCCCCATCATCATCTCCATCGCCTGCGCCTTGCTCATCACCTCATGCAAGCTTCCGATTATCAATCTGGCTACGCCCGATGCGATCAAGGTAGATGTGACCATGCGGCTGAACATTTATCAGTATCGCGGCGATGAAAATGCGAAGCCTGGCGCGGAGCAGGTCAGCTATGAGGAGGCCGTGGTTCGGCAGCGCAATCGCATGGCGGAAGTGCAGACTTTGAAGAACAACCGACTCGTCGGCGAGGATCATCGCGGGATGCTGCACTTGCGCGAGAAGCCTGCAGGCGACTGGGGTCGGCAGGTTGAGGAATCGGTGAACAAAGATAATGAAGATCGCACGATCATGATCCGGCACGATGCGAAAGATGCCGACAAACAAATTCACGAGATCGAGGAGTCGCGCTGGAAGGGCAACATTGAAAAAGCCTTCAAGGGCGAATGGATCGAAGTCCCTGGCGACAAGCCCAACACCTTCAAGTGGGCACAGGCCGAGGGGCCGAAAAAGAAGGCCGAGGCGGAAAAGAAGCCGTAACGAAAACTTGAGCGCGACGCCGGGAGAGCCTACTCTCGCCGTCCTATCATGGCAGACATGCGCATACTCGTCACTGGCGGCGCGGGCTTTATCGGCTCGAACCTCGTTCATTATCTTCTCGGCAAAGCGGAGAAAGACCTCGGCGTCACCATCAGCCGGGTGGTCAATCTCGACAAGCTTACCTACGCCGGGAACCTCTCCAGCCTCGACGCCCTGAAAGGCGATGCGCGTCACGTCTTCGTGCAGGGCGACATTCAGAACGCGGAGTTGGTTTCGTATTTGTTTCGCGAGCACGACATCAATGCTGTGATGCACCTCGCTGCCGAGTCGCATGTGGATCGTTCCATTGATTCGCCGGAGCAATTCATCATGACCAACTTCGTCGGCACCTTCCGCTTGCTCGACACCGCGCGCGTCTGGCATCAGGAACGCAGCGCCGCCGGGAAGAAAGATTTCCGTTTTCTGCATGTCTCCACTGATGAAGTCTTCGGTTCACTCGGCCCCAACGACCCCGCGTTCAGCGAGACCACGCCATATGCGCCGAACAGCCCGTATTCCGCGAGCAAGGCCGGCAGCGACCATCTCGCCCGCGCTTACATTCACACCTTTCATCTTCCCGTGGTCACGACGAATTGCTCGAACAACTACGGCCCGTTCCAATTCCCGGAAAAACTCATGCCGCTGATGATCCAAAAAATCCTGCGCGGCGAGAAGCTTCCCGTTTATGGCGACGGCTCGAATGTGCGCGACTGGCTCTACGTCGAGGATCATTGCCGGGGCCTGACGTTGGCTCTTATCAAGGGAGAAATCGGCGAGACGTATAATATTGGCGGCAAGTGCGAGATGAAGAACATCGAAGTCGTCCACGCCATGATCGCTGCCGTGAACGCCGAGCGCCCAGAGTTGAAGCGCACGCC
>JBBRNC010000084.1:0-9487 GCA_038230495.1 Verrucomicrobiales bacterium
AAAGCCGCATCTTTGGTGCAAGTTTCCAGTTAAGAGACGCGGCAATGGACAATCTTTCGCTCGAAGGTAGTTGTAGCCATCGGCACACAGGGAAGTAGCGACTATCAAAAAAACGCATCACCTCGCTTGAATTTGGAACCACCCATCTTTCGCCATTTATCAAGACAGTGTCATCTATGATTGCCCATTCGTGGTGTCCATACATCACCAAATTCTTGCAAATCTGTGGAAACTTATCGCAGTAGTAAAGATGCCTCAAGGTTTCCCAGAGCACGGCTGCGGTTATCTCCTCCGATTCTAACTCATCAGCGCAGCGAACGAGTTGCAAATCTTCCGCCGGGTCTTTCCATGAACGTCCACAGGCTTCGATGGCGGAAATCCATGCACGTTCCATTTTTTTGATTTCATTTCTCCGCTTCTGAAGCCCCCTAAAATCTTGGTCTTCTGCCCAAGGTTCACAGAAAAAGCGTTCAGTCGCCGAAGGGTAATATCTCTGCACTGGTGCATGATCTTCGCTTAATACAGGCCGGTTTTTGGTTCCCAAATTTTTTTTCTTCATCGGAATGGGTATAAGCAGTCTAGGTTTCCCAGCATAGAAGATCAGCCGTGTCGTGGGGGCACTTCAAGTTCGACCAAATTTTCATCCATATTTTTTGTTGTTGATTGAGATATGGCGTCCACATGAACCGCTTTCCCCTAGAGAGGGGTGTGGTGGGAGAGGTTGGCAATGCCTAGAGGATAGAACTATATGTTCAGTCATTCCCTGCTTGCTGTCACGCCCCATTGTGGCAGGAAGGTGGAGATTCCAGACAACGGAGCACATTGACACACCGTGATGGATTTGTTCCCACTATGTTCCCAATCGGCTCAAAATCACCCCCATTTAAGGGCTAATTTATTGATAATGAACGTGGTGCGCGGGGAGGGGATCGAACCCCCGACCAACTCGGTGTAAACGAGCCGCTCTACCGCTGAGCTACCCGCGCGTTTGAGAGCGCATAAATTGACGAGTTGTGAGGCGGATGCAAGTGTTGAGTTCACAACTTATGAGCCGGGCGCGGGGCACATCTGAAAATTTAACACGTCATCAGCATAAACGGACTTTGTGAAATTTTTCACAAATAGACCTTGCGCCCATTTCTAGCACTGAGTATAAAGTTAGCCCCCGTTTCTGCGCCCGCCTTCCCTCATGTCTATTTCGATGACACATTTGCCTGTATTTTTGGCCTCGGTTAGTCCCGATGCTAGACCGCTGTTTGGCGGTTCAGGCTTTCTACCATTTCTGACTAGCTCCATCGCGGTGGCGGTATTGGTTCTTTTTGGGCTACTCTTTTTCGCGCGGCGCGCAACGGCAAACATGCAACTGGTTCCGGCCAGCGCACTTTCCGCGCAGAACATGTTTGAAATGTTGGTGGAATTTTTATATGGGCGCGTGGAGTCCATTGTCGGGCCTAAAATCGCGCCCAAGGCATTCCCGCTGCTAGGAACTCTCTTTATTTTCATTCTGGCATCGAACTGGGTCGGGCTTCTTCCTGGCGTAGGAACCATTGGCTGGGGACATGGTTCCGGCTTCCTCACCATCGGCACCGGGGAGCATGACATGGTGGACGCGGTGATTCGCCCACCGACTGCGGATTTGAATCTCACTATCGGACTCGCGCTTTCCGCCTTTCTAGTCTGGCTGGTCATCACCATCAAAGAAATCGGCGTGTGGGGTTTCATCGTTCACACATTTGGTCCCAAGGGCGGCCTCAAGGGAGTCATGGGTATGGTTGTGGCGGCGGTCTTTCTTTTCGTCGGACTCATTGAACTGGTTTCCATCGCCATTCGCCCCCTCACGCTGGCCGTTCGTCTCTATGGCAACGTCTATGCTGGTGAGAGTGTGATTCACGCCATGAGCGGCATGATGGACGGCATGGGTGCCCCGCTTAGTTTTATCGGAAGTGTGCTGCTGCCCATTCCATTTTATTTCATGGAGCTGCTGGTCGGATTGCTCCAAGCGATGGTCTTCACGCTTCTTTGCGCCGTTTATATCCAGCTTTCTACCACGCACGATGACCACGGAGAGGAAGAAGGCAGCCATCACTGATAACAATTTCCTGTAGGACCATGCGCAACGTGTGGATGCGGGCAAACCAACCAAAACAAAGAAAATACAACATATGATTATTGATCTCATGACCATGGCTCAAGCCGCAGCCGCCAACGTGGACCCTGCTCACTTAGCCCCCATCGCTCACGGCGTCACCGGAAACATTGCCAGCGGCCTTGGTGCCCTTGGTGCCGCTCTCGGCGTCGGTCTTGCTGGCTCGAAAGCCGTCGAAGCTGTCGGTCGTAACCCCGGCGCATTCGGTAACATCCTCGTCATCGGCATTATCGCCATGGCACTTGCAGAAGGTCTCGGCGTCATGGCCTTGTTCCTTGCTAAGTAATAGCTCATCTCAATCACGGGCGGGCTGCTTCGGTAGCCCGCTACATCGACTCTAACTAAACCCGCTTCGCATCATGGACGATCTCATTAAGCAGTTCGGCATTCAATGGCCGAAAATTACCGCGCAGGTTATTATCTTCGTGGTGATTTATTTTGTGCTGAACCGCTACGCGTTCGGCCCCATCGTTGCCATGCTCGAAGCGCGCCGCAAGCGCATCGCTGATGGCGAGGCTAAGCTGGAAAAGATCGCTCGCGACCTGGCTACGGCTGATGAAAATGCACGGGCCATTATGGATAAGGCTAACGCCGAGTCTAATCGCCTTGTCAAAGAAGCAGGCGATGGCGCTGCTGCTCTCGCCGCCAAGAAACGCGAGGAAGCTCAGGCTGAGGCCGCCGCCATTGTCGCAAAAGCACGCGAAGCCGCTCGTTTGGAACAGGAGCAATTACTCGCCCAACTCAAGCGCGAATTCGGTCGCATGGTGGTGGACACCACGTCGCGCGTGACCGGAAAAGTCCTGACCAACGAAGACCAGACTCGCATCAACAACGAGACTGCCGCGCAGGTTTCCTTGTAACCCATTTTTAATCTTCCATCCCGGCCATGAAAATCAGCAAAGACGCTCTCCGCTCCGCAAGGCAGCTTTTCCGCGCGTGCTTTGATGTGAATGGCCGGATGCACAACACGCGTGTGAAGCGCGTCGTCCAGCGCGTCGGCGAGACGAAGCCCAGAAATTATCAGGCTGTTCTGAGCGCTTTCCAGCGCCTCATTCGCCTCGAAGTCGAGAAGCGCACCGCGACTGTCGAAAGCGTAGCTGAACTCTCCCTCGAGGGGAGAGATCAACTCCGCCGCGATCTCCAAAAGAAATATGGCGAAGACCTTTCGCTCGACTTTTTCATCAACCCCGAACTCATCGGCGGCCTGCGCGTGAAGGTAGGTAGCCATGTGTGGGACGGCAGCGTCCGCGCAAAACTCCAGGCCCTCCGCGAACGGTTCGCTTGATCCCGTAATTTTATTTATCCCAAATCCGAAACGATATGAGCAGCATCCTCCAGGAAATCGAAACTGAAATCGCAGGTCTGAAGACTTCCGTCACTAAATCCAATGTCGGCATCGTCCGCGAAATCGGCGACGGCGTGGCAAAAGTCGAAGGCTTGAGCGATGTCATGCTCAACGAAATGATCGAGTTCCCCGGCGGTCTCTACGGCCTCGCGCTGAACCTCGAAGAAACCGAAGTCGGCTGCGTGCTTCTCGGCTCCGGCGAAACCATCAAGGCTGGTGACGAAGTCAAAACCACAGGCCGTCTCCTCTCTGTTCCCGTTGGCAAAAGCCTTCTCGGTCGCGTAGTCAGCGCACTGGGCGAACCGATTGACGGCAAAGGCGCAATTAAAGCTGAGGGCCAGTATCCCGTTGAGAAAATCGCGCCGGGCATCATCACCCGTAAATCAGTTTCAGTTCCCGTGCAGACCGGCATCATGTCCATTGACGCCATGATTCCAATTGGCCGCGGCCAACGCGAACTCATCATCGGCGACCGCGCCACGGGCAAGACGACCATCGCGATTGACACCATCATCTCGCAGGCCAAGCAAAACAAAGCCGCCGAACAGGGCAAGCTTCAGGGCCACAAGCCACTCTATTGCATCTACGTTTCCATCGGCCAGAAACAATCCAGCGTCGCGCGCACCATCAAGATTCTCGAAGACGCCGGCGCGATGGAATACACCGTCATCGTCAACGCCTCCGCATCCGACAGCGCAGTGAACCAATACCTTGCACCCTATTCCGGCTGCTCGATTGGCGAGTGGTTCATGGATCAGGGTCAAGATGTGCTGATCGTCTTTGATGATTTGTCCAAGCAGGCCGTTGCCTATCGTCAGGTCTCCCTCGTGCTCAAGCGCCCCTCCGGTCGTGAAGCCTATCCCGGTGACGTTTTCTATCTTCACAGCCGCTTACTCGAACGTTCCGCGCGTGTGAATGAAAACTACGGCGGCGGTTCTATGACTGCTTTGCCGATCATCGAAACCCAAGCCGGTGACGTTTCCGCTTACATTCCAACGAACGTGATCTCCATCACTGACGGTCAGATTTTCCTTGAGACCGATTTGTTTTATCAAGGTGTCCGTCCTGCCATCTCCGTCGGTCTTTCAGTTTCGCGTGTCGGTTCCGCCGCGCAGACGAAAGCCATCAAGAAAGTCTCCGGCACCACGAAACTCGACCTCGCGCAGTTCCGTGAGTTGCAGGCGTTCGCGCAATTCGGTTCCGACCTTGATGCCGCAACTAAAGCCAAGCTCGACCGCGGTGCTCGCATCGTAGAACTCTTCAAGCAGCAGCAATATCTTCCGAAGAGTCTGCCGATCATGGTCGCCTCGCTTTACGCGATGCAGAAGGGTTACTTCGACAATGTGCCGGTTGATCGCATCCGCGAGTGCCAAGCCAAGCTCGAAGAATTCCTCAACACCCGTAAAGAAGCTCTCATGGACAAGCTCGGCAACGAGAAGTCTCTCGACAACGTCGAAGCCGATCTCAAGACCGCGCTCGAAGACTTCAAGACCAGCTGGAAGTAATTTTCTTCTTCATCGTTCCGCCCTCATCCTTTCATAATAGATGCCTTCAACACGCGACATTCGCCGACGCATTAAGTCGGTCAAAAGCACGGCCCAGATTACCAAGGCCATGCAGCTTGTCGCGTCTGCTAAGATGAAGAAGGCGCAGGATCAGGCCACGAATCGCCGTCCGTCCTCGGACATGTTTAACAAGATTTTGGTCGGTTTGCGCGAGCACATCGAAAAAGATGCTCATCCATTTTTCTCCGAAGGCAAGGGCAGCAAGACGCTCATTCTAGTCATCACAACTGACAAAGGATTGTGCGGCGGTCTTAATACGAACTTGTTGAAGAAAGTCATTCTCGCAGCCGATGGCGAAACGGATTTCATCACCATCGGACGCAAAGGTGCTCAGGCGCTTAGCCGCTTAAAACGCAATCTAACAGCAGATTTCCCGATTGCCGATCCCGCGCACTTTGCCCAAGTTCGTCCGGTATCAAAGCTCATTCAAGATCGCTTCCTCAGCGGCGACTACAAGACTGTCAAAGTCGCGTTCAACAATTACGTCAACACCGTCACGCAAGTTCCCGTCGTGGAGACACTGTTGCCCGTCGATCACGTGAAGTTGGGCGGCAAGCAATCTTTTGATGAGCCAGTTAAAGGCGAGATCGCAGATAATGCCGCCGCAGTAACTCCGCAATACTCCTTTGAACCCGGCCCCACACAGGTGCTTGAGAAGGCCATGCCTGATTACGTGTCTTACACGCTTTATCAGATGGTTCTTGAAGCGCGCGCTTCCGAACACTCCAGTCGTATGGTCGCCATGAAGAACGCCACCGACAACGCGAAGGGCATGATCAAAGATCTCACTCTCGAATACAACAAAGTGCGCCAGGCCGCGATCACTAACGAACTCCTCGAAATTACCACCGCCAAAATGGCGCTTGGATAAGTCCAATCTCCCATCTCCAATTTTCTAATCTTATGAGTAACATCGGCAAAATCGTTCAAGTCATCGGCCCCGTGGTGGATGTGGACTTCTCCGCAACCGGCAAGCTGCCAGAAATCTACAACGCGCTGGAGATCAACTACGACATGCTTGGCAAAGCCACTCGATTGGTTTGCGAAGTGCAGAGTCACATGGGCGACGGCTGGGTTCGCAGTTTGGCCATGACATCCACCGACGGCTTGAAGCGTGGTATGAATGTCACCGACACTGGCGCACCGATCACTGTCCCAGTTGGTGAGGCTGTTCTCGGTCGTATCTTCAATGTCACTGGCGATCCCGTAGATGACCAAGCCCCGCCGAAAGTGGAGAAGCGTTATCCGATTCACCGCCCTGCGCCAAAGCTCGTCGATCAGGATCCTTCCGCACAGATTCTTGAAACTGGCATCAAAGTTATCGACTTGATCTGCCCCTTCACTAAGGGCGGCAAGGTTGGAGCGTTCGGTGGTGCTGGCGTCGGCAAGACCGTCGTCATCATGGAACTCATCAATAACATCGCCAAAGGCCACGGCGGTTACTCCGTGTTCGCCGGTGTCGGTGAAAGAACTCGTGAAGGTAATGACCTTTATTGGGAAATGATCGAGTCCGGCGTTATCGCTACCGAAAGAGATCCAGTGCTCGACAAAGAAGGCAAGCCAGTGATGGGCAAAGACGGCAAACCTGAGACCACGACGAAAATCGACGACAAAGGCCGCCCCGTTCTCAAAGAAGGATCGAAGGTTGCGCTCGTTTACGGTCAGATGAACGAACCTCCCGGCGCGCGTCTCCGCGTTGCCCTTTCCGCGCTCTCGATGGCGGAATACTTCCGTGATGAGAAGAATCAGGACGTGCTCATGTTCATCGACAACGTCTTCCGTTTCTCGCAGGCCGGTTCTGAAGTGTCCGCACTTCTGGGCCGCACACCGTCCGCTGTGGGTTATCAGCCAACTCTCGCCGCAGAAATGGGCGCGATGCAGGAACGAATCACTTCCACTAAGCAAGGTTCCATCACTTCGTTCCAGGCCGTTTACGTTCCTGCGGATGACTTGACTGACCCCGCTCCAGCCAACACCTTCGCGCACCTTGACTCCACCGTCGTGCTGGAGCGTTCGCTGGCCGAACTCGGCATCTATCCTGCCGTTGATCCCCTTTCGTCCACCTCCAAGGCACTCGCTCCAGATGTCGTCGGTGAAGAACATTATCGTGTTGCTCGCGGTGTTCAGCGCGTGCTTCAGCGCTACAAAGATTTGCAGGACATCATCGCCATTCTTGGCATGGACGAACTCAACGACGACGACAAACTCACCGTCTATCGCGCTCGCAAACTCCAGCGCTTCCTCAGCCAGCCCTTCGCTGTGGCCGAAGTTTTCACTGGCAGCCCCGGCGTTTATGTTTCCGTCAAGGACACCGTCAAAGGCTTCGCCGAAATTCTCGACGGCAAACACGACAGCGTCCCCGAAGCCAACTTCTATATGAAAGGCAGCATCGATACGGTTAGTAAATCCTAGTTATGGAATTTGGGTTATGAGTTATGAGCTATGGGCGGTGGTTCCAAAGAAGTAACGGTTTCATAACCAATAACACATAGCAAATAACCACTTATGCCCCTCAAGCTCGAAATCGTCACTCCTGAGTCCCGCGTCTTTTCAGACGACGTGGACAGCGTTGTCCTTCCCGGCACCGAGGGAGAGATGGGCGTGTTGCCTGCGCACGCGCCCTTGGTGACGATGCTTAAGCCCGGCGAACTTCGGTTCGTGCGCGGTGGTAAGACCGAAGAATTTGTTGTCGGCGAAGGTTTGGTCGAAGTCACTGGTTCTACCGTGCGAGTCCTGACCGATCTAGCCATGAATGAGTCGGCCATTGATGAAACCAATGTTCAGGAAGCTCTGGCTCGCGCCGAAGCCCGCATGAAAGAAGCCGACCTCGGCGCAGAAGAAATCGCCTCCGTCGAAGCGATGATCGCCAAGTCCGTCGCGCAGCTTCACTTCAAGCGTAAACGGCGCACGATCTGATCGCGCGGCTGCTGAAATTCAGGCGCGAAATACGGGTGTGCTTCTAACATTCCCTGTTATCATCTGCGGGTGCGTCGAAACCAGATCAATCTGACCAAAGCATGTGCTCTTACTCTACTAGGGTTATCAGCAGCATGGGCTAGTTTCGCCGAAGACAAACCGAAGACCGATGGGCCATCTTCAGTCTGGATTGCTGAGAAGGACGGGAACCGCATCTATCTCGCAGGCACGATTCATTTGTTACGCGAGAAGGATTATCCACTGCCGGATGTTTTTGAGCAGGCCTACATCGACAGTAAAAAAATGGTGTATGAACTTCCTCCGGGAAGCGACGGCGGAAACGAGGTTGCGCAACGAATGCAAAAAATGGGATCCTTTCCCGGTAAGGACGATCTGAGCAGTCACATTGCGCCAGATACATTGAAGCAAGTGCTTAGTTGGGCGGAAAAGAAAAAAATCCCAGCGGCTACGATCAATGGATATCGCCCTTGGTATCTTTCACTCATCATCGCATCATTGGAATATCAGGCGCTGGGCGCAGTCTCCGACCGTGGGCTGGACACTTGGTTTGAGAAACGCGCCACCAAAGATGGCAAGTCGGGCGTGGGACTCGAAACAGTGGAATATCAGTTGGGCCTTTTTTCTGGTCTATCGGACAAGCTTCAAGAGCAGCTCCTACTGCAAACACTCGACGAAGCCGTCTCCATGCAGAAGAATTACGATGAACTGCTGGCCGCATGGCGCAGCGGCAATCTGGTGAAGCTGCAAGAAATCATGTTCCGCGATGCTGACAAATTTCCGGAATTAATAGAAGATTTTCTCCATAAACGCAATCAGGCATGGATTGATCCGATCATGCAACATCTGACGGATGGCGGGCATGTCATGGTGCTCATTGGCGCCGGACATCTTGGCGGGAAAGCCGGCGTGCTGGAACTGCTCAAAGCCAAAGGATGCACGATCAGACAATTAGGAACTTGAAGGTCGTAAATTTATTCGGCTCCATGGATGGGGTCTTTACCCCATATACAATCTGAATATTGTGACCGTAGTATCGTCTCACCTAATCTGTAACCGATATACCTCTATGAAAACGACCCTACAAACACTCTGTCGATACCTCCGCATATCGGCTCTATCCGCATCACTTATGGCTATCCCTGCCGGTCACGCGCTGGCAAAAGATAATGATAAAGATGATAAAGATAAAAAGAAGGAAAAAGCAGATGACCACAAAAAAGACAAACATCATCACAGCCCTGAAGTAATCAAAAAGGAGATAGCAAAACATGAGGAGCCTTCCCGCAGTTCCAGAAATGAAGGCGCTTCGCTAGTCGGAATGGGTAAAAGCTGAAGGGATTTGGAGGTCAAGGTGGCCTGCCATCCAATAGCAGATGGCTTTTAGATTCTCGAAGTTGCGGAAGCCGCGGGCTCGGCGGCGCGCGGTTTGGATGATGCCGTTGATGGACTCGATAGCCGCCGAAGTGATGCGATGAGGATAATAGGCCAGGATGC
>JBBRNC010000085.1:0-9316 GCA_038230495.1 Verrucomicrobiales bacterium
GGGCCGCGACCATCACGGGCGCAGCTTCACCGTCTGGCTCGCAGGCGGCGGGATCAAAGGCGGCATGGAATACGGATCCACCGATGACTTCTGCTACAACATCGCTGAGAACCCCGTCCACATCCGCGACCTGCACGCCACAATTCTACATTGCCTCGGCATCGATCACGGTCGCTTCACTCACAAGTTCCGCGGACTCAACGTGAAACTTACCGGTGTAGAAGAAGCGCATGTCGTCAAAGGCATCCTGACATGAAACAACCCAGAACAATCAAAACGGTGCTCGTCATAGTCACCGCCTTTTTCCTTGCTTCACTGACCTTGCTCCACGCCGCTGACAAGGCCAAGCCCAACATCATCTACATACTTTGCGATGATCTCGGCTACGGGGATGTGAAATGTCTCGGCGGTGATCGCAGCAAGATCGCCACGCCGTACATTGACCGACTCGCGGCAGGTGGAATGATTTTCACCGAGGCACATTCGAGTTCTTCCGTCTGCTCGCCGACGCGCTATGGCATCATGACCGGGCGTTACAACTGGCGCACGCATCTGCAAAAGGGCGTGCTGAATGGATACAGTGAACCGCTCATCGCAAAGGATAGACTCACAGTGCCAGCCCTACTCAAGCAACATGGTTACGCTACGGCGTGCATCGGCAAGTGGCATCTCGGCATGACGATTGACCAAAAGAATCCCAACGCACTGGTCGGCGATGGCCCGACAACGCGCGGCTTCGATTCCTACTTCGGTATCAGCGCATCGCTCGACATGCCGCCGTTCGCCTTCATCGAAAACGACCACTTCACCGAGGCCCCCACGGTTGAAAAAAAGTTCCAGCGCACAGGTGCCGCCGCGCCGAGCTTTGAGGCCAAGGATGTGCTGCCCAAGCTGGCGAAGAAAGCGGCGGAATACATCACTGCGAAGTCGAAAGAATCCGCGCCGTTTTTCCTCTATCTGCCACTGAACTCACCGCACACGCCGATCTTGCCCACCAAGGAATGGCAGGGCAAAAGCGGCCTGAGCGACTATGGCGATTTCGTGATGGAAACCGATTGGGCGGTGGGCGAAGTGCTCGCCGCGCTGGACAAATCAGGCATCGCCGACAACACACTCATATTTTTCACCAGCGACAACGGCTGTTCGCCAGCGGCCAAGGTCGATGAACTCGAGAGCAAAGGACATTTCCCCAGCGAACTGCGGCGCGGCTACAAGGCGGATATCTGGGATGGCGGACACCGCATCCCGTTCATCGTTCGCTGGCCTGCCAAGATTAAAGCCGGGAGCCGCACCGACCAAATCACTTGCTTGGCTGACCTGATGGCCACCAGCGCGGAAATCGTCGGTGCGAAACTTCCAGACAATGCAGGCGAGGACAGTGTCAGCATTCTGCCGGTGCTGCTCGGCACTGCGAAGGAACCGGTGCGCGAGGCGGTGGTGCACCATTCCATCAGCGGAATTTTCGCCATCCGCCAAGGCTCGTGGAAACTGGAACTATGCAAAGATTCCGGCGGCTGGAGCAAAGGCGACAAAGTCGAAACCCCCGGTCAGCTTTACGACATGAGCAAGGATGTCGGCGAGCGCTCGAACGAATACGCGCAGCATCCGGAGATTGTGTCCAAGCTCACCGCGCTGCTGGAAAAATACGTTACCGATGGCCGCAGCACGCCTGGCCCCACCATGAAAAACGACGTGACCGTGGATATTTTGAAGAAAGCCGACGCGCAGAAGCAAGGCGAGGGGAAGAAGAAAAAGAAGGACAAATAAACCTGCACGCAAAAACGGCCAGTTGTGAAGACCTCCCTGTTAACCCTCCTACTTCTCTGCGCCCATGCTTTTGCCGCCACAGCTATGAAGCCCAACATCGTCCTGATCTTCGCTGATGACCTCGGGGAGCGGCATGATCTCGCCAACAGCATTTCAGCCAAGCGTGATGAGCTGTTGGACGACTTGCTCGCGTGACTCAAGGCGACCATCGAAACGCTCGCAACGGTGGCGAATCCCATCTACAATCCGGCCGCCACGGGTTCCAAAGGCTAAGGCAAGAAAGCCAAAGACTCGGACTCGGACTCGGACGACACCAACTGACAAGCAACCCATATATAGAGCCATGAAATATATCAATCTTTTACTCACGCTGGCCGTGCTCGCACTTAACTCCGTGTTGTCTGCGGCTGACGCGTCGGCTAAGCCTAACATCGTTTTCGTGCTTTCGGATGATCATAGTTATCCGTTCCTGCATTGCTACGGCATGACCGAAATGAAAACGCCGAACCTTGATCGCTTCGCGTCGAAGGGTGTAAAGTTTCATCGTATGTTCACGTCCGCGCCGCAGTGCGTGCCATCGCGCGCCTCGATCATGACGGGCCGCTCGCCGGTGGCGTGTCGCATCACGCGGTTCAGTTCGCCGCTGCCGCACGATGAAGTCACGTTCCCAGAGATTCTCCGCCGGGACGCGGGTTATTACGTCGGCGTGCTTGGCCGGAACTATCACTTGGATGGATCACCCGGTGGCCCGGAGATCAGCAGAAAAGTTTTCAATGAGCACATGCTGGCCACGTTCAGGGAGCGTTTTGATTATGTGGATGCCTCGAACCAACAGATGGCACCTGCTCGGATGAAGGAATTTTTCGACAAGCGGCCTAAGGACAAGCCGTATTTTCTGTGGGTGAATTTCAACGACCCGCATCATCCGTGGGACACGGGGAAAAACCCGCCCGATTCTGCAACCCTTCGTGTGCCCGGTTATCTTCCCGATTTGCCGGGCGTCCGCCGCGATCTTTCGCAATACGAGGGGGAAATCGAGCACGCCGACGGCGATTTCCAGACCGTGCTCGACATCGTCAAGGCTCGCGCGGGTCTCGAAAACACACTCGTGATTTTCATGGGGGACAACGGCTTCGCTTTTCCGAGTGGCAAGGGCTGTCTCCATGATCCGGGCTTGAACGTTCCACTGATTGCGTGGTGGCCCGGCGTGATCAAACCCGGTGGTGATTCACGCGCGTTGATTTCCGGCGAGGACATCGCGCCGACCTGCCTCGAAGTCGCGGGGCTTCCCGTTCCCTCGCGGATCAGCGGCGTCAGCTTTCTACCGCTACTGCGAGGGGAGAAATTTCCAACGGAGCGCAAATACATCTTCGGCGAGCGCGGCCCACACGGCGACGCGACCTTCACCGAAACCACGACCTCCAGCGGGGTGGACTACAGCCGCTGTGCCCGCAGCGCGAAATACAAGCTCATCTACAACGTCACCCCGAACATCCGCTACACGCCAGTGGACAGCTCTTCCAATCCTAGTTGGAGGGACATGACCAAGGCGCACGACGAGCGGCGGCTCTCCGCCGAATTCGAGCAGCTATATTTCAAGTCACCGCGTGCAGTCTATGAGCTATTTGATCTCGAGAAAGATCCGAACGAGCTTCACAATTTGCACGGCAGCAAGGAACTCGCTGATGTCGAACTCGAATTGAAGGAGGCGATGCAGGAAAAAATGATCCTCGATTTCGATTATCTTCCGTTGCCGATTCCCAAGAATTTGGAAAAACCACAGGCGAAAGACAATTTTAAATAGTTACAGATTACAACCTGAATCTTCTTTCCTCCCCACAGCCCAAAAAATTTTAATCCTAAAATGAACGCAAAAAACGACCACTTATGGAGACTACCCTACTAACTCTCCTGTTCCTCAGCGTCCAAGCTTTTGCTGCCGCAGCCGACAAGCCGAACATCATCTTCATCATCGCCGACGATATCGGCTACGGCGACTTCGGTTGCTACGGTGCGACGAAAGTTCAGACGCCCAACATAGATCGACTTGCCGCGCAAGGACTACGCATGACCGATGCCCATTCGATGGCGTCCGTCTGCACGCCATCCCGTTATGCTTTTCTAACCGGCGAATATGCCTTCCGTAAAAAAGGCACCGGCATCGCCAGTGGTGTCGAAGGTCTGCTCATCGACACTCAGCGCACCACCGTTCCAACGCTACTGAAACATGTCGGCTACAGCACGGGCATCGTCGGCAAATGGCACCTTGGTCTTGGCACCACACCCACCGATTACAATCACGACATTAAGCCCGGCCCGTTAGAGATCGGGTTCGACTACGCATGGATCATGCCCGCCACTGGTGACCGCGTCCCCTGTGTCTGGGTCGAAAACCACCGCGTCGTCAAACTTGATCCCGCTGACCCAATCACGCTCGACTATTCTGTTGGACGCGGCGCGCCCCGCTCATTCATCAACGGCATCCCGCGCATCGGGGAACAGAAAGGTGGCAAAGCCGCGCTCTGGGACGACGAAAATATCTCCACCGTCATCGCGGCGAAAAGCTGTGCGTTCATCGAACAGCACAAAGGTGAACCGTTCTTCCTCGAAGTCGCCACCCACAACATCCACGTCCCGCGCGTGCCGAACCCACAGTTCCGCGGCAAGAGCCAGTGCGGCGTTCGAGGTGACACAATCGTGGAGTTCGATTGGACCGTCGGTCAGGTGCTCGCGAAACTCGACGAGTTGAAATTGTCCGATAAGACGCTGGTCATTCTAACCAGCGACAACGGCGGCATCCTCGACAACAACGGCCCAGATGCGGAGCACGGCATCGGCTCCATCGAAGCCGTCAACGGCCACAATTTCAATGGTGTCTTACGCGGCACCAAAGGCACCCTCTGGGAAGGCGGCACCCGCCTGCCGATGATCGTCCGCTGGCCGGGCCGCATCCATCCCGGCGTGTCCGATGCCTTGGTCTGCCAAGTGGATATGCTGGCTAGTTTCGCTGCGCTTACTGGCCAGAAACTCGCCCCCGCCGATGGCCCCGACAGCTTCAACGTTCTTCCCGCATTGCTTGGCCAGAAAACCGACACTCCTTGTCGTGACTATCTCATCGAACAAGAAAACGGTGGCTCAGTGCTGGCCCTGCGTCATGGGCAATGGAAATTCATTCCGGGTCACGCTGGCGGGAAAGCCGCGCAGAACAAGAAGGACATACCTGAAAGACCTTCCGAGGCCGTTGCCGCGAAAGACCTCCCGCCTGCCATTGGCGAGCTCTACAATCTTGACGATGACCTGAGTGAAACCAAAAACATTGCCGCCGCGCATTCTGATATCGTAGCGGAAATGTCCTCCAAACTCGCTGAAATCAGAACCGCCAAGAAAAGCCGTCCATGAAACAGAAAATCGCGCCTTTAGTCTGTTAGTCAGCCTGCTCGACTTATTAAGTCAGCAGCCACAAAACCAATTAGAAATATAACAACCATGAAATGCACTTCTATCCTCCTCCTCTCACTAACAGTCCTCGCGTCCACAGCGCGTGCGGATGTGAAACTCCCCGCCATTTTTTCCGACCACGCCGTGCTCTTGAGCGGCGCCACAGTTCCGATATGGGGCTGGGCCGATGCGGGGGAAAAGGTGGAGGTTTCGTTTGCCGGGCAGAAGAAATCCGCGATGCCAGATGCAAATGGAAAATGGATGGTGAAGCTCGACGCGCTGAAAGCCGATGCGAAGTCACAGGAACTCACGGTGAAGGGAAAGAACACATTAACAGTAAAAGACGTCCTCGTCGGCGAAGTCTGGCTCGGCTCCGGGCAATCGAACATGGCGCTGCGGGTGAACCAGGCGAATGACTTCGAGAAAGAGAAGACCACTGCAAATCTTCCGCGGGTGCGGATGTTCACGGTCTCTTCGGGTCCTTCAGCCAAGGCAGAGGAGGATTGCACAGGCTCGTGGGTCGTGTGCGCGCCGGGGACGATCGGTAGTTTTTCTGCAACGCTCTATTTCTTCGGACGCGAAATCCACAAGGTGCTCGGCGTTCCCACTGGGCTGATCAATTCGTCCGTCGGTGGCACGCCCATCGAGTCATGGATTGCTCCCGAGGCGCAGCAAGCGTCGCCAGATAATGCGAAAGCAGCCGCGAAACCGAAACCAGCGGCAGATAATCCCACCCCAAAAAACCCACAAGGAGCGGCTGCCAAGCGTGAGAGCAAAGGCGGAGTCGGTGGGCTATTCGACGGCAAGATCGCACCGCTCATCCCGTATGCGATTCGCGGCGGACTATGGTATCAGGGTGAGGCAAACACAGCGGCAGGAAAGGCGCAACTCTATCAGAACCAACTCCCACTCCTAATCACCGATTGGCGGAAGCGCTGGGGCAACGAGTTTCCATTCGCATGGGTGCAATTGCCAAATTTCTCGGCCCCGGACAAAGAGTGGCCGCTGGTGCGCGAGGCGATGCTCAAGACGCTGAAGCTACCGAAGACCGGCATGGCGATCACCATCGATATCGGAGAGGAAAAGAACATCCATCCGAAGAATAAACAGGAAGTCGGGCGGCGGCTCTCGCTGTGGGCGCTGGGCGAAGTTTATGGGAAAAAGGTTCCGAGCACATCCGGTCCACTGACAGCAGGTCATGAGGTGAAGGGCGACAAGGTCATGCTGAAGTTCACGCATGCAGACGAGGGACTCGTCGCGAAGAATGGCGAATTGCGCGGCTTCATGATCGCGGGCGAGGACAAGCAGTGGAAGCCAGCCACTGCAAAGATCGTCGGCGACACAGTGATCGTCAGCAGCCCCGAAATCGTCAAGCCCGTAGCCGTTCGCTATGCGTGGCAGGACTGGCCGGATTGCAACCTTTTCAACGGAGCCGGCCTGCCCGCGTCACCCTTCCGCACGGACGAATGGGACTGAATACAATACCATCATGAAACTCACACTTATTCTCCTACAAAGCATACTGCTCGCTACGCTGATCTCTCTCCACGCTGCTGATGAGTCAAAGCGAAGACCCAACATCATCTTTGTCCTCTTCGACGACATGGGCTACGGCCAGCCGAAGTGCTATCGCGAAGGCACCGAGTTCAAGACGCCGAATCTCGACCTCCTCGCGCGGGAAGGGAAGGCATGCGCTTTCACTGACGCGCACTCGGCAGCGTCCGTATATGCACGCCCACGCGCTACGGCTTACTCACACTCGGCTGACTTTTCGTTTCCAAGGCCGTGATTACCGCCTCACGGACGTTCACGGCAACATCGTGAAGGACAGACTGGCGTAAATGACTAGAGTAGCGACCATTCATGAAATTCGTCCTCGTGCTCCTCATCATCCTGCTTCTGGTCACACCGACCACGCTGAACGCTGCTGATACGCAACCAACATCTGCGGATGTGATTGTATATGGTGCCACACCAGGCGGATTTTGTGCGGCGATTGCTGCTTCTCGGGAGGGAGCTTCCGTCATTCTGCTGGATCCTACGGATCATGTCGGCGGCGTGAACACGGGCGGGCTGTGTTTCAGCGACTCGAACCAAACGGTGCGTAGCACGGTGCTGGGTCTTTTTGAAGAATGGCACACACGTATCGAAAAGGACTATCAGCAGCGAGGTATTACACTGCCTTACAAAGTCAGTGTGAAGGATAATGCTCACTGGACATACGAACCTCATGTGGCGGCAAAGATCACGAAAGAAATGTTGGATGAAGCCCGCGTGAAAGTGATGACAAAGCATGAGCTGAAGCGGGTGAGCAAAGAAGGTGCGCACATCACAAAGATCGCTACGAGCGCGGGCGAATTTACCGCCAAGGTGTTTGTGGATGGCAGCTACGAGGGTGACTTGATGGCAGCAGCGGGCGTGAGTTGGACGATTGGTCGCGAGGGGCGAAAAAAGTTTGGCGAATCGCTAGCAGGAAAGCAGTATCCGAAGCCTAAGATGGCGATTTCTGGCCTCGATGTTAATGGTAAGCCGCTGCCACTCATCACGACGACAGACGCGGGAGTTGAGGAAGAGGGCGACAAGAATGTGATGGTTTACAGCTTCCGGCTCTGTGTGACAAAAGACGGGCCAAACCGCGTGCCGTTTCCGAAACCGGCCAAATACGACCCGGCGCGATTTGAAGTGCTGCGGCGTTACTTTGCCGAGCAAAAAAAGCCGCAACTGCTTTGGGATATGTATCCGCTGCCGGGAAATAAATTCGACGCAAATAATGGCATCGGAAAGCAGTTTTCGATGGGTCTCGTCGGTGCCTGCAATGGCTGGTGTGAGTCGGATGAGGCCAATCGCGCGAAGATATGGGAGTCACACAAGCAATACATTTTGGAGATGTTTCAATTCCTGACGACTGACCCTATGGTGCCGAAGGCGCTGCGGAAGCAAATGGCCGCGCTCGGACTCTGCCGTGATGAATTTGCCGCTTACGATCACTGGTCGCCACAGCTCTATGTGCGTGAGGGGCGGCGCATGATTGGCGAATACGTTGTATCGCAAAAGGACATTATGGATGAGCCGAAGAAGAAGGATTCCATCGTCGTGTCATCTTTCCCCATCGACTCGCACGATTGCCAGCGAGTCGGCACGAAGGACATGGTTGTGAATGAAGGCACGATCATTCCAGTGCGTATGCACGGGCAAGGTCACGGCTATCCCTATCAAATTCCCTATCGCGCCATACTCCCTAAGGCAGCAGAGTGCGACAACCTGCTCGTGCCCGTGGCACTTTCCTGCACGCATGTTGGCATTTGTTCTATCCGTGTGGAGCCAACTTGGATGATCCTCGGACAGAGCGCAGGCATCGCAGCGGCCATGAGTGCGAAACAGAATATCGCCGTTCAAAATCTGCCGTATCCCGCCCTGCGTGAGCGCTTACTGGCGCAAAAACAGGTGCTCGATTTACCTGTGGAGATCGAGTTGCGACACGATCAGCCGCGTTGATCCAGATTGGTTAGCAGCTTGTCGCATGTGGAATTGTTTGGTGATAAACCGATGCTTCATGGGCCTCATCATTCCAGCGTTTTCACTTGGCAGTTTCGCTGCCACTCGCCAGTTTCCGAATGTCAGTTCAATGCAATCTCAGATTAAAGTCATGATGAACAAAAATACGCTCTGAACGGCGAAGTGATTGGCGGAAAACTAGGGAGGGTGTCATCGTTACTTCTGCAAAACAAATGAAGCCCCGCCCGCACCGAACCCGCACTCTCGCGACTCGGCGAATCACGTCGCTCCCGAAGGTTCTGAAGATTCCGCCCTATCAGGGCGGGGAATTATTTTCGACTTTCCACCTAGGGCGTCGCCCTAGGCTATCACATTGCACCCCGTTGGGGCAAAGCTTGAGGCATTATTCTGAGCTGTTGGCTCATATCCCGTTGTGGCAAAGCCTGGGGCAGCGACCACGCGTGATCCACGCATTTTGATCTTTCTTCGAAAATGCGGACAGCGATAATAGGGTTAATTAGTTGAGTTGAAGAGAGAGTTCGAATTCGAGAGGTGATAGGTATGCCAGTGAGCTGTGGAGTCGCGTTGGATTGTAGAAGGTCTCGATGTAGTCGAA
>JBBRNC010000086.1:0-9233 GCA_038230495.1 Verrucomicrobiales bacterium
CCGCACGGACGTGACCACCGTCGAGGAGATCGTGCGGAGCATGGAAGAAAAATACGGTCAGGCCCAGCGCGTGTGGGTCATGGACCGGGGCATGGTCAGCGAGAAAAACATCGCCTTCCTGCGCGAGCGCAAAGCACGCTATCTAGTGGGCACGCCCAAGAGCCAGTTGCGCGAGTTTGAAAAGGAGATGCTCGATGCCGAGGGCTGGAGCGAAGTGCAAAGCGGCCTGGAAGCGAGGCTCATCGCCCATCCCGACGGCCAGGGGCAGGAGCAATACGTCCTGTGCCGCAGCAGCGCGAGGGCACAGAAAGAACGCGCCATGCTCGCCCGGCAGAGCGAGCACCTGTGCGCCGAACTCATGAAGATCGACACCGCGCTGCGCCGCAAGCCCGAGAGCGATCTGGAAAAGATCGGGCGACGCATCGGGCGCTGGCAGGGCAAATATCCCGCCGCCTCCAAGCTCATCGTCGTGGAAGTGCAGCGCGATGCCCAGGGGTCCGCCGTCGCCTTGAGCATCGCCACCCCGCTGGACAAAGGCCGGCGCACCGAGCAGCATCACGGCGCGTATTTGCTGCGCACCAACTGCACCGAGCGCGACCCCGCGCAACTTTGGCGCTGGTATATCCAGCTCACCCAGGCCGAAGCCGCATTCCGCACTGCCAAGAGCGATCTGAAACTGCGGCCCATCTATCATCAGAAGACCGAACGCGTCGAAGCCCACATCCTGGTGTGCTTTTTGGCGCTCGCACAGTGGCGCGTGCTGGAGCAATGGATGAGCGGCAAAGGTCTGGGGACTTGTGCCCGCAAGCTCGTGGCCGAGATCAGCACCATCAAAAGCATGGACGTGGTCATCCCTGTGAAGCGAGGCGAGAACAGCGCCGAGCTGACCGTGCGCACCGTCGCCCGCCCAGAGCGGCGCGTGGCCGAGTTGCTCACGCGCCTGGATCTCGAGTTGCCCACGCGCAACCGCATCCTGAGCGAAATGTCCGGGCGCGGGACCACGCAAATGTAGTGCAGAAAACCGAGGGCCGGCTCAGGGCCGCCCCTACGATGGCGCTAAAATTTGGCATCGGAACTGCGGAACTTGGGTTAAGGACGGGATTGCGATTCAAGGTGGGAAGTGCTTCGCTACGGAATGGTCGCTACTAGTTTGGATTCCCTAATGTCTCCTGTGACGAATTGCCTTGATGCACCTTCGTTGAGGTCACTGGTCGATCTGCAGGCTTCACCTGAAGCGGCAGAACGCATGGATTGGCTCGCTGGTCGCGCGAATGAAAGATTGCTCACGAAAGAAGAACGGGCTGAGTATGAGAGCTGCGTTATGTTCACGAATTTCCTGGGTGTTCTCCAATCAAAGGCGCGGAAAAAGCTCAACACAGCGATTTGATGGCTGTATCCGCAGCAGATCGCAAAAATGTTCGCGAGCGTGCCGGAATGCACTGCGAATTCTGCATGAAGCTCAATAGATTTGCCTTGGCATATTGATCGGATATGGCTATCAAGTAGGCCCATGAAAAAACTCACAGACGAATTCAAGGCCTTCATCATGAAGGGTAACGTGGTTGACCTCGCGGTTGGCGTAATGATTGGAGCTGCTTTCGGCGGAATTGTGAAGGCGTTTACAGATGGCATTGTGACACCCTTGCTTGGAGCAATAGGTGGTAAGCCGGAAGTGAGTCTGCACATCTGGCATTTCGATGTCGGTCTGGTGATCAATGCTGTTCTTTCATTCCTCATCACAGCATCAATTATATTCTTTTTGATCTTGAAGCCTATGACCAAACTCGTCGCGATTGCCAAGAAAAAAGAGGCGGAGAAACCTGCGGAGCCGCCGCCGATTCCTGAGGACGTGAAACTGCTTACGGAAATCCGCGATCTGTTGAAGAAATAATGCCAACAAACCTATTTTGAATTTCAAAAGCCCGTCAGGATAACTGGCGGGCTTTCTTTTTATGACAAGATTAGGGAAAAGTTTCACATCCATTCACGTTATCATCTTATGAAATCACGATTGCTCCGCATCACTAGGCTATTGTTTGCACTCATCATTGCCGGGACGTTTACGACAGTGGCTGCGGAGAAGAAGCCGCCGAACATTGTCTTCATCTTCGCGGATGACCACGCCTATCAGGCCATTAGTGCGTATGGCGATGCGCGGAAGTTGATCGAGACTCCGAGCATCGACCGCATCGGGCGCGAGGGGATGATCTTTGACCGCTGCATGGTGCCAAATTCCATCTGCGGGCCGAGCAGGGCTTGCGTGCTGACCGGCAAATACAATCACATCAACGGTTTCGTGAACAACTCGAACTGCAAGTTCGACGGAGCGCAGCCGACTTTCCCAAAAATCTTGCAGGCTGCGGGCTATCAGACGGCGATCATCGGCAAGTGGCATCTGGAGAGCGACCCCACGGGGTTTGACTATTGGAACATCCTGCCGGGGCAGGGGGTCTATTACAATCCGCCCACGATTGAGATGGGGAAACATGTGAATCATGAGGGCTACATCACGGACATCATCGGCGACGAGTCGCTCAAGTGGCTCAAGGGTCGCGATAAGTCGAAGCCCTTTCTTCTAATGTGTCAGCACAAGGCTCCCCATCGTAGTTGGGATCCGCCACTGCGCTTTCTGAATGCTGACAATGACCGCGTTTATGACGAGCCATCGACATTGTTTGATGGCTATGAAAACCGTGGGCTGGCCGTCAAAGACCAAGATATGACACTGGCTAAAACCATCACCCAGTTGGATATGAAACTCGTTGCGCCCAAGCAGCTCAATCCTGAACAGAAACAACAGTGGGACGCCTATTATGGCCCAAGGAATGAAGCGTTTCGCAAGGCAAACCCTCAAGGCAAAGACCTCGTTCACTGGCGCTACCAGCGTTACATGCACGACTATCTGGCGTGCGTGAGGGCGGTTGATGAGAATGTGGGCCGCGTCTTGAAGTATCTCGATGACGAGGGTCTGTCCGAGAATACCATTGTCGTTTACTCAAGCGATCAGGGATTTTACTTGGGCGAACACGGATGGTTCGACAAACGCTGGATATTTGAAGAGTCACTCCGCACACCGCTCATGATCCGCTGGCCCGGAGTGACGAAGCCAGGGAGTGAGTTCAAGAGCATCGTTTCCAACGTGGACTTTGCGGAAACTTTTCTCGACGCAGCGGGACTTCCTGTTCCCGCTGATATGCAAGGGCGCAGCCTCAAGCCTGTGCTCGAAGGGAAAACGCCTACTGATTGGCGCAAGAGCTTTTACTATCACTATTACGAGTATCCATCACCGCATCATGTCCGGCCACATTACGGCGTCGTTACCGACCAATACAAGCTAGTGCGCTTCTACGGGCCGGATGTCGATTACTGGGAGCTGTATGATCGCGCGAAAGACCCGCATGAATTGAAAAGTTTCTTCGGCGATCCCGAATATGCGAAAATCACTGAAGAATTGAAGGCTGAATTGCAGAAACTGCGCGCTGAACTTAAGGTGCCAGAAAAAGACGAGTCTTGGTTCTCTGGCGCGTCTCGCAGAAATGGGACGAAGTAAGAGTGCGTTGCATAATTCCCTGCGGATGCAGTTGAGGGTAAATTATTCTTGCAAGAGAACATAGACATACTGGTGCCTTCATTGCTATGATCAGCTTGTTCCGCAAATAATGGCGGTCAGGGCAAATGCCTTGATGGTCACTGGCTGTGGGGCAGAAACTAACAAACCAAAAAACTAATATGAAGAAACTGCTCAGTGTGTTCGCTGTCGTCTCACTCATCACTTCCATGGCTGCGTTCGGCGCGGATGAGAAGAAAAAATATGCCGAAGGGTCCTGCTGCGCCAAGGCGGAGGCGAAAAGCGAAAAATGCAAGCACCCTTGCTGCGTCGAGGCGGAAGCCAAAGGCGAAGTGTGCAAGAAGTGCAACAAATAGCCTGATGCCGTCCTAGTGACGGCGTCAATTGGAGGCCGGTGCGCGATGACTCGCCACCGGCCTTTTCATTTTTTTGCTGGCAAACTATTCGAGTTGAGTTAGTTAATTCTCCCGTCAAAAACCGGGCGCGCTTAGCTCAGTGGTAGAGCATTGCCTTCACACGGCAGGGGTCGCAGGTTCGAAACCTGCAGTGCGCACCAATTTTGAATGGTGGGCAGTGGTGTGAAGGAAAGCCAGTCGAACATTTATCTCATGCTTGAAGCGCGGCGAGAACCTCATCCAAATCCATGGTGACGATGGTGGAGGCGGAATCACTCAGGCCGTAAGGCAGGATCAGGCGCCCTTGATGAATCATGGAGCCGCAGGAGTAAACCACGTTCGGAACATAGCCCTCGCGTTCGTTGCCTTCGGGTTTCAGGAGTGGTTCTTCAAGATGGCCGATGACCTTAGACGGATCTTCCAGATCGAGGAGGATGGCGCCGATGCAATACTTTCGCATGGGACCGACACCGTGGGTGATGACGAGCCAGCCAGCCTTGGTTTCAAGGGGCGATCCACAGTTGCCGATCTTGACTAATTCCCACGGATTGCCGGGCCGCTGAAGCACGCGTGGATCGCTCCAGTAGTGGGGATTGTCGGATGACATGATAAAAAGGTTTTCGTCATCTTGACGCGAGATCATGTAGTAATGGCCGTTGATGAGACGGGGAAAAAGGGCCATGCCTTTGTTCTGCACGGCGAGACCGTTTAAGGTCAACATGCGGAACTGCCGGAAGTCGGTGGTCTCGATGAACTGAGGCAGGATGGAGCGCCCATTGTATGCCGTGTAAGTCGCGTAATAGGTGACGGTTCCGTCGTCATCGACAAAGCGGACAAAGCGGGCGTCTTCGATGCCGTTGCTCTCATTGGATGAGACGGGGAAGATGATGCGCTCCGACATGCTGAGACGGGCGGGGAACTCAATCTGGTAGTTGGATTCAGACAGCCAGCGCAGCAGCTCAACGATGCGTTGGAGTTCACGACTCAGCGGGCGCATTCCGTGCGAGGCGCGCTGGATGGACTGATCGAGTTCAGCGCGGGTGAAGGTGGTTCCAAGTGCATCCATGATCTGGCGGCACCAGTCGTGATCCAAGCCCATCTCAGCCACTTTATTGACGAAGGAAGTTTTGCGATATGTCGGATTCAAATCGACTTCAGGCACGACGACGAAAGGGGAGATGTCATCCATGACAATCCCATTGTCCTTGTGGATCACACCGGAGCGAAATTCAATGGACGAGATATGACCTTCACCCGTGGCGCGAAGGCTCATGATGAAACGCAGATCGCCCTCAGAAAGTCCCGACTGATCGGGATGCGCAACGATAGAAGGATTGAATAGCGCTGCGGATTCGAGGGCATATTCACCGGAGAAGAGCGCGCCTATGTAATGCTTGCGTGCCTCGGAGAGCGGTCTGCTACTGAAGACATGCGCCTTGACGCTCTCGTAGTGACGCAGCCAGACGCTTTTGATGTCCACATGCCGGGTGCAGAAGTCATCGCAGGCAGCTGCAACTTCTGCTTCTGTCTCCGCTTCGCTGAGCGAGAGCGCGCGCCCGATGATGTGCACCACGCGGCTGGAATCTCCTGGGATGAACGGGCGGATGAGCACCCGCGCGCTGTTCGGTCGGAAGTAAATTCCGGTGTGATGAATTTTGATGTTATGCATATCGAATAAGATTTAATTAAAAGTGAACTGCCAAATTTTACGCGCGCGGCGAGGCGAGGTGTTCAGCGTAACTCATCTCGGCAAGGGAGAGGTGAAATGCGAGTGACGACTCTGCGCCTTGATTCTCACTGACTCGGTCATGATGCAGCCCATCACTGCATCCTCCGGTGGTGGAGTCATAGAGCGGCGTGTTCAGATCGTTGCGTCCGAGGAACCATTCAAAGGCACGCTGCGCTTCACGTGACCACATCACATCCCGTGTGGCGCGGAAGGCTTCGAGGCAGGCGGCAACCATCGCCTGCGCTTCAATCGGCTGTTGATCGAAGTCGGCTCGGGAGCCGCCTCTTTCATAGAAGCCATTGCTGCCGATTGGGCGGAAATGTCCTGCTTGTGTTTTCTGCAACGAGGCCAGCCAGCTCAGGGACTTGAGGCCGATTTCCTGAGCCTCGGGATTGGGCATCCACTGGCCGCTGAGCAAGAGTGCCTGACAAAAGCGCGCATTGTCGTAGGTGGCACTGGTCTCAAACCAAGGCCATTCATCGGTAGCGCAGGATTTCCAGAGCGCGACAAGCTTACCAGTTAGAACCTTGCGCACCTCGATGACACTGGACTCGGTGGCGGGCCGTCGCAGATATTCGTGAATACCCAGCAATGTGAATGTCCATGCTCTTGGCGATGTGAAGGATTCCACCACGGGCAGCCCATGTTCGAATAGCTGGGCGGACAAGCGGCGATGCCCTTCATTGCGGGAGCGACCTGCGCCAGTGCCCAAAGCCCAGAGCGCACGCGCATGGCTGTCCTCGCTTCCGAAATCTTCCAACCACTCACGGCCAAAGCTCATGAAATTGCGGAAGCGTCTGGCTTCATGATTGAAAGCCGCCGCCAGAAAAGCGAGATAGGAAGTGGCCAGGCTCTCCAAGTTCTGCGCCGGTGGTTGGCCACCGAGTTCATCCAGAAGATTGCACAAGATGAAGGCGCGCGCGTTGTCATCTGTGCAGTAACCCTCGTGGAAATTCGGCACATTGAAAATGGCGTGCTGGTAGATGCCAGTGCTGTCGCTCATGCGCACGATGTGATCGAGCCGCAACGGCGGCAGATCATAAGGCCTGCTGGCGAGCGTCCAGCCCGCGAACGCAGCGCGCGGCGTGGCCTTGCGGTCGGCGCGCGCATGTTGGAAGGATTCGAGGTAACGCTGCGCCACTGCGGGCCAGATCATCTCGCGTCCCATCTGATGCGCATCGCGGCGCATGTGCTCAAGCCGGGCCGGATCATCGAGCAATTCGCAAACACCTTTGGCAATGGCTTGCGGATTGCGGAACGGCACGAGAACGCCACGCCCATCGGCCAGTAATTCCTGTGCGTGCCAGTAGGGAGTGGAGACGACTGCTTTGCCCGCGCCGAAGACATAGGCCAGTGTGCCGGAGGTGATCTGTGCTTCGTTAAGGTAAGGCGTAACGTAGATGTCTGTAGCTCCAATGAACTCCTTGAGATCCTCAATGGATACGAATTGGTTGTAGAAGATCACATGCTCCTTCACTCCGCGGTTCTCAGCGAGCCGTTCTAGGCCCAAACGATAGCGCTCCCCCTCGCGTGCGACCAGATGCGGATGTGTGGCGCCGAGCACGATATAAACTACCTCTGGATGATGACGCACGATTTCCGGAAGTGCTTCAATGGCGTGCTCGATGCCCTTGCCGGGTCCGAGCAGTCCAAAGGTAAGCAAGACGGTGCGGCCCTCGACACCAAACTGCTCTTTGTAGAAGCCGGAATCCATCAATGGGATGTCTGGAATGCCGTGCGGGATGAGGTCCACTTTGGCATCGGGCACTCCGTAGGTTTCGCGGAGAATCTCCGCGCCCTTGTGCGCCATGACCACCATGCGGTCACTGCGCCGGATCAGTTCCATCATTACTGTCCGTTGCGTCTCATTCGGTTCGCGCAGCACCGTGTGCAACGTCGTCACCACCGGCATCCGCACCTCTTTCAACAGTGAAAGCAGATGGCTTCCAGCAGGTCCGCCAAAGATTCCGAACTCGTGCTGCACACAGAGCACATCGGCATTGTCAAAGTTCAGAAAGTCCGCCGCGCGACGGTAGGAATCCAGGTCCTTCTCTTGCATCTGGAACCTCACGCGCAGTGGATACTGGTAGCCCTCAAGGCGGTCGTTCACCGCTCCGACGAAGCAATTGGAACTGGGCGCCGCGCCTGCCACCGCTTCACACAGGTCGTGTGTGAACGTAGCAATCCCGCAGAGACGCGGAGGATAGTCACCGAGAAAGGCGATGCGATTGGGTGGCTTAGGTTCGCTCACAGTTTTTCCATTTGGGAATTAAATTACATCAGGCTGCGCCACTTTGCCCACTCAAGTTTATCGAACGCAAAACATGACGGATCAGCCGCAGCTTGTTGGCCACAACATTGGATATAGTAAACGGATATAACAAGGGTTGCCCAAGGCTGGCGGAGACTTCATTGAGCATTGATGAGACGGCGAGCCAGCGTTGCAGCCACGCGGCAAAGGCAGCGTCTTCCGCGGCATCACGAGGCAGCATTGGCGGGAGAAGTCCGGCATCATTGGGATTGGGCCCGGGCGGCAAATTATCGCCGCTAAGCATACAGCCGAAGTTCTCGAATGCATCCAGTCCGTCGTTGATTTGGAGGTAATGCGCACATGTCTCTGCCCAGTCTTCCCACGGGTGAGAGGATGCATAGGCGCTGATGTAATTTGTTTCCCAGCCGGGGGCCGCGCCTTGCTGATAGTATCGTTCCAAGGCCCCAGCGTAATCAATGCGCTCGTCGCCAAAGCTAAAACGTGAAGCTTCCAATAACGGGCCGGGTGCCTGCCAACCAATCCATCGCTGCCAGATATAGTGTCCCATCTCGTGGCGCAGATGTCCGAGAATAGTTCTGCTGCTTTCGCCGAGGTTCGCGCGGTTAATCTCACGGTAGGTGTCATCAGCCTCCTCAATGTTCAGGGTTATGACTCCGTTGAAGTGACCAGTGGTGACATTGGGGTCAGCGAACACACTGACAAAATCAAAGGCCAGACCGAAGGTGGCATCATGCGCTTTTGATACGAGAGGAATTTTCAGTGACAGAAGTGAGGCTAGCATTCTTCTTTTAGCTGCTTCAAACCGGCCCCAGAGCATCACGTTTCTCTGATTGCTGACATCAGGAATCGTGCGGTTAAAGCGGCAGGCAAAGCACTGTTTATCGCCACTGTTGGCAGTCACCAGCCAGTTGCAGACGCCATAGGCCAGATTGTTTGCGCAACGGATCAGCGGGCCACCCGGTTTGACCGTGACCATAGTCTGAAGTTCCGTGTCGTAGCCGACCAGATGTCCGCAATTGACGCACTGGAAGTTCTCGAAGAAAAGAACATTACCACAGTCGCAGCGATAGCGTGTCATGGGGCACCGTCCTTTATTTTCAATTTCTTTTCGAGATCCCTGACGCGGTCAAGCAGTTGCGGGAGACGCCGCACCGCTGCCGCGCGCCGCATTTCTTCCTTCGCTGGAACAGCAGGGAAACCAAGGTAAGTCATGGGTCCGGCGGGAAGATCTTTGGTGACGCCACTCCGGCCGCCGAGCGTGCATTGCGA
>JBBRNC010000087.1:0-9189 GCA_038230495.1 Verrucomicrobiales bacterium
ATCCTCCGGCACCCAGTCGCGCAAATCCGGCGGCAGGAGCATCGGGGTGTCGTGATCAATCGAAACGAAGCGCGCGGGCATCCTCCTTCAACCCGCAATTTCAAAATCCGTAGCGCGGAAAGTCCGACAGGCTGCTAGCGCTTTCCCGATGCGCTCACTTTTTACTCGTGAGCCGAACGCAATGTTGTTCAATACGGGCAGAAACAGAGCGACCTTGTTCGCTTTTGCTGCTTCCATAATTTGTTCAAGATGAAAATGCACATGCATCCTTACTTTCTGCCCCGGAAGCGCATCCTCGACGAGCGCGTGAAATAGTTCATTCAGCGGATCATCAAAGTTTCCTACGAGGATTGAAACATCACCGATATTCGCCTGCGCCCGCATTGGTCTATTTTGGCGGTGGCCCATCTTTGAGGTCTATCCACTCCTGTTTTATTTTCCAAATGGCAGGATGTGGAGCATAATACACAGTTCCCTTAATTGAAGTGAAGTTGGCATCGATTAGCAAAGGATGACTTGCTAGCGGTGATTTCTTGAGAATCTTCAGAGCCCAAGCAAGCCAGTTATCTAGATAAGTAGTTAAATTGACTGAATTCATCGCAGCATTGTCAAAAACCGCCCACGAACCAGCCGCAATAAGCTTAAGTGGAGGGTTGCTCGCGTTTGAAAAATGCTTGACGAGCTGAGACCAGAGCAAGAAGGCCGTTGCATGGATAGGGGCTCCCAGATAGCCGCATCTCTCACCGGATGTTCGCAAACCCCAAATGGCGTTCATTACGAGCCACCGTCCAGTTGTGATTGCGTCGGCCCATTTCCCGCAGGCAAAAAGGTTATCAACGGTTAGGTCGTGTTCCGCTTTTGTGTCTGGAGACTTTTCAGTGCGAGCCGTGATGAACTGTTTAGCAGTTTCCAACAATTCTCCTTCGGTGTCTTTCGTTCCCCAATCCTGCAACATCAAAATGCCGTCAGGCCTTTGACCAAGTTTGCCGCGTTCAGTGCACTCCATCCAGAATTCCAACCAATGACATGTGTATACCGGTGTTTGATCAGCTCTACGAAAAGCTACAATTGCGCTTTTAGAACCTGCGTCGAGTGTGCTGGACAAACCAGTAAACAGCTCGGTTGCATCACTGAATAACTGAAGTCGAAGTGCTTGAAGTTCAGTCATGTGAGCTGGGGTAGGTGCTGAGGACTTTTCACTCTAATGCTCGGTGAGCATGATGCTCATGCTGCATTTTAGCTTGAAATAACGGCCCCGATACAACCTCGGATGGAATGGTCTAAATCGAAAACGTTGGGAGATTCGACCGGGCTAAGGATAAAGATGACAGTTTTCAAGCGGTCGTAACATCTATCTTCTTTGTCCCGGCTGTTAGCATCTACCAGCGATTTGACAAAATAGCTGTCTGACGGTGGAATGCTGTTGAAATGCTCGAAGACGAGGACCGCTGGCATCTGAGCAAACCCGTTGGCGGATAGGAACGCACTCATAAAAGTGGGCGCATGTCCACCTTCTGCCAATGCACAAACATTTCTCCGCCGATAATCGTGAAGCTGTTCTATGGAAAGCATAGTGGAAGCATCCACAAAGTGATCATAGTCGCATCGAAGCTTGTTGAGAACTTCGCGAACCAACTTGCTCGTTTCTGCGGGCTCGCCGATGATGGCAATGCAGTGCGTGTGCAACTTGGCAACGTGCAACTCAAGCTCATTGGAGAGGTCATTGTTGTTCATACGCGTTGAGGATTAAAAAAAAGTAGTGCCGTCAACTTTATTTCTTTGAGAGGAGCGTCAGCTTTCCGTCGCAGAGGATCGCGGCAACCGCTGCGTTTTGAACGTCGATGCAGTAGTTCATGCTTTCAGCGACGTGCTTCTCGCGAACTGCGCGGTCTGGGGTATGACCGACGAGTTGATTGATGTGTAGGATGGGAATCAGGCTCTTCCAGTCCATCCAGAGAGGCCCACCGATTTTCTGTTCGCCTCCACGATCCTTACCAGCGCCGAGAATGGGGTCAACGACACGGCTTTTCGCCAGACTCATCGCCATTTTGCATCTGGCCAAGATTGTTTTGACGGTGGGCTTCATCATCCACTCCGGATGAAACCCCGCATGGCTCATGAGCCAGCCCTGTTCAAAGTGTGCGAGTTGGAATCTCCCCCAATGCAGGGACTGCAGGATTTCGTGAATGACGCGGGATTTCTGGCGTGTAAAGCCGGGGCATTCCAGTTCTGGTGAATCGGGAAAGAGGTATGAAGCATCATGATTGCCGAGCAGAAAAATGTCATCATGTGAATCCATCCGGGCTCTCAACCACCGGGCTGTGTTAATTGCGTCGCCCGGTGTGTCGTTAAAATCATCGAAGTAATCGCCAAGAAACACGACGCCATCGTAGTGCTGTGTTTGCAGCCAGTGGTCCGCGTTCTGCGTATGGTTGTGAACGTCAGGGATAATCAACGTGCGCATGGATGTCAGCGTTTATTCGATTCAGTCGCGTTCAATTGAAATTTGGGGTGATGGTCTTCCAGTTCTCCCGAAGTTGCAGCTCTGAGCGCAGGCCCTCAGCACTGAAAAGAGAGCATTGCTCGTGTTCGTCAAATTGCCAAGCCGAGCAACCTGCAATCCCGAATGCTTCTTCGACAGCAAGCCGAGTCACCTTCATTGCCGGTTTCAAATTGTCACCATGATAGACAATGAATTGCTTGCTCGCTTGAACCCAAGTCACACGACCGCGCGGAAAACCGTCGTAGTGCAGCTCTATCTCTGATTTGAGTCGCAGCTCGTTTCGTCGGCGTTCTACACGATTGATGCCGGTAAACAAATGCGGTGCCCACGCGTTTACAAGCATCGGTGTGACATGCTCCTCCCAGAATTCGGGATGGTCGCATTCGGAGTGCTGATCGAAGCAACAAAACTTCAACTCCCAACCTCTGGGCAGGCGGACGACAAAAAAGATGCCTTCGGAACCTCCATGCTTTCTCGTAGCAGGTTTTGAATTCTTAGGAACTACTTTCATGTCTTGGGAATTGTTGTGAGCCGATGTAGTGAATTTTAGTCTATGTATGGAATGCTCACCGGTCCGATATTATCATCGCGCTTCTGCGCCGTGAGAAGGTTCCAGTAGCGACGTGCGCTGCGCATCGCCCGCTTGGTCTTAACTTTAGAATGTCGAGTATGACGAGTTGCGCGACACAGGTGATAGGAACAGAATTTAGTCTTTGTGCTCATCATCGCATTTCTCGAAGAGATTCATGCAATTTGGTTCAACAATTATGGGAAGGCTCGGGAGAATATCTATGGAATGACCAAGTTGTTTTTTCAATGGTTCAAGTGCGGAGTCCCCAATCACATGAGCTGTCAAAAATGGGACAAACGCTTCGAGAGTTGGCGCAGGGCCGTCGCCGTAGTTTCGGTGTGTTTCACCCGCCCAAGCGCAAAACATACTTTTAGTTTTTTGCGTAATCTTTACGGGACGCTCCAAAACATAGTAGTCAAACAGCGGCTCCGTCACATCAGCGTCTATAGCCCTCTGCAATGCCTCCGCGAAGGACTGGGGTGCTACGATGGCAATGAAATATGCCTCACAAGGATTCGTGGGTGCTGGCATCTCTAGGACCGCACAACAACGATTGCCAATTCGGTGTCCCGTATAGCGAATATCTGAGGCCGTAAAGGTGCGTGGTGCATTGCCTCCGATTCGGATGTCCACGTCTGCCAAGATGCAATCAATAAAGCTTGTTCGGCGTGAATCAATGGCAAGATTGCCAAGAACCGTTACGGGGGATGCGAGAGCCAGTCGTCGAAGTGCGTAATGAGCGAAGGCGTAGTGATGCTCTGAGGTGGTCGGTTGCATGAGAAGAATTTGGGTATTTTTTTAAGGATGCGGGTCAGCAATGGCAATGGAAATTGGCTTGGAAAGTTGCCTACTACAGTATGTGTCTCGAAAGAGAGTTGGCGGCGAATTTGGGCGAATAAGTGCTGAAAACGAACTTATGTTGGGATTGGTATTAAGTGTGCTCTGTGGCTTCCAAACAGGGATGAGCATCGAGGGTGCAGCAGCCTCGACCTTTTTCAAACGGCATCCCGTGGCTTCGGTTTCTACGATGACGAGGATCTGTTCGACGAATGAAATCCACTAAGCCTACCCTTCCTCATGCGCATCATTTCTTGGAATCTCGCTCATCAGACACAGGAGAGGCCGATTCATCCTCAGTTCCTCGAAGCGGTGAAGTTGCTATCTCCGGACGTGCTGGTGCTGAATGAATACGTCCACGGTAAATCACGAACTGAGATGATGGCAGGGCTTGCGCAGCTTGGGCTGGGGACGATTCATGTTTCCGATCAAGTTGCTGGTCAGAATCAGGTTTTGATCGCCTCACAAGCAGGGTTTGCGGTTGGTGACGATCTACCGGGACCGACGACGACACCTGCTGCCACGTCCAACTTCTTGCACGTCATCGGCCCAGACATCGAGATCGTGGGAATGCGCGCACCGGCCTACAAGCAGCCAGAGCAACTCGCAGAATACTGGCAGGAGATCGAGATGCTGATCACTCGAACTGCCACGCGACGAGTCGTGTTCATCGGCGACATGAACTGCAATCCAGAGCGGGTGCAATTCCCAGGTGGTCGAGTCCTCAAACGTTTGCACGAAGCTGGCTGGCATGTTCCATCACCAGACGGAGAGTGGAGCTTCATTTCTAAGAACGGCACAACCACAGCACGGATTGATCATGTGATTGCGAGTCCAATGTTCACGAACGTCACCGCAGAATACGTCATCTGCATCAATGGGATCATTCTCGCGGGCAAGACTTCGGACAACGCAATCTCGGATCACGCGGCTCTGGTTGTTGAAGTGGAAGTGTGATCACCAGCCAACCCGATCCCCAAAAAACTCGACGTACATTTTTGACCGCCAGCGTTTTTGATCGAGCGGGCGCGGTGATGAGTCGGCTGAAAATGGGCATTTTTTGCGTGCTCCAGACATCAGTGACTTCGGCACACATTGGTGAACATTCGCAGTTCGGCTTTTTAACTTTTTCGTGTGATGAGATTTGTGATCAGCGGCGGGGTCGAGATGCGCTGCTGAGGAATCCGAGCTACAGTGACTAAAAGTGGCAACCAAACGGCACGGAAGGAGTCTTCCATAGAAGATATCGGTCTTCGAAGCCGAAGGTTGTGGGTTCGCCCCCGCCGGCTGCACCACTTTCGAGGCCTGCGTTTAGCGGCCGGCGTCGAATTCGTGCAGTTCGATGCCGTGCGCCTCGGCGACGCCGCGGCAGGTCACTTTTCCGTCGAAGACATTCAGGCCGCCGATGAGGTTCGGATCTTTTTGAAATGCGCCCGGAATGCCGTGGTCGGCGATCAGTTCGATGTAGCGATACGTCACGTTCGTGAGCGCCTGCGTGGCGGTGCGCGCGAAGGCGGCGGGCATGTTGGCGACGCAGTAGTGCGTCACGTCTTCCTCGACGAAAACGGGATCGTCGTGCGTCGTGGCGCGCGAAGTTTCGGCGCAGCCGCCCTGATCGATCGCGATGTCCACGAAGACGCTGCCGGGCTTCATCACGCGCATCATTTCGCGGTCGATCAGCTTCGGCGCGCGCGCGCCCGGCACGAGCACGGCGCCGATGAGCAGGTCCACCTCGGGGAGCATTTCGAGGATGTGCGCGCGGTTCGAATAGAGCGTGTGCGCGGTGTGCAGCGTGATGTCGAGGAAGCGCATGCGCTCGACGTCCACGTCGAGAATGGTGACATCCGCGCCGAGGCCCTGCGCCATGCGCGCGGCATTCACGCCGGCGGTGCCGCCGCCGATGACGACCACTTTTCCCGGCAGCACGCCCGGCACTCCGCCGAGGAGGACGCCGCAGCCGCCGAGGTGCTTTTGCAAAAAGTTGCCGCCCATGAGCACGCTCATGCGGCCGGCGATTTCGCTCATCGGCTCGAGCAGCGGGAGGCGGCGGTTCACTTCCACGGTCTCGTACGCGATGCCGGTGACGCGCGAGGCGAGCAGCGCGTCGGTGAGCTTCTTGCTCGCGGCGAGGTGGAGGTAGGTGAACAGGATCTGCCCGGCGCGCAGCAGCGGCCATTCGTCTTCGAGCGGCTCCTTCACTTTCACGATGAGTTCGGCGCGTGCAAAGACCTCGCTGTGCTTTGCGATGACCTCGGCACCGGCGGCGGCGTATTGCTCGTCGGGGAAGCCGGAGCCCGCGCCCGCGCCGGTTTCAACGAGGACCTTGTGCCCGCGACGCACGAGCAAATATGCGGCGCTCGGGAGAAGGGCGACGCGGTTTTCCTGCGCTTTGATTTCCTTGGGGACGCCGATGTTCATGCCGCACGCTAGCACGGTGTCGCGGCGGCGGCGAGTGCGGGTGCCAGACATCGGCGCTGATGCTATTCGCTTCGCCGTGATTTTTTAAACGCAGAGACGCGGAGGCGCGGAGAAGAGGATGAAAAGAGCTGAGATTTTCCTCCTTGAAGTGCCACGCTCTTCTCCGCGTCTCTGCGTTTCAAAATCTGCACCGCCCGAACGGCGCGCACCACGGCACTGGCAATGTGCGCGGTTCGAGTGAATATGCGGGTGTGACTTTGCCTTCCGAACATCCCGAACTCCTCGCGCCCGCCGGTGGTTGGGACTGCCTGCGCGCGGCCGTGGCGAATGGCGCGGACGCGGTTTATTTCGGCCTCTCGCGTTTCAATGCGCGGTTGCGCGCGGACAATTTCCGCGATGAGGAACTCGCAGAGGTCGTCACGTTTTGCCACCGGCATGGCGTGAAGGCGTACGTGGCGTTCAACACGCTTGTCTTCACCGGCGAACTCGACGATGCGGAAAAAATGCTGCGCGACTGCAGCCGCGCGGGCGTGGATGCGCTCATCGTGCAGGATGTCGGCCTCGTGCGCCTCGCGCGGAAAATCGTGCCGGAGCTGCCGATTCACGCGAGCACGCAGATGACGATCACGTCGCCGGAAGGCGCGGAGTTTGCGCGCGAACTTGGCGTCGAGCGCGTGGTGCTGGCGCGCGAACTGAGCCTGCGCGACTTGGAGAAATTCCAGATGCACAGCGCGGGCGAGGCTTTGGAAAAATCAGAAATCAGAGCCGAGCGCAGCGAGACAGCCGTGGGCGGAGGCGGGGCAAATCCTAAATCAGAAATGCCGCTGGAAGTCTTCGTCCACGGCGCGCTCTGCGTGGCGTACAGCGGGCAGTGCCTCACCAGCGAATCGCTCGGTCAGCGCAGTGCGAATCGCGGCGAATGCGCGCAGGCGTGCCGCATGACGTACGAACTGATCGTGGACGGCGAAGTGCGCGACCTCGGGGACAAGCGCTATCTTCTTTCGCCGCAGGATCTCTCGGCCGCGGAGCAGATCCCCGCGCTGCTCGAACGCGGCGTGACGAGCTTCAAAATCGAGGGCAGGCTGAAATCGCCCGAGTACGTCGCCGGCGTGTGCCAAGTGTATCGTCGCGCGCTCGACGACGCGATCGCGCACCGCGAGCACCGCGTGAGCGAAGCGGAACGCTACCAGCTCGAGATGACTTTTTCGCGCGGGCTTTTCACCGGCTGGATGCATGGCGTGGATCACCAGCGGCTCGTGCCGGCGCGCTCGGGGAAAAAGCGCGGGCCGCTCGCGGGGAACATTGCGCGCGTGGGCGATGAGTGGGTGGAATTCGACGCCTCGGTGCCGCTGAAACCGGGCGACGGAATCGTCTTCGACACGGGCGGCGACACGAATGCGGAGCAGGGCGGGCGCATCTACCAGATCAAAGGACGGCGCTATTTTTTCGAGCACGGGCGGATCGATTTTTCGAAAATGAAATCCGGCGACCGCGTGTGGAAGACAGACGATCCGGTGCTGGACAAAAAGCTCCGCCAGTCGTTCACGGGCCGCATCGAGCCGCGGCGGATTCCGGTGACCCTCACGGTCCGCGGCGCGGCGGGTGAACCGATGGAGGTCGTGTGCGAACTGCCGTCGGGCGCGGTGACGGTGCGTTCCTCGCTGCCACTGCAAGCGGCGCGCACCGCGCCGATCACGGATGAAAAATTGCGCGAGCATCTCGGGCGTTTTGGCGAGCATCCATACGCGCTCGGCGAATTGCGCAATGAACTCGCGGGCGAGGTGATTCTGCCGATCAGCGAAATCAACCGTGTCCGCCGCGAACTTGCGTTTGCGCTGGATGCCGCGCATCAGCTTCATCGCGCGGATTCGTCGCAGACGTGGCGGGATGTCTTCGCCAGCGCTGCGGAGAAATCAGAAATCAGAGCCGCGCGTGGCGAGACCGTCGCGGGCGCGGGCGGGGCAAATCAGAAATCAGAAATCCGGCTCGCCGTGCTCTGCCGATCGATGGAGCAGATCGGCGCGGCGCTCGATTGCGGGGTGGATTTGCTTTACGTGGATTTTGAGGACATCCGCCGCTACAAGGATGCGGTGGCGCTCGTGCGCGGGCGCGGCGGCGCGGAGATCGTGCTCGCGACGCCGCGGATTCAGAAGGCGGGCGAGCAGGGATTTTTCAAGCTCATCGAAAATGCCGCGCCCGATGGCGTGCTGATCCGCAATCTCGGCGCGATCGATTTTTTCCGGACGACTTCGCTGCGGCGCATCGGCGACTTTTCGCTGAACGTCGCGAATCCGCTGACGGCGCAGCATTTCATCGGACGCGGACTGGAGCGGGTGACGATCAGCTATGACCTGAACATCGCGCAGGTGCTCGATCTGCTGGCGGCTTGTGGAATGACGAATGCCGAAGGCGGAATGACGAATGTGGAGGGCGCGCCTCGTTCGTCATTCGTCATTCGTCATTCGTCATTCGAGCTCACGCTGCACCAGCACATGCCGATGTTTCACATGGAGCACTGCGTGTTTGCGGCGTTCATGTCGAAGGGCACGTCGTTCCTCGACTGCGGGCGGCCGTGCGATTCGCACCGCGTGCATCTGCGCGATCGGGTGGGGGTGCAGCATCCGCTGCGGGCGGATGTGGGATGCCGGAACACGCTGTTCAACGCCGTGGCGCAGACGGGCGCGGGCTATTTTTCCGCGCTGCGCGAGGCGGGACTGCGGCATTTTCGCGTGGAACTGCTGGAGGAGGATGCGGCGGAAAGTGCGCGCGTGATCCGGGCCTACCAGGCGCTGATCGCGGGCGAGCGTGACGGGGAAAATTTGTGGCGCGAGCTGAAGGCGCAGCGCCAGCTCGGGGTGAC
>JBBRNC010000088.1:0-8961 GCA_038230495.1 Verrucomicrobiales bacterium
CGCCCGTGTGCGGTCCCCTGGCTGGCGGCGTGGGTCAATCAACTCAGCCTCGTCTTCTTCGCCTCTCTGGTTCTCGAAGTCATCCTGTCGATTCCCGGCACGGGGAACCTGCTCCTCACGGCCATCCAAACGCGCGACTACCCGGTTCTCCAGGGACTAATTCTCGTCAATGCCGCATTCTTTGTGTCACTTTCCCTGGTGTCGGATTTGGCGTTCATGGCCCTCGATCCTCGCACCCGATCATGAGCGGCAAAATCACACTTCTCTCCGCGTTTCTGGTAGTTGCCCTCTGGCTGCTGCCGGAAGCGCTGGTGTATTTTGGCGATGGGCGGGCCGCCTATGCCACCGCCGTGGGAAATCGTCTTCAAGAACCGTCACAGAACCACTTCTTTGGCACGGACTCGTTGGGCCGCGATCATTTCACCCGCACCATGCTCGCCACCGGTCTGTCTCTGAAAGTGGCCGGTCGTGCCTTTGTTGTCGCGCTGGCGCTCGCGTTGGTTCTCGGCTCCATCGCCGGCTTTTGCAAGGGCCAGTGGCCGGATCGCGTGATCAGTTACGTCATCTCCATCATCCACACGGTCCCGTTCATTCTTCTGGCGGTGGCGTTGGCCGCGGTGCTTCAGGCGAACTTGGAAGTCATCTATCTGATTGTTGGCGGCATCGCGTGGGCGCCTGCCGCGCGGATCGTTCGCGCAGAAGTGGCTCGCGTTCGAGAATCTCGATTCGTCGTCGCACAACGTGCCTACGGGATGAGTCCCACGGCCATTTTCATGCGGTCCATTCTTCCACTCGTCATTCTGCCGCCGTTTATCAGCTTGCTCTATCTGCTGCCAGAGCTTGTTGGGCTCGATGTTGGCCTGTCCTTCTTCGGTCTCGGTGCCCAGCCTCCGACGCCGACGCTGGGACGGTTGATCTTTGATGGAATGAATTATCTGCGCACCGCATGGTGGCTCTCGATATTTCCCGCAGTGGCACTGGCGACATTCTTCATGATTCTCTATCCGCTGCTCCGCAGCAATTTCGCCTCGGCTATCAGGAAATGAGCAACACGATACCCTCAGACGATCAGATTCTTGCGGCATACAGCCATCTCTGCACATTAGCGGACGAATGGGCGTTCTCCAAGCAGACGGTGTTTCGTCTGCCAGAACTCATCGAGGAGATGCGGGACTCCGCCAAGTGGTATGACTTCAAAGTGTTATCGCTACGTGATCATAAGACTCCGGGCGCTGAGATTCCCGCGATCTTTGTTCGTCGGGTATTGCGCCGAAGCGAAGAGGACGAATCGTTGCGCCAAAGCCCCATTCATAAGGGAGCTAATGCCTACTTCCCAAGTACGACTCCCCCGCTGCTCTATCAATGGACAAATGGGCAGCACATCAGCGAGTTTGTGGTTTCCTTAAGAGGGCGAGGCACAACCAACCCGTGCGTCGATGCGATGGAAGCGCTTGGAACGCTAGACGAAATGCGCGTTAAGGCATGTGAGTTTCTGTCTGGGCTTGATTCGGATGGTCGCGTTATGCTTACGACATTGATAGAAGAGGCTTTCGAACCGGCTCGACGAAGCGAGGCGACACCACACCATCTGAAGGACCCTATTACAGCAAATCGCCTCAAGAACTGGATCGTGGCTCCAGAATCCCCTTGCGGTCGATCGGTAGTTGAACTTATCGGCGACACGGAATACGCGGGGCTTGTGTTCCAGCATATATCGGATCTCTATAATCTCTTCGCACGCATCAAGCATGCCGGCTATGTGGAATGGTCTCTTTCCCGAGTCCATTTTTCCGCGGATGACGGACACGCGCAATCCACCCTACTAGGTTACTGTCTGGAGACAAACGGAATAGAGATTCTCCACTTGAGCGCCATTTACGCTAATGATGCCGAAGAGCGAATGAACTTCGCAGACGCACTTGGTGCTCAAAAACACCCTTGGTTTCCAGCATCCGAAGAACTCGCTTTGTTTCAATCCGCCGTTAAGGCGTTGTATGAAGGGATCTTCTTCGTGTTCAATGAAAAGCCCAAAGAGAATGGCCATTGGCATCAATTTGTGCTGCCGGTGTATGCTCATGATCACATAGATATTAAAACGGATGTTGGCTCTGGGCGGCGGGAGCATCAGCTGAATGCCTCCGGCGCATTTCTCGGTTGGCTCATCCTCAACATCGAGTCTTCTCAGCTCTCGCTCCTTGTCGACGAGGAAAAGGCAGCGGCTTCCAAAAGAGACTTCTTAGAGCTTTACGAAGAATTGCTGGATCTCCGCTATCTTCTGAATACATTCGCCGACAAATATCTCGCTGGCGAAATGCAGTGGGCGCTTGATGACGAGAGCGTGGGCCTGGCCAGCCCTGTTGAAGCGGTAATGCAGGGCATGCACCATTGCTCGGGATGGGAGGGAGTCAAAAACGAAGTCTTGCCAGAGCCTCCAGAGTTTGGATTCTTTCAATTCCTCGCATCATCGAATCGTGACGCACTCTTGACGAAATGTGACGCCGTGACGCCATTGGAACTCGGGCAAAGGTTCCGCGGATCAGACATTCAGTATTTTCGAGTCCTTCTGACGGAAGATGGCGCGCCACCGTGGAGTGTGCTCACGTTACGCAAGCACCCGACAACACTGATACCGGAAGAGTGGCGCCGATTGAGGGCCTACGGGCAGGCTGTCGCGCAGAGAGTTCGGGACTTCCACTCAAAGGCATCGTTAATCGCTGAACGGCGCAGGAGCGGCACAATCGAGGGTCAGAAAACTGAGTGGGAGACTCTGGGGCACGAAATGAAACATGTCGCAGCAGCATTGAGTGGTCGCTGGTTTGTTTCACCTGGATCGGGTGGAGACATTCCCGGTCATGCCATAGCACCCGTGCCCGAGCTGATTGCAGGTGCTGGAGGGATGATCTATCTATGGTGCCCCGGTGGGGATGTCCGCGAATGGATTCCAAACTGGCAGCGAACGATGCCGTTGCTGCCACAAGCGCTTGAACGGATATGGTGCATTACTCTTTATGGAATTCTGGCTGGGCTTGCAAAGACTCAGCGCCTCGACAATCCGTCCAGCCTTAAAGAAGTCTCCGCTGTAGTCGCCAAGGCGAAGGATGTGTGGCAGTTCTCCGAATGGTGGCAGATCAATGCTGATGCCAATGCGCTGAACAATCCGCAGTCGTTGTTCTTATACAAAATACTGCGCGCCTTTTCCATTGTTTCCAACAATCTCATCCGACACGCGAAGATTGAAGATAGTGGTCGCAAGTGCAAGTTCACTGTCGATCAAAGTCAGAATATTCACATCACTACCGACACCGCATCCGAACTGCGAGACGAAGACGGCGATTATTCTAATAGCTTATCTGATCTATTTCCCTCACTGAACAATGCGCGCTGCGGGATGGGTAATACAAAGTCTCAAGGTCTAGGGGAGGACATCCTTGATAGCATCATTCGGCGTGAACTTGGCGGAATAAACAAAAAGACGCCGGGCGAACGGCATAGCCGTCAGATTTTCATCCCGGCTGAAGTGTTGCAAAAATGACAAGACCATGAAGCACCCGTTTATTCTCATCGAAGATGCTGACCCTGACCCGTCACTTTCAGACGCTATTCGGAGTTTAAATTCAGATTGGGAGTTGCAGTTTCGGAAGATTACCAATGAGGGCGACTACAATCAGGTGATTGCCATGCTGACTGCTATACAGGCGGGCGATCTGACTGCGGCGTTTGATCTGGATTACAGCAATAAAGCAGGAAAGAAGACAAAAACGCCATATTGGGATGCGATGGACGCGGATAGGAAAGCCGTTATTCCGGCGCAGACCAAGCACGGTGTAAATGCGCTTTTGTGTCTTTTGAGCAACTTCAATCATGGAAACTGTCTGCTTGTGGTCTCCTCGAACTTCACGGGAGACAAGATGGATTCAGGGAGGGCGTTGAGGGCAGAAATTCAGAAGATAGCAGATAGGAAACGTCCCCATGCCGTTATCCATGCTTATTTCCCTGGCGGACCGCTCACGGTTGGCAATCCGTTTCTAACTGAGCGCCTCCAAGAGATCAAAGGTGCTTGGGATGCATTCTTCGGCTCTATGGCCTCGCGTTTGAGGGCGAGTCAGAACGCTGGGTGGTTCAGTGATACTCCAGAGCTGCCTCCGTCACCCCTTCACATGATCCATGCGGAACCAAGCAACGAGATCGACAATGACAACATCAAAACCGATTTGAGTCGTTGGCTAGCCTGCGTGGCGGAAGTGGAGGAAAGTGTTGCAAACGGTGCGCTCGATACACTATTTGCCAGCAACGGCTTTGGCTTCTATAAACATGCAGTTGAGCATGTCACGGGTGCATGTGCTTTGCACTGCGGGAGGAAACGCGGGAAGGCCCTCAACATGCATGGAGTGGCCTTGATTGCGTGTTGCTATGCAGGTGATTTTGCAGGTGTTTTCAATGGCATTACGTGGCCTGCGGATGATTCGGCACGTCTAATCGAGCCAGCAGAAGATACAAATCCATCTCAGGAACTTTTATATTTGTTGGTTGGCAAGCCGTCGGAGCAAGCAACCGCCCAGCCATCTGGTGTGTTTGGAATCCTAGGAAAGCACAACGGAAAAAATGGCGGCACAACGGGAGTTAAAACCGTGACATCCATTGAATTGAACGGGAGCAAGGTGATAATCAAGTTTGCTATCCGGGGCAAGGAGCTGGCGGACAAGTTTACGAACGGAAATGCGACGGGGAACGCCTTTTGTGCCCTAACTCAATTGCGGGCCACGGTCGTTGCAAACGGCGTTACGGTTCTTTGCTCGGGAACAGAGTCTAATTTTACACTAACCATCGCAAAGCCATGAAGATCACGATTTGGGATAGCACGCCAGCACGATGCACAGCGAGTGCAGCAGCGTTGAAAGCCGCAGCAGCCGTCCTCGCCATTGACGTTGAAGTCCAATGTTGGACAGACCCGCAGGCACCTCGTAATGACACTCTCAGTCCTCAATGTGATCTGCTTTTGTTGCATGCCACAGACGAAAATCCGGCGATTGCGTGGTTTCGATCCAAGTCCGTTACTTTGGCCCGAGTTCTCAAATACGGCGGACGCGAAATTTCCGGGGGGGTTCCGCGAGCTGTTTCGGATACCAGCCCGTTCAAAGACTTCGAGGCGAAAGGCATCCTCGAAGCAGTGCGCGATTCGTCACATCAAGAGTCGTTCTTAGACCGCGCTCTCGCAATCTGGTCTTCCGTCCCACAGGATGTTCTATCTTGGGCGTTGCTGGAAGCCTATGGCAGGGAGATACCTGAGGCCGCCACACTTCTGAACGAGAAAGGTTTTCAAGACCTCGCGTTAACTGAGCTTCGTGAGCGGTCGGGAAACCCGAACCTCGATTTGAGCCCCTCAAACGCTCAGAAGGAAATTGCGCGGCATCGCGCGGATATTTGAGAGCTTTGCCTCTCCATGACAACCGATGCTCAACGGGCCAAACATTTTGGTGATTGATGACGATCTTGCCGAAAGCGAGGGGGACCGGAACTGCTTTCTGGCTGATCTGGGTTCGCTCAAACGCCTGAAAGGCGGAAAGTTTGAGCCGCTTCCTCAGTTGCCCTTCGCGACGACGTTCCATTCCGGACGAGGAGCAAACGGCGAGCTTTCGACACACGTTGTTGTAGATGCGGTGCGTGAGCGGTGGCAGCCAGGGCGGGAGCGTTGGACGCTCGTGCTGCTCGACATGGCTTTCGCATGGAAGGATGCGAATGGGAAGGCGCAGTGCGATGAGACGTTCGGCTTGAAAGTTCTGACAGCTCTGCGGCGGGAACTTCCTCAAGGCGAGGATTTGCCGGTGATCGTGCTGACGCGGATGGAGGATCATCGGGATGCCGCCAATCTTGCGGAGGCGGATGGATTTCTCTCCAAGGACGATCTCGACGCGGATGATTTCCTGGAACGCGTTCTCTTTCATGGATTGATCCCGGATGATCGGGAACCTGGAAGGCGGTTCATCGGCGCGAGTTTGCCGATACTCAAGGCACTGCGCGAGGCGCGTCGGTTCGCCCGGAATCCTCGTGGCTCCCGCGTGATTTATGGCGAGACAGGGACAGGGAAGACGGAACTTGCCCGCTACATCGCGCATCATTGCGCCAATCCCAAGCGCCGCGGTCTGGTCGTGTGGACGGCGCAACCGTCGAGCGACGAAACGATTCAGGATCAATTGTTCGGTCATTGGACGGGGGCGTTCACCGACGCCAATACCTCTGAGCCGGGCATTCTGGAGCGTGCGCACGAGCAGGTGGCGCTCATCGACGAAGTGGCGGATCTCACGCCCGCGACGCAGGTGCAATTGATCGAGTTTCGCCGACGGGACGAACGTGGACTGCGGACCATTTCACGCAAAGGCCATTACCCGACGACCGATGTCGCCCCCAACGGCACCAAGGGCATTCAGCAGCAGGCCCACAACTCGATTCGTGGGTTGCCCATCGTCGAGGGAGAATCGAACCCAAAGACGATCGAAGAACACGATCCCGGCGAGCCGGTGAGTCGGGTAAAGGTCGATACGGTGCTGCTTTTCGCGACCAACCGCGATCTTCGCGATCCCGAATTACGCGAACGTCTGGAGTTCCGCGAAGACGTGTATCTCGAACTCGGCACGCCCATCCAAGTTCCCTCCCTTGCGGAATGCATCGCCGACCGGCCCGACGAGATGGACACGCTGTTCAGCCATTTCCTCACCCGGTTTTTGCCGGAGGGGAAAGCGACGCCTACGCTCTCGGGAGAGGCGCGGGACATCCTCGTGAAGCGCGACTGGACCGACCGGAACATGGTCGATGTGATTCGCATCGCGGAATACGTGGCCTGCTCCTTCGGAGGAGATTTCCAGACGATCCTGCCGCGGCATTTCCCTCCCGATGTGCGGGAGGAAGCGGCCACGGGAAGACTCCGGCCAGCCCGCAGCAAATGGATTGCGAGCGATACGGAAAAGGCGGCGAAGGGAGAGGGCGGGTGATGAAACGCTTCGTGCTTCCATGTCGCGCAGCTCCACTCCGAGGCTTGATCCGACACTCTCATCTACAGAACCGATTCCTGGCGTCGTTGCCCGATAAGGCGGACGATCTTCGTGTCGTCTATGGGTTCGAATCCAGGAATCTGGCAGAGTTCACCGAACTCCTCGATGAAATGATCTCCTGCCTGCAAGACGAGAAAGACGGCTTTTCCGCTGTCACCCTGGTGGAAACGCTGACGCCGCTCCGCAGTCTGCCCGAATCAGCTCGCGGGCAGCTTCGTCAGTCGATCACAAACACCTATCGAGACGAATTCCAGCCCTCAAATCGTGCGGTCGCTCTGCGGAGCAGCGCTGACCTTTTAATCGGCCGACTGAAAGATTTCCTCGATGGCGAGGCTTCTGATTTCAAGGAAGTGGAACTTCTGCGCGACGCGGCGGTCGATCTTTACCATCTGATCACCAATCTGCCGAAGGGTATCTGGCTCTGGCCGGCAACGGAGGCCGCGAAATGATGCCCCGTCCGAAGATTCTAGTGATCGACGATCAGATCGGTGGCGATCCCGGTGATCGGCGCATCTTCTTGTCGAGGATCGGCGCCGTGACAGAAAAGGCGGCCAAGTCGGCCCCACCCTATCCATACGAGTTCGACTACCATGCGGGGACTGACGCCACCGGTCGGAATTCGGTGGAGTCGGTCATGCAAGCGATCCTGCGCGGCTGGCCCGATCCCGAGACGGGACGATATTGGGCGCTGGTGTTGCTGGATGTCCGGTTTGGAAACGACGAGCAGTTCGGTTTCACCATCCTGCGCGCCATCCGCGAGCATCACCAACTGGGAGCCGATCTTCCGGTGGTCATGCTGACCAGCGAGGATAAGGGGAAGCGGGAACAGGCTGACCGGTTGCGCGCGGATGGATTTCTTCCGAAGGTGGATGAGCAATCGCTCAAGACGATGCTTTCGCAGGAGGAGTTGGCGAAGCGGGTGACCGCGCTCGGTTTGATCGAGGACGATCGGCCGTTCACGCAGCGCTTGCTGGGCCATTCGCTGCCATTCCTCAAGGTGCTCCGCGAATGCCGGGCGCGGGCGCAGCGAATCGGACAGGGCGCGGTGCTGTATGGAGAGACTGGCACCGGCAAGAGCGAACTGGCAGCCTACATTCATCACCACAGTCCGCGGCGCGACGGCCCATTCGTGGCATGGGTGGCGGACCCGGCCAACAAGGAGCTGATGAAGGATGAACTCTTCGGCCATTGGAAGGGCGCGCACAGCGAGGCGCACAGCAACCAGGCCGGGAAAATTGAATCGGCGCATGGCGGCACCTTCTTTCTCGATGAAGTGGCCAATCTGCCGGTGGAAGTTCAGCAGGCGTTTTTGAAGCTGCGGAAAGAGGATCATCACGGCTGGCGAACCCTCGCGCGGCAGGGGCCGTTTCCCTCCGGCAGCGCCGTCGAAGCAAAGGTAGCGGCGAAGTCGGCCGCGGAAGGAGCGGAGATGGACCCGGCAAACCACGATGTCCGTGTCCAGGTGCAGCTCATCACCGGAACCAACGTCAATTTGGAGGATGCGGCCGAGCGCGAGAGGCGAGGCTTCATGAGCGACCTCCACAACGCGCTCGGGCATCCGATCCATTGTCCCACACTCAATGAGCGGCGCGGCGATATTCGCCCGCTCTTCCTGCACTTCGTCCAACGGGCGCTCGCGAAGTCAGGACAGCCGCGGCGGGATTTCTCCGTGGAGCCGGAAGTCTGGCAGATCCTGGAACAGCGAGACTGGTCGCAACGAGGCAATGTCCGGGATTTGGAGCGGATCGCGCAGCATGCCGCGTCGCAGCTCGGCGATTTCGACACCATCTATTCGCACAAACTCCCCGCCGACGTGGCTGGCACGCCGCAGGACACTCCCGCCGTCTCCAGTCCTAAACCCTCGCCCGAACCCGTCATTCCCGCGGCGCCAATATCGAGCACCGCCGACAACGAC
>JBBRNC010000089.1:0-8319 GCA_038230495.1 Verrucomicrobiales bacterium
GTCACAGTGGATTCGTCCTCGATTGGCACGCCAATCATTGGCCTTGTGACCGACGATATTTGGCACAACGAGCGGCTCATTATTCCAGCGGGCACAGAAGTCCACGGCAGCTCGACTGTGGACGTGGGCTCATTCCAATGAAAGACCACGAGCTGCGCTTTTCCGACACGAACAGTGCCGACGATTCCGAAGGCCGGACGTGGGGACTCGACGGCCATCTGTTTTGGTTCGTCGTCGCGGGCGTCTTCATTTTCGTCATCACGCTGCTGCTCCTGTTCAGCGCGATGCGGTGCAGCTTCGGCCAGTCGTTCGGCATCGCCCTCATCCCGCTGGCACTGACGCTCATCTACGTCTTCGGATTTCGCCAGGGCAAGCCGCCCGCCTACGACCGCGACCTTGTGGACTACTGGACGAATGGGGCGGGTTTTGGTCCGAACCCGCAGACCCAGCCGCAACACCCGCTCAAGGACACCGACCCTTCCGATCATGTGGCCGATTGATTCCATCGTTGAGAAACCGGCGAACGGTTACTTCCTGCGCGACCTGCTGATCTTCAACGGGCTGAATGCGGGCGGCTTTGCATCCAAGGGCTTCATCTTCGAGCCGCCGGATTTCAACAACGCGGAGATCGGCGAATTGAACGAGTTCCAGGATCAACTCTCCGTCCTGCTCGCGTCGCTCAGCGTCAATCAGCGGCTCCAAGTGCAGTGGTTTTGCGACTCCGTTTGCCGAGCACGACCACCTCACCGCCGCCCGTTCAGGATCATCTCGTTCAGCTTCTGTCGCAGCGCCTCCATGTCAGGATCGGCAAAAGGTGTATCCAGCGTGCTCACGGCATTCGTGTTCGCCGAAGTCCCCGCGATTGCGGACGCCAGCGCCGCATTGGTCACTTCACCGGGCGGCCCCTGCGGGCCATCGGCACCTTGGGGGCCTTGGGCACCGTCGTTGCCGTTGTTGCCTTGCGGACCTTGCATCCCGTCCGCACCGCGCGGGATGCCGAAGGTGAAGCGCACATTGCTCCCGTCGAAGCTCGTGCTCACCGTGGCGTTGTCGCCGGGATTCAGCGTGCTCACGCCATCCACCACTGCGTTCGCGAAGGGCGGACCTTGCGGGCCCTGCGGCCCCGGTGCTCCATCGCTTCCATTGTTTCCCTGCGGGCCGGGCGAACCCATCGCACCATCATTGCCCTGCGGCCCCGCCGGACCGGGAACGCCCTGCGGTCCTTGCGGCCCCGGCGCTCCATCATTGCCCGCCGGACCCTGCGGGCCGGGAGGCCCGGCAGGCGTGGCGTCTATCTTGTCGTTGAGCGCGATGAAGTTTGCGCGGATTTCGCCGGAACGCAGCTTGGTTCCGGCCTTGGGGAGCGTGGGATCGAATGGCATGGGAGGGGGATTGAAGGATTCAGGATGAGGAGGAATTCCCTAGCTCGCGGGAACCGTTCCCCTGTTCAGGGGAGTCATTCCTTCGGCAAGAGGAGTAGTTTCCGCAGTCAGAGGAACAATTCCCTCGGCCAGGGGAAGCACTCCCTCGGTCGCGGGAGACGTGCCCTCAGCCGAGGGAGACGCTCCCCCGGTAATGGGAAACGTCCCCTCAGTCGGGGGATTCATTTCCCCGGTCAGGGGAATCGCTCCCTCGGTCGCGGCAGTAGTTCCCCTAGTCAGGGGAAGCGTTCCCTGAGTCGAGGGAACAATTCCCTCGCCCGAGGGAAGCGTATAGGCGCACCGAAGATTGTCTCCCATGAGCATGGAAACCAATGCTTTACACATCGCCTGCATGTTCCGGGCTACGGGCATGGCTCCGCAGATGGCGAACTAGGGTTTCGGAGGTGCTGGAGGCGTCTTTGGAGCCTTCGGCCCGGAGCCTTTCAGGTTCGCACGGATGGCAAGGATGGCTTTGCCCTCAGCCGTCGTCTTGCCGAGCGCGCCCGCCATCGTGTCGCACCACGAGCTGAGCACATCGTAGTAGTCCGACTTCATCGCATCCGTGTCGGCGGTCATTTTTTCCGCCGCATCGCGGGCGATCTTCGTCTGGGCCTTCGCAGTGCCCAGCGCCGTGCCATCGGAAGCGGTGGATGCGATCTTCGCCGTCGGATCGTAATCGTTGGCGACGAGTTTGGTTTTGTATTCGCCGGCCGCGGCGCGCAGCAGCTCGCCGAAGCCCAGCACATCATCAATTTGCAGACTTTTCATGGTGTGTTTTTGGGGTTGAGGGGCGGCGTCCCACACCGCTCCGGGGATGTCCTCATCCCACAAGAGCGCGTCTGGATCGTCATCGTCCCAGATTTTTTTCATACGGGTGAACACCGAAAGTGTGGGCCGCCCGAAACGCCGCGCAAGTGTTTTCTTGGGCCGGGGAAATCGCGGCTCTCCGCTTCCGGCTCTCACTGCTAGGGCTTGTCCGTCTTTTGGGCCTTGCGCAGAAGGGCTGCCAGATCGAGTTCGAGAGCCGACGCCAATTTGAGCAACGTCACAAGCGTGGGCGTTGAACGTTCGTATTCGAGGTGCCGGATGCAGGAAGTGCTCACACCAGCGGCGACCGCAAGAGTCTCAAACGACCAGCCGAGGCGCTTCCGTTCGGAGCGGAGCGCCGCGACAATTTTGGCTGCTGTGTTTGCGTGCGGATCTGGCACGCGCAGACATTTATTCGCTTGCTTCCAACATCCGCACAGACATAAATGACCGCCGTTCGGTATCCGCGTGGGTTTACAGATGCGCCCGGCGGATGATTTTCATTTTTCATCCCTCATGACCATGAATGCCTGTTCCTCCCTCGCCCGGATTCTCCGCCATTTCCTTACATGCGTCTCTGTGCTTCTGCTCGGGGCGGCGGGCATGCCTTCCGCAGCACAAGAGCCACCGGATGGGAAAATGCGCATCACCCTTTCCTCCCCGAACACCTGGACGCTGAGCGTCGCCACGGATTCGCTATGGGAGTATTGCATCGAGGCGACTGATGATCTGGACACGGGCTATTGGACGCCGCTGGACACCATTTATCTGCCGGGCGATGGCGGCGTGCATTCCCAGCGGGTGGTCGTCCCGCAAGGCGCGATCAAGGCATTCTTCCGCTATCGGTTGCAACCGCGCGCGAACGGCCTCTCCGGCAATGCACTCGCCGACTGGGATCGGATCTATTCCTTCAATGCGAATACTTTCCTCGACACGGACGGTGATGGCATCCCGGATTATTTGGAAACGTCCTTTGCCACGAACCCGTATGATAACCTCTCGTTTCCGTAGCAGGTCGTGCGTGTGGAGCCATTCAACAATCAAGCAGGGCATCCGCGTGACGGGGCGGTTGTTGTATATCTGAACCGCCCACTGCCCGCCACGGTCGTGACGGTGCCCGCGAATTTTGTGCGCGAGTTGCATCACGATGTGTGGGACATCCTCGACTTTGCCAACCTCGCTCCCGGCTCGACGATGATTCTGCCGGGGCGCAAGGCGGTGGCGTTTCTGCCCTCGCCTAATCTTGTTGCGGGGCCGAGCCACACCTATGTCAATAACTACAGGATAGACTTCAGCACCGCGGTGACGGGCATCCCACAGCTCATCCCCTCGCACACGGAGTTTGCCACGGCCGATAATTTCGACACGGTTGGTTCGTGGGTTACTCGGGTGCAGCCAAGCGAAACGGCATTTGAAGTCGCCACCGATTTTGCCCCGGTGATTGACTGGAGCCAGCCATTGCTTCCCTCGACCATCACCTCAGCGAATGTGACGGTAATCGAGCAGGCCAGCGGCAATCCCGTGAGTGTCACGGTGTACTTTGACTATGATACCAACCGGATGACGCTCTCGCACCCGACGGCCTTCCTGCCGGACGCGATCTATACTGTCACATTAGGCACCGGCTTCACAAACCTGATGGGCAAGCCGTTGCTAAACGCCTTTGTGTGGAGCTTTCATACGCGCCCGCTGCGACCCGTGCCGGTCGCGGGACAAGGCCCGTATGTCACAGCAGTTGCACCCGGCGACTTTTCCACGAACGTGGATGCGATGAGCACGGCGCAAATCACAATGACTTTCAGCGAGCCAATGAATGACTCGACGCTGACCGCCGCGACCGTGCATCTCACTCAGCATGGTGCCGGTACAGACGTGACCGGGGCATTTGCCTACGATTCCGCCACCAAGACACTGACATTCACACCGGACGCATCGCTGGACTTTGCGACACGCTATGAACTGACGCTGGATGCCGCCGCAATGTTTTCCTCCGCGACGATGCCAAAGGCATTGCAGGGCAATTCTCAGTTCGTATTCACCACCGCACCTGACCCGGCAAACAATAATGGCTCAATCCCAGCCGGTGGCCCAAATGCCGGAAGCAGTGCCGGCAGCTCCGATCCCGACCAGCCCAAGCCGCTCGTCCTGAAACTTGAATACGGCGATCCTGACGGCGACGCCGGAGCATCAGTCAGCCTCAGCATCACGCTCCCGGACGGCTCGCAGCGCGAGCAGCAGATGCCCAACGTGACCGATGACTACGCCACCAAACAAAGCCCGGAAATCCCGGCTGGGAGTAAGGTGGTCGTGACACCAAGTTTCCTCAAGGGCAGCGACACCGATCCGCTGGAGGATGAAAGTTTGGAAGTCTTGGTCAACGTATCGGCCGCCACTGGCAGCGAGAGTGCCGCGCAAGCCTATGTCGTCACCATTGAGCAGGACGGAAGCCCCGTGCAATACGCCCAACTGGCAGACGGTGCCGCGGCCAATGCCAATCCTCAGCAAAAGGCAGTCGTCGTGACGGCGGAGATGAAGCTTCGAGCAACAGGGAAAATTGAGCCTGCGCCCGAAAATACGGTGTATGCTAATTGCAAAGCTACTGCAGGAGGAATTGATGATTTGGGGCCGCTTCCTATGGGCAAGGGAAGGATAGACGCTCCAGACGTCGCTTACACAGCTCCTATTCAAGTGATCGCAACGGTTCCAGCCGTACCTGGAGCCGACTGGCAATGGTACCGGCTGCTAGAGCTCCGATCGTGGGCAATTAAGAAAGATCCGACCGGCACTTTCTGGGGGGTAATAAAACTGAAGCCGCACACCGGACCAAACCCTGATTACGGAGCAACTGCCCCTAATTACGACACCAGAATCCCAAGCGGAACAGGAAAGCTCTATATCTATGACAACAGCGGAACGATCCCGTCCGACTCGAACATTTCCGTTGGCGATTTCATTTGTGAGAAAAAGCAGTTCACCTACAAGCTCTACGATAAAGGTGATGGCACCGCTCTGCCGAAGCTGCTCGGGCAACTCGATGTGGGTCAAAAAATCATTGCTAAACGTATTGGAACGGCTGGAAACGTGCCAGCAGATTTCCAAGGCGTGGAAAACTCCAATACCGTACGTGTCCTTAAAATGACTATCACCGAAGCGGAGGTGAGGGCTATTGTCGGTGGTAATCTTCCCATTCAATTTTTTCCAGGTTCCGAATAACTGATCATGAAATTCCGATGTGCCAACCTTATTCTCGTTTGGGCGAGCACGCTCGCTGTGAATTCCGCTGAGAATGAACCCGCACTGCCAACGTCGTTGGCCCCTCTTGAGGAGGCGGTAATTTCATCCCAGGCGGTCATGGTGTGCCGATTGGTCGATCTTGGTTTTACGGATTTTCACGGGCCAGGCGAAAGTAGCCATGATAGCGCGGTGTTTGAAGTCGTCACCCAGCTCAAAGGGACGTCATCTCAAAGTGTGACATGCTCTTTTCGAAGGACAGTATTTCCACCCAAGATTGACGAGAAACTGCCGGAGGTCGGCAAAGACTATATCCTTGCAGGTGCATCGGCACAGGGGGTTTTCAAAATCGAGAAGCTTATTGCTGCCACGCCCAACAACATCGCTGAAGTGAAGCGTCTTCTTGGAGAGAGCATTCCGATTGGAAAAAACATTTTCAACCGAGTTCCGACGCAGCCGGGAACGGCGGCGACCGTCGTGTCAACACCTGCCGTCGAAGCATCGGCACTACAGCCCATCGTGCAAACTCCCGCTGTTCCTTCCGAACGCAATGCGCCGCTGTGGCCGTGGGTTATTGGAGTCCCAGCCCTAGCCTTGATCGGGTCACTTCTCTGGAAGCGCCGAACCTAAGTGCCGTACATCTCATGGGAAGCCGAGGGACGGACAAACCTCCACCATTCCACGACAACTGCTGCCTCGCGCGGCATTCGTTCATTTCCCCCCGGAAGAAGCCCTGCACCTCGCCGCCGATGGTCGGCACGCCAATGCACAAGGGCGACAAAATATGCTCCGTATATGGAGCACCTTTGCGTCAGCATTGCGTAACAATGCACGTCATGAAGAAGCCAACGACCAAACCTAAGCCGAAACGAAACCGAATCACCGTGACGCTGCAGGTTCTCCGCAGCCGGTATGATGTCTTTGCGATGGCCAGCGAGGAAATCGAGCGGCGCACCGGCAAGGCTCCCGGCATCGAGGCCATGATGGAGTATGAATTGGAAAACACGGTTTGTCCTGACGATCTCGCGGACTTGTATTGCTGGAACGTGCTGAAATGGCCGCAGGAGAAGATCGAAAGGTTTTCCAACAACCACACCGGCAGGCCGCGCGTGCGGAAGCGCAGCGACCCAAAGCCGACGGAACGCTGAAGCCCTGATCGTCTTGCTCTCGGCCGAGCACAGGAAGGACAACACACTGACCTTCGAGGAACTCGGCATTGACCGGCTTTTCATCGACGAGGCCCACAAGTTCAAAAACCTTTTCTATGTGACGAAGATGACGCGCGTGGCGGGTCTGCCGCAGACGGCTTCCGAGCGCGCTTTCGATATGTTTTTGAAAGTGCAGCACATCCAGTCGCGCAACAAGGGCGGCGGCGTGGTCTTCGCGACGGGCACTCCGATTTCCAACACGATGGCGGAGATGTTCACGATGCAGCGGTATTTGCAGATGAGCGCGCTGCGACGCAATCAACTCCAGCATTTCGATTCATGGGCAGGCACTTTTGGCGAAACCGTCACTTCGATGGAACTCAGCCCGGACGGGAGCGGCTACCGGCTGCGCAGCCGCTTTGCGCGTTTCGTGAATGTGCCGGAACTGATGCAGCAGTTTCGCCAGTCTGCCGACGTGCAGACTGCCGAGATGTTGAAACTGCCGGTGCCAAAACTCGACCAGGGTCGTCCGCTCACCATCAGCGCGCCGACGACTCCCGAGCTGAAGAAATACGTCGAAAGTCTCATCAAGCGAGTCGAAGCGATCAAGAACGGCGACGTGGAGCCGTGGGAGGACAACATGCTCACTGTAACCACCGACGGACGAAAGGCTGCGCTCGATCTCCGCCTCGTGCTGCCGCACGTCCGCGACAACCCGGACTTCAAGACGAATCAGGCCGTCGAGAAGATTTGCCGGGTCTGGCTCGATTCGGCGGAGACGAAAGGCGCGCAGCTCGTCTTCTGCGACCTCTCCACTCCGCAGGCCGGCGGCAAAAAGTTCTCCGTGTATGACGACGTGCGCAGCAAACTTCTCGCGCGCGGCATTCCGGCTGATGAAATCGCCTTCATCCAGGACTTCGACGACGACACCTCGAAAGCCTCGCTGTTCAAAGCCGTGCGCGACGGCAAGGTGCGCGTACTCCTCGGCAGCACTGCGAAAATGGGGGAAGGAACCAACGTGCAAAAGCGACTCGTGGCGCTGCACCACCTTGATGCTCCGTGGCGGCCCGCCGACATCGAGCAGCGCGAGGGCTGCATTCTCCGACAGGGCAACGAAAACGAATACGTGAAGATTTTCCGCTACGTGACCGAAGGCAGCTTCGACGCCTACATGTGGCAGACGCTCGAAACGAAATGCCGCTTCATCGCGCAGGTGATGAATGGCGATGCGACCGTGCGCCGCGCCGAGGACGTGGACGCTGCGGCGCTCACCTACGCGGAGGTGAAGGCCATCGCGTCAGGCAATCCGCTCGTCATTGAGAAGGCGCAGATAGATGCCGAAGTGATGCGCCTCACGCGGCTCAAAAAGCAGCACGCCGAGAGCCTCTACCAAATGCGCTATCGCTTGAAGGGCTTGGCCGACAGCGTGCAGACGTGTGAACGCGAGATCGCAAATATCCGCGAAGACCTCCGCATTCGGACGAGCACGCGCGGCGACAACTTCACGATGACCGTGAAGAAGGAAGCCTTCACCGATCGCGTGAAGGCTGGCCGCGCACTCGTCTTCCTCGCCGCCGCGCTCAAGCCGGTCCAGTCCACCAAAGCCGTGCTGTATTGCCGTCGTCGGCGGTTGCAAGAAACCAACTCCATCCACCTCATCCCCGAAAGATGAGGAGATTCGGGTTGCCTACGCGCCGGTCGTTCTTAACGCA
>JBBRNC010000090.1:0-8228 GCA_038230495.1 Verrucomicrobiales bacterium
ACTCCCTTCGCGAAGCACGCCTTACAAACGCAGCGCCTTGATCCCGGCGTGGCGGTCTGCCAGTCGTCTGTCTGCATCTCACAGCCCGAACACACCAGACCGTCAGTCATCCATGTAGGTGGTTCATAGACTGCCGTGGGCACAAACGGTGTCGCCCGAGAATCAGATTTTATCCGGCTTGCCGGAGCTAATACTTGAATGGGTTGTGAAGCGGGAGGGACAACTTTTTTCGCTCTCAGCTCGTTAGGATGAGTCCACTCTGCTTGTCCCTCGCTCCAAAGCAGTTCGCTCATCAAACTACGTTTGACGGAGTGCGCGGAGAAACCTTGCGGTGGATGATCAAGGCGAAGGCCACGTAAGCTGATCCACTTCGCGTGCTCGCAATCAACGAAGTGCAGCGAATCACGGACACCCCAATCATTCTCCTCCAAACCAAAAGGCGACTTGTGCTTCAACTCACGCTGCGTCGTGCTGAGCAAAAACACATCGTCCGCGTCTTTCTTCTGCTTCAGCGTCGTGCTGAGAAAAACGGGGCGGAAAAGGAATCCGTGGTGCTCCAACGAAGACCGAAGTGCCCAACGCACTTCGGGCTTCAACCCCGCTTTGAGCAACACGATGGCGACTGGCTGCTTTGGTTCACGGCGGAGAATCAGGTCCACCCGCACGCCATCGGGCAACGCTGGCAAGATGGGTTCCAGCTCGATTGGCCCGACGAGCTTTCCGCGTTGGATCCGCTCTTGAAAAAATAGGTAGAGCAGTCGCCTCGCTTCGAGGATCGCCATTGAGACTTGCATGTGTGGACAATTGGCCAAGACACGATGGGCAAAATGCGCGCAACGTTTCTCGCCTGCGCGCAACCAAAGGGGCTCGCGGCAACCCGGACACACAATCGTTCCCGCCCGCGTCAATGCCCGCAAAGCTTCGAGTTCTGGCGGCTCCTCGAAGTCCGGCAGGGCTAGAATGGTTTCTTTCCGACTGTCCCAAGCAGTGAGCATTGCAGAGATACTTCACACATCCACGCCCGCCGTCGACTTCGACAATCGCTTGAGTTTCATCCCCCAATACAGATGCTTGCGAAATGGATGAGTCAACCGCAGAGCCAGAGACGCAGATGCACGCTAGGAGGGATGCAACTGCCGCCATCGGTCAATTGGCAGGGTTGCTGCGCACATGCGACCCACTTGAGATCATCAGCCGGGTTGCGGCCTATATTCTCTCCGGCACTCCGGATGTCCCGGAGCCAGAAAAGCCCGACAGGAACGAAGCTCACCTTGAATACCTCATCAGTCTGGCGACTGCTTTTCGCTTTCCAGATGAAGCACGACAACCATCACCGGATGACATAGGCCAAGCGATTGAGCTTCTGACGAAGATTCATGTGAGCACCTCGGCTCACCACATGATGCAGCAGATGCCGAAAGAATCGGCCATCGGTCCGCTCGGTGAAATCGCGGCCTCCTTTCGTTTGGAAAGGATGCATGTCAGGGGAGACGCCTACTGGCCGCATCTGCGGCAAACGCTCGTGGACCTCCTAGCACCACACGATGCGAGACTACAGCAAGTGCTCGGCTTTACTTCGGCTGACTTTGTCCGGTTCATGGAGCGGACGGAAGTCTTGGTCAACCAACGCTTCGACGATGAACTTGAGACGCATTTGAAACCTTTCCAACGCCTGATGAGGCCGTGGCGGCAACATCTCGTTTCTGGCGTGGAAAGTTCGGCGACCGAGAGTGCCCGATTTGCAGAATTCATTGAAGCGAACTCGGACGCTGTCGCGGACACGAAGAGAAAATTCGACGACTTCGGAACGCCCGGTCTTTTCGTGATTACGCCGGCGACTCGCGAAGAAGAGGCCATCCTGGCAGCACTGACCTGTTCGTTTGGCGACAATGCACTCTTCCATGGAACCAAACCCGAGCACACTTTCTGGCCACTCACGGACTCGCTGACGGAACGAAAACCCATCCTTTTCCATGACGGCATCTACTACGCGTTCCATCTCCCAAAAATTCTGCGGGGCGCACACACCCTGATTGGTCATTTGTTGCGACAAGCAGACTCCGACGCCTGGAAAAATAAGTTCCTGCCTGCACGGGATGACTATCTCGAACGAGAGACGGCAAGATTGTTTCAGGTGGCTCTGCCCAACGCGAAAATCATGACGACTATGATCTATGACCTTCCGGCGCAGAAAATCGAGACCGAATCCGACGTAATCGTTGTATGCGACGACTTCTTGGTGATCGTGGAATGCAAAGCAGCAAACATCGAGCCAGAAACCCGGCGTGGTGCTTCACTCAGCGTTAAATCCGACCTGCGAAAGACCATTGTGAGTGCTCAGAGTCAGACCGAGCGATTTGTTCGCGAGCTGTCGGACCGCGGGGAATTAGAGCTGCGACCGAAAAATGGTGGACCGGAAACGGTCATAAGAGCCGACGATTTCCGGTGGGTTGCCCGCGTGAGCGTCACATTGGAGTTAATGAGCCCTGTCGCCACCTCCCTCTGGATGCTGGAGGATGCCGGTCTTTTGAAAAACGCGGAAAAATGCTGGTCCGTGAGTCTTAATGACCTCCGGGTCGTTGTCGATATTCTCGACTCGCCGTCCCTGTTTCTCCACTACTTGATTCGACGCATGGATTTGAACGCATTGCGTAATATTCACTCCCGAGATGAGATTGATTTCCTTATGCATTACGTCGAGCGCGGATTGTTCTTTCGAGATCAAAACCAACCACAGCCAGACGAAGAAGTTTTTCTGTCAAATTTTACCAGCGACCTAGACCAATACTACCGACGGGTTGAAGGCATCTCGCAGATCGGAAAAAGGCCCAAGGTTCGAGTCGGAAAAAGGACTAAGCGAATGCTTGAAATGCTAGAATCGCTACGTCCCCGCCACTACATGACAGCGTGTCTGGAATTATTGGGGTTCGATACACCAGGACGAGAGAAGTTAATCGGAAATATGCCAGGACAATTAAACACAATAAAGGCAAATAACGCAGCATTCGCGTTTTCCTTTATGGCTAACAGCGAGGCGCGGCGAGGGATCGCCTTGGCCACCGCACGAAATCCTGAAACTCTCGCTGACATAGTATTAGGTCGCGCCGTGAGGCACTGTCGCGAAAATGGATTGGATAATCTATGTGTGATCCTTCAGGGTATACCCCTTGGGGTTCCGCCAATCTTCGTTTTGCTGGCTCAGCCAGATTCCGTCCCGACTGACCGTGCCTCTCGGCTACTACGTCAACTGAAGTTTGAAACAAAAGAACATCGACCGACTTCTTCTGGCGATTCAAAGGCGTTGTAAGAACCAGTGATCGTGTCTTAACTGCTAGATCGTTCGATAGATCTCCGAGGGCGTTTCACCGAATCGCACAGCTACGATGTTGCCGGAGTAGCCCATCAGTTTCAGGAGCAGGATATTGATGGCACCGGCAATTCTCGCCTGATGCACGAAGTCGTTGTCATCGTGTTTTTTCCAAGTGCCATGCATGAGCGAGTTCCGCTCCGCATACCAGGCATCGAAGTGCAGTTTCATTTTCGGGTAATCCAAGCTGAATGCCTCGCAAAGCGCTTTGAATTTGTCGTTCATTCGTATCGGCTCCGCATTTGCCAAAGAACCTGCGAGTCGCTTACTTGCTGCTGAACCTGTTTTCCCTTTGGCTTCCAATTCAGCGACAAGTTGACTCCGCTCAGTGAGGAAAGCATCGAATTCCGGGTTGGGTTTTCGTAGTTTTGCTTCCAACCCCAGCTCTTGGTAGAGCAGACGGACTAGCCCCTCGAAGAGCGAGCAAAAGGCCAGCGTGGTCACAGGCAAATGCACGGTTTCATCGCCAGCCTGCCGGAATAGGAATAGGAACTCGCTAATCTTGCGCGACAACACAGAGCGTTGCGCGAAGAAACGTGCGACAAGCTGGATCGGCGGAGCCGCTCCTGAGTTGCCCAGTATCTCGTCAAATGGAGCGTGAACCGTCTTCGGCAGACGCTGCGGCGGGGTGAACGTGTCCATTTCTTTATGACCCTCACGCCATTGTTGAAACCGATAAGGCCATGCATTGAAGCCGTGCGTGAAACTGATGGCATCTAGCACAGTGTGAAAGCGTTCCCTATCTTCGGCGGCGTTCTTCGATTGATAACGTGCTTTCGAGCGAAAATGGACTTGGAGGTCAGTGCCTTTCTTAATGAGAGCCACATCGAACTCCCGGCCTTTTTCGATATACGTATCGGCTTCCCACCCAGTGGTTTTTCCGAGAAACGAGTTTCGGCGCAGTGTGTGCGTTACCTCGTTTTTCGCAAGAAGTTTTGTGTTGGCAAGGGTTGCCGTGAATCGCGCGAGTGGGATCGCTCTCTGCTTGGTCGAAGGCTTGGCTTCCGGTTGGGGCGTAGCGGCAGCGCTGTGTTGTTTGCTTACTGCTTCAAATTGGAGCCGGAGAGCCTTTCGCTCCTTTTCGCTCATTCGCGTGGGGGTAATGTCGATGGAGTGGAATTTGAGCGAAACCACGTTGATGCCGTTGGAGTAGGTTCGCATGCCTGGCGACACATGCGTCGCGGTGAATGGTAGTGAGTGTTCGATCACACCACGCAGTTTCCAAAAATCGGCTTCATTCCAGACGGACTTGTCGTAATCCGGGGCTCTAGATTTGACGGACAAGGTCAGTTCGAGGCGCATTTCTTGGGTGGTTACCACGAGGACTCCACTTCCATAAAAACGCGTCTTACCTGCGCTGACGATTACCTTGTCCACTCGCAATCGGGCATCTCCTTTTCGAACTAACTCAGCAAAGCCATCGACCTTCATAATTGTCTCTAGTTTAAGCAGCGACAAATTTACCATCTGCCAGAGCGCGGGCTTGGCCGAGGCTGGCTAGGGTTTCGAGGATTTCCTCGACGCGCTCGGGGTTGGCGGCTTTGAAGGTTTTGGAAACGGTAGTGCTATCCGTCGGGGAGCCAATGGTGGCAAGGGCGGCGCGGACGGCTTGGGCTTGGTCGGCCATTGTTTGTGGCCAAGAGAGTTTGGCGAGTGACTTGGTGATGTTAGGAGTTTTGGTGGTGCTAGTGTCCAATTGGGTTTGTGTACCTGTGCTATCTGGATTTTGGAAGCTGGGGCGGAGGTAGTGAATGTGGCCGGTGCGTTCTTCGGCGGCGCGGGTGGCGTTGAGGGCGCACAGGTGGGTTAAAATGGTGTCGTCGCTGGCGGTGGGTGCGAGGCCGTAGGATTCGGCGACGGCGGTGTCGAGGTCGTCGTGGAGTTGGCGCAGGACTGTAATGAGGCCGTGTTCGTGGGTGAGTTGTTCCTTGGCGTTGAGCGGTGCGTCGGTGCGGAGTTTTTCGAGGACGTTGTAGCAATCGGTGAGAGTTAGCTTCGGGTGCTGGGCTTGCTGGCGTTTGCGGTGGACGTCAATGGCTTCGGCGAGGGAACGGATGCACGTTTGCTGGTCTGCGGTGGCGTCAGGGAATGGAAATGGGAAGAACGTCGCACTGCTGTTGTAGCGCGGGCGGTTTTCGAGTGTGCCGCCGGTAGCAAGCGCCCAAACCGCGTGAGCGCGACTTGAAAGCACGCCGAGAACTGCGGCGTCGTCAGATGCGATAGCGTAAGCCATCGCGTCCGGCAACGTGTCGCCGCTGACAAAAACAAATGGCCGGTGCTTTGCCGTGTAGGGCGTGACGATGAAGCGTGATAGCCCTGTAAGCGCACGCCGCATCGCCGGGCGTGGCTCGGCAAAAATCCACCACTTGTCGCGATAGGATGCTCGTTTGTTTTCCCTCCGCTCGGGATATACGCGGTCGCGAAGTCGCTGGTAAAGTTGTGGATAATTGTCGCGTGTCTCCGTCTCGCTCACGCCGAAGAAGTCTATGATGTAGCGCGCTTCCGGGTGCTGAACCAAATCCTTGCCGATGATATAGCGACTTATGACGGGCGGTAACGAGTCAACAACGAAGCCGAGCGCTGCGAGTTCATCCGGCTCAAGTTTGAAGCCAGCGCCAGCGGGCACAACGCCTTGGAAACACATGCTGGTATTGGATTCGAGTGGCTGAATTTTTTCATGTACTGAGACGGCATCCAGCGATGTGCCGATGCGCTCAACCTCGCAATAATTTACCGGCGAGTTTTCGTCGTCACCTGCCGACCCGAGTCGAACTTTGTCGAAGTTTTCATTCGCAGCACATCCAACGGTCATCGCGACGCGGACGGCTGCGCCGTCTGCCGCGTCCACCCAAGGATGGTCCGGGACTGCAAAAGCGAGTTTCACTTTTCCTCCATCGCCGATGTGATTTTCCAAAAGCCGCCGCGAATACGACTGCACAATGCTGTTCGTGGTGATGAGACCGAAGCGTCGGGTTGTGCCTGAAGCCACAGCGAGTGCCGCTTTTTCCCACCAATACATGACGTAATCGCTCGTTTCCGGCACATTGGGATAAGTCACCCGCAAAGTATCCACGTATTCGTCTCCGATGCTCGTCTTCAACCGACGCACGCCGATGTAAGGCGGATTGCCGATGATGAAGTCGGCGGCGGGCCATTCGGCAGGGCGCGGGTTTACGTAGCTGAGGAGCGGGACGCGGGCGGTGTCGTCGGGGACGTTTTCGCCCGTGACGGGGTGACGTTTATAGGTGCGACCGTCCCAGCGGGTGATGGGTTGATTATTTTCATCGAGCACGGAGGTCGTGCGGTCGTAGGCGAGGACGGCGTCGCGGCATTCGATATTATGAAAGGCTTTGATGATGGGTTCGGGCGGGGCGACGCGGCCCACGGTGCGAAAGTGCCATTGGAGGTAGCCGATCCAGAGGACGAGTTCGGCGATGGCAGCGGCGCGGGGGTTGACTTCGAGGCCGAGGAGTTGGTGAGGATCGACGGTGAAGCCGGCCATTTCGAGGGCGGCTTGTTCGTGACCGAGTCGGTCAAGGGCATTGAGCACTTCGCCTTCGAGGCGTTTGAGGTGTTCGAGGGCGACGTAGAGGAAGTTGCCGGAGCCACAGGCGGGGTCGAGCACGCGGAGTTCGCAGAGGCGGCGGTGGAAGCGTTGGACTTCGGCGGCGGCTTCCTTGGGTTTCCCCAAGCGATCCAGAGTAACGGCGGCTGCTTTGGCTGCATCCCATTCGGCGCGCAGGGGTTCGACGAGGGTAGGCAGGACGAGGCGTTCGACGTAGGCTCGCGGGGTATAGTGGGCACCCAGTTTGTGGCGTTCGATGGGGTCGAGGGCGCGTTCGAGGAGGGTGCCGAAGATGGCGGGCTCCACGTCTCGCCAGTCGGCGCGGGCAGCTTCGATAAGGAGAGAAAATTGGTCGTCGTTCAGCGGGAGCGCGGTGGCGTTCTCAAAGAGGCCGCCGTTGAATCGGAGGATTTTTTCTCGCAGGACAGTGGAGAAGCCGCCGGTTTTCATGCGGCTCCAGAGTTCCTCGATCATGGGAACGAATTGTTCGGAGTGGCCCTGGAGGCTTTGCAGGAGGTGGAGGAAGCTGGATTTGGGGAGCAACTCCATGTCTTCGGCAAACATGGTGAAGAGGCTGCGCATGAGGAAGCTGGCGACGGCTTCGGGGCGATGGCCGCTGGCTTCGAGGGATTGGGCGAGGCGTCCGAGTTTTTCGGCGATGTGCCGGGTGACGCGGGCACTGCGCCGGGCAGGGTCGAGGGCCAGCGGGTCGGAGAAGACGAGGCGCAGGGTCTCGCAGGTGTCCGCATTTTCCAATTGGCCGAGGAGGATGCGATGGCTGCGCGGGTCGGGAAACGGAACGTAGGTGCCGCCGGTGCGGGTAAATTCCGAGTAAAGCTCGATGGAGTGGCCAACATCGACGACGACGAGGAAGGGCGGACGACCTTCGGAGGCCGGGAGGGCGCGGGCGTATTGTTCGGCCTGGCCCCGCGCTTTGAGCATGGCTTCGTCCCATGCCGCGCTGCCGCGTTGGGCGGTGCCTTTTTTTGCTCGCTGTTGTTGGCCGAGAGCGGCGGCGGAAAGGAGGGCTTCTTTTTCCTTTTTCTCGACGCCTTGCTTGGCTTCGAGGATGAAGTGGCCGCGTTTGTAGAGGTCGATGCGCCCGGTGCTGGTGGAGCCGTCGGGGTGATGAAAGGTGACGTTGCGCTCGAAGACGTAGGCGTTTTCGTTATCGTTCGGGGTGGAAGGTTCGGGGCGGGCGACGCCAATGAGGTCGCAGAGTTCGGAGAGGAATATCTGGTAATTGGCGCGTTCGGCAGCACCGGAGTTTTGCCAGCGGGCGATGAATTGTTGAGG
>JBBRNC010000091.1:0-7955 GCA_038230495.1 Verrucomicrobiales bacterium
AAGACCGTGTGAGTGTCGCTTCCCTTCGGCAAGCTCAGGGCACGCATATTCACAGAAGTTAGGCTGCGTGTAGCGAAGTTCGGAATGGATGTCCTTTGGTGTGAAGCGCAATCAACTGGTGAGAACGCAGAGTATGAAGGCCATATGTGTATCCGGATTCGTCGCAAAACTCGACCTCGAACGCATCGTCGGAAAGTAATTCGACAACAGCTCCAACCTCACCGGCGACAAGGCCAAACTCAGGCAAATCGCTAGTAAGGGCTACCGTATCGAGTAGATGAATGTGAGAATTAATAGGCATAATGGAGTATTACTGTGGTAGCACAAAACAAGTCGTCAGGCGAGGAAAGTCTTCATCTGATCTGATAATCCAAGCGGAGCGAAGAATAGCGGAACCTCGCTTAGTTGTGACGGGAAAATCGACTGTATAACGCTGTCCGAACTCATCCAAGCGTCCAACGAAAGCATTGTGGAGTGTGATCGACTGTAACAAAAGGTCTTGGAGAAACACTACATCTTCGACGGAAAGCCCGAGAGAACTACGAAACACGAACGCTTTGTGACGACCGACTGGGTGAGTTGAGTCGAGGCTGTAATCCGATAACTTCCGGGTGTCGATAAATGCAGATTCAAAATTTGGAAGTAACACACCTGTTTAATAGCACGAATCATTTTTAACGCAAAGTGCCTTGCCTATGTATTATACGTATATTCCAGAAATTAATTGGCAAATCAGTTTTGACCGATATTATAACCTTTCACGTCCGCCACTAAAAATGTCTGATGAATAATTATTCAAAGGAGCAGAAGAAATTTGAGGCTGAACAACGTCGCAAAGAGCGCACGGAAGCGAGGATTCAAAAAGAATTGGGAAAGCTTCAAAAAACACAGGAAAAATTATCCGCAATTGAGCAGGCTCGTCTCGAAGTGAGGGCTCATGAAATCGAATTGGATTTGCTACTCTCAGTTCACAAGGAAAGCAGAGATGCAGTCGATTGGATCGGCCTAGCATCTACACTTCCACCACATAGACCTTCGAGGCTCCCCCGTAATGAACTGGCTGCCCTGCTTAATGATATTGTCTCAAGCGATGAGGTTTTGGCTAAAGCACTGATGCTCGACCAGCGAGAGCACGAAGCCGCCATAGAATCCTATGAGAAAAAACTTGAGCAATGGGGGAGATTCCGGGCACTTGCTCAGAAAATTCTTACTGGCGAAACCAGCATTTATCCTGAGGCTATAACAGAATTTTCCGAGCTTGAAGGGAAAGCAAATATCGGTTCAGCAATCAACATGACTATTCATGGACCAAAGCTCATAGAGTGCGTGCTCAACGTAAACGGGGTGGATATCATCCCGTCTGAAGTGAAATCCCTGACTGCGGCAGGCAAGCTTTCGGTTAAATCAATGTCCAAAGGAAAATTTCACGAAATCTATCAGGATTATGTCTGCGGCTGTGTGCTGCGAGTCGCGCGTGAAATGCTTGCAGTGCTTCCGGTCGATACGGTGCTTGTCACAGCCACAGTAAACAGGGTCGAATCAAGCACGGGGGTCGAGACCGAATTTCCAGTGCTCTCAATATGCGCTCCTCGATTGCTTGTGGAGAGACTGTCCTTTGAAAACCTCGATCCCTCTGACGCGCTAGATAATTTTCTTCATCGAGGTGATGTAAAAGTATCACGCAAGTCAGGCGAATTCTTGCCGATTGTTCCTCTTGCTCCTGAAGACTTGCCTTCTGCGCACTTCGACAGCAGGAAATTGACCGACTTTGTCTCCTATATCCGGGAATTCCGAGGGGAGATCGGAGCCATCATGGACAAGATGAAACCGGAAACTTCAGAACAACAAATATCGGAAAGACCAGTCAAATGACATTATTCATCATTATCGCATTCCTTATTATGGGTGGGCTGCTGGGTGCATTTTATCACTTAAAGCAACGCGCTGAAAGTGCCGCGACCTCCTCGCAACTACGAGCAGACGAAGCAATAAAGCAGCGGGATGAGGAAGTGGCGCGAGTGCGTGCAGAATTGCAAAACGCAATTGCAAAAACACGAACAATCTATGAGCAAAAGATTCAAGATTTAGATGCAGAAGCAAAGCGCATTCAAGAACATTATGACTCGGAATCACGCAAGGTCTTTGAAGCGGCCAACGAGCGGGTAGCTCAAATCAATACAGAACTTGAACCGCTGCGTGCATATGCAGCTCTCAAAGACGCTGAGTCTACAGTAAGACAATCGATTGCCGACGCTATAGCAGAGGCAACGGAATTGAAGAGGGAGGCTCAAGAGTTGCTGGAAAAAAGCAGGGATTTTGCATCAGCCGAGAGGCAGCAGGCACAGCAGCGAGCGAGAGAGGTTCGTGAACAAGCGGAAGCACTTCTTACTCAAGCGACACGTGATGCTGGACGCATATTTGAAGATGCAGAAAAACGTGCCGAAAAAATCGGCGCAGATGCATATATTGCCCTGCGGGACAAAAACACTCTTGAACAGGCAGTGAAGGCTCTCTGGAATGTCACCGAAGGATATGGGGATAGGTATGTCATTCCTACTCACAGCGTATTGGATGATCTTGCTATTGATTTTGGCTACACGCAGGCAGGGCAATCGCTTCGTGCAGCACGCGATCAATCACGTCGAATGGTCGAGCAAAAGCAGGCATCCTCAAATAATTACGAGGAAGTTGACAGGAGAGAGCGAGCGAATCGTTTTGTGATTGATGCTTTCAATGGTCGTGTTGATGCCATTCTCTCGCGTGCAAAGCACGACAACTACGGAACACTTGAGCAAGAGATCCGTGATGCTTACAGTATTGTTAATCTGAACGGCTTAACTTTTAGAGATGCTCATATCCTTCCGGCTTACCTTGATACTCGCTTGGCGGAACTGAGGTGGGCTGTGGTTGTGCAAGAGCTAGCTCGGAAACAACGAGAGGAGCAACGCTATCTTAAAGAACGGCTACGAGACGAGCAGAAAGCTGAGGAGGAGCGGCGACAAAAGCAGCGAGAGGCCGCAAAAGAGAAAGAACAAGCCGCAAGAGAGGAGGAACTCAAAAAGGCAGCACTTGAACAAGCAGAAAAGAATCTTGCTGGAGCACATGCTGAAGACAAGGCTCTTTTGGAACGACAGGTGCAGAAGCTGCGTGAAGAAGTGGCCGATGCCAATCAAAAGGTCGTTGAAGCCACAACAAGAGAGCTTACGATCGCACAGCAGACTAAGAAGGGGCATGTTTACATCATTTCTAACGTGGGATCATTTGGAGAGGGTATATACAAAATTGGTCTTACCAGACGTGATCCTCAGGTGCGCGTCGATGAACTTGGTGGCGCGAGTGTCCCATTTGAATTTGATATCCACGGGGTCATAGAAACCGAGAATGCCCCTGCGCTTGAACACACACTGCACAAGCAATTTCTGGCAATGCAGGTGAACAAGACAAATCCACGCAAAGAATTTTTTAGAGTTGCTCTAAAAGATATTCGAACTGAGGTCGATAAACTTATGAAGGGAGAGGACTTCACTATCAAGTCGTGGACGGAAACGGCCCTTGCGACGGAATACAAGGACAGCCTCGATATTGAAAAAAACCCTGAGAAAAGGGAGAACTGGCTTACTCGCCAGAAGACGCTTTCTGCCCGACAAATTAAAATGGATCAATCACAATTACTTACTCAATCAGGTTCCTCAATGGAAGACGACGATGAGGAAACGTGAGATTACGCAAAGCGCCCGTCCCCAGCGTGTTTTACATTCTGTGGCAACTCGCAACTCGTGAGCCATGTCCCACAGTATTGATATATTGTGGGACATGCGGCAGGATGCACAAAAAAGAGATTTTATGGCTGAAGGTGTGAATGTCAGATTTGCGGGTGAGCTTCAACGCTTCATTCAGAACCGGATCGGTGGATCGGGGCTTTATGCATCCGCCAGCGAATACATCCGTGATCTGGTGCGGCGCGACTTTGAGCGCGAAGAGCAACGTAAGTGGTCGTGGCTCCGCCAAGAATTGAAGGCTGGCGCTCAAGCTGCCGAATCTGATTTCGTGGCGCTAGATGCAGACAAGATTATCGCCGAAGCGAAGGCACGTAGGAAGAAGCATGGCCGCTAAGATTTATCCAGCCGCCAAAGAGCGCATCTTGGAAATCTGGGACTACACGGAACGAACGTGGAGCGTAGATCAAGCGGACAAATTATTCGAGCCGGAGGCTCGGAAGCTATTAGCCGGTGGTGAAGCGATGCTTTGGGAGCGCAACCACCGGTTCGCATCGTGCAGCGACCGCGCCCCGGAGGGACCGCGAGAAACCTCCGATTCCTCTCGCGCCCCCTTCAGGGCGCTGATCTCTCTCCGATATAACCGGTGGTTCCGCTTCGCTGCACCACCGGCTAATGGCTCTCAAGCCTCCAGCTTGAATACAGGCCAGCATCCGTCAATCGCGCTAAGGTTGTATACAATCTTGGGGATTCCTCAGTAGGCTTATTTTTTCTGTTCCAGCCTCATTTTCATCCCCTGCGCCACAGATAAACCGGGCAGCGCGGCGAAGCGCGGTTCGTTGACGATCTCTTCCAGCAGATCGCGAGCTTCCTCCGGGGTTCCTTTGCGTTGTGCCAACTCCGCACGGTAGAGCGCGCAGCGAAGTTGCTCGGCGGCATCGGTGCTTTGTGAACGGGCGTGCTGATAGAAATCATCCGCTTCACCGAAATTACTTTCGAGAGTCGAGAGCATCGCGGCTAGTTCCAGTAGAACCGGAGTTTTCTTTTCCTCGGCAAGGTGGACAATTTCACGGCGGAATTTTTTCCCATCATGTGGCAAATATCGATGCGCAAGATCGTTGTAGAGCGCATATGCGGCTTCAGGCGAAGCGCTGCCGGGCTGGGCGCGTTCCTTGCGGAATGGCCGGTAGAGAGGATCGCCGACGAGCACATTCATCCACGAGAGCACCGGCGTGCCACTCCATGCGGCCTCGCCCAACGTAAACCCTTCCAGCAGCCGCGCGTTCATCAAATCAAAGTGCGTGGTCAGCGTGAGGTAAGGTTCCCAGACATTTCCCAGAACCGCCGCCGCACCGTGGTCGAGCATCGGGCCGCACCAGTGATCCGTCTTGGTGCGCAAGCTGGCCGCGCTAAATGAATGCAAATGACACGCGATGGCTCCCGGCTTGAACTTGAATTCTACCGCGCCCATCGCGCCGCTGCATTGGTCGTTATACCAGCCAAAGTAGAGGATGGTGTCCGGTAGCGGCCAGTGGTTGCGCAGAATTTCTTTGTTCCGGTCCGCATAGACTGGAATGCCCGCATCACGAAAGAGTTTTACGCTATTGCCCAGCCAGCGCTCTCCCTCCATGAATGCGCCGTCTTTGAGCGCAAAGTCCACCACCGCGCGCCCCCACAATCCTTCGCTCTCAGCCTTGAGCGTGTCATTGATCATGCGCTTCACAGTTTCAATGTCCGCCGCATCAAGCCGTCCGACGAGTAGTTGGCCGCGCGCCTCGTAGTGATCGGCAAACCGTCGCGTGGACTGGTAGTAGCGGTTCTCGATGCCGCCCTTGATGGGCCGCTGCAAAAGCCCGAGCGCGGCGAGTTCACTATCCACGCTGGCTTCGTCGGTTTCCATGACGTTGGGCGACGCTTCATTCGACGAGCGCTTTACCCGCAACGGCATGCCGCGCATCAGCACCAGCACCCGCACAGTCTGACTCACCACCTGCGGCTCTTTGCGCACGGGATCGCCGTTGGGATCCAGCACATCGCGAGTTTCTACGACCCACCATTTTTTGTCTGCGAATTTCTTCAGCAAGGGTTCGCGAATGGATTTTTCAAATTCATCTCGCGTAATGTTTTCCTCCTTTGAACATTCGATTCCAACAATGCGATCATCGGGAATGTGTCTCAGGCCGGCGTAATATTTTGCCAATGCTTCCGAGCCTTCACATGCCGGATTGAAGACGACCACGGTTTCCTTGACCGGTTCCCACTCACTCGCGGGCGTAGGAGCGGAAGGAAGCGCGGGCGTCTCGCTCGTTGTCTTTCCCTTACCCGCAGCCTGTGGGACAGGTTTCTTAGGTGGAGCCGACACCCCATGTTCAAAACCCGCCAGCCATGATAGTGAGATCAGCATCCAAAACGCAACTGAAGCGCGAATGGTGACGGCGTTGCTAGTGGAAGTTTGATCGTTCATTTCGAATTTAAATTCAATTGTCATTCCACGTCAGCCGAAGCCCATCATAAGCGATCTTCACCCCATCCGGCAACTTCTGTTCGTCGCGCTCGTGCATGATTTCGCACTGAATATGCGTGAACCAAGTTTGTCGCGCGCCGACTTCCTTGGCGAAGGCCAGCGCCTCAGTGAAATTCATATGCGTGGGATGCGCCGTGTGTCGGAGGGCGTCCACGATCAGCGTATCCACTCCGCGCAAGGCATCGAGTGTCCCCGCGACTGGCTCCTTCATGTCACTGATATAGGCGCAGAGTTTTTTGCCATCGCGCATGAAGAGAAACCCGATCATCTCCACATTGCCATGTATAACCGGGATGGGAATGACCTCCGTCTCTCCGATATGGAACGGGCCACTGACTGGCTTAGCCTCTGCTTTTAGATAGCCGCGCCAACGGTTCACGGGATTGAAGCTGAAATAAAAGATGCGTTGCAACGCCTCCAGTGTAGCCGGGAGTCCATGCACCGGCATCACCGCTTCCTCGGGGATCGTGAACCGACGCACATCATCAAATCCGACGACATGATCAATGTGCGAATGTGTGAGAAGCACAGCATCCACGCGCCGGATGTTCTCGCGAAGGCATTGCGCCCGGAAGTCCGGCCCCGTGTCCACCACGAAAGCGCATTCCGGCGTTTTGATATAGATAGAAGAACGCAGGCGCTTGTCCCGTGGATCGGTGCTCCGGCAGGTCTCGCAATCGCACCCGATCATCGGCACGCCGACCGAAGTTCCGGTTCCAAGAAAGGTGAGTTCAAATGCGGACATCACAATTTGCGAAGGATGGCTTCAAGTATCAGCGTCGCGCCATCTAAGTCACGTGGCGGCTTCATGCGACAGCCATCACTTCATCACGCACGAGATGCAGACGGATGCGCTCAGGTTTTTCTTGATCGAAGAAATACGCATCAACTGCCTCGCGGGCGTTGCTGCGAAGTGCATCCCAACTCTCCGCTTGCGTGAAGATGTCGTAGCCAAGTCCTTCGGCGACGTAACCGCCATCGGCCTCCTGTGTAACTGAGAACACCATTTCCATGCCGCAACATCGCGGTATTTTCGCCCGGTGCAAGCGCGCTTGATGCCGTTGCAATCCGTAGCGTCATCATCATAGTGAGCCAGTCATGCTTTCCCTGCTGAAAATCCAAAACCTTGCCCTCGTCGAAGATCTCGCCTGGGAGCTTGATGCAGGACTCATCGGTGTCACCGGCGAAACCGGCGCAGGCAAGTCCATCATCGTCGGGGCCTTGAAGCTGATTCTTGGCGAGCGCGCGGATCGCGGGCTGATTCGCACCGGAGCGGACACTTGCACGGTGGAGGCAGTGTTTGATCTGAAAAAATCCGGGGCTGTGGATGCGATTCTCACAGAGGGCGGTCTGGATGCGCTGGATGGCGAGTCGCTCATCGTCCGCCGCATCATCGGCGCGACCACGAACAAACAGTTCGTCAATGGTTCCCCAGTCACCAGCGCGATGCTCAAATCACTCGGCGAACATCTCGTTGATCTACACGGCCCGCACGATCATCAGTCGCTCAATTCAAAAGAGCGTCAGCTCGAAATGCTCGATGCCTACGCGGTCATCGAAGACCTCTCGGAAAAATATCGCGCGGCTTATCACACTTGGCGACGGGCGCAATCGGAACACGATGATCTCGCCACCGCTGGTCGCGCGACCGAGCAGGAGATGGACATGCTGCGCTTCCAGATCAAGGACATCGCCGATGCGGATTTGAAGGACGG
>JBBRNC010000092.1:0-7860 GCA_038230495.1 Verrucomicrobiales bacterium
CTGACTATCTGGTGAAGCGCGGCGTTCCATTTCGTCAGGCGCATGAAGTCATCGGCAAGCTGGTGGCGCACACTGCGAAGACTGGTCGGGCATTTCCTGAGCTTAGTCTCGCGGAGTATCGCAAGTTTAGTGAAGTGTTCGATGCCGGCGTGTTTGGTTTGCTGAAAATCAAAACCGCGCTCGCCTCACGCGAAGGCATTGGTGCGCCCTCACCGAAGAATGTTGTGTCGCGCCTGAAGCACTGGCGCAAGGAGCTGTCGAAGGATTGACTCATGGCGGCTGGGATTAATTTAGTGTGTGGGGAGGAATGGGGTCCGGGCGGAACGCCCGGACTACACACAGGTCACAGACCTGTGCCACTTCCGGAATGTGGCACAGGCTTGCAGCCTGTGTGTAGCTCCGGCATTCTGCCGGAGCAGAGCATTCACCTGTTTCGCCCCTTCGATCCATCCAAACCTCTCGATATCACTAAACGGAATCTACCTCACTGGCATCAAGAAGGAGGAACTTACTTCATCACTTTCCGTTTGGCGGACTCCATTCCTAATTCACTGCTTGTCAGATGGAATCAAGATCGCGCCATCTGGCTCCAGCATCATCCACAGCCGTGGAGTGGAAACGTCATTGCTGAATATCGTGCCAGATTTCACGATGCTTGGGAGGATTGGCTCGATCAGGGTCAAGGCTCTTGCGTGCTGCGAGACTCGCGCGTGGCTCAGGTTGTGGCTAACGCGTTGCGTCATTTCAATGGCGAACGCTGCGTGCTTGACTGTTTTGTCGTCATGCCGAATCACGTTCATGCCATTGTGAAGCCGTTGCCGGGTCATGACGTATCCAGCTTGCTGAAATCATGGAAGAATTTTAGTGCGCGTGAAATTAATAAACTGCTTGGACGCACCGGCACGTTGTGGATGGATGAGAGTTACGACCATCTTGTGCGCGATCGCGCGGAACTTGAGAGATTGCGGGAATATCTTGTTCAGAACCCAGTGAAGGCGAGGTTGCGGGAAGGGGAGTTTTTCGCGGGGAATTTAAGGGCGCTGGTTGCGGTGGATGAATGTCCGGGCGGAACGCCCGGACTACACACAGGTCACAGACCTGTGCCACTTCCGGAATGTGGCACAGGCTTGCAGCCTGTGTGTAACTCCGGCATTCTGCCGGAGCAGTGCGCGATGCCATCATTTCCTCTTTGCGAGATCAAGGATCAAGATGGCTGGCGGAAGCTGCCGGGGCGGAGGGTTTATGACGGGCCATATGTGCAGATTGAGGAATGCAGTTTTTTGACTCCAGCACGACCGGATCGGCCTGTGCCGTGGACGGTGGCTTATCGCAAGTCGGCGGTGGCCGTGGCGCCCATCACTCAGGACGGGCGCTTCATTCTCATCCAGCAGGAACGTCTGCCCATTCGCCGCTCCTTGTGGGAGTTTCCCGCCGGACAGATTGATGAAGAACATTCCTGCGCGACTATCGCGCAGACGGCGTTGCGCGAGATGGATGAGGAAGCCGGATGCGAATTGTCACCGACGGGCGAGTTGCTGCCGCTGGGCTGGTTTTTTGGATCGCAAGGATTCACTGGCGAGCACGTATATCTCTTTGTGGCACGGCCGGTGCAGATTGTTCGCGCACCGCAACCGGTGGGCGGCGAGCATATCGGCGAAGTGCGAATGGTGACTGCGAACGAACTGCGGGAGATGGTCGCGCGGAACGAGGTGCAGGATGCGCTGACGCTGGCATTGTTTGCGCGGATGACAGCGCGAGGCATCATTTGATAGATGCATAATTATACGACATGAGTTTCATTAGAAAAATATGCTGAACTGGGTTTTCAAAAAAGTGATCAATCTCCGGGAAAAGGTCTCCAAAGATCTTGGCCAGGGCGATATCGAGAAACCGTTTCTCGAACACCTCGAGGATTTGCGCACTATGTTGGTGCGGATGGCGATGACGCTGGCGATATTTGTCATCGGCACTTTCATTTTTTATGACCACCTCTGGGGACTCGTTACTTACCCGATTCATCTTGCAGGACTGGAAGGGAAAATTAAATTCACCCAGTTGAATCCCATCGGTGGCTTCATGGCTATCATGAACCTTTCGATTGCTGGCGGCATTGTTGTCGCTTGCCCTTTGCTGCTGTATTTCCTCATGCAGTTCGTGCTGCCGGGTATGCGCACGACGGAAAAAAAGATCATGTTCCCCGCGCTGGCAGTCGGTGGCGGACTGTTCCTCATGGGTGCGTCGTTTTCCTATTTTGTTGTCGTGCCTAAGGCGCTCGATTTCTTCTACCACTTTAACAATCACCTTTCGGACATTCCCGGAGGCGGGGCGCCGCCTTCAGAAGGAACGATGTGGGGCATTCAGGAATTTACCAAATTCATCTGTCAGTTCGTGCTCATCTTCGGCCTGTGCTTTGAGTTGCCAGTCGTGGTCATGGCGTTGGTGAAGTTGGACATCCTCAACTACAAAATCATGAAAAGCTCGCGCAGTTGGGCGGCGATTGGCATCTGCGTGCTCTCGGCGGTCGTCGCGCCATCGCCCGATGTGTTCACTCTCGGTCTTATCGCCGGGCCATTGTATGCGCTCTATGAGATCTGCATTTGGCTCGCTTGGTGGATGGACAAGCGTGACCGCGCACTTTACCCCGATCACTACAAGTTGATTGAGGAAGATGAAAAAATTGTCGATGCCGCAGATGACTGGGACAATGATAGCTACAATCCGTGGTCAGGTGATGACGATGAGGAAGAGATCAAACCTACTAAGGCCGCTCCACCTCCAGCTGGCACACAGCCGATGGGCGGGACACCTAGCGCCCCTACAGATACGAGTCATCACCCGGATGAACCGAATCACGACGCGAATAAAGACTGATAAAACTACAAAGTAAAAAATATGGTCGAAATCACTGTTAACTATGAAGGGCAACTGCGCTGCCGCGCCGTGCATGGACCGTCGAAAACTGAGATCATCACTGATGCTCCCGCTGATAATATGGGCAAAGGCGAGGCTTTCTCGCCCACTGATCTTGTCGCGACCGCGCTGGCGACGTGCATCCTCACGACCATCGGCATTGTCGCGCAGCGCAAGGGAATTGAGATCAAGTCCATGCGCGCGCATGTGGAAAAGCACATGAGCACGGACTCGCCCCGGCGCATTGTGAAGCTGCCAGTGACAATTTGTATTTCGTTGCCGCCAGATCATGCTGAGCGCCCATTACTGGAAAAAGCCGCGAATGGCTGTCCGGTGCATCAAAGCGTGCGCGCGGATTTGGAAATGCCCATTGAGTTTGTTTGGGAGGGTTGAAATCGTGGGATAAGAAGCCACTTGGCGTTTTCCATGCTCAGGTTATGATATTGCCCGAACCATCTTCCTGCTATGTCCGACATCACTCCCCAGTCTTCCACCACAACATCTGAAACCACAGTTTGGAAGGGAAGCGCTTCGCAATGGATGCACTGGCAGTTCTATTTGGTGTGTATCCTGAGTGCGATGGTCATCGTCGTCCTCTCATTCATGTGGAAAGGCATCATGGGCTGGCTGCTACTCGTTGCACTGGCAGCGGCGGTGGGGCGGTATTGGGTGACGCGCTGCACCACTTATGAATTGACCACAGAGCGGCTGATGAAAAGCAGCGGAGTCTTTAATCGTCGGCTCGACAATATGGAGCTTTATCGGGTGCGGGACTTCACCATCCTCCAGCCGTTTTTCATGCGCATACTTGGATTGGGGAATCTTCATCTTATCACCTCGGATGCGGCCAATCCTGAGCTTTCAATTGAAGCCGTCAGGGGCATCGAGGTCATTCGCGAGCAGTTGCGCAAGGCAGTTGAGGCCGCACGCGACCGCAAACGGGTGCGCCAGATGGACGTGGACAATGTGGACGTCGGATCCGTAGGCATGGACGATTTGGGGCATCATGGCTGATCGCGTTCACATAGCAGGTGTGCCTATCAAGGAATGATGGCGTCTCGCCGTCAATTCCTCCTCTGACGGCGAGACGCCATCTTTCCTTGGGCCAATGCAGAATTTTGGCTTGTTTGGTATGCTGCGCCGAACATGGCACCGGGACAGAAGTCACATCCTTCGCGCCCTCAGTCAAAGGCTATGAAAAGCAGTGTAAATAGATGGTAATTCTAAAAAATCCAAAATTTAACTAGACTTATCAGGAAAACTTAAGTATTATTAGAGCAGTAATTATGGTTGCCACTGCTAATCCATCCGCCAATCCCATGCAGTTCGTTTTCCCGACCCAGTTAAATCTTGGTCTGCAAGACTCTGAGGGATTCCACCAAGAACTCTTGCGCGGCCTCACGCACAAGCTGAACAACCTGCTGGCCATTATTCAGGGCTTCAGCAGTCTCATCCTCATGAACGATGATTTGGACCCATCGATTCTGGAGAACATGAAGCACATCAAGGAGGCTTCCGTCAGCATCTCTGGACTGAGCGAGCGTATCCGCGCCGCCGGTGGTTGCGCCAAGGTCACACTGCAACCGCTCAATCTCGATGAATATCTCGGCGTGGTCTCCACTGCTCTGCACGAACCCTTTGTCAGATGCGGAGTGCCTTTCGAGATGGACATCTCGCACGGGTTGCCTCCCGCATCGGTTGATCCTTCCAAATTCAAGGAACTCCTTCTCGAACTCCTCAGAAATGCCGCTGAGGCTGCACAAAAATCCGGTGGTCGCGCCCTCATGCAAGTCACTGGCCCCGGAGTCATCAGTCCCGCGTCTGAAAACCGGGTGGACATACTCATTAGCAACACCGGTTCCCAAATCCCACTGGAAAAACTCGCCGATGTCTTCCGTCCTTTCCAAGGCTCGAAAAACAGCAACCATCTTGGCCTCGGTCTCACCATCGCGGCCATGCTCGGTCACATGATGAGCGCCCGTCTCGGCGTGAATTCACAGGACAACACCACGACCTTCTGGGTCAGCGTGCCAGCGGCCTGAAAATTTCTCAACCCACACTCCAACAGAAAACGCGCGGAAGAAGGTCTTCCGCGCGTTTTTTGTTTGAAGGGTGACGCTGTGTGACGACAAAAGTGTTTAGTTTCTGTTGTTATCAGAAGAACGACATAGGCCATTGAATTTTAGCGCAACGAATTATAAAGTATAACAAGGCGGAAATGGGGCGTCTTGAGCGAAGCGAACTAGTCTGCATTTCTCACGCATTCACTCCGGATAGCGGGACGGTGCGCAAAGTAGTCTGGGGCTTTAGCCCGAACGACGGCGTTTGCGGGCTAAAGCCCCGGACTACTTTCTTTCACCCGCCGTTCGACACCTTGTCACGCTCACTGCAGGAGTGTGAGAAATGCGGGCTAGAGACGTTTTCACCACTGTCTTGTGAGGCTTCATTCGGGCATGGCAGTTGTTGATGCGGTCCTCCGTATTCTCTGCCATTTCCCGTAAGTCAATGACCTCCAAAACCATTCCAATGGGCCGAAATGAAATGAGCGAAGCCACGTGAAGCTGATGATGAGTTGGACTGAGAAGACGACAACCCCTATGATCGCTGTTTGTGCTGAGGAAAGCTTACCAAAGAGTTGCCACCCGTATCCGTAAAAGATAAAGCCAAAAATTATGGATTGGAGAAGGTAGTTGGTCAGAGCCATGCGACCAGCAGCAGCAAAAAGTTCAATGAAACGTCCAGTGCGCCGGCAGCTGAGCAAGAGAACTAATCCAGACGTGAGACCCAGAGCCAGCGGGATATACGAGAATGCTTCCACCATCGCGGGAGCCGCAGGCAGCGGCTTTCCTGTGATGGCCGACCAAAAAATAAGTGAGGTTGCGAATGCCCCGACAAAAGTCGCTCCAAAAAAAATGGACGCGAAAAACCTACGATGCTCGGAGGGGTGTTTCAGGATCTTCGCACGCCAGGTAGCCACACCGAGCAGCATCAACCCGAAGGTCCTCGGCAAGGCATTCATGAACAGTGGAATCATAAAGCTCCACGTCTCGCTCCAGCGCAAAGCTAATATCTCAGAGAAGCCGCCACTTGAGTAGATGGGAGTCGATGATGCAGCATGGGCAAGCATGATCTTCTCAGAAGGAATGAATGTGCCGAAAAATGGAGCAAAGCTACATGCAATCCCCGTGATTCCCAAGCAGAAAAGAAGCCACTTAGGCAGCCGGAGAACTGGAATGACTAGCAAGCTACAAATAGCGTAAAGGCATAGGATGTCACCATTCCAAACTAGGAATATGTGAACGATGCCAATGACTAGAAGAACGGAAAAGCGCCGAAACAAGAAGACGGACGCACGCGCTCCGCGCAATGTCGCACGTTCCGTTTGGATACCGATACCAACGCCAAAGAGGAATGAAAAGACGGTGAAGGCCTTGAATTCGATAAGCCATGCCGTTACAAGATCGATCCACTGATTCACCAGTCCTGCATGGGTATGAAAAGTAACCAGATGCTCAAACAAAGAGATGCGAAATTCTGTAAGCAGATTGACCCATAGCACGCCGAATAGCGCAACGCCCCGGATTACATCCAGCATCGACTGACGTTCGTTTTCGGGAATTGGCGCCATAAAACTCTCTATTGCTGCGTCCGTGAGTTCATCTGCGACCATTTTCTTAGGCTGACAGTTGGATCAGGCACAAAAGTGCGGGTTTTGTGACTGAGGGTCATTATCTCCCACATTTACGATCGAGTTTGTGAGAGCGGTAATCTGTGCCACTCAAAGAGCATGATGTCGAACAACAAAAAAGGACGCCTAGTGTGGCGTCCTTTTTATGTTGGAAGTCTTTTATCGGTGGCTCAGGAAGTGGTGCGGCGCTCGACGTTCAGTTCCATTTTGCGGTAGAGGGTGGCGATGCTGACGCCCAACATGCTGGCTGTCTTCTCTCGCGATCCGTTGTTGAGCTTGAGTGTCTCGTTGATGAACATTTTTTCTTGGCCGCGAATGAAGTCGTCCAAGGTGGAGCCGACGGGAAGCTTCTGGGTGCCGCCGGATTCGGCTGAGGGATCAAGCGGTGCCTCGACTTTTTGCGTGACTTTGGAGGGGAGGTCGGCAGGGCGGATGTTGTTGGTCTCGGAGAGGGCACAGGCGCGCTCGACGGCATTGCGGAGTTCGCTGATGTTGCCGGGCCAAGGGTATTTTTCGAGAAACTCCTCAGCGTAAGGTTCCATTTTTTTCATCGGGCCGCCGGAGCGCAGGGCTTGCTCGCGCAGGAAGTGCTCGATGAGCGGGGCGATGTCCTCACGGCGCTCGCGCAGGGGCGGGACGTTGACGGGGACGACGGAAAGTTTGTAATAAAGGTCTTCCCGGAAGCGGCCTTCGCGGATGGCGTCCTCCAGATGCGTGGTGGTGGAGGTGATGAGGCGGAAATTGAAGGCGCCGTTGTAGGAGTTAGGCGTGGTGGTCGCGGCCTGTTCGAGGAGTCCGTTCAACTGCGCCTGAATGCGCATGGGAAGATGATGAATTTCCGCGAGGTGCACGGTGCCGCCGCGAGTGCGGGAGAAGACGCTGCTCTGCGGATTTCCGTGGCCGAAAAGTTCGGCTTCCAAAAGGTCTTCTGGGAGCGCACTGCACTGGATAGCCTTGAAGGGGGCGTTGTTCCGGCGGCTGCCCTCGTGGAGGGCGCGGGCGATGAGCTGTTTGCCGACGCCGAATTCGCCTTCAAGCAATATGGGGCTGTCGTTATCGGCGACGCGCTGGATGATGCCGAGGATTTTTTGGACTGCGTTGCTCTGGCCGATGAGCTTGACGTTATGCGCCACCGGCGGGGGCAGTGGAGCCTCCCGGGTGGCTGAGGGCTTTTTTCCAAGTGCTTGCTCAATGGTGCGCTTGAAGTCGGACAGCTCGAAAGGCTTCGACAGGTAATCAAAAGCTCCAAGGCGCATGGCTTC
>JBBRNC010000093.1:0-7759 GCA_038230495.1 Verrucomicrobiales bacterium
AGAACTGTGTCGAGCAAATCCTTTTGATCCTGGCGATCCATGATGGAGAAACCCATTCGCAAGCCGAGGCGGTCGCCGTGTTTTCGCAGTAAGCGATTTCCGATGGAATGAAAGGTGCCGCCCCAGAGTCGCTGCGTCTCCACCGGCACCAGTGCTTGCACGCGATCCAACATTTCACGCGCCGCCTTGTTGGTGAAAGTGAGCAGCAGGATGTTCTCGGGCAGGATGCCGTTGTCCAGCAGGTAGGCCACGCGATACGTCAGCGTCCGCGTCTTTCCACTGCCCGCACCGGCAATGACAAGCGCCTGCCCGGGCGGCGAAGTCACCGCGGCGAACTGCTGGTCGTTCAGCTCCGCACGATAATCAATCCGATGGGCGGAGCCACCGGAGCTGTGCAAAGCGTATTCACGGGCCATGATTAGGAAGCGCGTGATCTAACCCACGCATTTCCTGCTGGCCACCGGTTTTTGCTGTGCGGGGGGCTGGGGCCAAACCACTTTCCATGCCCATTCCTGACTCGTTATGCGATGCCAGTGTATTTTATTTAAAGGAATTGTGTGGAGTGACTGTTACTTGCAAGCAGATGAACACGGAGTATGGCATATTGTTTTTCAACAAGAGAATTCCGTCATGGGCCTTTCCGCTTACCTCAGAATATCGTCGTCTGGCTATGCTTTTTCAGCATTTCTTCTTGCGCTCATGATGGGCCCTTCTGGCATCGTCTGGGCGCAATCCGGAAGTGACTCAGTCGAAACCAACATCTTTGATCGCCCGTGGCGAAAGACCTCCGTTGACATTGAATATCTCAAGGTGCTCGCCTCTGATTATTCGTTCGACGCCGCCACCATCCGCACGCGTGTCATGGCCTATCTGGATAAGGCCAAAGGTAATGCCATCGCGCCACCATACGCCATTAGCACCATGGGATACCAGCCAGAAACCGCTGCGTATCACTACCTTGATGAAGCGCGCGACTGGCCCGGCATGTGCGCCCGCCTGCGGGTGATTTTGGCCGCGTGCGATGTGGAACTGGGCGGTAACGAACGGCGCGCCAAGTGGCAGTATTCCGCGATGCTCTGGTATGAAGAGGAGAACTCCACAGCGCAGACGCCTGCTGCTCGCAGCTATGTCGCGCGGAGGATAGTTTTGTATTTGAGCAAGCTATTTAATGCGGGCAACTACGCCAATGACAGTCACTTCGCCACACACTCCAGCAGTTGGCTCATTCATCTGATCCGGCGCGGATGGCTGAGTGAACTGCTCGCCGCGCTCGAACCCCCGACAGAACGCTTTTCCAGCGACGATGTATTAAGTATCACCAATGAAGCATCGTCAGACGCCCAGAAACTCGGTGGCACGGCGAACTCAGAATGCGCCATTCAGTTATTAAAAGTTCTCGCGCCACGATTCATTAGGACGGGAAAAAACAACGACTGGGATGAGGTTCATTACAATCTCGCGGCGATTTATCTATCATTGGGGTGCTACGACCAATCTCGGGCGGAGGCGGCGTTGCTGCGGCCCGATGGCAATCTCGCCCCCTGCACAAAATACTTTGACAAATGGATCTCTGAGACCAAAGTCAAGAAGGAAGCTGCAGGCAAAGCTGCGAAAAAGAAACCATCAAACACCAGCGTCAAGCCCAAGCCCCGCCCATGACCAGAGAGAATTCCACAATATTTTTATCGAGACCTGCAACTGTAGTCGTGTGGTTTATCGGTTGTTTTCTTGCAAGTGGAGCTGGCGCATTACTTCAAGCCCAAGCACCCCACGCTGCTTTTACAGTGACGGGAGAATTCGCCAGCACCATTGAGTTGACTCACGACTACGTCACCTACAAGAAGGCAGTGGAGAATGCTAAGACAGGCAAAACACTCAAGGTGAAAAACACAGATAAGACTCAAGGTAAAGTGATAGGCAAGTCTTATGACGGCACACTCACACTATCTGAAGCCAAATACGGTCAATCTTGGATTTGCCTGATGACCTTGGTATCCGATGACGGATGCACGATGAGCATTGATGATAGAGTTGGGGTCTCACTGCCCGAAGTTGAGCCATGGTTGAAGAAATACGGGATAGGCAACGATATTTCAAAAGGAGCCAATCCATGGCCCGGAGTATTCGTTTCCGGCAAGACTTACAAGATCAAAATCCATTACTCACAAGTCTGGTATAAACCGAACATCGGCGATCTTGATGGAATTTCTGTAATCCTATGCCTCACGCCCGTGGAGGTGGATCAACCGACAATCTCCGTTCACGAGTCAACTGTAATTGTAGATGTAACCGTAGATGTTAAACCACCCGCGCCGGTAGATTCTGTGAGAATGTGCCGCTGGGCTAGCCCACGGGATGCTAGCGGCAGGGTGGACAACGGTTACCGCGCCGACTTCCCCAACAACGACCCCGACCGCATCATCATCCACCTGCCTCTTGGACAATCCGGCAGCACAGCTCCGGTCACCGTTCATGTCAGCACCACTGGCTCCAATGCCGCCTATACTGACACTGGGGCTGATGTGCTGTTCACTGCGGACCCGGACAAGCTTGGCTACATCGTCTCCCCGGCTCTGGTTCTGGTTGCAGATTCGGATGACAACGCCCTGCCCGTTGGCCCCTCCAACGCAAAAGGCGGCCAGCCCGGAGCTGTCACCTTTCTTGCCGCCCCGGGCGGCAAGCTCCACCTCACCAGCGCCGTCCTTTCCAAACCAGTAGATATTCCCATCCAAGGATACCAAAAGCAGATTACTGTAAAGAACATCTTTGTTGGAGCCAAAGCAAAACCAAATAACGTTTGGGTAACTGAATGCCTGAGGCGCATGAAGGAAATCTACGCGCAGAATCACATCAAGGTTAATATACTACCCGATGCGCCTGCCAATCATATGAGTGATGCCACTTTTCAATCGAATATCATCAGTAACATCAAAGCTGATCATGAAGACCCTGCCATTTACATTAGTTTGCCTCATGCCTTCTACAAATTATATATTAAAAACATCTACTCCTATGTGGGGAAGGCTGCCGCACCGACTGCGGACTCGAATGTCATTAAGCTCATTTGGATTAGCCCAGAATATGACAATTATAATGACTACTTTGGATTGAACCTCAACTTAGGCGATGATAAAGATCCTAATTCGCGCCCTGATATTTGCCTTATGTTCATGGGAAATGCGCAACATCAAAGCCTCCCCGTCATAACGCTCCATCAGCTTGGTGATGTCGCCGCCCATGAAATCGGGCACGGGTTGGGTTTGAAACAGGTCTAGGGGATCACTTAGATCGGAACTTGGATGCTTACAAACCGTGGTATCTGATGTGCAAGGGAGCAGACAGTAATTTTCTCAACTTCAAGCCGGATGCCATATCTCCAGACAGTGATGCCAAGCACTGGGAACTAATAGATGTGCCCAAAATCTTATTGTCACCGTTCTGCAAACCAGCGACAAACCCTTGATCCAACACCATGAACACGAAACCTTATCTCCATATCGCCATCGTCTTGGTGGCACTCTTCCATTCCCTCACCACTGGCTTCGCCATTGAGACACCAGTTCTACCCGTGTGGCTCAAGGGGCACGGTGATCTTCTCCCCGTGGTATCTGCCGATACAGTTGAGAAAATGCGTGGTCTTTTCACCATCATACACGCAAATGATGGCGGGGATAGACAATCTAGTAATGATGAATATTTAAAAGAAAAAGAAGCCTTCGACATGATGCTTGATTTGGGAGACGATGCCAACAAGGCTTTACTCTGGATTTATGCACTTAGGTATCCAGAAGGAATCGAGAAAGATCCTGCCGCCTTCCATGCCGCACGTCATTTGGAAAGAGGCTTAAGTTCCGAGCTTACTAGAAACGCTTCCCTGTCGCCGATCGTATTACCGCTCATGCGTTTGCGCATGGACTGGGTGCAGGATCACCTAAAAGACGCCAGCACTGACATGATCTGGTTCGCCAGTAGTGAATGTTACTTTATTGAAAATTACATGTATTACTATGGCACTGAAGCGGACAGAATCCGCATCTTTGCTCTTAAACGAGCCATCCGCGACAGTGGCACAGAAGTGTCGAAGATGGTGCGTGGTCCTTTTGATTTTACGAGTGATACTGAGGAGCAAAAAGAAAACTTAGAGCAAGGCAAGCGCCGCAATGCCGAATACGTTCGCATGCTTAGTTATAGTCGTGCCGAGCGTGCAAAAAAGAAGGCCAAAGAGCAAGCTGAGAAAGCTACCACAAAGTAAGCGTCAAGCCAAGCGCCCTGTGGAAAGACCGAAAAAGGTGTCACATCTCCACCACTATCATCTGGTTAAGAATTGCAGGGATAAAAAAGCGCACGTCTCCATATACAACAGTTGACTGCGTATTCACGGGCCATAAATATGAAGCGCGTGATCTAACGCACGCGCTTCATAATGGCAAGGTCTGCCGAGGCGGTTTTACACTTCGAGCTTATACGGCCCACGATATTCGCGTCCGAGCATCTTCGATGCCTTCTCGTTGCCGATGATCTCTTCTTTGGCGGCGTCCCATTTAAGGGGTTCGTTGAGCATCATAGAGATCAGCGAAAGATGGCCGGGGATAGCGCTGTGATGCGCGGTTTCGACCGGCGTCACGGTGGGTTTCCGGGACTTGATACAATCGAGGAAGTTGCGCTGATGACCCTTTGTTTCATAGAGGCGGGTCTTGATGATGTCGTCTCCGAGTTTCGGAGCGCGGAATCTCTCAACCACATTCGCGCCTTCGCGCGCCTTGATCGCCTGTTTTAATTCCGGCTTGGAGCAGTCGAAGCCACCGCGATCCACCCAGACCCAGCCGTCGGTGCCGATCCATTTGGTGCCGCCCTTAATGTCGGGATGCCCACCAGCAATCGTCATGGTGATACCGCCGGGGTAAGTGAGTTCCGCGCGATATTTCGTGGCGGTATTCCAAACATCGGTGCGCGGTGGGAAGTCTGCCATGATAGGTTTGATTTCGCTTGGCCCGCCGTTGTCGCTGTCCATGCCCCAATGCGCGATATCGCAGTGGTGGCCGATCCAGTCGAGAAGTTGTCCGCCGCCAATGTTGTAATCCCAGCGCCAGTTTTTGTGCACTCGGGCTTCGATGTAGTCCTGCATCGTCGCGGGGCCGATCCACTTTTCATAGTCCAAATTCGCAGGCGGCGGCGTGACGGACATTTTGTCTTTGGTTTTGGCGAAGTCGTTGTGACCGGATGGAAGACCCACCTCGACGTGGGTGATTTTCCCGATCAATCCGTTGCGCACAATCTCGGCGGCGATGCGGAACTGATCTACGCTGCGCTGCCAGCTTCCAGTTTGCCAGATGCGATTGTATTTCTGCACTGCTTTCACGATGGCCTGCTGCTCGATAATGGTGCGGGCCAATGGTTTCTCGCCGTAAACGTCCTTGCCGCTTCGCAGTGCTTCAGTTGAAACAAGTGCATGCCAGTTGTCAGGCACGGCCAGCATGACGCAGTCGATGTCCTTGCGTGCCATGAGTTCGCGGTAATCGGCATAACCTTTGCAATCGCTGTTGTTGTTGTGTTCGTTGATCTTCTTCAATGCGGCGTCGAGATGATTCTTGTCGAGGTCACAGGCAGCGACGACCTGGCAGTCTGGCTCGTTCAAGAATGAGCCCATGTTGCCCGGTCCCTGCATGCCCCAACCGACGGCGGCCATCGTGATGCGGTTGCTCGGCGCGTTCTGGCCGAAGATGCTCGACGGAACGATCGTCGGGAAGCCAAGGGCGGCGACTCCGGTTTGCAAAAAGCGACGGCGGCTGGTGTAGGGGGTGCGTTTCATAGGGCTACATACTTGAACTGATCCGCAAATCTTCCAAGTAAAAAGCACACAGATAGAGATTTTATCTTGCGCATCCTCTGTCTCTACGGATTCATATTGCATGAATCAGAATCGCGCACACTGGGCTTTGTTTATCCTTGTTCTCGGCGGCATGAGCGCCTTAGCTTGGAAACTCAATGACAAAAAAATCGTCGCCGAGCTAGCCCTTAAAAAGGCAAATACCAATGCGCTTGTTGCCGAGGCGAAAATGAATCAAGAACTTGAGCAGGCGCTGCTGGCAAAAGATGCGCAGCATCAGGCTGAGATGGAGAAGCTCAATGTGGAATCCGAAAAAAAGTTCGATGACCTCCGTAAAGAACAGCGAGCGAAAATGGCGCAGGCTTACGAGCAGTTCAGTGGCATCCTAGAGGGAAGCAAGAAGACGCTCGACTATCTCGATCTCATTGAGGAGAAGGTCAAAGCTGGCAAGGCTCTCTCAAAAGGTGAAGCAGAAAAACTCGCCGTCATTGCCACTGGCCTGACCTATCTCCAGAAACAATATCAGAAGCCCTTCATGGAGTTCGGCGAACTCCAGTCCTATCTCGAAAAACGCGCAAACTCGAACATAGAATCACCGAACATGAAGAATGCGTTTTGGAAACGCATGTTTAGTCATGAGTTCCGCGAGAAAGAACGGGAATTTTTCCGCAGCGAAGGCGAGCGTCGCGGCTTTCAGGAAGCGAACGAACAGTTCAACGCCGCCTACTCCGCCGCACAGAAAAAGATGGCCTCAGTGAACATTGATGGTGAGAAGATGATCTCGAATCTCAACAACCTCATTCAAGAAAAACAGACCGACCCCCAAGAATTGACTGAGTTTCTCAATCAAGCCCGCAAGGCGCTCTCGACGCATCAGAAGGTGCTCGAATACGAGCCTGAGGTTATCAAGCCGGTGATTGAAGGGCCGAGGCCGTGAAAATCCCTTGGACTGCGGCAGCCCTGCTGCCGCTTTCAATCCGCAGCCTGCTGCGGCGAGACCCGTCAGCAGGCAGTCTGCCGTAGTCCATGGGTAGTCCAAGTTTTTCACTCGCCATCTTTCACAGCTATCTGGTCATACTTGAAACTGGTGATAGTCTTCAACCAAGCTGGTGTGACAGCTACCTTGAAAGCGTGAGCGCTACACCATTTCCAATCCGAGCCGACGCGCACGAGGCCATGATGCACCGCGTTTTGATGCACATAATGCAGTCGCGCAAGATAACTTCGCTGGTGCGTGAGTTGAGTCTCGCGGAAGTTCTGCCACAGGCGCGACCGACCGGACTGGTTCTCGCGGTGGTTGAGTTCCTTGGTGGTGAGACTGTGAAGTTTCTGGATCATAACGCCCAGCGATGTTGCCGCGCCATCGCTCTGTGCGGGACTATGGCCGATGAAATGATAGTGGTTGGAGAGGATGGCCCAAGCTTCGAGTCGCCAGCCAAAATCGCGGCAGAGTTCAAAGAGTTTTTCTTGAAACCAGTCTTTCATAGAATCTGACTCCAGCAAATGCCTCTGCTGTGCCGTGCGCGCTGTGAGAAAATATATTCCCGCCGAAGAAAGCCGATGTGGCGGAGCGTGCGGCCAGTCCCGAGTGCCCTTCGCGGAATCTTCGTCTGTAGGCAGCACCGGATCAGGGTTCATTATCTGGACTGATTACGTGGACTTACATCTTGGACTGCGGCAGCCCTGCTGCCGCTTTCAAGCCGCAGCCTGCTGCGGCGAGTTCATATGTGATAGAATGTAGAACAGGGAAAGTTTGTCAATAACACGCCAGCAGGCTGGCTTGCTAAAGCGGCAGCAAGGCTGCCGCAGTCCAAGGAGTCCAAGGAGTCCAAGGAGTCCAAGGAGTCCAAGGAGTCCAAGGAGTCCAAGGAGTCCAAGGAGTCCAAGGAGTCCAAGGAGTCCAAGGAGTCCAAGGAGTCCAAGGAGTCCAAG
>JBBRNC010000094.1:0-7581 GCA_038230495.1 Verrucomicrobiales bacterium
AGATGATCTTTTCCGCCTTGATGTGCATGGTGCCGCTGGCGCGCTCCACTTCCGCGCCGAGTTCGCGCAGGATTTGCAGCATGTAATTCGTATCGCTCAAGTCCGGCACGCGGCGGATGACGCACTCGTCCGCCGTGAGCAATGTGGCCGCGAGAATGGGCAGTGAGGAATTTTTTGATCCACTGATGTTGACCTTGCCTTGCAGCTTCGTGCCGCCGTGAACGATAAGTTTTTGCATGTCTAAGTTTTCCGTTTTCAGGTTTCCGTTTTCAATTCAGGGCGGCGGGCGAAAATGAATCGCTCGACTCCCGCCAGATCGCGGGCGCTTTCAATGCCCCTGAACCCGAGATCGCGCAAGCATTTGCCGACTTCGGCGGCTTGATTGTGACCCAGCTCCAGCGCGATCAATCCTTCTGGCGTTAGGTGGGGCGGGCATGATTCGACAAACCTCCGCACAATATCGAGACCATCCGTGCCACCGAACAGGGCCGTCGCCGGATCGCGCAACACTTCGCGGCTCAGCGAATTTTTTTCTGAAAGCGGAACATAGGGAAGGTTAGCCACGATCAAATCAAACTCTCCCGCGACTTTCTCGAATAGATCGCTCCTGAAAAATTTCGGGCGCAGGTCGAGTCGCCCTGCATTCAGTCGCGCCAGTTCCAGTGCATCCTCCGAGATGTCCGCGAGCGTCACTTCCGCAGCGGGCCAGGCCTTAGCCAGTGATAAGCCGATGCAGCCTGTGCCTGCACCCATGTCCAACACCCTTGCGGGAAAAGTTCCGGGAAAATATTTCTCCACTAGTAGATGGACAAGATACTCCGTCTCTGGTCGCGGCACCAGTGCGCGGTGGTCGCTGATGAATTCATGTCCGTGGAATTCCACCATGCCCAGAAGGTGCTGGAGTGGCTCGCCCTCTCCGCGTCTTTTGAGAAGTCCGCGCAAAGGCAGCAAGTCTTCTTCGTGCAGCATTTCATTGAAGCGCAGATACAGATCGAGCCGACGGCAACGCAGCACATGGGCCAGCAGATGCTCCATGTTCAGCCGCGACTCTTCCACCCCGCGTTTCGCGAGATAGTCCGCGCCGCTGGTCAGGGTTTCGAGAAGAAGCTTCATACGCGCGTTCGTTAGTCGCGTGCGCAAATGCGGTCAATGCCAAAGCGAACCGCATGACGGTAGTCCTAGCCTAGGAAACCATTGATAATCCTAAAACCGGAGATGGAAACCACGGATAGACACGAATGAACACAACCGAGCATAGCGAGATAGACAGCCACAAGCTGCCCGAAGGGTGAGCAAAGCGAATCAAATAATCAAAGTCTTATGAAAGTTGTCAGATTCATCCAGCAGGTGAGGGCATGTTTTTCCAAAACCCGCTCAACATCAGTGTCCATCTGTGTCCATCGGTGGTTAAATTTTCCTATTCAGGATAATCGCCTCCCTAGCTTTGCCGGTTAAAATTCCGCAGACGGCGGGAAAGAACTTTCATCACCTCCACGGCGAAGAATGGAACTTCATGCACCATGAACTCAAAGCGTTTGGCGTTCACTGGCATTAACGTGCAGTCCGTTTTCGCAATCGCCGTAGCGCTGCGGGTGCCGCCTTCGATCACCGCCATCTCTCCGAAGAAGCCGTCCGTCGTTACGGTCTCCACCGATTTTCCATGAACCCGCAACTCCACCTCGCCGTCTTTAACGATGAACATCTCATCCCCCGGCTGGCCTTCCTGAAAAATGATCGCTCCGGCAGGGAAAGTTTCCGGCAGGGTATCGGCTTCAAAAATATTGGGGATTTTCATTGGGGGGTATGGGTGGGAGAATCGGGTTTGCGGATGCACATACATCCTTGCGGCATTTTGTCATGTGAACAGCGATTTTGTAGCAGCCGACGTGAGTAGGCTCTTATTTAAACCAGTTCCAAACGAAGCCGAGATGATTGGGCATGAGCTTGAAAGAGTCTGAATTTTTGGATTGTCGCCAAACTTTATTCCATTAACATGCCCCCATGAGCACCGTCTGGGCATTCGATCTTGGTAAGGGAAGCATCGGCGAGGCGGTGTGGGATGAGGAGAAGAAGCAGTTCGTGCACGTCGCCTCCTTGCTCATCCCTGCGGAATTCGCTTCCACGAAAGACGCTGCATCACGCCGTCGCATGATGCGCACTCGTCAGGCGCACAAGGCGCGTGAGGCATGGCTGGATGAAGTATGGCAAGCTGCAGGTCAGGAGTCGCTGTTCGGGCGACGTGTGGGCAAGGTGGATGGGAAATGGCAGCTCGTAAGCAAAGGCGATGAGCGGCTTGAGCGTGAGTTTGCCAAGAAAGGCGACCCCACCTGTTACACCTCCTGCCTCCTGCGCATCAAGCTCCTGCGTGGTGAAAAACTGGAGCCGTGGCAGATTTACAAAGCGATGCACTCGGCCATTCAGAAGAGGGGGTATGGTCGCGTGCCGTGGGCGGGACGTGATGTGAAAGCGAAAAAGGATGCCACACCCGAGGAAATTGCCACAGCACAGAAAAAGGCCGATGATGACCTTGCCAAGAAAGACCCGACCTATCGTGCGGCGATTGAAGCTTGGCCTGCGTTCAAGAAAGCGCACCCCAAGCCTGAACACCATTTTCCGTGTTACTACGATGCCGAAAAGCAAGGGTTATGGGATGAGGCGAGACCCGATGAACTGAAATCAGCAGTGAATCATCTGGCTGGCAGCACGCGGCAAGTGCGGTTTGACCGTGAAGATGTGGACAATGAAATCGTCGAGCTTGGTCGGCAGGCTTCATTGCAATTGGAAGGTGCTTTGGAATCAGCTTTTGCGAAATGGAAACAAGTGGGCTGGGAAGTAGTTACCCCGAAATCAAAGCAGAAGAAGACATTCCGAGTGAGAGCAGAGAACGCTGGTGAGTTTATCGCATTCGGCCCCGCAGGAAGATTGTCGCAGGAAGCACAATCGGACTTCACAAAGTATCTGACCTTCCGTCAAAAGGCAGGCGTTCATCCAGGCAGCAAGGATGACTGGATGGGTGCGACTGGACAGAAGACACCGCGATTTGACAATCGTATCGTGAACGACTGTGCGATCATGGAGGGGATGCAGGTTTGCAAGGTAGACGCGCGCATGGATGCAAAGACCGGCAAGCCCTATCCCGATTCCATGCTTGCGTGCGAGGTCACGTTCTTGATGAAGCTCAAAAACCTGCGAGTGGAAGATGGCGACAAGCAACGACCACTCACGTTGGCTGAGATTCAAATTTTGTTTGATTGGGCTAAAGCCAAGGCCACTGCCGTGAAGCCTGACGCGAAGAACTGGGGCGAGAAAATTATAAAATGCTTCGCTGTCACAGGGGCGAATTGGGGCAAGGATAGGGAGATCAAGAAGCTCGAGCTTCATCCGGTCGTAGGCCATGAAGAAGTGAAATCTCCAAAAGTGGAGGGGCGTAGCCGTTACAGCAGGCCGGCCTTGAAGGTGATTCGTGTGCTCCTTCTCGGCGGGCAGAGGCCGAGTGTTTTCCTCGCACGCTTTGGTGCAAGAGAGGAAGCGTTGCTGAACGAGATAGGAATGGACGTGTTCGATGTTGAACCAGTAAAGGCGATCAACGGACAAAAACAGAGGTCATTATTGAGTCGGCCCTACCTGCTGACCAAGCATTTGAAGTTTCTTCGTGATCTTGCCCAAACCAACAACACTTGGGAGGGCATCTACATTCCCGAGCAACGTATGGATGCTCTCGAAGCACGGCACCGCGATGAGGATGGAAGCATTGATAGCAGTGCGGCGATTCGTGAATTGATCGGCAGCATCAATGATCCCATCGTGCGGCATCGTCTCCAAGTATTCGCTGAGCGTCTGGCAGAGCTTGAAAATGAACATGGCATTCCCGCTGAAATCGTGCTGGAATTCGTGCGCACGGACTTCATGGGAGAACAGGCAAAGAAGGACTTGGCGAAGTTCCAGAAGGAACGCGAGAAGACTCGTATGGAAGCGCGTGAGAGGATGAGCGAGCAAGGCATTGAAGATCGCTCAGCGCCTATCAAATATGAGCTGTTGAAACAACAGGGAGATACCTGCCTTTACTGCGGCAACCTCATCGCCATTGATGAACTCGATCAATGCGAAGTGGATCACATCGTTCCCCGTGGGCAGAAGCATAAAGGTCCGGATGCGATGGTGAATTATGTCCTCGCCCATCGGACCTGCAATGATGCGAAGGGCGAGCGCACACCGTTTGAGTGGAAGCACGGCAAGGAAGGCTGGGATGGCTACATGAATACCGTCAACCTGCACGCTACTTCCCTTCGCAACAAGAAGGTGCAACTGCTCCTGCGTGAGGATGCCCCGCAGCTTGTGGAGCGTTATACGGCTCTGGCTGAGACGGCTTGGATTTCAAAGCTGGCACAGAAGATCATCTCGCTGCACTTCGGCTGGCGGGGCGGAATAGATGATGATCGCATTCGTCGCATCACGGTTGTCTCCGGTGGCTTGACTGGACGCATCCGCCGGAAATACAAGCTTAACAGCATTCTCAATCCTAACGCGGAAACAGAAGAAGAAGCCGAGAAGAAAAACCGCAAAGATGACCGGCATCATGCGCTGGATGCGATGGTGATCAGCTTTCTTCCAGGTTGGATGCGTGATCCAAAGAAAGAAAAGTTCTTCCGCTTCCCCGATCCGGTGGGGCGCAATCCTCATGGGTTCTTCTTGGCGGAGATTGACCGGGTGATGCCGGAAGTCATCGCGTATGAAAAGCCGGTGCTGGCTGAAACTGCCTATGGGGATCGTGAGGATGGCGAAGTGATTGTCCAGCGCACTCTCCTCGTCAGTCTTGCTATGAAACCTGCGGCACAAGGAAAGGCAGACTATGACCTAGACTACCTGCGCAAACAGGTAAAGGGCGTCCGAGATTCCGTGATCTCAAAGAAGTTGGCGTCCATTGCTGCGTCAAATCCCACTCAGAGCGAATGGGAAGAATTCTGTAAAGATTATCGCAAACCCAAAAAGGACGGAGATCCCGGCCCGCTGGTGAAGAAGGTGACTGTGCGTGCCGGAGAAACCACGGAATACCGTGAGATGTCCAAGGATGAGACAGGTGCTTGGCGCAAAGGCTTCGGCAGTCACAAGGGACAAATTATTTATCTTGGCGTGGATGAGGTGGTCGGAGTTCAGCCCGTTTACGTTCACAGTTCAGTCGCGAGCGAACTTAAGAAGCTCAAAGAGACAGGTGCGCAGGTTCTCGGTTTCTTCCAGTCACGTTGTATGGTGAAGACGATCAGGCCGATTGATCCCGCAGATTACAGCATGGTGATTCGTAATGAGCAGGACAAGAAGCAGAGAGTCGCTGCCGAAGTTCCCTTGCCGCCATCCAAACTTACGCTACGAAACATCGTCACGGCCAGCATGATGGCCGAGATGACCTTGGCTGATAATACACGGATTGTCGCCAAGGTGGACGTGTGGGTAAAGGCCGGACTTGCGCGACTTTGAACTTAACGATCCCTCGTCATGAGCTACCACATCCTACATATCTTCCAGCACGGAGCGATGCTGGGCAAGGAACGCGGGTTCATCACCTGCAAAGGGCCGGATGATCCGCAACCGCGCAAGATGCCGCATGAGGATCTTCGCGCTGTGATCATCGCGGCGCGTGGCGTGATGATGAGTTCCAATTTCATCTCCAGCGTTGTCGAGGAAGATGGAATCATCCTGCATTGCAATGAGAGCTATCAGCCCTGCGGCATCACGGCACCTTTGCAGCGGGTGATAGATGCGCGGGCTTTCATGCACCAATGCGAGCGACCGAAGCGGCTCAACGAAAAGCTCTGGCATGTGATGTTGCGCGGGAAGACGCTCAATCAGACAAAGGTGCTGCATCGCTTCGACCTCAAAAGTGCGCATCTGGACCGGGCACTGGACAGCAAGTGGATTGACGAGGGGAACTGCGCACGGCGTTACTGGCAGCTTTACTTTCCTAGTATTGGCTGGAGCGCGACAAGCCGAGACCGCAAAGAGAACACAGCTCCGAACCAGATGCTGAATTACGGATATACGGTGCTCGCTGCACTATGTCATCGCAGCTTGCTGGTGCATGGATTGTCACCAGCTCTGGGCGTGCATCATAGCACGCGGTATCAGGCTGACCCGCTGGTGTATGATGTGATGGAGCCGTTTCGTCCGATGGTGGATTGCCTGTTGGCGGAGTTCTTGCGGGAGGAGGATGTGAGCATAAAGGCATGGTGCAAAAAGGTGGGTAATGAACTGCGGGAGCGTCGCGTGCAGCACGAGCGTTATTCGCTGAAACTGATGGATGCTATTGATGCCAGCGCGAGCAGCCTGACGCGCAGTTATGCGGAGAAGGATGCGGACATCTTCTGGGCACCGGTGCTTTGATGAGATCATCACAGATGTAGGACGTTTGTGTCAAACGTCGAAGAAGCGAAGTTTCCTGATTCCGGCGTTTGGCACAAACGCCCTACAGCGTAGGTAAATGAAACAAAGTCCTTTTCGTATGGGCTGGGTGCTTGTCATGTTTGATCTTCCTGTCATCACCGATGATGAGAAGAGAGCGGCGACGCGTTTTCGCAAGGACTTGCTCGATGATGGCTATCTCATGATTCAGTTCTCCGTCTATGCCCGCCCCTGTGTGAGCTTCGAGCACTTGGACAAGCACACAGGACGCATCAACAGCATCGTGCCCCACGCGGGCAACGTGCGCATTCTCTTCATGACGGACGAGCAGTGGAAGCGCAGCGTGACGGTCATTGGCCAGAACTATAAGCAAGGTAAACGCGCTGTTGATCCAGACATGCCGAAACAGATCGAATTCTGGGAATAAAAATAAGAGCACCAACCGGACGTGCCAGGCAGAGGTCCGATTGGTGCTCGATCAGTTAAGACTTCACCCCCCGGAGAAGTTTTATATGGGATTATGAAAACAGAATCAATGAGTTGTGCAAGAGCTAATGTATCAGACTTCTCCGGGGGGTGAAGTCAAAACTATTTGGCGCGACTGCAAATTTACTGCAACAATGTATCAGACTTCTCCGGGGGGTGAAGTCAAAACCCGACGGCGGCGGGGACAGGCAGGAGCTTCAATGTATCAGACTTCTCCGGGGGGTGAAGTCAAAACACTTGGTTTTTGTCTTCCACCTTCTCCTTTAATGTATCAGACTTCTCCGGGGGGTGAAGTCAAAACAAGAAAGAGGTGGAACTGACAGCACCACCGAATGTATCAGACTTCTCCGGGGGGTGAAGTCAAAACAGAGGTCACGCGCACGACATCAGAAGTTCCAGCACCTCCGGGAAAAAGGGTGGGTGGGTGGGGGTTAGATTCTGAACGACTGAACTTCCACGTCCGTCAGCGCGCGCCACTGGCCGGGCGCGAGATCGGCTGGCAGTGAGAGGGGGCCGATGCTCTGACGGTGGAGGTTGATGACGAGGTTGTTCACGCGATGGAACATGCGTTTGATCTGATGGTATCGGCCTTCGTGGAGCGTGAGGCGGGCTTGGCGTTCAGCGAGGATTTCGAGTTCAGCGGGTAGAGTGGTGATGTCTTCGGTGTGGAAATGAAAGCCGCGTGCGAAGGCTTCCACGGCT
>JBBRNC010000095.1:0-7430 GCA_038230495.1 Verrucomicrobiales bacterium
ACTTCATTGCGAATTCGATTTTCTCGTTCATTTTTTGGGTTTCTTTCCATGGCATGGTCGAGAATCTTCAGCGATTCTCGACCTGCAAGGTGTTACCCATGTATTGAACCTATTGTGTTACCCATGTTCTGAACCTGGACCATTCTGAACAAGTCCACGGTGCTGATGCTAAATCGCAACTGGCAGGCGATTCATGTGAAGACGCCTGCAGAGGCGTTTTGCATGATCGCTAGCGGTGCGGCCACGGCGCTGGATGTGCAGGCTGATGACATCATTGTTCCTGTTACATGGAACGACTGGCTGACGCTGCCAGTGCGCGAGCATGACAACGCGGTGAACACGCCGCGTGGTCCTGTTCGTGTGCCCACGGTGATCGTCGCGTTGAACTACGCGAAGGTTCCGCTGCGACGACCGCGCTTCGGCGCACGCGGCATCTGGGAACGTGATGGCGGAGTCTGCCAATACACGGGCAAAAAACTTTCTCCACGCGATGGAAACATTGATCACGTCGTTCCGCGTTCGCGCGGCGGCATGACATCGTGGGAGAATTGCGTGCTTGCGCATCGCGAGGTGAACTCACGCAAGGCTGACCGTCTTCCAAAAGAGGCGGGGCTAAGTCTGCGCAAACAGCCCACCGCGCCGCGTGCATTGCCTGCCTGCTCGACGATCCGCAATCATCACGGTGTCCGCGACTGGGCGCATTTCCTAGTTTGAAGGACGCAAACTAAAGGCCGTGATACTCATAGTCTGGTTCGCGGAATTCACTCTTGATGCGCTCAATGATTTCACCACGGCGATGCCGTGCCCACTCGGGATACTCCAGCCAGCGCTCGCTGGAGGCGAAGTATATCACATGGTGCGCACGGCCCATGAGCATCTCTCCGCTGATGTCGATTCGCTCCCATTGGCCGTTCACCTTTTCTTCGTAATACATCATGTCGCGCCCGGTGTGGCCGACACGCCAACTCGGGTGCAGCGTGGCAGGTGAAAAAAATTTATTGGCTGGCGGAAGTGGGGAAGTGAAGTTGTCGCGGACGCCGCGTGAGAGAAGCTTGGTGATCAGCCCCGCGCACACCGCAATGATCGGCACCGAAGAATAGTTCGCGCCTGATCCCATCACGGTGGTCGGCACACCCGTTGAGTCATAGGTCGTTGTTTCGGGGCGCGGGCCTTGAATCAGCAACCGGACGTTGCTCAGAATGAACACCACTAACAACACCAATGTGCCCACCCACGCGAACCACCAACGGCGGAGCAAGCCAAAGCCACAGACGAGGAGGAGAGCAGGGCCGAGCACCACGATGCAGAAGCCCACGGGGTCGGACTTTTCCGTGCCATTGCTATGCGCGATGATCATCAGCATGGAGATCAAACTGATCGGCAGTCCAATACCACCGACGATCATCATCAGCCACGCGAGCAAGGTGATGAACTTGGAACGCGGCTTAGGTGCGATCACGGGTAGTGGCGGTGGAAGGCTCATGGTGCGGGAGGTGAGTTGGGAGAGGGAGTGCCCCATGGAGTCAGTCACTTAGCAAGGGCATATTCAAGCGCCGCTATATTCGTTGGTGCGGAAGCCGCGAAGCGAATTCATTCACGCGCCGAAGTATTTATTTTACGGTCTGGCGCACTTACTGACTTACGCGGTGGGTGATCGTGACTGGCAACTTATCACGGTGCCGGGGGACATCACGAAGCGGCCATTCATTGCCATCGGCATGGAAAGCTTCCTCCTGATGGTGCCGCTGGCTGTAACCTCGACGAACGCGATGATTAAAAAGCTTGGGGGCAAGCGATGGAACCGGTTACACAAGATTAGGTTACCGGGCTTTCATCAGCATTCAGAAAGCGCGGGAGTGAACGGCTGCTGTGTCCGAGTGACTCGGGTTCAGCGAAGTCTTTTGTTTCGAGCTACTGGACTGCGATGAACATTGATCCATTCCTGCTGTCGAAGAACTCAACCCCATGCGTCTTATGAAAACTATTCCCCTGTTCTTTCTCGCCGTGCTTCTGTCATTCATTGCCATGCCTCTGTCTGCCAAGGACGAAAGCGGTCAGGTCAAACAGGCGGCGGTCATCATGCAGCGTTTCAAAACCATTCCAGAAAAGGGAATCCCCGAGCAGGTCCTGCGTGATGCGAAAGGACTCGCGATTCTCACGGTGACGAAAGGCGGCTTTGTCATCTCAGGCAAATACGGAGAGGGCGTCATTGTAGCGCGCACAGCAACTGGCTGGTCCGGCCCAGCGTTCATCCGCACGGGCGGGATCGGAGTGGGACCGCAGATCGGCGGCTCGGTCACAGAATTTATTTTGGTGCTTAACACACCGGAGGCGGTCACGGCGTTTTCGAAGGGCACCAACTTCGAGCTCGGCGGAGCGATCAGCGTTGCGGCAGGCCCGGCGGGACGCACTGCAGAGGCAGGTGTCATGCCGAAGGCTGCGGTTTACAGCTACAGTGTCAGCCAGGGTCTCTTCGCTGGTGTTTCGCTCGAAGGCACAGTCATCAAAAGCAATGTTAAGGGCAATGAGCGCTATTATAACGCCAAGGTGAGCGTTGACGATATTCTCAAAGGAAAAGCCACACCGCCCGCCAGCGCGGAGGAATTGCTTAAAAATCTTTGATATCGAGCCGCCTGCCGATATGAAATTCGCTCTCCTCTTGACCCTTGGTGTCTTGCTGGTGCAATCATCTTTCTCCGCGTCTGAGAACAGGCCCAATGTCCTTTTTATCGCTGTTGATGACTTGCGGCCGGAACTCGGCTGTTACGGAAACACGGTGGTGAAATCGCCAAACATTGACCGGCTTGCCGCAAGAGGTGTCGTCTTCAGTCACGCCTACTGCCAGCAGGCGGTGTGCAGCCCATCACGGAGTTCCTTGCTCACAGGACGGAGGCCGGACGCCACGCGTGTCTGGGACTTGGATACCCATTTCCGCGTTGCCCTGCCGGATGCGGTCACGCTGCCGCAATATTTCAAAGCGAACGGCTATTACAGTGCGGCGCTGAACAAACTCTACCATCACGGCTTCGAGGACGGACGCTCATGGAATGAGCCGCATTGGTATCCCAACGGAACCACGATTGACACGGACCCTGCGGACTGGACCAAGCGCATCACCCATAAAACAGGCCCCGGCATTCAGGAATACACCAAGGCGGCGATGCCCAAGGACAATGACAAGCCGAATGCAGGCAAACATGGCAAGGGGCCGAAGGGCGCGGCGTATGAAGTCAGCCCCAAGAGTGACGACGAGTTGCCCGACGGTTTCACTGCTGCCGAAGCAGTGAAACGTCTCCATGAGTTGAAGGAAAAAAAGCAGCCGTTCTTCCTCGCCGTCGGCTTCCTCAAGCCTCACCTGCCTTTCGTCGCGCCCAAAAAATACTGGGACCTCTACGACCCTGGCAAGATTCCTGTTCCCGCCATTGACCACCTCCCGAAGGGTGCGCCAGATTTCGCTGGTCACAGCAACGGAGAACTCCATGCCTACGCGAACATTCCGCAAGGCAATCCCATCCCGGACGATCTCGCCAAGACCCTGCGCCACGGTTACTATGCCTGCATCAGTTACACTGACGCGCAGGTCGGGCGTCTGCTCGATGCGCTCGACAAGGAGGGACTCGCAAGCAACACGGTCATCGTGTTCTGGGGCGATCATGGTTGGCAGTTGGGCGACCACGGTTTGTGGCACAAGCACACGAACTTCGAACTCGCCACCCGCGCACCGCTTATCATCAGCCAGCCCGGCAGCGAATACGTGGGAAAGAAATGCGAGACGCCCGTGGAATTCGTGGATATCTATCCAACTCTGGCCGACGTCTGCGGCTTGCCCAAACCGTCGGGACTCGACGGCGTGAGCCTCAAGCCCTGGATGGAAAATCCGGCTGCTGCCGGTGCAAAAATTGCCATCAGCCAGTATCCGCGCGGAAAACTCATGGGCTACAGCATCCGGGACGAACGTTGGCGGCTGACGCTGTGGCGTGATGGTGAAAATGGAACCATTGCTGCGACCGAGCTTTATGATGAAAAGAATGACCCCGCAGAAACCGTGAACGTGAGCAACGATCCCGCCAACAAATCCGTCATCGAGGCTCTGTCGAAGCACCTGCCGCCCCCTGTCTCCAAGCCCGGCGCAAATGGCACCAAACCGAAGTCGCTAGCTAGGCCTGAGTGAGCTTGCCTGACGCCACTTTCGGGTTGGGCTTAGGGTGATGGACTCTGAAAACATTCAGAATGCCTGAAAATTAGGATTGACGCTTTTCAATATTTCGGGTTCAACAGTATAAAGTTAATTATTATACTGTCCCGCCATGACGCCCGAACCCTTGTATTTACGGCCTTTCCCGGACCTTGACCAATTGGCAGGAAAGTTGCTTTAAAAATAATGGAAGAAATCGGCTGCAACTCAGTTATACTATAAACCCCCATTTTCGAATTCACCCCAATCACCACTTATGGCCAGCATGGAACTAGACGGAGGCATTAAAATCTACCTACGCGAGATCGGCAAGACAGACTTGCTGACTCCCGCGCAGGAGGTTGAACTTGCCGACCGCATTAAAATTGGCGACCCCGAGGCTCGCAGTCACATGATTCGCGCGAATCTTCGCCTCGTCGTGAAGATCGCCCAAGATTACGCCAACTACGGATTACCGCTTCTCGACTTAATCTCCGAAGGCAACATCGGTCTTATGAAGGCCGTCGAGCGCTTCGACCCCAACAAGGGCGGCAAGCTCTCCACCTACGCTGCTTGGTGGATCAAACAATCCATCAAACGCGCGCTTGCCAACCAGTCGAAGACGATCCGCCTGCCCGTCCACATGGTGGACAAAATCTCCAAGATGCGCCGCGTCGCCATGGCCATGTCCGAGGAACTCGGACGCGAGCCTACTGATGACGAGCTTTCAGAAGAAATCGGTATCGATCGTGGCAAGCTCAGTCAGCTCAAGACCGCGTCCATGCGTCCCGCGTCCCTCGACGCACCGATCAGCGACGACGACAGCACCGAGTTCGGTGAAATCGTCGGCGACGAGAACGCGCAGACTCCTTTCGACCTGCTCTCGCACAAGAACATGCACAGCCAGCTCGACGGGCTACTGACCGTGCTCGACGAACGCGAACGCAAAATCATCGACGCCCGCTTCGGCCTCAATGGCCAGAAGGCCCGCACGCTCGAAGAAGTCGGACAGGAATTCGGCGTCACCCGCGAGCGTATCCGCCAACTTCAGAACATCGCCCTGCGGAAACTGCGCCGCGCCTTGCAGAAGAAGGAAGATCCGATCCCAAAAGCCCTGCGCAATGCCGGTGGCAAGCGTGCCCGCAAGAAGAAAAAGGAAGTCGCGCTGGTTGAAGTAGATTGACCTGATTATCATGTCAAAGCCGCAGAGGAAACTCTGCGGCTTTTTTGTTTCATGCCGCGAAGGCCATCGCTTCAGCTACCGTCAGCGTTGGACAATCCGCCGCGCTCGGCCAAAGTTACTATCGTGAACCCTGAGAAAATTCAAGCCGCCCTCGCCGACATCACCGCAGAGAACGACCCAACGCTCAAGCATCTCAAGCTCGCCAGCCTTGTCTCTGCGGTCTTCCGCGAACACGGAGTTGAACTTGTGGTCGTCGGCGGTTCCGCCATCGAATTCTACACCGAGGGAGCTTACGTTTCCGGCGATCTTGACCTCTGCGTTGACGACAAAGGCAACCGTCCCAGCGCCCGGCTCCGTCAGGAACTCATGGGTGCACTCGGTGCGAAAGGAGGACCAAGAAGTTGGCAGGTGGGCGGGCTTTACGTTGATCTGCTTGGCAATCTGGAGAACCTCGCTCAGACCAGCATGCGCCGCATCAAGGCTCAGTATGGCGAGATTAGAATTTGCCCCGTCGAGGAACTCATGGTCGAACGAATCCTAAGTTCACATTATCCGAATGACTTTCCATCTGATTTAGAATGTGCTAAAAAGATTCTGGCTGCCGCTCTGATGGATGAAGTCGAGGTGGACTGGACTGAAGTTCGCCGCCTCGCCGAGAGTCCCGCTTACAACAACTGGAACCGGGTGAAAGAATTGACTGATGAAGAAGCAACAACTCTCCAAATCCGGAGTCCCTACGATTCCGAAAGATGAAGCCATGCCTTGGGAAGACTGGCTCAAGGGTCGTCGCGCCCGTCGCGAAACCGGCAACCGAGTCGCGCCCGAAATCATTCGCCGCACCAGCAGTTCCAGCGACAAACGCCTTCGTAAACTCTTCAACGGCGAACGTGGTCTGCCTTTCAAAAAGACGGAAGAGCTATAGCCCGCATTTTTCATGGTGCATCGCGAGTAGAACGACTTTGAAAGTCGTTACACGTTCGACGATTTTCAAAATCGTCCTACAGGAAGGCGCTCCATCAGCAAGGTGTCGCTCGCAGATCATGACACATACCCCATTCCGTCCTTGCAACCAAGGCTCACGCACACTACCAGCTAGAACCCTTATGCCTTTGAAATTTAGTCCTTCGTCCTCGGTCCTCGCCTTCACTCTATTTTGCCTGCTGTTATGTGTCGGTCAGAGTGCCAATGCTCAGTCTCGCAGCGAATACGTCATTGTCAGTGGTGGGCCGGCGCTGCGTAAATGGGAAAACCTTCGCCGCCCCGGTGAGCAACATGATCGCTGGTGGGGAAATTTCATCCGGCCTGCGCGTATGAGGATCGAAGAAATCCAAAAGGCTGATCCGGGCGCGCTTATCACTTGGCTGGTTTATCGCAAAGCATTTGTCACCCGAGGCAGCGAGGAAAAGCGCGCCCTGACCGAGCTGGTCACCAGCGTGCGCGACAAATATCGCGTCCGTCTGGTCTGGTTCAGTTCCGGCGACGAGGTGATCGCCTACCTCAACAACGGCCTGCCGCGCAATCAGGTGCCGATCCGCGATTTTGAATTCTTCGGCCACAGTAACAAATACTGTTTCATGTTCGACTACAGCAACGCTATTTACGGAGCCTCCGAGGCGTGCATCCATGAAAAAGACCTGGGTAAAATCAACCGTGGAATCTTTACGCGCGATGCCTTCTGCAAAAGCTGGGGCTGTCACACGGGCGAAAGCATGAGCCGCGCCTGGCGTCTCGCCACCGGTGTTCCGATGATTGGTGCCTACGGAAAGACAGATTATTCTGATCCACTAAGAGTGGTGGTTTCACCGGGTGGCCATTGGACGAAGGGCTGATTCTAAATTTGGAAATGAACCAAGGAATGATGGCGTCTCGCCGTCACTCCCCCACTGACGGCGAGACGCCATCATTCCTTGAGTCGCTCACCTGCATGCGGTCTAGCCCAAGTTCCGCAGTTCGGCACCTGCCGAAAAATTCTTTCGTAGGGCAGCGTGCCGACTGGCAATGCTCGCTCGTAGGGAAGGTATCGCAAATGGCATTGTAGTGAAGAACTCGGTATTGCGCTCGCTTCTCGCGGAG
>JBBRNC010000096.1:0-7161 GCA_038230495.1 Verrucomicrobiales bacterium
GCGCGTAATTTTTCTTTCCATGCAGGGCGCGCCATCGCATCTGGACACATTCGATTACAAGCCCCGACTGATCACTGATGCTGGCAAGCCCGGCGGCAAGGGCAACCTCGTGGCTCCGGCTTACAACTTCCAGCAGCGCGGAAAGAGCGGACTGTGGATTTCCGATGCGTTTCCGAATATCGCACAGCACGCCGACGAGTTGTGCCTGATCAATTCCATGCAGACGGACATTCCGAATCATCCGCAGGCCTTCACGATGATGCACACTGGCAGCACGAATTTTGTCCGGCCTTCGCTCGGTGCCTGGGTGCTTTACGGTCTAGGGAAGGAGACGCAGGAGTTGCCCGGCTTCATCAGCCTCAGTCCTCCACTGGGAAATCCCGGCGTATTCGGGAGTGCGTTTCTTCCGGCGATCTACCAGGGTATGAGAATCGGCGCGAGCAAAGACAGTGATGAGCCGGTCAGTTCGGACACCGTGCAAGATATCGCCAATCCCATGCTGACCACTGCGCTCCAACGCAAGCAGCTTGATTACATCCAAGCCATGAACCGCGATCTGCTGCGCGCCACGGACGGAAACGACGAGGTCGAAGCCGTGATCCAGTCCTACGAACAGGCTTTTAAGATGCAGGGTTCCGTGCCTCGCGTGATGGACATTTCCAGCGAGTCCAAGGCCACGCAAGACCTCTACGGAATTGGCACTGCGCCAACGGACAAATTCGGAAGACAATGTCTCCTCGCGCGTCGCTTTATTGAAGCCGGTGTTCGCTTTGTCGAAATCACCAACGGCGGATGGGATCACCACAATAATCTCAAGTCCCGGCTCGGAGTAAATTGTGCGCAGACTGACAAGCCCATCGCAGCTCTCCTCACTGACCTCAAATCGCGCGGCCTGCTGAATGACACGCTCGTCGTGTGGGGCGGTGAATTTGGCCGCACTCCCGACGGCAAGGGCGGCGACGGACGCAATCACAACGGCAAAGGCTACACCATGTGGATGGCTGGCGGCGGCATCAAAGGCGGCATGAACTACGGTGCCACTGACGAACACGGTCGCGTGGCCGTGAACAAGCCAATGCACATTCATGATTTCCACGCCACGATCTTGGCCTCTCTCGGTCTCGATCACGAGAAGCTGACCTATCGCTACGCGGGCCGTGACTTCCGCCTCACGAATGTCAGTGGGAAAGTGGCGAAAGAAGTATTCATGTGACCTGCGCTAGCCCGCATTTCTCACACTCTCCGAAGTGGGCGGGACAAGGTGTTAAGCGGCGCGGCAGAGAAAGTAGTGCTGGGCTTCAGTCCGCAAGCGCCGCGGATCGGGCTAAAGCCCCAAACTACTTTGCAGACCGTCCCGTAATCCGAAGTGAGAGTGTGAGAAATGCAGGCTAGCATGGGTTCACCGTTGCTTCCACTGCAGCAGTGTGCCCGATGGCAGCAATCGCACGACGCGCGCGATATCCCAATTGGCGAGACGGAAGCCGCCGATGCCGCGCAGCGTGTTCATCTGACTTGGAATACTGGTGCCGTGTAAGCCATAGGGCAGAATTTCGTTGTCGGATGCCTTCGCGAGATTGATCCACATGATACCGACGGGATTGTTCGGACCGGGCGCGAGATATTGTTCCTTTTCTGCTGGAGGTTCATTCAAAGGTGTCGCGGTCGGAATGGGGTCTCCCAATTGTGCGGACCTTTGCTTCGGTAGTTCCTTGATCTCTCTCTTCGTCGCCAGACGCGGGCGGGGGATGGCATCGAGAATCTTCCATGATCCTTTTCCGTGCAAACCGGGACGCGCAGAGGCAAGGGGCATGACGGCGACGACTTTGCCTTCCTGAGAAATCTCCAGCCTCGTCAGTTCCACAATCGCGGCGGTGACGGGCTTCTGTAAATCGGCGGCAGGTTGCAGAGGCGGCTCAAAGGCCTTTTCAATTTCAAACGGATTCACATCTGGAACCAGAAACTCCGCGCCTGCGACGGGTGTGCCTTTGAGATTGTGGTTCAGGCGTCGGAGAAATGCCTCGTCGCAGTGAAAGCGCTCCGCAACAAACTCCCAAGGACTAAGAAACCCGAGGAATGTCGCGGCTGCGAGTTCGTTGTAAGTCACCGGTTTTGGCACGGCTAACACATTCTGTTTTGTTTTTCCTTTGGGAATGATTTTCTCTACTTTAGGTGGCTGGATGAAACGGAAATCCTCGTCACGCAGTTTGTAGTGGGTGAAGGGATCGCTCATTCCTGACTGGGCTTTTATTTTCAAGGCCTCGAAGTCCTTCACCTCTGGGTGCAAGTTCTGGTAAATCTGGCAGACCTTTAAGAAGGTCGCGTTGGATTTACCGTCAATCGGGCCGGGCGAAAACAGTGCGCGATCGAGAAAAACTTGGAGGCGCACATTCTCTTGTTCTCGCAAGGCATCGAGTCCCAATTCCTGCTTAGGGGCTTCCGTGACTTTCTTTTTCTTTGCCACGGGTTTTTTTTCCGGCTCTGGCGATGGAGCCAGCGCCTGCAATTCCGCGAGTGTCGGGATGCGAAGATCCTGCCCGATAATGATGCGGTCATCTTTGAGTTCGTTGAAAACCTTCAACTGTTCGGCCTTCATGCCGAACTTCTTTGCGATCAGGATGAGCGCATCGCCTTTTTTCACTACGTAGCTCCCGGGTCGCACTGCATCAGGAGCGACCGATGCAGGAGTGCCCGGTGCAGGAGCGGCTGTGCCGGAAAGTTTCGGCGGTGCCGGTTCTGGCAATGGCAGACCCCAATCTTTTGGTTCTGATGGAACAACCCACCATTTCCACGATACCGCCGTCTCCAACCCAGGTTCTATGTGGCTCGCAGTGGGCGAAGTAGTGGTTATGTTCTGGCTGAAAAGATCGCCGCATGGGATCGAGACGATTACCAGAAGCGGCAGCAGGCTCAGGAGTGATGAGCGCATGTCAGCGGCTATGTGTGCTCTTAGTCATTTGGAATTATGTTGTATCAGCGCAAGTGTGTTTGAACTGACAGGGGGAGTTTGCGGATTCCTTGCGACCGCGTTTCGGCGGTCGCAAGGCCGTGTCTTGTTAGCTCACTTTGGTGGCAGGATGGGGATTTTTCACCACGACTAACCAGAAACTCTGCCGCAGCTATTGCGGCTATTATTTTGCCATTGAGAGTGCAGAATCTGTTACTTCGCTTTCGCCAAGTGCTTCTGGGTTTCCATGAGTGCGCGCCAGTTCGGTTAGTATTTCATTGGCCGCTTTCTCCTCTTCGAGAATTTCTTCCAGAATGGCCGCCGCCTTATCGTTCTCCAGCAACTTCGCCCACTCGTGCAGGCAGCCATAGGATGCGATCTCATAGTGTTCGACCTTTTGCGCGGCGGAGATCAAGGCGGCATTGATGACCTTTGAGCCTTTGTAGTCAGCCGCGATTTCGTCGCCTTCCAGCAGAAGTCCGACTGTGGCCTCGCACTTCTTTCCTCTCGCTTCTTCATCGAACGCCTCGAAAACACTTTCGAGTTTCGTGATGTGACCTTCAGTTTCCTCCAAGTGAGCCTCAATCGCCTTCTTCAGATGATGGCATGTGGCGGCTTTCACCATCTTAGGTAACGCTTTTACCAACCGGTGTTCGGCATCATACATGTCTGCCAGTTCACCGAGGAATAGATCTCTAAGTGTTTTTATATCTGATTTCATTGTATTAGTTTGTTTTGTTCAGGATTGTAATAGTGCGACTGTATCCACAAGTTAAGCCGTCGCCATGGGGCATAACCCTACCGATGATTACTCGGAAAGTGTAGCTAGTCGCAAGGCAATCGCATGGGTAGAACACCCCATATTACGAAACCGTTGCATGCCTTATAATCTTAGCATGTCTACTCAAACTATTATAATCATCGTGGTGTTAGTTGTCCTTTTCAGCGGCGGTGGTTACTACTTTAGAGGATAAGTAGCCTGGCAAAAGGTCATCGTTTCTTTTGCTCAAGGCCAGATGGGTGTCAGTTTTTGTTCGTCAGGATTCTTCATGGCTGGTGGCCACTACTGAACTGCGAACACAACAAAAAAACCGGCACCTCATTATAAGGTGCCGATTACCACATGCAGGCTTTGTTTCAGGCCGCAGGCAGGCTGAAGAACGCAATCAATCTTCAACGACGACTTGGCTGATCACACGGTTAGCACCATCGGTTACGTAGTGCACGCTGACGGGGACGCCCACTTTGATGCGGGTCTTCAAATCAGATTCGGTAATCACCTTGCCGCTCTTGGTGACATAGGTCACCGTCTTGCCATAGCTATAGGTCACAGGACCGCTGGTTTCCTTCAAGATAAACGTGGTGCCCGGCACGTATTCCGTAATGGTTCCCGTGCTCGTCGTCGTCTTGATAGTGGTCTCTTGGGAACCATCTGGCTTGGTGGTGGTGTCTTCCGCGATGGCTGCGGATGAAGCCATGAGGGCGAAGGCGATGCTATATAGTTTAATTTTCATAGGTTTGTTTGCTTTTTTTTGTGGTTACTTTGCGGTTTTTGTTGGTCGATGACTTTGTGTTTTATTCATCAATCATGGCATACTTTATAAGTTAAGTGGCACCTATGAAATGGGGTAATCACCTTATATCGGATACGACCATCGCCTTGCTCGACGATGTCGTTGGATGCCGACGAGCAGTCAATGCGATAGCTTTATTTTCTTAATCAGCAGTGAGGAGAAATGAACGCCTCCTAGAGTCTGCGCCGTGGCCACTTCACTTCAACCACTTGTCGCGCTGGCGGCGAAGCTCCTCAAGTCTGGCGTTCCCGCTTAATTTCCGGGAAGCGGAGTCGGACTGCGTCACGGGAATGATGCTACCGGGGCCGGAATGATTCGACGATGTAAAGCGTGGGGTGGTGGCTCCATTTTTCGCAAAAGAATTGTTGGCTCCATAGTTTTTCCAAGGGCCGTCGGGCACCTCGTCGAGTTTGACGAAACGCCAGTCGCATTTGTCGCCACTGTTGAATCCAAGATAGTCCCGAACTGCGGGTGCGAGATCGATACCAGCACCGTTATTTTTGGAATTGGCCGGGCGGTCACCACCGAAGACATAATTGGCGTCGGTGGTCTTGAAGGGGCCGCAATCGCTCCATTGGGCGTAACAGGTGCGGTTGCCGTGACGGACGGCGATCCAGCGATTATGGCACACGGACTTGCCCTTTCTCTCAAAATCCTCTTTAAACCATGGGATGATTTTCGCAGCCTCCGGTTTGGTAGTTTGGTCATCGATGACGTCGTTGTAAGGCAGCGCGATGTAGAAGGGATTCTGTCGGGGAACGAAAGAGGCGGGGCGGAAATCCGAACCACGTTTCGCAGGGGCGGGATCGTCATAGCCGCCGAAGCTCGACATCCAAAGCGTGTCCCATGAACTCGCGATGTTCGTCGTGGGGTTCTTCTCCGTGGGCTGCTCGCCAACCCAAAAAACGGTGGCTACGATGTTGGTTCTCCAGAGATTATTGAGCAACGCTCGTGTCTTTGAAATGGTTGCGGACAACTCCGATGACAAGGCCGACGAGGAGACGGCTGCATTGGCAATACTAACATTTGCAGGAGCACGGCTGTGGGCGTTAGGAACTGCTACAAGGAGAGGCAAAACTAGGTAAGCCAATTTACGAGTTAACGAGCAGCAGCGCATTCTGGATTCGGGTTGGGGATTGTTTTTTAGCGGTCAATTATTTGAAGTTTAGGCAGCACAGAGGCGGCATTGTTCAAATATATTGATGAGACCCAGCCATGATCTTTTTCATGACTATTGAAATTATCGGCCATTGGTTTGCGGTGTTCCGCATCCATGGTCATTCGGTCGTCCCTGATTGCCGTCAATGCGGTTCTTTTGAATTGTCTAAGAGCCTATCCGGTAAATCGGTTGAATGGCCAGAAACCACTTGTTTGCTGGCCGGTATTCAAGCCGGAGGCTTGAGAGACATTAGCCGGTGGTGCAGCGTAGCGGAACCACCGGTTTCATCGGAGAGTGGTCAGCACCCTGAAAGGGCGCGAGAGAGCCCGGAGGTTTCTCGCGCACCCTCCGGGGCGCGGTCACTACACGATGCGAACCGGTGGTTGCGCTCGCAAAGCCTCGCTTCACCACCGGCTAATATCTTCAGAGCCTCCGGCTCGAAGAACTGAGCATCAATGCGCATCCGGTAATTCAGTTTATTTACCGGGCAGGCACTAAGCACCTTATTTTTTCACAGCACGTTTTTTGGTGCTGCGTTGCGGAATCTCCACCTTGATGGTGGTCTCTTTACCCGGTGCGGATTCTACACCAAACGTGCCGCCGGTCATTTCCACGCGCTCCCTCATGCCCAGCAGGCCCAGATGCTTGCGCCCTTTAGACCAAGTCGCCCCGTCCACCTGAAAGCCTTGCCCGTTGTCATGAATCTCCATGCGGACTGCGCCTCGGTGCGGGTGGATGCGAACAGTGACATGACTGGCTTGCGCATGGCGGGCGACATTAGTGAGCGCTTCCTGGGCAATGCGATACAACACCATCCTGATGGCATTACTGAATTTCTCCACCCCGGCAAAGGTGCTGAGACTGGCGCGGATGCCCGTCTGCTCCATAAAGCGTTTGAGATATGATTGGAGTGCGTGAGCCAGACCCATGTCATCAATCCCCGTCGGACGCAAATCCTGGACGAAGCGGTGAACAATGGCCAAAGAATTATCCACGAGCTTTTGCGTGTAAGCGATCTTCTTCACCAGCGCTTTGTTAGCACCTACCGCGACTTCCTTGGTCAAGGGCGTCAGGTGGAGATTGATGGCAACCAGTGCCTGGGCGACGACATCATGCAGCTCCCGGCTGATGCGTTTCCGCTCTTCCTCCTGCGCCTGCAGGAGTTGATGAGACAGATGGCGCAACTGGGTCTGCATCTCATAGGCCTGCTCCAGCAGCCGGACCTGATGCTGCTCGCTTTTCGTCAGCGCTTTTTCCACCGCCGTCCGGTGGACGATTTCCTTTTCCAGTTTCTTGTTCGAGGCCGCCAGCACTTCGGCGCGGCGGAGTGACTCCGCTGCTCGTTTCCGCTCGGTGATGTCGCGCACAATTTTTGATGCACCTACAATTCGACCCTGGCTATCGGCGACGGGGGAAATGCTCAACGTGACGTCCAGCAGCTTGCCATTTTTTCGGCGGCGGACGGTTTCGAATTGCGGAACGAA
>JBBRNC010000097.1:0-7110 GCA_038230495.1 Verrucomicrobiales bacterium
CATGACCGCGTGATTGAGCCAGATAATTCACGGGGAAAGAAGCAGGACCATGTAGAGGATCCCAAAAAAGCCCATCACGAAGATGCTAGGCCAGTTGAAAAAAGGGAGATACAGCCTCGCGAGCGAGTCGTGGAAGAACCTCGCCGTGTGCAGCATGATCCGCCCAAGGAAATTAAAAGGGAGCAGCCTAAAGAACAGCCCCGCGCTAAGGTCGTGGAAGAACCTCGCCGCGTGCAGCATGATCCGCCCAAGGAAATTAAAAGGGAGCAGCCTAAAGAACAACCCCGCGCTAGGGTCGTGGAAGAACCTCGCCGCGTGCAGCATGATCCACCCAAGGAGATTAAAAGGGAGCAGCCTAAAGAACAGCCCCGCGCTAGGGTCGTGGAAGAACCTCGCCGCGTGCAGCATGATCCACCCAAGGAGATTAAAAGGGAGCAGCCTAAAGAACAGCCCCGCGTTCAGCATGACTCGCCACAGCCATCGCACGGAGACAGAGGTCCTGCGGAGCGGGTTGATTCAAAGTCACAGGGTCACAACAAGAAGGATGATAAGAAAGACGACAAAAAAGATGACAAAAATGGCCGGTAATACCCTTGGGGACTGCTGAAAGCGAATGTAGGCAAAAACAGCTTGCCCAGCCGCCCCATCCGCGTATCCTTCGCGCTCTCTTGCCCAGACTGGGTAGGGGAACACATCAACCTCAACCGCTTACGCGGCCGGATCAGTCACCCGATTGAGCAAGCTCCACCCCGGAGATTGTGCGGCAGCCAAGCAAAAACATACATCATGTCATATCAGCAACTCGCAGAACTCGTCGAAGCCGGAGTCCATTTTGGCCATCAAACCCGCCGCTGGAATCCGAAGATGAAGGGATTCATTCTCGAATCCCGCAACGGCATCCACATCATCAACATTGAGGAGACCCTCAAGCAGATTGAAGTCGCCTCCAATTTTCTGGGTGAAGTCGCCCGCAAAGGTAAACGCATTCTCTTCGTCGGCTGTAAGCGCCAGGCGCAGGACGCCGTGAAAGAAGCCGCCGAGGCCTGCGGACAATTTTATGTGAATCATCGCTGGCTGGGCGGCACGCTCACCAACATGACCACTATCCGCAAGAGCGTGGCCCGCTTGAATTATCTCGAAGAACTCCCTAAGCTCCCCGATATCAAGACGATGTCCAAGAAGGAACTTGCCAGCCTGAGCCGTGAGAAGTCTAAACTGGAGCGCAACCTCAAGGGTATCCGTTACCTCGAAGGATTGCCAGATGCCATCGTGATCGTGGACAGCGCGCGTGAATCCATCGCCGTCAACGAAGCGAACCGTCTGAAAATCCCCATCGTGGCGCTGGTGGACAGCAACGCCGATCCAGATCGCGTGGAATATCCCATCGCCTCCAACGACGACGCCATCCGTTCCATTCGCATCATTCTTCAGAAGCTCATCGACCCCGTCATCGTGGCGATGGCCGAGGCGAAGAAATAAGTGCCAACGGGTTGAATAGTTGAAACGTTGAACTGTTTGAAACAGTCACGCTACCAACATCCATGCCCATCCCATTCAACATCTAAACAATTCAACATTTAAACTTTTTCCATGGCTGAAATCACCGCTGAACTCGTTCGAACCCTCCGCGAAAAAACCAACGCTGGAATGATGGAGTGCAAAGGCGCGCTCAAGGAAGCCGAAGGCGACCTTGAAAAAGCCGAGGTCATCCTTCGCAAAAAAGGCACCATCAAGGCTGAGAAAAAAGCTGACCGCCAGGCGAAGGAAGGCATCATTCACTCTTATATCCACCTTGCCGGGCGCATCGGCGTTCTCATTGAGGTGAATTGCGAGACCGACTTCGTGGCCAAGAACGAAAACTACCGCGCGTTCGTCAACGACATCTGCCTGCACATCGCCGCTGCGAACCCTACCTATCTCAACCGCGAAGACGTGCCAGCCGAACTTATCGCCAAGGAGCGTGAAATCGCTGCCGAGATGATGAAGGGCAAACCCGCCAATGTCGTTGATAAGATCGTGGACGGAAAGATGAGCAAGTTCTACGCAGACTTCTGCCTTCTGGAACAGGCCTTCATCAAAAATCCCGATCTGACGATCACCGACTTCGTTAAGAGCAAGATCGCGGAACTCGGTGAGAACATCATCGTCCGCCGCTTCACACGCTACGCCCTCGGCGGCGAGTGAGCAAATTCGATTGGGTAGCAGCCGACGTTAGGATGCTCTAAATTTTCTGCGGGTGAGGTCGCCACACGCGCAGATTCTTGAGCCTCCTCACGTCGGCTGCTACATTATCAAGCCAACCCGGCTCGCACCAGCAACGCGTTCGGGTCGGCATCGCGGCCCATGAAATCGCGGAAGAGCTTGGCGGGGTCTTCGCTGTTGCCTTTGCTCAAGATGCAATCGCGCAGGGCATGGCCCACCACTGGATTAAGCACGCCTTCTTTTTGGAATCGAGTGAACGCATCGGCATCCAGCACCTCGGCCCATTTGTAACTGTAATAGCTCGCCGCATATCCGACGGGACTGCTGAACAAGTGCCCGAAGCGCCGTGCGATGGTCGGCGATTCTGTCTTGGTCGGGAAAATGTAATCGGCGAGAATCCGCCGCGCGAGCTGGTCGAGATCGGCATTCTTTTCAGTCGCATGATTGATGTGCAGCTCGAGATCAAGTTTGCCCTGTGATAGCTGTCGCATCATGGACACTGCGCTCATGTAATTCCGCGCGGCGATCATTTTCTTAAACAGCCGGTCGGGGATGCAATCACCCGTTTCATGATGCTTCGCGAAGAAGTCGAGGCTTTGTCGCTCCCAGCAGAAATTCTCCATGATCTGGCTCGGCAGTTCCACGAAATCCCAGGCCACATTCACGCCGTTCATGCTCGGGATTTCGACATTGCCGAGCAACTGGTGCAGCAGATGACCAAACTCATGGAAGACGGTGCAAACTTCATCGTGAGTGAGCAGTGCCTGCTTGTCACCTACGGGCGGCGTCATGTTCCCAACGATGAGGCCGAGATGCGGACGGCGGTCATGCGATTCATCGCCGGGCCAACCGCCTTTGAGGTAGTTCATCCACGCGCCGCTGCGCTTGGAATCACGCGGATGCCAGTCGGCATAAAAACTCCCGATGTGCGCACCGCTGCCGTTGCGGACTTCGAAGAATTTTACTTCCGGGTGCCAGACTTCCACCGGGCCGGGTTCGAGCGGCGAGCCGCTGCTGGAGACCGGCTTGCCAGGCTCAGAGAAAACGACTTCCCGCTTGGAGATGCGGATATCAAAGAGTTGTTCCGCCAGACGGAACATGCCATCGAGCACGCCATCCACGGGGAAATAAGGACGCAGTTCCTCTTGATCAAAATCATACTGCTCGCGTCTGCGTTTCTCGCTCCAGTAAGCGATCTCCCACGGCTCCAGCAGCCGCACGGCGCTGTTAGTTTTATCAGCGTGATATTCCTGAAGAGATATGATCTCGCGATCAAAGGCAGCCTTGACCTTGTCGTGCAATCCCTCGGAGAATTTCAATGCCGTGGCTCCATTCTTGGCCATGCGCCGTTCGAGAATATGATCGGCGAAGTTCGCCTTGCCCAGCATCAGTGACTTCTCATGGCGGAGGCCAAGAATTTTCCAGACGCGGTCAGTGTTGTCGTAATTGCCGCCGCGACCGATGGTGCCGCTGCCTTCCCAAGCCTTCTTACGCAGCCCATCGTCATCGAGGTGTTCCATCAAAGGAATGAGTGAGGGCGCTTTAAGCGTGAACCGATAGCGAGCCGCATCAGGCTTCGCCGGATCAACCACACGGGCGGCATCGATTGCCGACTGCGGCAGGCCGCTGAGTTGCTCGGACGTATCTATGAACAGCTCCCAGGCGTTCGTCGAATCGAGAACGTTTTCCGAGTATTTCTGGGTGACCTCCGATAGCTCGGCCTCGATTTCCTCCAGACGTTTCTTTTTGTCGGCAGGCAAGTCTGCGCCGTGCTGTTGGAAATAAGCGAGCGATTCTTCGAGCGCACGTTTGCGAGTTCCGGTGAGTGATTTGGCATCATCCGTCTTGCTATAAGTGAGCACCAGATCCCAGAGATCTGAGTTGAGCGGAATCTTGGCAAAGAACGAGCTGACCGTCGGCAGCATCTTGTTATGCGCCTCCCGCATGGCCGGTGAGTTGCAGACAGCATCGATATGCGTCACTAGACCCCAAGACTCATTTAGCTCACGGAGTGATTCTTCAAAGGCCAGCAGCACACTGTCGAAATCAAGGCCGCCCCGTTGCTGATTGATGACTTTATTGAGGGCAGTCTCCGCGCGCTCAAGAGCACTAGTGATGTCCGCCTCCACGCATTCGGGAGTGAGAGTTGACCACCGGACATGGAAAGATTCGTCGAGAAATGGATGAGGCATTTTTGTTGGGGGCGGGACTTAACCTAAAGTGGAAATGAGATCCACGAAGGGACACGAATAAACACGAATGATGAAAGACTTATAAAAATCGCTCAAGGCTTCACGTCAGGTGCCGCCGCTGGTTGCGGCTTTTTCTCCTGCTTCTTTCTGACGGGCTTAGGATCCAGATTGGCAGTGAGATCATCTTCGGTGACGGTCGATTCCACGCCGCCAGTCGGCACGTCCATCTTCGCTGTCCAGATGATGGCGTTCAGAACTAGTTTGCGCTGATCGTTATTGCCCCAGCTTTTGTGGAAGTGACTTCCAGTGAAGCCGAACCCGCGTCCGCCGTCCTCACGCTCCACGGCCCATGCGGTGTGTTGCGGCACTTTGTTCTTCACTTCCTCACGCACCGTTGGATTGCCTTCGTGCGGGCCGTCCTTGCGGTTCATCGTGCTGTCCGGCGCGATGGCCGTGAGGATTGGCGTCACGCCCTTCATGCCGTCGCGGAAGCGCATATGGAAATACCATTCGTCCATCGTCGAGAAAGGTTTCACTCCGTTGCAGATCGGGTGCTTGGGCAGCTCTTTGAAATCCGCCTGCCAATCCGGGTTCACACTCCAGTTCGGCTCGAAGTAACCGCCCAACCAGTCCTTGAACTCCGGCCCGCCCAGCTTCACTGGCGTCTCCACGGCATAGTGCAGGCAGAGGAAACCGCAGCCGCGTTTCATCTCTTTCGCGAGTTGTTGCAGATGATCTCCCTGCAAGGCCGGATGCCCGGGGCCACCATCGGCATACATCACAATCGTATCCGCCTTGGCCAATTCCTCGGGCGAGGGCCATTCGGCATTCAGATGATAAGTTACTTCCAAGCCCGGCACATTCGCGGTCAGGCATTTCCCCAGCAACTGGATGCCCGCGTTGTGTTCATGCTCCGCAGGTCCATGCGATGGCTTCCCGGCCAGCATCAAAATACTTTTCTTCTCTGCGGCAGCGAGCGTGGACAAACCAAGCGCGAGGAACGCGGCGATCGTTTTCAGGAATAGGCGGTGTTTCATAATTAAGTAGTGAGGCGAAAGATACGCGCCGTGCAACTGGAGACTTTCTGGAATCGTCGCGAACCCCAAGGGAGCGCGGGTATCTTGCCCGTGTTCTGGCATACCAGTTTGTCACGGGCGGGACACCCGCGCTCCCTTCACAGATCATCCAGCTGCTGTCGGTGACTGTATTTTATTCTGGAGCAGCGTCATCAACGCCCTAAAAAATCTGTTGCTGCCCAAATTGCACAAAGTGATGGACAGTCGCCCTAAAAATGTGGGATATAATGGCACTGTAACACAACACCCACACTCCCGTGCCTAATCCAACTGTTCGTCCTCAAAACAACACACCATGTTACCGAGTCGTAAAATCTTAGTTGGAGTCTCTGCTCTCATCACTAGCACCATTCTTGAGTATCTGATTGGCGAGCAGACACAGAGCGCAGTGAAGTCAGCATCAAATATCGGCATCGATGCCTCCGAAACATCTGACCAACTTCTGGAACAGGTTCACTCTCAAATGGGGACTTCGTTCATAGGACACACCATTTGCTTGGTTCTGATGCTGGCGGGTATGATCATGCTTATCATCGGAACTTACCAAGCCGCACGACTGACCGAGCATATTGCCAAACGCATTGACACTCCTTCTTCGTGAATTGACGTAAACAATAGTGCGCATAGGAGTGCGCATAGGGACAGGCACATTGTCATGATTCCGAGTAACCACTCAATCCCAAGGCCAACAGTATGGCTCTTCGTATGCCTCCTAGCTTGCATTCCATCGCTAAGTTTTGCGGGAGCCGTTTCCGGAGACATGAGCGCTTGGGAGTTATTCTGGTGGTCGGGCGGCTCGGATTATCCGAGCCGATGGTGGCATGGCCTCGGCCCAATCGCATCTATCTTTGCCTTCGTTTTTATTTCGATTGTCATCGGCTGGTATCTATTACGTCTGCTAACGACAAAGCAATGATACCCACCTATGCGCTGCAGCGGCTAAGTTTGGTCGTTATCCCCCGCCCCTAATTTTAGCAAAGGCCTCCAGGGCTATTAGCCGCGCCTGCCCATGATCCACTAACGGGGCCGTATAATTTTTGCCAATTACCACGCCTGCGCCTTGCAAAACATCTGACGGAGCCATCCACGGCTGGTGAATCCATTTCGCGGGTAGCAAGGCCAGCTCTGGAACCCAGCGACGCACATAGTCTCCCTGCGGATCGAATTTTTCTCCCTGACTCACCGGATTGAAGATGCGGAAAAAGGGCGCGGCATCGGCTCCGCAACCGGCTGTCCATTGCCAGCCGAGCGTGTTGCTGGCGAGATCGGCATCTACTAGTGTGTCCCAGAACCATTCGGCTCCGGTCTGCCACGGAAGCAGCAGGTCTTTGATCAGGAACGATGCCACCACCATGCGGACGCGATTGTGCATCCAGCCAGTCGTCCAGAGTTCCCGCATCCCGGCGTCCACCAGAGGATAGCCAGTGCGCCCGCGCTGCCAGGCTTTGAGAAATGCGGAATTCTCCTTCCACGGGAATCGCTCGAACTCCGCGCGCAGTGGTCGGGCAGGCGTATGCGGAAAATGAAATAGCAGATGATGCGCAAACTCACGCCAGCCGATCTCGGCCAGATATTGGCTACCGCGCCAAGCGGACTCCGCCAATCCGTTCTGCTCTGCATGATGCTTCAATGCGTGCCAG
>JBBRNC010000098.1:0-6998 GCA_038230495.1 Verrucomicrobiales bacterium
GTCTGGTTTCGTCGCGCGGTTTGATGCGATTGCGCACGTGGGGACGGGCACGAATGGCGCTTAGTTAAGCGCGGATTTACGATTCCTGACCCGCGCCGGTAGAAGTGGCGCCTCGCCGCTTAACCGGTGCCGTGAGGCGCCTCGCTTCACCCTGCAACATGAACGCATGGGCAACGCATGGGGACAGGCACTATAGACTCAATCGAAATTCGAGGGTTATGTTGCAATTTTGGAGAATAATCCAATGTTATCGTTCATGCACTCGCCACCGTCATCCTGTGTGGTCGCCTGTCCGCATTGTCGTGGCTTAGGAATCACAGACCTTTCTCGCAGTCGTTCCTCGCGCGGATGGCCGGCGGTGTGCCGCGTCTGCAGCAAGCTTTCCTACAATGGTTCGCGTGCGCTGCGGGTGACGATTGCCATTATCGCCACCTCGATTGCGCCCGCTGTGGTTCTCTTTTCATGGTTCGCAGGGCAGCGCGCTTTTGCCGTCGGTGTTTGCGCGACTGCTTTGCTGGCTGGTTTCCTCTTTGCCCGTCGGGCCGACCCGCATATCATGCTCCCGGTTACATTAGAGCAGAGCCGTTTGTCCCGAGGTCTGACATACACTGGCCTTGTCGTAGTCCTGGCTTTGCTGATTTCAGGATTTATTTATGCGATTCGTAAGCACCATGCGGCCTAACCCCTATGAATAGTGTCAAGCGTGAAAGTCCTGAGAGTGCGCATGGAGACAGGCACTCTGCCCGATTATGACAGGTTTCGCGCGCACTACAGTTTGATTTCTGTGGGATGGGTTTGTTCCGCCTGAAACCACAAAAGCAATCTATTCGCCTCCGGTATTGATTTGAATATCTCCAGCACCCGCGCTAGTTGCGCTGTTCATGAATCACGCAGTTCTCAGTTTATTAAAGGAAGGCCGCACCACCATGCGCGTGCATCTCATCGGTGTGGCGGGCAGCGGCATGAGCGGGCTGGCTTTGCTGCTGCTCGAACTCGGCCACACGGTCAGCGGCTCTGACAGAGTGACGACAGCGGAGACGGATCGACTGCAAAAACACGGTCTCATTTTTCATTGCCCGCAGCATGATCGTGAGACCGACGGAGCGGACATGGTGATTTATTCCTCTGCGGTGAAGCCGGGGAACGTGGCTTACGAAGCGGCCTTCAAGCAGGGCATTCCGCTGGTGCGTCGCGCGGAGGCGCTGGCGGCGATCATGGCGCGGAAGGCGGGACTGGTCGTGGCGGGGACGCATGGGAAAACGACTACTTCCTCGATGACGGCGCATGTGCTGCGCGTCGGTGGATTGAAGCCTTCGCACTATGTCGGCGCGGAAATTCCCATTCTGGGATCGAACGCGCACTGGGATGCGGAAGGGGAACTCTTCGTGGCCGAGGGCGATGAAAGCGACGGCACGCTGGTGAACTTCCAGCCGCGCCATGTGATCATCCTGAACATCGAGGCCGAGCACCTCGACTATTATGAAGACCTCGACGCCATCAAGGCGGTCTTCCGTCAGCTTCTGGAAAAGACCGGTGGCCTCTCGGTCTATTGCGCGGAAGACTCCGTCGCGTCTGACCTGTGCGCCGGGCGCAAGATGAGCGTGGGCTACGGCTGGAGCCGCTCGCATGATTTCTCTGCGGACATCGTGGAGCTGCGCCCCACACAGACGGTGTTCGAGGCGTATGAGGGCGGAAAAAAAATGGGCGAGATCACACTCGGCATTCCGGGTCGGCACAATGTGCTCAATGCGCTGGCCGCCATCGCCTTCGCCACGCGCGTGGGTGTGACCTTTGAAAATATTCAACAGGCGCTCGGCAGTTTCCGTGGCGCACGGCGGCGCTTTGAATCGAAATTCTCCGGTGAGCATTTCCAAATCATTGACGACTACGGACATCATCCCACGGAGATCAAGGCCACGCTGGCCACCGCCCGCGCGCTCAAGTCCGGGCGCATCCTCTGCCTCTTCCAGCCGCATCGCTACACGCGCACGCAGTTGCTCAAGAAGGAATTCGGCGCGGCGTTCAGCGATGCGGATGAGTTGTTCGTCACCGATGTCTACGCGGCGAGCGAAAAACCGCTGCCCGGTGTGAGCGGCGAAACCATTCTCGATGAAGTGCGCGCGCAATCCAAGACGGGCTGCCACAGCACTCCGACTCTGCTCCAAGCCCGCGACTTGATCGGAAACATGCTGCGCCCCGGCGATCTGCTCATCACGCTCGGCGCCGGGAACGTGCATGAAGTCGGGCGCTGTCTCGCACGCGATCTGGCGATTGGTGAAGAACTGCTCCGCATCCTCAAGCCCGACGGTGGCCTGTTGAAATTCTATGAGCCGATGTCCAATCACACGACCATCCGCATCGGCGGTCCGGCGCAATATTGGATCGAACCCCGCAGCGTGGATGCACTTCAGGAGATCGTGAAATATCTCCGCAGCGCGAGCATTCCCATCCGCGTCATCGGGCGAGGCTCGAACCTGCTCGTGCGCGACGGCGGAATTCGCGGCGCGGTGATTCATCCGGTCAAAGGCGAGTTCGATGAAGTGACGGTGGACGGCGAGTTCATCACCGCCGGTGCCGGAGCGCGATTCAAGAAAATCGCCAGTGCCGCGCGCAACGCTGGGCTAGGGGGTTTCGAGTGGATGGAAGGAATTCCCGGCAGTCTCGGCGGCAGCTTGCGCATGAATGCCGGGGCGATGGGCACACAGACTTTTGATCAGGTGGTCAGCGTGAAGTTCATCAACAGTAATGGCGACGTGCAGCAGAAATGGCGCGACGAGATCAAGCATCACTATCGCAGCGTGCCGGAGTTCGATCAGCACTATGCCGTCTCCGCCGTCCTGCAAGGCAGCCGCAGTGAAATCGGGGACATTGACACCAAGATGGAAACGTCCCATACGCACCGTCGCGAGAGCCAGCCGATTGGTGCCAGTGCCGGATGCGTCTTTAAGAATCCCAACCCGACGCCCGCTGGGATGCTCGTTGAGCAACTTGGATTCAAGGGCCAGTCGCGCGGCCCCGCGATGGTGTCCGAAGTCCACGGCAATTTTATAGTCAATACCGGCGGAGCCAAGGCTCGAGATGTGCTCGATCTCATCGCCGACATCAAACAAGCCGCACTTCAAGAACGCGGCATCGCTCTGGAGACGGAAGTGCAGATCATCGGCGAAGACACGCCCCTGCCGTTGTAGTTATTCAAACTTTTATCTTTCGTCTTCTGTCTTCAAATCTTCTGTCTCTTTCGTGCCTGATCCCACCCCATCGCTTTCAAATGAAGACCGTGCGCGGCTTGACGCGCTCTTCGCGGAACTGTCGGCGCAGGCACCGCGCAACGTGGGCTATCCCTGCAACCAGGTCTTCGACTACTCGGAAGTCTTCCGCTTTCTTCAGTTCTCCGCGAACAATGTCGGCGATCCCTTCTCGGGTTCCAACTACCGGTTGAACACGCATCAATTTGAGCGCGAAGTCGTGGAAGAATTTGCCGAGCTGACGCGCGCTCCATCGGGTGGCTGGTGGGGCTATGTCACGGGCGGGGGCACGGAAGGGAATATGTATGGCCTCTATGTGGCCCGCGAAATGTATCCCGAGGGCATCTGCTATTTTTCCGAGGACACGCATTACAGCGTGGCAAAAATTCTCCGGCTCCAGCACATGCGCAATATCATGATCAAGAGTCAACCCGAAGGGCAGATGGATTACGATGACTTACGCGAGACGCTGCGCATCCATCGCGATGTGCCGCCAATCATCTTCGCGAACATCGGCACCACGATGAAGGGCGCGGTGGATGACATCGCGAAGATTCGCGGGATCATGGACGATCTCGCGATCCAAGACGGTTACATCCACGCGGATGCTGCCTTGAGCGGAATGATTTTGCCGTTTGTCGAAAAACCGCAGCCGTGGGATTTCTCCGATGGCGCGGACAGCATCTCCATCAGCGGTCACAAGCTTCTCGGTTCGCCCTTGCCCTGTGGCGTGGTGATGGCGCGGCAGAAGAACGTGGATCGTATCGCGCGGAGTATCGAATACATCGGTGCGCTGGACACGACAATTGCCGGATCGCGCAGCGCCATCACACCGCTTTTTCTCTGGTATCGACTGCGTTCCTTGGGGCGCAAGGGCGTTGCTCAGATTGTGCAACGGAGCCTGCACCTCGCAGATTACGCCATTGAAAAACTCAAGACCGTCGGCATCGCCGCTTGGCGGCATGAGAACTCATTGACCGTCGTGTTTCCCCGTCCACCAGAAGCTGTGATGAAAAAATGGATGATCGCACCGAAGAAAGGTGTTGGGCATATCATCACGCTGCCGCATGTCACGGAGGCGGTGATTGATGAGTTCACCGCTGATTTCGCAAGCGCACTCGGCAAGGCAAAATGGAAAAGTGGAATGATGGAATGATGGAATTGAACCCAAAACACACTTCTCTTATAAAGTATTGCCCCTGCCTTCCAATCTTCCAATCTTCCAGTATTCCATTCTTCCACTCCTCCCCATGAAACAAATCACCGTGCTGGTTCGCAACGAAATCGGCGCTGCTGCGGCCATTGCCACCGCATTGGCGAAGCACGGCGTGAACATCGAGGAGTTCGACATCGAGGGCATTGAGGATCGCGGTCTTGTCGTCTTGAAAGTGGACAAATACGACGAGGCCCTGCGTGCATTGCGCGACCACGGCTTCAAGGCCATTACCCAAGATGCCTTATTGGTGCGACTGGAAGACAAGCCGGGCGCGTTGGCTGCCGTGGCGGTGAGATTGAAAGATGCGGGCCTCGACTTGCGCTCCATGCACATCGTGCGGCGCGGGGAAGGCGTGACGCTGGCCAGCCTGGTGACGAGCGATCCCGTGCGTGCCGCAGCCGTGCTGCATGATGTTGTGGATGTTGATCCGCCAAAGTGAAGCGGGGAGAATCGGTTTGGAATCGTTGACAAAGCGGAAAACTGCCTCTTTATAGGCGTCCCTCCCAAACCTACACAAACCAGCACATGGACTTCATCGCAAAAAACGTCGCCGAACTATCGCCCTCACTCACGCTCTCGATCACCAGCCAAGCGAAAGCATTGAAGAAACAGGGAGTGGATATTCTCAATTTCGGCGCCGGCGAGCCTGATTTCAATACGCCCGCCCACATCACCGCAGCCGCGATCAAGGCCTTGCACGATCACCAGACCCGCTACACCGAGAGCGCTGGATTGCTCGAACTCCGTGAAGCACTCGCCGCCAAGCTGGATGTGGACAATGGCCTCAAATACGATCCGTCCCAGATCAGCGTGAACTGCGGCGCAAAGCATTCCTGCTACAACGCCATTCTCGCCGTCTGCAACCCCGGCGATGAAGTCATCATCCCGGCTCCTTATTGGACGAGCTATCCCGAAATGGTCAAACTCGTCGGCGCCGTGCCGGTGATCGTGGAGACCACTGCCGCCAGCGGCTGGAAGATCACGCCCGAGCAATTTGAAGAAGCGATGTCGCCGCTGACCAAGATGATCATCTTCAATTCACCCGGCAATCCTACCGGCGCGGTTTACACAAAAGATGAGATGGAGAAGCTCGCCGATATCGCCGTAGGCGAAGGCATCCTGATTCTGTCCGACGAGATCTATGAAAAGCTTATTTATGGCGAAGCCAAGCACACCAGCATCGCCTCGCTCAGCAAGGAAGTTTATGATCACACGATCACGATCAATGGCTTCAGCAAAGCCTACGCAATGACTGGCTGGCGTCTCGGTTACACTGCCGCGCCCAAAGAAATTGCGACAGCCATCGACACTATTCAAAGTCACACCACCAGCAACCCGACCACGTTTGCCCAGTTCGGAGCCATTGCCGCGTTGAACGGAGATCAGCAGGTCGTCGCCGATATGCGCGAAGAGTTCAACGTGCGCCGCGAGTTCATGCTCGACCGTCTGAACAAGATCAAGAAAGTCAAAGTCGTCGAGCCACAGGGCGCGTTCTATTTCCTCGTGAACATCGAACCCATCGGCATCAAGTCCGTGAACTTCGCCGAGAAACTTCTCAGCAAGCAAAAGGTCGCTGTCGTTCCCGGCATTGCCTTTGGAGACGACTATACCATTCGCTTCAGCTACGCCACGAGCCTCGATGTCATCAACAGCGGCATGGATCGCTTCGAGGAATTCTGCAACCAGCATTAAGTGGCACAGGCTTGAAGCCTGTGTGTAAGATCAGGCATTCTGCCTGATTACTTCACAATGATTCCAGCGATGCGCTCAGCCGCATCGTCGCAGGACATCTTGCGCGCTGCCTTCTCCATCGCGCTGTGTTTCTTTTTGCTCTGCAAAATGCCGCCGACCGTATCGGTTAGCACCTCAGGCGAAAGCTCCGACTGCGGAATCATCACTGACGCGCCGTCTTTGCCATATGCCTCCGCGTTCTTCGTCTGGTGATCGTCAGCGGCTGATGGAAAGGGGACGAGAATGCTCGGCACGCCGAAGAACGCCAGCTCCGCTAGCGTCGAGGCACCAGAGCGCGCCAGTGCGACATCGGCGATCTGATACGCCAGTTTCATGCGATGACAGAACGCTGCCACATGCGAGCGCAACGCGATTTCCTTTCCCTGATAAGCGTCGCGCACGTCCTTGTAATCCGTGGGGCCGGTGATGTGGAGGATTTGCAGCCCGAGTGTGTCGAGATGATTGAGTGATTGCATCACCACATTGTTCACTCCTCGTGCGCCCTGACTGCCACCGACGACGAGCAAAGTTTTGCGGTCGGGTTTGAGATTGAAAAATTTATACGGGTCGTCCTGTGTCGCATTGCGCAAAGCCGAGCGCACAGGCGTGCCGGTTACTCTTGTATCCTTCTTGGGAAAAAAAGCTGCGCACTCGGAAAAACCCAGCAGCACGACATCTGCAAAACGTGCTGTGAGCTTGTTCGCTTTCCCCGGAATCGCATTGGAATCGTGAATGAACGTTTTGATCTTCTCCAGCCTTCCCGCCATGACCGGCGCGGTCGAGGTGAAGCCGCCCATGCCCAGCAC
>JBBRNC010000099.1:0-6807 GCA_038230495.1 Verrucomicrobiales bacterium
GTAAAAACACGTTTGGCGCAGTCAATTCCATCTCCAGCCTCAAAACGCCCGGTGTTCCAACGGTGCCCTCTGGCCAACCCCAGCAGGATACGGATGCCAACGGAAAGATCAGCACTGCCAGCCTCTACATGCCGCCTCCAGCCGGGAAGATATTCACCCTGTCCACTGGATTTAAGGATGATAATACCATGGGCATGGTAACCTCAGTCGGGGAACTCGGCTATATCCCCACAGGAATAGAAAGTTCCAATCTGGACATTGCCAATAATGTCACCGTCCCAACCGGCATTCCATGGCGCACCCTCCGGCTGCAGCCTAGCAGCCAAGGAACTAGTGTCGTCCCCGACTGGGCATTTATGGACCTCTTCTCCGCGCCCGTCATCGTGCCCGTTCAGGCGCGCGGCATGTTTGCACCGCACGACACGATGGAAGCAGGCCGCATCAACGTTAACGCCCAAGCCCTGCCTTATGGCGATCCCGCCCAGTTTACACCGGCGCTTGAGAGAAAGTTACCACTTACTGCGCTGCTGCAAGGCGTGCCCAAGAACACCGGCATTGCCCTGACTTCGGCAGAATCACAGAGCATCGCTGGAAACATTTATAACCACACCCTCGCCCAGGGTGTCCCGAATGGTAAATCCTATCCCTCAGCGGCCACGCTGCCTTCACTCTATGACTCGCCAGGTGAGGTGGTGGAAATCAAGGGCGTGGCCGACAGTGGCGAAGATAGCGAAGCCATCATTCGCGGCATCTCCAATCTCATCACCGCGCGCGGCAGTGTGTTCACTATCTACACCATCGGGCAGGCCATTCAGGAAACCCGCGGCGGTCAGTTACGCATCACCGCTGAACAACGACATCAGACCATGCTGGAGCGCTATGATGATTTCGTTTCCGGCACCATTCGTTTTCGCAATGTCACCTTCCGTGATCTTACGCCTTGATTCGTAGGCTTGTCTCATCAACTCGCCCGGTAGCGGGTCATCCGGCGATGTCCGATTATACCAAAAAATTGTCAGGGTATTCACCCGGACTGCGCTATAAAGAGAACGGTGGCTTCCGCAAATTTGGTGGCCAGTGACTTCACAAAGAACCAGTTTACCCCCTTATGAGCAAGAAATTAAACATCGCCGTCGTCGGTCTATGATTTCTCCCGCTGGACCATCACTGAAACCAAACCATGTCCATGAGCCGACACGCAGACAGCCCGCCCCGTGGCGCAGCCACCTTGGACTACTGCATTCAAAGGTGTCGCACATTTTTTCTTGCTCTAGCTATCACTGCCGCGCTTCAAGCCGATTCCAGTTGCGAGCAGCGGCACCAGGAAAGCATTGACGGCAGTTTCACTCATGCCTTGCCCGTCAAAACCTTCGACATCCGACACTACGGCGCGATGGGTGATGGCAGGTCTTTGGACACTGCCGCCATCCAGAAAGCCATTGATGCAGCGGCTGCGGCCAATGGCGGTCAGGTAACTTTTCCTCCGGGTGTCTATCTCAGCGGATCCATCAGACTAAAAAACCGGGTGCATCTCTATCTGGAAAAGGGCGCGACACTGCTCGGCAGTGAAAAGAGGGAAAACTATCAGAGACTGAACTTCCTGGCGCTCGTCTTGGCTGATAAGCAGGAAGATATTGGAATTTCTGGAGAAGGCGTAATTGATGGCCAAGGGAAACTCCTTGCGGCCAGTGTCGAGGGGACCATCAAACCGGGAAAATTTCCTGACGCCAACGAGGCCAAGCGCCCCGTCATCATCAACTTCCGCGATTGCAGCAACATCACCGTCCGCAATGTCACGCTTCGCGAAAGCGCCTGCTGGGTCCAGCTCTACCGCAACTGCGAGAAAGTCCTGCTGGAAAACCTGACCGTCCGCACCATGGCCGCCGTCACCAACGACGGTCTCGACATTGACGGCTGCTCCAACGTGATCGTCCGCGGCTGCGACATTGACTCGGAAGATGACGGCATCTGCCTCAAGTCCAGCAGCAGCATCTGCGAGAACGTGCTGATCGAAAACTGCCGGGTGCGCTCCAGTTGCAATGCCCTTAAGTTCGGCACCGCCTCCTACAAGGGATTCAAAAACATCACCTGCCGTAATCTCGAAATTTACGATACCTATCTCTCGGGGATCGCCCTCGAGTGCGTGGACGGGGGCATTCTTGAAAAAGTCAATATCTCCAAGGTCCGGATGACCGATACTAACAATCCGATTTTCATCCGGCTCGGACAACGCGATCCCAAGCGCCCCGCAGGCTTCGTCCGAGGGGTGACCATCAGCGACGTGACGGCCGAGATCCCCAACCGTCGAAAAATAGCGATGAACAAATTTCCACCCTCCTGGCGGCATCAATGCCAAACCCTCGTCACCGCATCGGTCACCGGTCTTCCGGGCAATCCCGTCCGCGATGTCACACTGAAAAACATTTCCATTCTCTACGGCGGCATCGGTCCTACTCCGAAGCCGGACCAACTCCGTATTGACCAGGTGCCCGAATGCGCGGAAAACTATCCCGAATCAAAGATGTTCGGAACGCTGCCCGCGTGGGGCTTGTATTGCCGGCATGCGGATGGCATCAAGCTGGAGAACATCACGTTCCGGGTTAAGGGCCAGGATTACCGCCCCGCGCTTGTCTGCGACGATGTCAGCAATCTCGATGTGAACGGTTTCCGCTTCCAGGCCGCCGGAATGCAATCCGTCATGATGTTCAAGGATCTGACGACTGCTGTGGTCAGCAACAGTCTCCCCCCGCAGGCCAAGGGCCATCAAGTCCAGCGCAGCGACACCCTCGCCGGCCCGTGGACCCGCATCAATCTTCCACGATCCGGCACGGGCGGCATTCTCAACCTCAAAGACTCCGACGGGAACAATGGCAACGCCCGCTACTACCGCGTGCTCGTCTCACCATGAGCCGATGTCATTTTACCATGCCGCCATGGAGCCTGCTTTTGAGGCCACCCTTATCGCTGACAGCGCCCAACTTTTTCGCGGCTCATCTGGCGATGTCCGATTTCACCAAAAAATTGTCAGCGCGTTCATCCGGACTGGATTTTAAGTAGAACAGTGCCTCCGCCAGTCTGGCGGCCTGTCACTTCACAAAGAATCGGTCAACTCCCTCATGAGCAAGAAATTCAATATCGCCGTCGTCGGCCTCGGTTTCGGGGCTGAATTCATTCCCATCTGGCAGAAGCATCCGCACACGGACTGCTACGCGATCTGCCAGCGCAATCCCGACAAACTCAAGGAGGTGGGCGACCACTGGAAGGTGGACAGGCGTCACGCTGATTTTGCGGAGATGCTCAAAGATCCGGCCATTGACGCAGTGCACATCAACTCGCCCATCCCCGATCACGGATGGATGAGCATCGCCGCCTTGAAAGCGGGCAAGCACGTGGCTTGCACGGTGCCGATGGCGACCTCGGTTGACGAGTGCCTGGAGATCATCAAGCTCACCCAGCAGACCGGTTTGAAATACATGATGATGGAGACTGTTGTCTATGCGCGGGAGTATCTATTCATGAAGGAGCTGCGCGACAAAGGTGAACTGGGCAAGGTTCAGTTCATTCAAGCCAGCCATCAGCAGGACATGGACGGCTGGCCGAACTACTGGCCCGGCCTGCCGCCGATGCATTACGCGACCCATTGCGTTGGCCCTGTGCTCGGTCTTGCTGGTGGCGATGCGGAATACGTCAGTTGTTTCGGCTCGGGAACGGTCCGCGAGGAACTCATCAAACATTACAACTCGCCCTTCGCCGTAGAGACGGCCCATATCAAGGTGCGCAACTCTGATCTCAGCGTGCGCATCATCCGTTCGCTCTTCGACACCGCCCGGCAGTATCGTGAAAGCATTGACGTCTATGGATCAAAGAAATCGGTCGAGTGGCCGCTGGTCGAGCATGAACCTCTGGTCATGCACACCGCGAAGAAGCCTGAGCCGGAGATTCCCGAGAAGATCATGTGTCCCGACTTCGCGAGTCGCCTGCCTGAATCCATCCGGCGCTACACCACAAAGGGCGTATATGACACGGATGAAAATGTGCATCTGAGCTTTGTGCAGGGTGCAGGCCACGGCGGCAGCCATCCTCATCTGGCGCATGAGTTTGCCATGGCGCTCGCTGAGAATCGCGATCCATTTCCGAATGCGAAGCAATCGGCGAACTGGACTTGCACTGGAATCCTCGCGCATCAAAGCGCACTCGAGGGAGGAGCGCTCAAGAACTTGCCGCCGGAAACGCTGTCTTGACCATTCCCGTAGCGCGGCACGGGGAATGGATCGAACTATATTTTTTACTTGAATGACCTCTTGGCAAATCCAGGACCGAATTAATATGCCGAATTCAAATTATTCCTCGAAGTCAGAATTTCGCCGCCTTTTCTGTCTGGCATTGGTGTTATTTATTTTTCGCCCTGAGGTCTTTTCTCAATCCATTCCCGCGTTTCCGGGGGCGGAGGGATTTGGAGCCCATTCAACAGGAGGACGCGGTGGTGATGTTTACACTGTCAGCAATCTAAAAGCTGACGGTGAAGGATCATTTCTCAACGGCATCAAGACTGCACCTGCGGCAGGCCGCACCATCGTTTTCGCAGTGAGCGGATTCATCCCAATTAACAAGCTGAAACTCAAGGCTTCAAAGATAACGATTGCCGGACAGACCGCACCCGGTGACGGGATCTGCCTGTGGAAGAGTGCATTATTCATCTCGGGAGAAGACCTTATCATGCGCTTCATTCGTATTCGTCATGGCAAGGATGGTAATGGAGGTGATTGCATTGACCCCGACGGGCATGCAAAAAATCTTATCATTGATCACTGCGATATGATGTTCTCGAAAGATGAGAATTTTTCCATGTTCCGGTCCGCGCCGCCGACCCTGACTTATCAATGGTCCGTCAATGCTTGGGGCTTGCAAACGCACTCTGCAGGCGGTCTTTGGCTGGTCGATCATGCGACCGTGCATCACACTCTCTGGGCGCATAACCACACTCGCAATCCCAAGCTGATCCGCCCGGTTCTGTTTGATTGGACTAACAATGTAACATTCGGTTGGGACATTGGCTTCAATCTAGCGGGTGCGGAAACAGCAGGCACCTACAAGGTCAATATCCGCGGCAGTTCGTTCGTGCCGGGCGGCAAAGCAAAGGAGGCCATCTTCGGGGGTGGAACCGCACCTGATGGAACCATTCCGTTCAGTGTTCATATGAATGACTGCGCATTTTCAAAAAACAAAGGCAACCCGTTCGAGGCCTCGTTGAAAGACTACGCCATCATCGCCTCTGGTTCTGTTTACAACAAACAGGCCACTCCCTTTCCGCAGACAATGGAAGCAAATCCTAATAACCCCAAAGCCAACTTAATCGGCGTGCCAGTGAATGTGGATGATAGAATCACGGCCTTCAAAAAGATCATATCCCAAGTCGGGGCCACGCGTATGGAGGTGAGTTCCGCTAGGCCGTTGCGCGATGAAGTGACAGCTTTGCTAGTTGACGATGTGATCAACCAAAGGCGTCGCATTATTAAAGATCCTGCGGAACTCGGACTAGGCAACGGTGGCTTCGGCACCTTGAAATCAGCACCCGCGCCCGTTGACCGTGATCACGATGGCATGCCGGATGAATGGGAGACGGCGCTGGGAACGAATCCAGCAGTGGATGATCATAATGAGACTTTGCCCGCCAGTGGAGGATTCATCAAGGAGCTGACATTTTTCCCATCACGAACACCTGCCGGCTATACCAGACTGGAAGAGTATCTCCATTTTCTCGCCATTCCCCATGGCTTTGTTGCGAGTAGAACTGCAGAGAAGCCCTCGAGCATCGAGATAGATTTAAAAAAATTCACTTCGGGATTCAGCAAGTCGCCGGCATTCAAGATTTCTGCTGCTTCAGGCGGCACCGTCACCCTTGGTGGCGCGGGCGCTTGCATCGCGACATTCCAACCTGATCCTGGACACGTTGGTCGTGCAAAATTTGATTTCACCGTGACCGATGCCGAGGGTAGTTCTTGGACGCAGACCTGCGCACTGATGGTTACGGCGAATTGAATGAAAAGACATGGTATATTACAATGTAATGCCGCCTTCCAGAATGCATTTCTATGACAATAGTTTTCAAGAACGAGAGCATCTAGAGAGTTGTAACTTAGCTAGCTCTCCAAACACATATCATTTTGCAAAAAGACAAAGATGAACGACTGCCTAAAGACTTTTTTGTTTCCTCAGTAAATGCCATGAGCGTTCAGATTGGAAGGTATTTTACAGCACTGGCAGTTCGACGATTACACATCATGAAGAATTCATTATTTATCTTATTATGCTTAGTTGCCTGTGCCCTATCTGCGGCAGAGCCGATTTCCATTTCAGGCATTTATCCTTCGCTGGCGACTTTTAACAATGAAGGCGAGTGCGGCACGGGTGCGGTGGTGCCTTGGGCTGACAGACTTTGGGTTGTCAGTTATGGGCCGCACATGCCTTATGGTTCATCCGACAAGCTTTACGAGATCACGCCTGACCTAAAGCAAATCATACGTTCTGAAAGCTTCGGCGGCACACCGGCGGATCGGATGATTCATCGCGAAACGAACCAACTTATTATCGGGCCGTATGTTATAGACTCCCAACGCAAGGTGCGCGTCATTCCTTGGCAGAAGATGCCTGGTCGTCTCACGGGAGTTGCGCGGCATCTTACAGATCCCGCGAACAAAGTTTACATCGCCACCATGGAGGCTGGTCTATATGAGGTAGAAGTGCATTCGCTGGAGGTCGTTGGATTGTTGAAAGATCGCATGAACAAACCTAAGTCTGGCTCGCTGA
>JBBRNC010000100.1:0-6734 GCA_038230495.1 Verrucomicrobiales bacterium
CACGCTGGAAGCGCTGGTGAAAATGACGCAGCAGCCGCCGTTCCGCAAAGTCGGCGTCGTCGCGTTAGATGATTTTCTCTCCGAGAAAAAGCGCACCGAGCTGGCGATGAAGTTGAACAATCTCATCGCCTCACCCAGCTTCGCCGCATGGCTTCAGGGCGTGCCGCTGAACATCCAGGACATGCTTTACACGAAGGAAGGCAAGCCCCGCGTAAGCATTTTCAGCATCGCGCATCTCGGCGACAACGAGCGCATGTTCTTCGTCAGCCTGCTGATGACGCAGCTACTCAGTTGGATGCGCGCCCAGAGCGGCACCACCAGCCTGCGCGCCATGTTTTACATGGACGAGATTTACGGCTACCTGCCGCCGACCGCGATGCCGCCGTCGAAGAAGCCGATGATGATCCTGCTCAAGCAAGCGCGCGCCTTCGGGCTCGGCATGTTGCTCGCCACGCAGAATCCCGTAGATCTGGATTACAAGGCGCTCTCGAACATGGGCACCTGGTGGATTGGCCGTCTGCAAACAGAACGCGACAAGGCGCGACTTCTCGACGGACTTGAAGGTGCCGCCGCCGCGCAGAACGCGAAGTTCAATCGCGCCGACATGGAGAAGATGATGTCCGCCCTGGGCAACCGCATATTCTTGATGAACAACGTGCATGAAGATCAGCCCGTCGTCTTCCAAGTGCGCTGGTGCATGAGCTATCTGCCCGGCCCGCTTTCGCGCAATCAAATCAAGACCTTGATGGATCCGAAGCGTGATGAGTTCCAGATCACTTCCATCAAATCCGGGGCTGCTGCCGCGAAGAGCAAAGCCGATGCCGAAGACGACGGCTTCACACCACCGGAAGCGAAGGAGGCGGCTTCAGCAGAATCTGGAAGCGTCATGCGACCACAGATCCCCGTCGGAGTCTCGGAATATTTCATGCCCGCCTCAGGCAAGGCGAACTATCAGCCTGCATTGCTGCGCTCCGCGACGGTGCTTTACATCGACGACAAAAAGAAGATCGACAGCCGCGCCACCGTCACTGTCGTAAACGTGATTGATACCGCGAACGCGCGTGTGGACTGGGACAAGTTCGTGGACATCCCGCGCGATATTGATTTGTCAAAGCTCGACAAGGACCCCGCCGCCGGCGCAAGTTTTGGTGATCTGCCCGCCGCTGAACAGAAGGCCGCGACTTACACGACGATCGCTAAGGATTTTCCGGGCTGGGTTTATACTAATGTGCAGGCGGAGGTGTTCTACTCCTCGCTGCTCGATGCCTACTCAAATGTAGGCGAGAGCCAGCAGGACTTCCGCGCCCGCGTTACGCAGCATGCTCGCGAGTTGAGGGACAGTGAGGTTGAGAAGTTGCGTGACGAACTAAAAAGAAAAGGCACATCGCTTCAGCATGATTACGAGACTGCATTCAGGCAATTCAATACCAAGAAAACGGCCTCGATCAGTTCAAAATTTGTAGCAGCAGCACAGATCGGCGTCGGGCTCCTTGGCGCGTTCCTTGGCCGTAAGAGCAGTGTTGTGACCGCGACAGCCATCAACAAAGCTGGCAGTGCTTGGAAAGATTCCGAGCAAGCTTCAGTTTCCGAAACACAAGTTGAAGATATAAAGCGCCAGCTTGATGCTCTTGAACCAGAGTTTATAAATAAATCAAAAGAGATCGGGGAGAAATACGACCCTAATCTAATCATACTTGACCCCCAAAAAATACACCCAGATAAGAAAAATATTTCCGTTAATACAGTGGGAATTCTTTGGTTTGGAAGTAGAACCTAATTTTGACTTCATTTTTATAGCCCATAGTAATTGCTATGCCCAGCCCACCATTTAACACAAGACCACTCGATAAGCCGTCATGGCTTCGTAGAATTTTGGTGGAACCAGTGCCACATAATGCCTTGATTGAGTTGGAGAATCAGTTGGCTGCCTGCTCTGATGTCTGCGAAGTTACTTTGGGGGACGTTCATCATTTGAACATCAAGTTCAGGACAGATTTATATCGCCGTTTTAGAAAAGAGCTGGATAGCCTCTATGCATCATACATCCGGTTCTGCTTGCTTGATAATGCGTTTAGCAAAGAGGAGGTTGCTCAAATATTGTATTTAAAAAGCCTTTTTTGCCTGAGCGAACAACGCCATAGTGAAGTATATTTTCGCGTGGCAGAGGAGGTTTATTCCAGGAACTTTTCAGATCTTCTGAGTGATGGAAACTTTTCCAGCGAAAAGAAGAATGCGCTCCAAGCACTAGCGGGCCGGTTGGCCATACCTGAAGATATGCAAAGCAGAATATTTCAGGCGGATGTTAAGCATTTATTGAGTGATCGCATCGACAAAGCACTAGAGGACAGGCAGTTGTCACCGCAAGAGGAAGAAGAACTTCAGTTGTTGGCTCAATCGCTAGGCACCAACATTACTGATTCGGGTGGTAATTATAAAATGCTTGAGGAAAATAGATTGCGCTGGCAAATCATACATGGTCCGCTGCCCATACTGGATGTTCCTCTGGCACTTCAGGACAGCGAATTATGTCATTACGAGAATCAGGCTGAATGGCTTGAAGATCGAGTTCGGGTCAACGACGATATATTTAGGAAAGCCAATAAAGGAAAGCTCTATCTGACCAGCAAGCGAGTTATTTTCGTTGGAGTAACCAGAAATATATCCATACGCTTGAGGGAAATAACCGGGATGGAACTATACAAAGACGGCATTGAAATAGGGAAGAGCAGAGGACGCAGCCCAACATTCAAAACTGGCACAACCATGGAGTTTCCAGCCATTATTCTGAGACGTTTGATTATGGAAGCGAGCTCCTAATCGCAACAGAAAACAGACCCGAACGGCAGGGGTGATCTTTCTCTGAATGTTATTCCGTTTCTTTGGGAGCAGGAACCAATGCCTTTTCCACTAGAACAATCAGGTCGTAAATAGCGTTGAGTGTGTCGTGCAACTCTTTCTCAGTGCCCTCGAAATGTGACTCCAAAGGCTCGGGTTTTACAACAGGCTTTTTCATAATAAGAAATTAATTCTGTGCAATCAAGGCAGGTGCAAAATCTCCTACAGGAATATCTTCGCGCAAAATGGTTAAAAGTTCTACGGATGTAAGCTTAGCTCCGCTTGATGCCAAACGATCCGACTGGTTTGAAACGGTATGTTCAAAAAAGTTCCGAACTGTCCGGGCATTCCCAAATTTTTCGTCACGCGATTTGATTATTTCCGTAAACACGCTGCTTGCGAGATCGTGTGCCTGAGGATCGAGCACATAACCCTTATCAGCAATCTGGCGTTCAAATATCCGCAGCAGTTCATCCGAGTCATAATCGGGAAACTCAATGTAGCGGCTGAAACGCGATTGAAGTCCCGGATTTTGGTCAATAAATTGTTTCATGGGGCCAGTGTAGCCCGCCACGATAACAGAGACGCGGGTGCGGTTGTCCTCCATGAATTTAAGCAAGGTCTCGATGGCTTCCTGACCGTAATCCCTTTCGTTGCCATTCGAGAGTGAGTATGCCTCGTCAATGAACAAGATGCCGTCCAGAGACTTCTCACACACATCAAGGGTCTTGATGGCAGTCTGGCCGATGTAACCAGCAACGATTTGTGAACGATCCACTTCTTCGACACCGCCCTTTTTCAGCATTCCGAGTCCGCGTAAAATTCGCCCGACGAGGCGCGCAACAGTGGTTTTCCCTGTCCCGGGATTGCCCGTGAAGACCATGTGCATGCTGGAAAGGATTGGGTCCAACCCCTGCTTTACCCTCTCATTTGAAACAAGGACTTGATTGATAAAGCGTTGGAGTTCTTGTTTTACAGGAGCGAGACCGATCAGGCCGTTTATTTCGTCCAAAGCCTTATGCAAATCTTCTTCTGGATTTGAATCAACAGCGCAAACTCCAAGTTTTTCAGGGAGCACATCCGCAAGCCAGTCCAGAGTCTGTTGTTCTGCTTCAGAAATATCGGTATTGAGTCGTGCGGCCATTGTCGCAAGCGCGAACAGGCCCACACGCACATCAATATAAACAGGCGCGAATTCAGGCATCACCCGTGCAAGTTGCGGGGTAGTTAGCATTTTGGAAGCAGAGCGAACAGTGAGAAGGTGATTGAGAAGTTCGGGTAGGGAGGTATTTGATGCCGGAACGGAACTGTGAGTGTTGCTCAGAACGGCGCGTAAAAAAATGTCTTCACTTGGTGAAAGCGAACTCTTGCCACCAAAAAGAATAAAACTTGTTACGAGAACGCAATCGGCTTTAAAGGCGCGATGAAAAAGGGTGGCCGGGTCGTTCGTGCCGTCTCGAAGCATAAGATCAACCGATAAACGCGCATAAAATTCTTGGCTCAGTGTTTGCGCCCAGACAGGAAGACGTCTTAAAGCCTGTTCGAGAACAAGAACAATATTTAGTGACTGCAAGACGTTACGCACTTCCGACAAGATTTTCACACAATTTTCTCTTTGAGCTTTTACCTCCGAACTCGCATATTCCGGAAGTGACTCCATTTTTTGATCACAGTCTGCTATCATCTGCTCTGCATTTGCAATAGTCTGCTGACATTCCTGCCGGGACGCTAGAAGCTTTTCTACGGCAGAGGGTTCTGGGGCTCGTTTTTTGGAGGGCATACAAAATTTACGGATTTTTTATGGATTGTATGCTCAATAGAGTTCGAGTTTACGAGTTGGAGAGTCTGTTTAGGCGATTGCGTGATAATGGCCTATCTATCAACTTTGCACGAGAAATCTATCAAAATCGCAATGGCAACACGACGCCCAATACAATCCGGGCGCGATCACATTGGAGACAACCAAGCTCCAACCGAAGAAGACCAACATCACTGCTGGTGCGGTGGGCATTCTGTGGATGCCGCAAGGTTGAAGCAAGTTGACAGGCAGTATCACTCTGATACTATGCACCGATGCCACGAAAGGTGAGACAGTTGGAGGTCGACCTGGCCCGAGTGGGCTTTGCCAATCGTGGCGGCAAGGGCAGCCATCGGAACTGGGTTCATCCGAGAAGTGGTGCGGTCGTCACCATTTGCGGAAAGTCCGGTGACGATGCGCCACGCTATCTGGAGAAACAGGTCAGGAAAGCCATCACAGATCATGAAGAAAAAAAATGACATTCGAAAACTCGCCGACCGCTATGCGAAGGTTGTGGAATGGAGCGAGGAGGACGGACTCTATGTGGGCCGCATTCCTGCATTGCACTATGGCGGCGTTCACGGAAAAGACCGTTCCAAGGTCTTCGCTGAACTCTGCGATGTCGCAGAAGAGATTGTCGCGATTCATCTCACGGACAAGCGCCCCTTGCCCAAGGCGGACGCAGGCCGGAGCTACAGCGGCAAGTTTCTCGTGCGCGTGAAGTCAGGGTTGCACGAGGCGTTGGCCCTGCGCGCTGCGCGGGATGGACAAAGCCTGAATCAATTCTGTGAACGGACTTTGCAGGGATCGGTCAGCTAGTCCCAATGCCTTGGACTTTGGGCAGAACATCTTTTCCTCTCAATCCGAACTCCGGTGCGGCTTTGAGGAGATGCTTATCATGGGAATAAATTTCTGCAAATCCGTGCAGCGCTGCAGTCGCGAGATGCACGACATCGCCCGCACGGATGAACACTGTCGTGTCGAGCTTGAGGCATGTTTGTGCAACGGCCTTCTGCACCGCCTGATCGAATGGCAGCCAAGTCCACACACCCGACGCTTCATCCGCTTCAAATCGCGACCAGAGTAACTTCTGAGATGATCGCGTGAGACTGCCTTCACGTAACTTTCGATGCAGTGCAGCCACAACTTCCACGCGGCCCCACGATGAGCAGCATTTGGGAACCGGACTCGCCGCGAGCGCCCGGACCAGATGTGCGTCCGTCTCAGGCAGATAGCACTTCAGGATGTAGTTCGAGTCAAAGTAGAGCATCAGCGGTCACGGTCTTCACCGATGAGATCGGCGGAATCGCTTTTCTGTCTGGGCAGCTTCGCAATCCAGGCCTCGCGGTCGGGCAAAGCTACGCCCAGTTGTGCGCCCACAACCGGAGCCTGAATGACGGCGAGCACGCGACCCCGGTCAGTGATCTGCATGGGCCGTCGGGCCGCTTCCCGGACGAGGGCACCGGTGCGGGCGTGAAGATCGCGGAGGGACACGGTTTTCATATAAATGTGTCTCAATGTGTCACAAAAAGTCGGAAAGCACAATATTTAACATTTCCCCTGTTTGCGGAGTCGGGCGCATGATGCATCTTTGACACATCATGTCCTCATCATCCCTCATCGTCACCACCACTAACGACATCGCCGGGGCACAGATCGCTGATTATCTCGGCGTCGTGCGCGGCTTGGTCGTTCGCACACCAAACATCGGCGCGTCTATCCTCGGCGGTTTGAAATCGATCTTTGGCGGCAACATCAGTCAGTTCGCGAAAGTGTGCGAAGCCGCGCGGAAGGAAGCATTTGAGCTGATGGTGCAACACGCTCAAGAACTCGGAGCAAATGCAATCATCGCTATGCGCTACGACGCCACCGAATTCGCACAAGGCGCGACCGAGGTCCTCGCCTACGGCACTGCGGTGAGACTGTCGCGTTGATCTGATCGAGCACGGATGGTTTGCGAGATGCGCCGTAACGTGCATCTTCCACGCTCCCATGCCCGAACTCGACAAGACCTACACGCCCGCAGAAGTAGAAGCCCGCTGGTATCAGCAATGGCTCGATGACAACGCCTTTACCGCCGACCCCGCGCGTGTCAGCGAGA
>JBBRNC010000101.1:0-6413 GCA_038230495.1 Verrucomicrobiales bacterium
AGGGCGAGAGCGTAACAACCAATAATTGACCTGTCCCTTAGTTTTTGGGGGTCAAAAAACGGATGAGGGATCATTAACCCACTTTGCGCCGAGCACTTTTCCTACTTCTTTTGAAGAACTGCAGCCTACCTATGGCAGGGGAGGCATGCCTAGCTCTTTTAAGAATTCATTGTGCTTGGCCGTCGCGGTTTGGATGGCGCTCTCGATTTCCACCAGCTTCTCGTTGGTTGCCTCCAGCTCGATCTCCTCATCCGCTACTGCCGTGCTGATGTAGCGGGAAATGTTCAGGTTGTAGCCTTCCTCGGTGATGCGCTCCATGGAGATGCGCTTGGAGTAGCGGTCCTCTTCCGTCCGGTCGCGGTAGGTGTCGATGATCTTGTCGATGTTCGCTTGCGTGAGTCGGTTCTGGCGTTTGCCTTTCTCGAAGTGCTCGGCGGCGTTGATGAAGAGCACGTCGTCCGGCTTCTTGCACTTCTTGAGCACCAGGATGCAGACCGGGATGCCTGTGGAGTAGAAGAGATTCGCGGGCAGGCCGATGACGGTGTCGATGTGGCCGTCTTTGAGCAGCTTGGTGCGGATGCGCTCCTCCGCACCGCCACGAAAGAGCACGCCGTGGGGCAGGATGATGGCCATCACGCCTTCTTCTTTCAGGAAGTGAAAGCCGTGCAGGAGGAAGGCGAAATCGGCGGCGGACTTTGGCGCGAGGCCGTGATTTTTGAACCGCACGTCGTCGCCCATCGCATCCGTCGGGTCCCAGCGGTAGCTGAACGGCGGATTTGCGACGATGGCGTCGAAGTAGGGCTTCTTGGCGGGGTTCAGCTCCTTCAACATTTCCCAATCGTTGAGCAGCGTGTCGCCGTGGAAGATCTCGAACTCCGTGTCCTTCACCCCATGCAGCAGCATGTTCATGCGGGCGAGGTTGTAGGTGGTGATGTTCTTTTCCTGCCCGAAGATTTTGCCAATGCCGTTTGGCCCCATCTTCTTCCGCACGTTGAGCAGCAGCGAGCCGGAGCCGCAGGCAAAATCGAGCACCTTGTCCAGCTTCGCCTTCTTGCCAGTCTTCGGCTTTTGACCGGCCAATTAGTCGAGATTGCAGGATGCCCCACGGTGAATCTGCAGAAGCTTTCGCGCCAACGCTTCGGCCATTTTCACTGGCACAGCATTACCGATCTGTGCTCCGATTGAAGCCTGCGACTCGCCATAAAAAACGTATTCGTCGGCAAAAGATTGGAGCTTTGCAGCCTCGCGCAATGATATTGCTCTGTTTTGTTCTGGGTGCCCGTAACGCCCGTTTGAGATGCTAAAGCACTTGCAGGTGAGCGTGGGGGACGGTGCATCCCATTTCATCCGGCCATAAACATCGGAATGCCCTTCGTATTCCCGATGGCAATCCAAAACGAATTCATCGGGCCAATCCTTGCGCCCACCGCCATCAAGGGGTGTTGCGGCAAGCCTCGCCAAGTTGGTTTCCGAAAGTTGTGCGGCCCGGTGATTCGGAACGGAGATGGATTGCTCACCTGACATAATTCGTGGATACCCGTGAATGGCGTCGCGAACGGTAACAAACCGAGTCGTTTCGGTGCCATGCGTCTTATCAGGTAGGCTTGGTTCTCCATTGCGGCATGCAATCACAACCCAGCGGTTCCGGGTTTGAGGAACGCCAAACCATTTCGCATCCAGCTTTCCATGCACAAAGCAATAGCCGGCCCTTTCTAGTCGCTTCAAAAAGCGCTTATAAGTGCTGTTGCCTCGGACCTTCGCAATTCCCGGCACGTTTTCGATAATGACGTAACCGGGACGAAAATCGTCTACCAAACGACCGAATCGTTCGAGCAAAGTCCCACCGTCTCGATTCACTTTGCGGCGCTGTTTGCTGAAAGGTTGGCATGGGGCACACCCCATGAAAATGAGTTCGTCGCGGGGAATATCATGCACGAAAGGCAATATATCCGAGCCGCGCATCTTGCTGAGGTCGCCAGGAATAAAACGCGATGGCCGATTGTTCGCCTCATATGTTCGCTTGCACGCTTCATTCAGATCAATACCAGCCCGAACCTCAATTCCCACATTGAGGAAACCCCGCGTTAGTCCGCCCGCACCACAAAAGAAATCCAAAGCAATCATGGCTAATCTTTCAACGCCTCCTCTTCCACGTCTTTCGCTAGGGATGCTTCGTCCATCACAGGATAGCCAGGCCTTCCGATTGAGTGGGTGAAACGCCAGGATAATGCCTCGCGAAAGGGGCTGTCCATACTTGCCAGTCGTGCATAGATTACACCGTCATCAATTGCCTCTTGAGCTAAGGCGATTTTTACCCGCTCGACAGTCTCCAACGATTTCAAATCAAGCACCATTGCAGGGAAAACGCCTGCCAGTTTGGGAATTACAATCATTCCGTCGCATTTATCTCCGCACAAGCTCCGACCTAATTGTGCAGGGAGTTCCGTATTCGGCTGCCCATTTTCTTTTAGCGCCTTCTTCGAAGTCTTGCGGAGCACATCGGGGTGACGAACGGGAACGCATCTTCCCAACAATACCTCGGATACAGGATGACGATTTGCTCCGACTACTAAGTCGCACGGCGGAGAAAGAATAACCCGAAAATCCGCAGCATTGGTCTTGATTCCACCACACCGGAAAACTACGTCGCCAGTGCAGAGGTGATTTTCATCCGTTGGTGGATAAACAAACTGCTCCCACGCCTTGATATTTGTTTCCTCACCAAGTGGGTGCTCCAGCATTGACGCCAATCTCCGCCGCGTTACTCGAATCAATGCTTGTCCCCGGTTTTCCTCTGTCTCGGAATCCCAAATCAACTTGGATACACGTGCAACGGACAGGGCGTATCGGCTCTCAACGTCGTTCCAGAGCTTCTGCAATCCCTCAATGTGAGGGACAAAAGCCCCTAGGAGTTCTGCGGCCGCTACCTCATCACCATTATTATCGGCGGCTTTCCGCAGATACTTCGCAAATGGAAATTCACCCTCCTGAATGTCTGGAGGCAAGGGGACAGCTGAATAAAAGAGGACAGGACAAAAATGCTCACCTCGGACGACTTCCCAAGCAGGCTTTGCTGCATGATCATCTAGCGGGTCCCTTTTTAAATCGAGTGTCACAGCGTGTGGGCGAAACCTGCGAAGTTTCTTTGGTGCCTCGTCGAAATCATCACAGAGATCGACTTCAGCAACGTGACCGATGGCTTTCATTTTCTCCTCGATAGCAGTCTTGAGTCGATCGGCTACATCAGCCGTGTCTTCGATGATTAAAATTTTGAGATTCATGCGTTGTTCTATTTTTTAATTGGAAGGGTAAATTGGAATGTCGCGCCTCCGAGGGGACCCTTTGTCACAACTCCAAGCTTTCCATCATGGTCAGCAATTATTTCACCGGCAATCGTCAACCCCATTCCCATTCCACCTGGACGGCGAGAGTGACCTATTTCGAGAATCCAATTCTTGTCTTGCTCCTTAATGCCCAATCCAGAATCGTGAATGAAGACTTCAATCCTATTTGCGATACTTGCTCGCCGCGTCTCGATCAATATTTTACGCGGCCCTTCGTCATTTCGGGCAATCCAGTATAGAGCATTATCAATCAAGTTGTGCAAAACCGTATGCAGTTCACCGGGGTCCACAGCAACGTCATCATCACCGCGTAAATTCTGAACCCATTCGATCTTCCGTTTCGTCAAGGCTTCATCAAACGGTATCTTGCACATCTCCAAGACGGATAAAATTGATGAATATCTCGCTCCACGCCGGAAGCTGCGGCCTGCGAGTGGATAGAACGTTGTAGCCACACGATTTAGATAGCTCAGAGCTTGTTGCGCATGTTCGTGCTTCTTCAACAATTGCGCTGATCCCTTAGCTGGCTCCTTCAGGTAGCTCTGCACTTCGTCCAAAAATGCTTTGATGCCGAGACATCTGTTTCCAATCTCATGCACCAACCACGCTGCAACCGTCCCCAATGCTGCTACTCGACTGTAGTAGGTGAAATGTTCTTCTACCTTCTTCTTGGTGTCGTCCAATTTTCGTTCGAAATCTTCAATGAGGCTTACAACTTCCCCGGCATCTGCACCCTCCGCTGCGCGGCGACGTGCCTCATAGGAAACATCGGCGGCTGATATACCTGAAAATATATCAGTGGGCTTTGGAGGCTGTATCTCCCTATCCCGGTCGCGCTCCATTTCCAACGCTTCAATGACATGATATAAAAGAACAACAAAGTCCTTGGTTGCCTCGTTATGCACGAAACGTTCGCGGTCGCTGGTGTCAACGATTTCTGGGTTGGCATCACCGGAGATGCTTACAAATCCGACAATTTGAGTTGTGCTGATTCTTGTGCCGACCTTGCTAACTCTTCGCAAATCTAGTCCAAGCCAATCTCTCGCGGTTTCTGATTTCGGAAGCACCAAGATTTGGTCACGATACACTGACAGCCCCTTAAAAGTCCGAATTTCCTCCCGAATCTTCGATTTCTTCATGGCAAATTTTTCAGATGCCCTGTCCATGCTATTTTGGTCCAAGTCCCACGCACGGATCTCAAAAGTGAATGGCCCACATGCAGGGACTGAAGCTGTTGATTGATGCCAATCACGGTGGCGCTTGATGTCCTCCTTTACAGTTTCCCAGTTTTGGCGTTCTCGCCCCGGCGTGCGCCGTTTGTCATCGAGTCCTTTGAATTGATACTCGTATGTCAGCGAGCCATCAGCCGCATAGTTGCCCTTGATTAAATAGGTCGGGCTATTGATGAGCTTTGATGGTTCAATTTCAGTGGCTCGTTCGTTGGAACCTGGCGGTGTGATGTAGATTTTGAAGTCGCCGAGCTTCTCGAATGGAGGTTTTAGTCGTGACAGTCCCTCCTCAAGTTCACCTACCATTTCATCGGTCCACTCCCCGTAGAGGCCTTTGATCCGGACAAGGGTCCCGGCGCTTTTTGCAAGTTCCGCTTCATCTCCTTTCGCTAAATAGGCGTAACATGAATCCATCGAGTTTGATTCCGCCAATCCGCCCCACGAGACATCAACCTGCCAGCATTTGTCGTCCTTCTTCTTTGTGACTACTTGCATCGCCTCGCCAAGCCGTGCGGCGGACAAGCGCCCCAGTCCCTTCGCCCCTGAAACGCGGCGCTGCTTTTCGCCGCGCGATGATGTCGTGTGTTTTTCCCGGAACGGCGTCGCCACCACGCACCACACGTCGCGAATAGTCTCCTCGGCCATTCCGGTGCCGTCGTCTTCGACTTCCATCATCAGTTTGCCATCATCGTCGGTCTTGAACCGCACATCGACACGCGTCGCAAAGGCATCATAGCAGTTCTTGACGAGTTCAATAACGGCGACCAAGTCACTTGTAACCAAGTCAGCTCCAAGCGACGCGAAAACGCGTGGGTGAAAACGAAAAGGGACGGCTTCGGCCTTGTTTGTGTGTTTGGTTGCCATTATAGTTTGATTTTAGCTACCCACGACGCGTTTGCTAGTCCGTAAGCTAGTCCGGCGGTTGTGGAATTGATTCGCGCTGTCGACACTCACCTTACGGGTCTGTCGGTCAAGATCCTTGCGGTCCACGACGAAGAGGCATTTCTCGATTTGGTCGTTGTCCTTGAGCAGCGTGGACGCCTTGAACGAGGTGAGCGTCTTGCCGCTGCCGGTGGTGTGCCAGATGTAGCCGTTGCCGCTGTTGTCGCGGATGCACTCGACGATGGCCTTGACCGCGTAAATTTGATACGGGCGCATGATCATGAGCTTTTGCTCGCTGGCGATGAGGACCATGTAGCGGCTGATCATCTGGCCGAGGGTGCATTTGACGAGGAACGTCTCCGCAAAGCTGTCGAGGTGGGTAATCTTCGTATTGTCTTCGCTGGCGAACTGGTAAATGGGCAGGAAACGGTTATCCTTCGCTCCGCTCAGGCTCCGCAGTGAGGCTTCGCTGGTAGGTGTTGCGCTGTCGCGCAAGGCGGTTTCGGCATTGAAGGCGAAGTGGCGGGCGTTGTTGTTCGCGAAGTAGAAAGTCTGGTCGCGATTGCTGACGATGAAGAGCTGGAGGAAGCAGAGGAGCGTCTTGGCGTAGCCGTTGCCGGGATCGTTCTTGTAATCGACGATCTGCTCCATGGCTTTGCGCGGATTGATGCTCAGGCCTTTTAGCTCCACCTGGACGACGGGCACGCCGTTGATGAGGATGATGACGTCGTAGCGGTGGTGGCTGTTGTCCGTGTTGATGCGGAGCTGGTTAATGACCTCATAGGTGTTTTTGCACCAGTCCCGGATGTTGACGAGCGTGTAGTTGAGCGGCGTGCCGTCGTCGCGGGTGAAGCTGTTGATGGCTCGCAGGGTCTTGGCGGCGGCGAAGACATCGGCGGTGATGATTTCCTCCATGAGCCGGGAGAACTCGGAATCGGTGAGGCGGACGCGGTTCAGG
>JBBRNC010000102.1:0-6345 GCA_038230495.1 Verrucomicrobiales bacterium
ATCAATCGACCAATAGTTATTGGAGAAAATCTCAACCTCGTAGGCCCCACTGAATCCGGCGTCGTCCATCCAGCGGCTGATTTGCCGAATCGGGATGCAACCTTCACCCATAAGCCCACGATCATTCAGCAGGTCGGTCGTTGGAGTTTTCCAATCGCAGACGTGAAAGGCGAACAGGCGCTGCTTCTCGCCCGCGAGTTTGATTTGCGCTTCAAGTGTATCATCCCACCAAGTATGATAAACATCCACGGCGATGCCGAGATTATTCGGGGAACCAAGCGCATCGCAGACGGCGTGCGCTTGGGCCATGGTGTTGATAGCGCTGCGGTCATCGGCATACATGGGATGCAGTGGCTCAATGGCTAGCTTGATATTCGCGGCTTGCGCACTCGGTAAGATAGCAGCAATGCCATCGGCGATTTGTTTGCGTGATGCTTCTAATGATTGTCCGGAAACTGCTCCACAAACTAACACGATCATAGGAGCACCAAGCGTGTGGGCCTCTTCAATAATTCGTAGATTGTCATCAATCGCCACCTGCAATCCCTGCGCCGTTTTCGCTGGAAAGAATCCGCCGCGACACAGGCTGACGATTTCCAATCCGGCGCTTCGCAGCATGTCGCCGCTTTGTTTGATGTCGCGCCCTTCGAGATGCTGCCGCCAGACCGTGATGCCGTGCACGCCCGCATTGGGATAGTGTCGTGCGCAATCTTCTAGCGACCACGGTTTCGTGGTCATGGTGTGGATACAGAATCGGTTCATCTGATGTAATGATATAACCGCTATGATAGGACGTGACGGCTTGGGCTAGCATTTTTTCGGCATCATTAAATCTCCGCCGTGTCCACCCACCAGTTCATGCCGGAGCGCAAGTCGTGCCCGTAAATGCTCGCGGGCGCTTGAAGAATATCGAGATCGCTGAGCGCGGAGATGATCTGCGGCGCTTCACTCGCTGGCACGGAGACAAACAGTGCTGGCAGACCATGTTCTGCGCAGATGGCGGCAGCGCGCCGTAGGAGTTGTGCGCCGTGCGAACAGGTGCGGTAGGCAAACTGCGACAGATGAGCGGAGATCATTTCTTCACGACCATTCAAAAAAAGCCGCTTTCCTTTGCGCGTGTCTTCAATGACACCGCAGGCGCGGCCTTCTGGTTCAACGCAGGGAATGGGGGACATGAGCGAGCGTCCGCCGTCACGCTCATTCGTGGCAACATAACCTGTAGGCGAGATCGCCGCGTGGACGGACTCGACATCATGGATGCCTGCCAGTGAAGTTGTGCTTATTTTAGAGTCATTGCGGGCGCTGATGCGGAGGATGATGATCTTCCCGATTTCTTCAAACTTGGGAACGCCCAGTCTGCCAGTGTAGGCTGTCGGCAGTCGCGTGGTGCCGTCCATGATGATGCTGTAACAGGCGTGCGAGTCGAAGCGCTCGATTTGCTGTTTTGCCTCGGCGATCAGCCGCGCCAAGACGAACGAGCCCCGCGCTGAAGGACGCACCTTCAGATCGCAGAGGTAGTGGACAGATTGTGCGAGGACTGCGTGCGGCTCTGCATCGTGCAATCTGAGTTTCAGCATTTGTCTGACGATTGCCAGCGAGCCTAGCACTTGGCCCGACCTTTCTGCAATCAGGACACAAGGATCTCCTATGGCACGGAAAAAAGGCAGATATGCTCGACCGTGTGAGATGCTGAAGCGATCCGATGCTCCCAGCGGATAGAGGAATTCGCGCTCGAATTGCTCAAGTGCTTCTCCGAGCCATTGCGCTGGCGGCTGATCGAGAATGTGGAGGTTCATACGCGACAGCCGATGTGTATCTGCGGATAAAAGAAACTGCGGTCGCGCGACTCGTAATTTGCGCCAAGCCCATGATTCCAATGTAGCCCTGATTCAAGAAGTGGAATGTTCAGCGTGGAATTGAGTTGTCGGATAATGACCTGACCGCCCGGCTTGAGCACCCGAAACGCACTTCGCAAAGTTGTCTCAGCTTGTGCTGGCGCGAGCCAGTCGAGAATGTTCGAGAGATGAACCAGATGTGCGCTCTGAGGCGGCATATCATCCAGAACTTCGTTCATTTTTCCCTGAGTCCAGATGGGTTCGACATTGGATAGTTGTCTGTCTGCTGCACTTCGTTGTAACCAGTCATAGCGCTGGCCTTCGGGGAATTTGCCCGCCAGTATCTGCCAGAGAAACGGATTGGAATTCGGCGGGAAGCGGCCAAACGCCATGCGAGTGCGCGATACAAAATGTTCGCTGAATGGCCGCAGTGGATTCTGTGCGGCTTCGGCACCGAATAGGCAGACGAGATTTGCTTGAGACATGACTTTGGAGAACGCTTCTTCAAGCGCGATGCCGAGAGATGTGTCTGGCGCGATTTGGCAAGCTGCATTATCGGGATCGGAGGATTCCAAAACGCGGGCTAGTGAATCGCGATGTTGAAAGAGAGCACATCTCAATTCCGCAAAAGTCCGTTCGTAACGTCCCGCATGATCTGCCCCATGCTCCGCAACGAACTCGATAGGGCCGAGCACAGTTTCGTTTAGATCAAGCTGTTCGAGCAAGGCAGATAAAATTTTACGCCGTTGTTTAGATGGCATTGGAAGATGCCCGAGCAGTGCAGCGGAATCATCCCCATTCATATCCTCGGCCAAATGCCACTTGCAGCGTGCCAGCGCGAGCTGCGCGGGATTCATGTCCACGAGGTGGAGCCGCTTCAAAGGAAGACCTCGAAGGCACGCAGCGGTATCGCCGCCAGAAGCAATCATCACCATGGTTGCGTCGGATGGAAGCGCTGCGGCCAGTTCCACATCGAGCAGCGGGTCTTCGCGCACTTGAGCAAACGCCAGCGGGAGTTCACTGGCTCTCAGCGCCCATTCATCAGGGTTCAATGTTGCGTTCTCGGTCATCAGATACTTTGGGATGGTTGCATTTTATGACGGTGAGCCAAACAAAATAAAGCGCGACAGCGGCTAGAAGATCGGACGCAAAATGAAGTCGCAGCACCAGCGTCGCCGCGAGCATCAGGACGGAGGGAGCAAGCATGATCCAGAAGCGGGAGCGTTTGATACTCCAGTCGCAAGTGAGTAGCGCTAGTGTGATCAGAAGATGAAGACTCGGGAAGGCATCGAAGCGCGCGGCCAGTTGGGCATCAATCGTCCCGTTGAATTCCGTCAGCCATCCTCCAGAGACCGGGCCATGAAATAACTCTGGTAACGCGCTCGCCGGAGGCGCGGAAGGAAACAGATAGTAACCCGGTAAACCGAGGGCGAACGCAGTGAACACGACATAGCCGAGATGGCGACGCTCTGCGGGTGAGCGAAACATGGCCTCAATCAACACCCAGTGTAGATAGACGTGGTAACTCATGTAACCAAGACTGAGCACATCGTTCATCCAGACTGGAGCACGGCCTTGGATCATCGCGGACGGTGTTCCGCCCAGCAGCAGCGTGTCCCATTGCAGAAGTCTGGCGTGTTGCAGTGGAATATTCAGTGCGACTACCAAGCTGGCGGAGCCGGAGTAGAGCGCCCACACGGCGAGATAGTTCGCTAACAGTCGTATTCGGCTGCCGGGCTTGTTCAACAGAATGACGGTCAGCCACGTCAACGTCATCACTGGCACTTGCCACATGATTGCGGTATGAGTGGCCCGCAAGGCGAGCGCCGCAGTGAGGCTGACGCCGAGCGCAAGGAAAACGAACTCTGGAAACTGAACTCGAGCGCGGTTCAAGGTTTGGTGGCGTGATCCCGTCGGCCAATCGGACTGCGGTTGAAACTGTGCCTGATGAACTCCCGCACGAAGGCTGAGTAGGACGTAATATAGGGCGCACCTTGTGCAGCTAGTTCGCCTTTCAACGCCCCATGCACCTTGGGAAGATGATGCCAAGGAACGCCGGGGTAGAGATGATGCTCCAGATGAAAATTTTCATTACACATGAAGAAGCGCACCAGCGGGACGGTGAGAATAGTGCGAGTGCCGCGCACTTCATCAGACGCGGATTCCAGTAAAGTATGCTGACTCATGCCGCGGATGTTGACCATGGTATTAATGAACAACATGGGGATCACCCAACCGTGCCATAGCCATGCAGATGGAATGGGCGACATCCAAATCGCCACGATCATGATCACGGTCGCTGCGACTTCGGTCACGATGAGTAACCTGTCTTTGCTAGTGCCATGCTTAAAGCCGAGGATAGGAATGGCGGTGATATATACTGGATAGCCGATCAGGATTCGCAGCCAGTTCATGAGAAAAACCATCCAGGTCCAACGCGTGTAACTGGCATAGTGATCAGGATCGTGTTCGCCTCCGAGATGTTGATGATGCCGCAGATGCAGCACGCGGTAAGCGGTGCAGTTTTGCAAGACTGGCATGGCGCAAGCAGCACCCAGAAAGCTATTCCAAAAACGATTCCGGCACAGCGTGCCATGCACTGCCTCGTGAGTGAACAGGCTGATGCCGTGAAGCGATGCCGCTGCCAGTAAATAAAAGGGAATGAGCAGAGGCCATTGCCATGCAGAACTGACGTGGCCCGCACCAGCAACAGCTCCAATTGCGCCAGTAATATAGAGAGACGCGAAGACAACGAGACGGACGAGGTTCCGCTGGAAACTCATGCTGTGGCAGGCCTTGAGCAAGGCGGGCTGCAGAGATGGGGTCGCTGTCATCTTGATTCTTCAGTGTAACTGTAGAGGTCATCATACAGCTTGTTGAAAAGAAATAGGCCGAGATCGAGTCCGTCCTCTATCGCGCATTGAGTATCGCCTCCGGCTTTCCACGCATCTTCGATTTCGTTAAAAAATTCCGCAGCATGACGGCGGTCAATCTCGGCATGAAGCTTGTAATGAACGAGCCTTTCACCAGAGACCCAGCCGCGCTCGACAACGGCCTTGCCGATCAAAGCAGAGATGTCAGCAAAGGAACGCTCGATGATCCCGAGGCAGGCGAAGGCCAGCTCCGTTCGCTCCATCATGCAGGCGCCGATCAAAGCGAGATTGAATGCGCGCACGCCGGGGTGCTCCTTGGCCCCGGACAGTTCATCGTCGCTGACTCCGATGCTGCGCAGGAAAGATAGAAATGTGACATCGTGCGCCAAGAGCGAGTCTATGCATCCAGAGTTCACTCCGCTTTCTTCATCATGGTATCCATGCTCCTCTGCCAGATTGTGAATCAGGCCGTGTCGTGTGGATGAATTCGGAAGCCGCGCAGTTAGCGCCGCCATTGGTCTCGGGAAGAAACGGACTGCGAAGTAAAATTGTGCCTGTGATTCACGGAATGCATCAATGGACATGGTGCCCTCAGCAAGTGTGCGAAAGTATTGGTTCCGTAAGATTAAATGGCCGCCAAACGTCAATTCGGCACGATCTCTCAGAGATGTTGGAGTGATGCGCTTAGGGGCGTGCATGGTATGAAAGTATAGGATGCGCGTAACTAATTCCAGTGCGATTTGCGGGCAGATTGGACTTGAGATTTTTTACGCGCGGATTTGCAATGACTGGGCAGACCGTCACATTTGGATAGGTCGCGATATTGCCATGAAAAACTACCGCCCGCTTCTCCTTCAGGATTTGAACCTGCAACTGCCGGGCATCAAGATTCATCGGCTGCGCATGAACCGGCATCTGCCGGAGGCTCGTTGGACAGAGCATTCTCATACGCACGATCAGGTTTTGATTTATCTGATGGGGAAAGGGCGACAGAAGGTGGATGGGGTTCTGCACAATGCGCGGCCCGGCACGGTAATTCATGTGCCACCGGGGATGATGCATTCCTTTGAGCAACAGCCGGGGCGTCATCCTTTGTGCTTGGTGATTGATCTGGAACTGGAGGCGGGCAGGGGAGTGGCGCACACTTGCGATCACCTCACTGCGGAGCAACTCAACGAAACTAGGGCTAGGCTTTCAACCTTGTTCCGCTACCCGCAAGTGGAGAAGCGCGAGATGAGCTTGCGCGTCGGCGCAGTGGTGTTGGACGTGCTCGATATGGCCTTGAAGTCAGTGGGCTGGCTCTCGCCCGTGAACCGTTTTAGCGTGGCGCGTCAATACTCCATCAGCAAACGCGTGGAGCGTATTTTGGAATCCAAGTTTGGGGCCGGTGAAAGCCTTCAGAAAATTTCCGAGACCACCGGCTATCAACACGATCATCTCAATCGCCTCCTGCGTGCGGAATGCGGACTGTCACTCGGACAACTCCGAGCACGTGTTCGACTGAAGCGCGCAGTAGCGATGCTTGCCGATAAAAAGTCCGTGCAGGAAACCGGCGAGGCCGTGGGGATGCTCGACCCGAACTACTTCGCGCGATGGTTTCGTCAGCAGACCGGAGTGACGCCGAGTTCCTGGCGGCG
>JBBRNC010000103.1:0-6187 GCA_038230495.1 Verrucomicrobiales bacterium
CGGCGGGCGAATGTGGAATGACACAGTCATCGAGTCCGTTTGCCACGCTGCGCCAGGCTGGCTGGATTTTGAGGACCTAGGATTGGGGAGGTATCAACTGTCTGGCCCATCGTCTCGCGTCAGTGCCTACAGTGATGTGCTAACCAGGCTGAAGCACCTTCCCTACGCTGACCGTCTGCATCGGGTTGAAGCGATTGCAGCAATGGTTGGCTTGCCAAAGCATAGTGACCTGATGATGAGCCGGCAACAAGTGCAAGCATTGCGTCACGAAGGTATGGGCGTCGGCGGGCACACCGTGAACCATCCTATTCTGTCTACATTGGATGTTGCTCAGGCGAGAGTCGAGATCGAAGACAATCGGGCGATGCTGGGCAATTGGCTGGGTGAGGCGCCAACAATGTTTGCCTATCCTAACGGCGCCCCCAACCAAGACTACGGGGCGCGCGACATTGCGTTAGTGCGAGATGCAGGTTATTCTGCAGCAGTAACCACGGCGGCGGGCGCAGCATCCTGCGGCGCAGATATCTATCAACTGCCTCGCTTCACACCATGGGATCGACGCATGTGGGCCTTTGGCGTGCGCAGTTGGCGCAACCTCGATGCGCCTATCTCGGTTGCTGCTATGCCCTGATGGGCCGTCGGGAGAATCATGTGTCTAACCCCTATAAATCAGTTTTTTACTTTGGCCCGGAAGGATACATGGCTCGGATCCCTCGCCCGCAGGCGCTGTCGCTGAGGCTGGTCGTCTCAGTCTTTGCAGCGTGCATGGCGATCGTAGTGCACGCTCAGGATCGTACTGCTGAGTGTGGTCTATTGGTTAAACCGGGGCAGTTTGGGCCATTCGATTACCGAACAGCCAAGGACAAGCTGACGATTGTGGAGCCTTACCATTTCACGCCACCGGTAGAGGCGCTGATCAAGTCCATCAATGGTAAATTGGGGTCGGACATCGGCTATACATTGCAACGATTTCCAAACCATCATCGGGCTCTGGTGTCGCTGATGCGTTTGGGTGAGCGTCAGGGGCTGGAGCAACCCGACGGCGAAGAATTCACAGTGGAATGCCGTCTCGAGCGAGCAGTCCGGTTTGCCAAGGATGATGTTATCGCACGTATGCTTTACGCCGAGTTCCTGACACGGCGCAATCGCAAGCCAGAGGCCATGTATCAGTTGGAGACGGTTTATCGGACTCCGGATCTGTCCGCATTCTCTCAGGCCAATTTGGGCCTGATCTATTTTCAATTGGATGAGTTTGATCGGGCGATAGAGCTCGCCAAGTCTGCTAAAGCCGCAGGCCTGCAAAAGAGTCTTTTGTATGAGCGGTTGCGTGCTGCGGGCCGGAGCATCACCGTTGATTGAAGACAGGACCCCAAGGTATGGCGATCCGGATATCGCGCGAAGAAGGTCGGCGCTGGTGAGGCAGGGCCAATGAGAGTGGCGGCGTTGACCACCGGACGCAATGATCCATCTGCGCGGTTTCGCGGACGGCAGCATATCGCTGCGTTGGGCGCGCTAGGGGTGAATGTGCGCGAATACGTCCCGCGCATCGATAAACATGCTGGCCTGCCGACGATATTGACCGACGCCATTCCTCTTGCGCTGCATCCTGTTTTGGCGCAGGCCTGGGTTGGCGCCAAGCTTGCCGCGCGCGTGCCGGGCGCATTGGCCAGCACCACCGCATATCTCATCTGGTTGAACCGGGAACTGATCCCTGGGCGCTACACGCTAGAGCGGTTCTTGATCCGGCCGTACGTGCTGGATATAGACGATGCCGTATGGCGGGGCCGGCCGAACGGGGCGGCGACCATGGTGAGGCTGGCGCGGCGCGCGCGGGCGGTGATCGCTGGCAACCAGGTCATTGCCGACTGGTTTTCGTCGTATGCGCGGGATGTGCATATTGTGCCGACAGCTATAGACACTGACCGGTTTGTTCCGCGCGTCAACACGCCAGGCACTCGGCGGTATAGTTTGGGCTGGACGGGGTCGAGTGGTAACTTCGACTATCTTTACGCCATAGAAATGCCTTTGGTAGAATTTCTCGAACGATTTGATGCGCGATTTATCGTTGTTGCCGACAGGGCGCCAGAATTCAGCCAACTATCTCTATCACGCATTGACTACCGGCCGTGGACTGAACACATCGAGGCTACAGTGCTTACGGAGATGGACGTCGGCTTGATGCCGCTGCTGGACAAAGAGTGGACCCGAGGCAAATACAGCTTCAAGATGCGGCAGTACATGGAGGTTGGATTGCCGACTATCGTCTCGCCTGTCGGCATGAATCAGGACGTTCTTGAGCAATCAAACCTCGGGTTGCCCGCGGTCTCACAGGCGGATTGGTATGAAGCACTGCTGACTCTGCATAATTCAGCAGATTTGAGCGCAGCTAAGCATCAAAAAGACTTTGTTTTCGACCTGGCAACCCGCTGTCAAGGGATTGACCACATCGCTTTCGACCCGACCGCTTCATCCGGGCAGCATGAAAAATGATACCCCATCGCCACTTGGCGGCCCGATGATTCCGGCATGCAAACGGCAGCAGTCAACTGCTCGATCTTCCCACATGACAGAAAATTCTGTTGAGCCAAAAGAAGTCGTACGAAAAGTCTTGGCGGGCGCCCGTTGGTCGGTTGTGCTGAAGATTCTCGGACAGGCCATCAGCTGGCTTAGTACGATAGTTGTGGTCCGGTATATCAGTGCCGAAGACTATGGTTTGAATGCCATGCTAGAGACAATTCTAGTTATTTTTGGCCTAGTCAGCACCATGGGTTTGGAGTCCGCGTTAGTGCAGTCCAAGCGCTTAGCGAACGATGAATTGCGGAGTGTTTTTGGATGGTTGCTGGTTCTTAACGCAGTAATATTCGCAATTTGTTTTACCGTTAGCCCGTTCGTTGCCCATTACTTCAACGCCCCGCGCCTTGAAACACTCGTCAAGGCAATGGCATTCATATTTCTTCTGGTGCCGTTTCGAGTCATACCCAATGCATTGCTTGACCGCGCTCTTGACTTTAAGCTGAAAGGGCAGTTGGAGTTGGCGACCTCAATCCTTACCGCAGTTTGCACTTTGGTGTTTGCCTACAACGGCGCAGGCGTATGGGCCTTGGTTGCCGGTGTGATTGCGAACCGAGTAGTTCTAGCGTGTCTGCTGATGATCTTCAGACCGTGGATGGTTCGTCCGACGCTCTCTCTAGCTGCGGCCAAAAAACTGATGAAAGTTGGTGGCATATTGACCGCGAGCGGCGCGCTTGGTCTGTGCGCAGACATGATTCCGGCTTTGGTTGCGGGGCCAAGGATCGGGGCGGCCGCATTCGGAATCTTCGCTATGGCGGCGCACTTTGCTCAATTGCCGCTTGCGAAGGGAATGCCAATTGTCCAACAGGTGTTGTTGCCGGCGTTTTCCAAGTTTCAAGATCGGCGTGACGCGGCAACCTATTATATGGGACGTGTTTTGGCTGTTTCTGCGATGATTTTCTTCCCCTTGCTCATTGGTACGGCTTGCGTTTCCCATGAGTTTGTTGGTGTCGTATTTGGACAGAACTGGGAGTCCAGCGCCTTGCCCTTGAGCATTATGAGCGGGGGAATGGCATTCAGGCTCTGTTCACAATTGTTCAAGAGCGTAATTACCAGTATGGGAGGCATCAAGTTCTCGTTATATCTGAATACTTTGCAAATTACATTGCTGCTGGTTCTTACCTATGCCGGGCTTGACAAGGGTGCAATCGGCCTTGCCGCCGCCTGGGCTGCAACCGAATTTTTTGTCTTGCTTGCATCTGTCTTTGTAAGCAAATCTGTGCTCGACACCAGGTTTGTTGATTTCATCCGGGCAATAATTCCCGGGTCTTGTTGCAGTGCGATCATGGCAATCTGTATAATCCTCTCACATCGCTTGATTGCGATCGATACTGCTGGCATACAGCTGCTACTATCTATATTGATTGGAGCAACCAGCTATCTTTTGGCGGCTTTCCTGCTTTTCCCGGCGCTGTCCAAGGTGGTCGTTCGAACCGCCACGGGGAAGGAGTAGCGTGATAGCGACCTAAAAACTATTCGGTCGGCTTTAAATCGGCGGTGTTTCGATGTCGGTTACACTCAAAATTCATTGAATCGTGCTGGTAGTGAATGTCGATCCATGTCGAATGCGGCACGTCTTCGATAGATTGAGTGGGAGCGCACCGAAATTTAAGCTTGGCTCGTCGACGAGTTCTATGCGCATGAAGACCGATGTAGGTCGCACTGCGCGAGTTCCTGAATCCCATATTTTATATGCCCTGAGTGAATATCAAATGGAAAAATCCCTTGCGCAGCACTATAATGCCGATTTCTACGCTGATCAAATACCATCATCCGTCCAATCTGCAAAAATTATTTTGTCTGAATTGTTCAAGTACACGGCGCCAAATTCCATCCTTGACATTGGATGCGGCAAGGGTACGTGGCTCGCCGCCGCGGAATCACTTGGCGTAACAAGTTTGCATGGCATCGACGGGCCGTGGGTGACGGCCGCTTCATTGTTGTCGAAATCCATCCATTTCAAGCCTGCCAATATGGAGCAGTTGATTCCAATCGAGCAGCGTTACGACTTAGCTATATCAGTCGAAGTTGCCGAGCACATTTCACTTGCGCGGGCACCCGCATTCGTTGGAGCGCTTTGCGATGCTTCTGACGTGGTGATGTTTGGGGCGGCGGTTGTTGGTCAGGGTGGTGAAAACCATGTCAATGAGCAGCGTCAATCATTTTGGGTGAAACAGTTTGAGCTCAAAGGATATCAGTGCTTTGATGTTTTACGGCCAGCAGTATGGGATAATGAAAAAATAGCGCCCTGGTACCGACAAAACACTTTGGTATTTGTAAACTCAAAGAATGCAGTCCTACTTGATCGGTTTGCTGCCAGATCGGCAGTGCGGATTATAGATTTGATTCATCCCGAAATGTTTGAAAAGAGAGTCGCATCGAACAGCTTGCGGCTTTCTAAGCCGACGCTTCGATTTTGCCTTTCGATCTTTAAGAGTTATTTGGTAAATCTGACTCGATAAATAAAATCGCAACATTTCTAGTGGGTAGTTAGTTCCTGGAGCTTGTATTCATTCCATTGTTGTAGATTTCTTAAATGTTCTTGGTCGGTGGCTGCCAAGAGACGCCCTCCTCGTGATGGCGGAAGATGGCATGTCTGCCTTTCTGCCATACATGCAATATTTTGACCCCAGGCCTCAGGTAGAAAATAATGAAAATTGATGAACTTCCACAGAAACTGTCACGGCGTGCATCCACTGTTCGCAAGGAGCGCAGTCATCAGTCGATCTGTCATGGTCTTTCAGCATATACAATACCTTGCGTGGAATTCATGTCAAGAACCTTTTGTTCGCAGGTAAGGTCTTCGGCGTACCCGGGTTAAGAGTGGAGTTTGGAACTTGGAAGGGTGGATTTGTCGCGGGAATAGCGTCGGTTCTCGGTGATATCAGAAAATACTTTCTTTTTGACAGCTTCGTGGGTCCGCCATTGGCTCAGGAGGTGGATGGAAAAAATGCATTTGTTGGCAGGCGGCCAACCAATTTCCGACGTGCTTCAATGATCGTTTATCGTCGATTGAAGACGCCAAGACTGTAATTATATTATCGGGTGTGTCGAACCACGAGATCTGGAAGGGCTAATTTTTCTAGACCCCCCTATATTCGCGCAAGAGCATCCAGCATCGGAAGTCATTCTGCGACTCGATGGAGACTTTTAGGGGTCTACGATGGACTATATAACCAATCTATTTGGGCTTGTTTGCACAGCCGGTATCGTCATTATCGACGACTACGTTGCTTGAGACGGCTTCGCCCGAGCCGTGCATGACTATCTCTCCAAGACCAAGAGTCCAGCTCGACTACTGTAGTACAAGGATGAACTTACATGCATCCTACAGACTGAGTAAACGCCCCGAGCCCTTCGGTATTTGATTGGGATTTCAGGGCCGACTAAGGATGCTTCATTTGACTACTCGCTTAGAAAGCGTTGACTCATAGAGCGGCAAAAAATCGTGTGCTTTTGACTCGATACAACTTCGTTAGGACTTACGCAAAAGAAACTTTATATTTAAGCGTGAGGCATTGATTGGTATTATAATTGACGCCTTTATTTCATGGGTTAAAATGAGCTATGAAGCCAACGCGGCGAGACTACTGTCAATTTATTCTGGCCACCCAGA
>JBBRNC010000104.1:0-6139 GCA_038230495.1 Verrucomicrobiales bacterium
ATGTCCCTTGCCTCGCTCTGGTCGCACTTTCGGGCGAATTTTGCCGAATTCTCATCCAATTGCAGGATTTTCATTACACCGAGAATTTGGTAAAGGGACGGCCGGTGTTTGAGCGAACCTCGCTGGCATTTTTACCCCGCACCCCGCTCAAGGATTTGCAAATCGTACCCCGCCTCTACCCCGCACTTTTCCGCGCTCGTATGATTAGCGATTTTCGCGGGGTATCGGGCCGACATGGGCGAGCAGCGCTGGTTTTTCCGCAGCGACGAGGAATGGAACACGATCGCTGAGCGGCTCAAGCAGACGCCGTGTCCGCACTGCAAGGTGCTTGGCGCGTTGATTCGCCACGGCTTTCTGCGCGGATACGACGAGGGCAACTCCCAGCGCAAAACGGTTCGCGCTCGGCGGATCTTTTGCAGCAACCGCAATCTGCGGCGCGGGTGCGGACGGACCTTCAGCGTCTGGGTCGCCGACAAAATCCGGCGGCTGAGCGTCACAACCCACGCGCTGTGGAGGTTCCTGCAACACGCCGTCGCCGACAGCATCGCCGCTGCGAGCCGCGTCGTCGCCGACTGCCGGCGAAGTGACCGGACCTGGCAACGCCTCTGGAAACGGTTCGACCTGGGCCAATGCAAAATCCGCACGGCACTCTCGGCGTGGCGCCCGCCGCCCGAACTGCCCGCTGAACCTTCGCGTCGGCCGGCCGCGCAGGTCGTCGCGCATCTCCAAGCCGCCTTCCCCGATGCCAACTGTCCTATCGCCGCCTTCCAACATACGATGCGCACCTTCTTCGTGTAAGCCAGCTCACTCATCGCCACGGACACATCCTGACACATCCATGCCGATCGTGACCGAATTCTCAACGCGCTTCGTCGCCGCCCGTCGCACCGAAACCGGCGAAAACAGGCAACAACGCAAGATGTCGTCGTTGGCCTCGCGCGCTTTTGCTTCAATCTCCTTCGTCCGACACGTTCCGCGAAAAAAAAGGAGTACCCTGATGAAGCAGCCTTCGGTTTATTTGAAGATGCGTGTCCTCGGCGCCATCGATTCCGTCCAGGGAAAAACCCGCCACGAACGCATCCACCACGTCGCCGCCATGACCTTCCTCGACGAGGAGGGACACCCGCGCCAGTTCACCTGGCGCACCATCCAGACCTGGCACTACCGCTACAAAAACCACGGCATCACCGGCATGACCCATCAGCCTCGCAAGGACAAGGGCCAGGTTCGCAAGGTCACTCCCGAAGAACTGCTCGAAGCCTTGAACGCCGCCAAACCGCACTTCCACGACCAACGCACCAACAAGCGAGCCCTCTATCGCTTTTGCGTCGAGAATGGCCTCTTGCATCCCGACCGCATCGCTCAAACCACCTTCTATCGCTTCCTTCGCGAATACGAATTGCTCGCTCCCGACGACAACGACAACAAGAAACGGCTCGCCTTCAGCATGAAATTCGCCAACCAACTCTGGCAGGCCGACACCATGTTCGGTCCCTACTGTGACACCGGTGGGTCACTCGGCTCGCGCAAACAGGCCAAGTTGCTCGCCTTCATCGACGACGCCAGCCGTGTCCTCTGCCACGGCGAATTCTTCTTCGAGGAGAACGTCGACTCGATGATCAAAGCCATCCGCGCCGCCTTCTACAAACGCGGCATCCCCGAGCAACTGCTCGTCGACAACGGTTCGATCTACTGCTCCCAGGAGATCACCCTCATCTGCGCCCGCGTCGGCTGCATCCTGCGACATACTGCGGTCCGAGACGCCGCCGCCAAGGGAAAGATCGAACGCTTTTTCCGCCGCGTGCGCGATCAATTCCTCGTTCGCAAGCTCGATCTGTCTTCGCTCGAAATCCTCAACCGCCAATTCACCCACTGGGTTGAATGCGACTACAACGGGTCCGAGCACGACGCCATCGGCATGAAGCCCATCGACCGCTTCGGCATCGACCTGGCTCGTGTTCGCTTCCTCTCCCCGTCCGAACACAACGACGAACTCTTCTACGCCGAGGCCACCAGGAAAGTGAAAAAAGACAACACCTTCAGCTTCTTGAGCCGACGCTATGAAACTCCCGTCGACTTGCGTGACAAAGAGATCCAACTCCGCCACGACCGAAACCGCGGCGACAACGCCGCCATCGTCATCTACTACAAGGGCCAACGCATGGGCGCCGCCCGCCTCCTCGACGCCGTCGCCAATGGGCTTGCACGCCGAAAGGAACAGCCATGATCCGATCCTTCTACGGTCTCACCCAAAATCCCTTCGACCTCCGCGAACTCGTGCTCTTGCCACAACAGCAAGAGATTCACGACACGCTCAAAGTCCATTGTCAGCAGGGCGGACTCTGCCTCGTCCTCGGCGTCCCCGGCACCGGCAAGAGCGTCATCAAGCAGGCCCTGCAACGCCTGCCCGAAAATCAGTACCTCGTCGCCAGCGTCGGCCGTACCCTGCACACCTACACCAACACGGTAAAAATCCTGTGCGAATCTTTTCGTATCGAGTTCGAAAGCTCCGCCTTCGCCTGCGAACGCCGACTCATCGAGCAAGCCTTCAGCCTCAATCACGCCGGCAAATGCCTGACCACCATCCTCGACGACGCCCACCTCATGGACCTGGCCAACCTCCGCAAGTTGCGTCTGCTCTTCGAGGACTTCCCCAAAAATCACAACCTCATCCTCATCGGCCGGCCCAGCCTCCTCGCCAATCTCGATCTCGGCGTCAACCAGGACATCAAAAGCCGCGTCACCTACTCGGTCATCACCAAACGCCTCGGCCCCGACGCCCTGCGCGACTTCCTCCTGCGTGAACTCGACCGTGTCGGCCTCGGACACAACACTTTCACGCAGCCCGCGGTTGATCTGATTGTCCGCTCGGCCGACGGCGTCTTGCGCAAGGCCCGAAATCTATGCGTGGGCTGTATGATCGAGGCCGTCCGCGCCGCCAACAAAACCATCGACATCGACAACGTCAACCGCGTCCTACTGCAACCCCATTGGCACAAGGAAACCGACCTCGTCGACTTCTAACCGGAGAAAATCATGATCGACGCCGACCTGCTGCGCCGTCTTCGCAACGACCTGCCGATGCCCGTCACCATCGCAGCACTCGGCCGCGAAGGACCGCCATCCAAAATGAGCGAAGGCTACTTCCGCTTTCTTTGTCCCCACTGCGGCGACATGCGCGCCACCGTCAACCCCCGCAACAACCTCGCCCACTGCTTCTCTTGCAAGAAAAACCTCAACAACATCGACCTGCTACTCACGCTCGACTACACCTTCCGCGACGCCGTCGCCCTCCTCGAACGCTTCCTCAACGAGCACCAGGCCAAGCAACCCACAAGCAAAACATCGGTCCCCTGAACTTCGTCGCCAAATTCGCCGCGCTAATTCGGCAACAACGGCGGCCACCAGTCGGCCCAGCTCGTCTCGTGGCCAAATTCGTCGCGCAAATTCGGCAACAATCCTCGGCACGGATCCCTACCACACCGTGCATCGTAGCCAAATTTGTCGCGCAAATTCGGCAACAAATCCTCGTCACCGATCCATGCCAACTCGCACTTCGTCTCCAAAATTCTCAACAATTCGGCAAAACGCCCTTCGCGACCCCGAAATCCATACAGCGTCAATTCGGCAACAACTGCGACCACAATTCGGCCCGGCACACTTTCCTTCCCGTAATGCCTGCCTATTCGTAATGCATCTTTCAGAACCGTTACCTATTCACCATTTCGCTGTTCGCCATTCGCAGCAGACAGCACACATAGAAAATGGGCTTGATGGGCTTCACGGGGGTTGGGTGTGCTTGATACTTCATGCTTGTCTGCTCGTCGCTTTCGAGAACAACTCGCATTTGTCAAGTGGCGAAAGGCGAAGAAGCGAATGGGCGACGAAGCGAATTGGCGAATAACGAAACTGCGAAGAAGCGAACAGGCTGATTTGCGGAGAGCGAAGAGCGAATTAGCGAAGAAGGCGAACCGGCGAATATGCCAAGCGACGAATCAGCGAACAAGCGAATTAGCGAATCGGCGAAAAGCGAACGGGCGAAGAAGCGAACGGGCGAAGAAGCGAACGGGCGAAGAAGCGAAGAGGCGAATACCCCATGCCACGAAATGCGCACGAATCCTGCCCAAGCCAGAACTAAACCACGCCGATGTTGCCCGAACGAAAGCGCCAATCGCCCAGAACAAAGCGTGGCGCTGGCAGGCAGAGAGATGGCCAACGATGAACGTGGAAGGGCGTGGGACTAATCTAGATTGATCGTGGAAGCATACCGGGCATTTTTCTGAGTGCCCTGCGAAGCGTAGACCGACTTGCTCGTGAGCGCATTTTTCGAGGCGTTTTTTTATGCAAAGATGGGCGAAAGCCGGGATACGTCATTTGTCGTATGAGTGGAAATGGGTGAAGCGATCAGGCTTGAGCGTGTGCCAGGGTCGTGCGAGCAAACTTACGAAGGTCGGCGACAGACTTTTTGTATAGGGCGGGCTAGCGTTGATTTTCGTTCCTTTCTTTTTTCGTCCCAACAAAAAAGTAAATTGTACCATCCGAGTCCCTGCCGTCGCTCCAGAACGCAACCCTGTCATCCGGAACCTGGCCCGCATTCGGTATCTCCACGCCGTTCTCATCCCTTGCGATTCTAGTATGCCAAGCATTGAAGGGATCAGCCCCTTTCGTCCTTGCAATGCCGGAGTTGGGGACACTTACCTTGTAATGGCGGCTTGAATGCGGTAACTCTATACCCGCAGGATCATTAGTCCGTACCACAAAGGAACCCCGAAATCCGGCAGGCATGATATACTCAACAATCACTGGCTCTGAGCGTTCACAGGACGTGAAAGCAATCAATATACAGGTGACCATCCGAAAAACACATGTTCTCATGTTCTGCCCCGACAAATCGTGTTCGTTTGAGGTCTAGGTCATAAGACTATGGCGCATCGATCACTATTGAGGCCCGATTCGTCACATTATAGTTTAGATTGCCGAGTCCCGGTCCTTTGTCGCTCGGCTCAAACTTGTAAGGAATATAGGTGCCCTTCGGCGTCTTGATAACTACCTCATAAAACGGGAACAAATTGTGCTGTATTGAAATATTGATCTTTATTTTGTTGCCCGGCTGGGGAACCAAGTCGATACCGACCGCATAATCAATTGCCGGAGACAGTACCGGTTTGAACGGATAATTGCCATGATTTCTCATGTTTATCCGTGACCACTTACCGTCGAAGGAGTTTTTTACTGAAATATTGCCCGAAGGAATCTCTGTTTTTTCCTCTACTTTAAGCGGGGCACTTTTCCTACGTTGGAAACTTGTCCCAGCCGCTGTGATAGCTGAAAAGACACCGGAACTCTCGGACAGGCTCCCGATCTGAGTGGAGTCAATCATTATTTCACTTCTGAGCCTTGAGTCTCTTTTTGGCCCGCCAAAGTCTCGGTCATCACCCTTGAACTCAAGATCACCCAGTTGACCAGGCTCCGGAAGCCACGGCTCTCCATTTATATTCAGCTTTTTGGAAATAAACGCATTTACCTGGATATCTATTCCGGTTTTAGGTAGATCTGCTGATTTGGCGAACCCATTGTAGACGGACCTTTCTTCACCGCTAATCGGCTTTTCATCCCCCTGACCGCAGGGGCTAATATAATATCTATGATCGCCGACATAGCCGTAAACCTCTTTATCCGGCCCGATGTCCAATAGGGCTTTCAACACGCTCTCGTCGAATTCGGTCAGATCGTTTCTCTTGAGCGCTTTTCTGACCTCACTCTGATCGGCGGCAAGAACATAGCGAGAGTCGCCCTTTGAACCAGACTTAAGCGATGGAAGCCACCCTTCTTTCTTATACCAATACTCAAGCGCATCTCGGCATACCCGAGTGTAAGCTACTAATATTTGGCCGCTAGGGTCTACATCCACGGTCGCCCGATTATTCACATACCGATAAAGATTGCTATCCCCCGCATCAAAGCCCAACGGATCCTGGCTAAGCCACCGGCCGGTCGTGGGATCGTACCAGCGGGCGTTGTTTTCTTGCAGATGAATCTCGGCGTCGTAATCGCGGCCGGTGTAAGCATACATGCCGCGATCGGACGACGAGGTCTCGGTGAAGTTGCCGAAGGCGTCGTAGACGATGGAGTCCTTGAC
>JBBRNC010000105.1:0-5826 GCA_038230495.1 Verrucomicrobiales bacterium
CACGCTGGAAGCGCTGGTGAAAATGACGCAGCAGCCGCCGTTCCGCAAAGTCGGCGTCGTCGCGTTAGATGATTTTCTCTCCGAGAAAAAGCGCACCGAGCTGGCGATGAAGTTGAACAATCTCATCGCCTCACCCAGCTTTGCCGCATGGCTTCAGGGCGTGCCTCTGGACATCCAGAACATGCTTTACACGAAGGAAGGCAAGCCCCGCGTGAGCATCTTCAGCATCGCGCATCTTGGCGACAACGAGCGCATGTTCTTCGTTAGCCTGTTGATGACGCAGCTTCTCAGTTGGATGCGCGCCCAGAGCGGCACCACCAGCCTGCGCGCCATGTTCTATATGGACGAGATTTACGGCTACCTGCCGCCGACCGCGATGCCACCATCGAAGAAGCCGATGATGATCTTGCTCAAGCAAGCACGCGCCTTTGGTCTCGGCATGTTGCTGGCCACGCAGAATCCCGTTGATCTCGATTACAAAGCACTCTCGAACATGGGCACTTGGTGGATTGGTCGTCTGCAAACTGAGCGCGACAAGGCGCGGTTGCTCGATGGCCTCGAAGGTGCCGCCGCCGCGCAGAACGCCAAGTTCAATCGCGCCGACATGGAGAAGATGATGTCCGCCCTCGGCAACCGAATCTTCCTCATGAACAATGTGCATGAAGACAACCCCGCCGTCTTCCAGGTGCGCTGGTGCATGAGCTATTTGCCTGGCCCGCTCTCACGTAATCAAATCAAGACCTTGATGGATCCTAAGCGCGATGAGTTCAAGATGGCCTCTATCAAACCCAACACTGCACCCGCCAAAGTCATGACTGATACAGAAGATGACGGCTTCACGCCACCCGAAACGAAGGAGGTTGCTGCAACAGAATCTGGCAACGTCATGCGACCACAAATCCCTGACGGTGCCGCAGAATATTTCATGCCCGCCAATGGTAAGGCGAACTATCAACCCGCGTTGCTGCGTTCCGCGACCGTGCTTTATATCGACGAGAAAAAGAAGATCAACAGCCGCGTCACTGTCACCGTTGCGAATGCGATCGACACCGTGAACTCGCGCGTGGACTGGGACAAGTTCGTGGACATTCCGCGCGACATTGATTTGTCGAAGCTCGACAAAGACCCCGCTGACAACGCCAGCTTCGGCGAACTCCCTGCTGCCGCACAGAAGGCCGCGACTTACACGAAGATAGCCAAAGATTTCCCAGACTGGGTCTATGCCAACGAACAGGCCGAGGTGTTTTACTCTTCGCTGCTTGATGCGTATTCCAACGTCGGTGAAAGCCAGCAGGACTTTCGTGTGCGCGTTACACAAACCGCCCGTGAACTCCGCGACAAAGCCGTGGATGATCTGCGCACGAAGCTAGGCAAACAGGCGAAGTCCATTCAGGACGACTTGCAGAGAGCATTCGCCAAAATGCAGTCGCAGAAGGCCGCATCTTCCAGTTCCACGCTCGCGACCGTCGCGCAAATCGGAGTAGGTCTGCTCGGCTCATTCCTTGGTCGCAAGAGCAGTGTCTTGACTGCCACCACTATCAACAAAGCCGGCACTGCTTACAAGGACTCACAACAGGCAGGAATCACGGGGTCGCAGGTGGAGGAATTGAAGAACCAGCTCAAGGCGCTCGATGTGCAGCTCGACGAGGAATCAAAGAAGATCGACGCCCAATACAATCCGGGTGCGATCACTTTGGATGCCACAAAACTCCAGCCGAAGAAAACCAACATCACCGCTGGTGCCGTGGGCATTCTTTGGATGCCTGAGTAATGGCCGCAAAAAAACGCAGAGAACACAAAAAATGAAATTGTATGACAGATGAGATCAAAAGCTTATGTGGAACTATTCGCCAGACCTCCTATGACATTCATGTTTATCACGGCAGCGGGCACCTTGAGAAAGTTTATGAGAATGCGCTGGCACACCGGCTGCGGAAAGCTGGGTTGAAAGTCGTTCAGCAGTATCCGCTCAACGTGTTCGACGAAGACGGCACAGTAATAGGAGAATATTTTGCCGACTTATTTATTGAGGACAAAATTATCGTGGAGTTAAAAGCAGTCAGCACTGTCGCAAACGAACACATTGCCCAGATTATCGGATACTTGAAGTCATCCCGCGTTGAGCACGGGCTTCTTATCAACTTCGGCAGCCATCGCTTTTGGATTCGCAAGTATGCCCTCAGTAACAAAGATTCCGACCCTTTGGACATCTCCTAACTTTACCAAAATCTCTGCTTTCTCTGATCCCTCTCGCGGCAATTTGTATTTCTTCGGTCTTCGCTCATAATGCCGTCCATCATGTCACAAACATCCCTCATCGTCACCACCACCAATGATATCTCCGGAGCACAGATCGCTGAATATATCGGCGTCGTGCGCGGCTTGGTTGTTCGCACACCAAATATCGGCGCGTCTATCCTCGGCGGCTTGAAGTCGATCTTTGGCGGCAACATCAGTCAGTTCGCGAAAGTGTGCGAAGCCGCGCGGAAAGAAGCATTTGAACTGATGATGCAACACGCTAAAGAACTCGGAGCGGATGCGATCATCGCAATGCGTTACGACGCCACGGAATTCGCTCAGGGTGCGACTGAGGTCTTGGCCTACGGAACCGCGGTGAAACTGAGGCCGGGTTGATTATGCGGAACATCGCGCACATTCTCTTCTGCGTTCTTTTTGTCGGTGCAGTGATCCGTGCCGAGGACGATGGACAACTCCAGCTCACGGCGGAGGTGAAGTCACACGGTTGGATCGCCTACTCAGCGCGCTCCGGAAAGGGTGATTGGGATATTTTTGCGTGTCGCCCAGACGGCTCTGACATACGAAACCTCACAAACTCGCCGGACACGAATGAAGGCTATCCACTGTTCTCGCGTGATGGTGCCCGCCTTCTCTATCGCAGGATCAAGCGTGATGAAAACTTCAATGGCAACGACCATGGCTCGCAAGGCGCATTGATCCTGAGCAAGAGCGATGGCAGCCAGGCAAAAGCGCTCGGCGGCGAGGGTGAACTGCCGTGGGCTTCATGGAGTCCTGACGGCAAACAGATTGCCACATTATCACTTAAGGGAGTCGAGATCGTTGATCTTGCGACTGGCAAAGTCGTGCGCACGATGAAACGTAATGGCTTTTTCCAGCAGTTCACCTGGTCTCCCGATGGCAAATGGTTCAGTGGTGTATCGAACTCCTTCGGCACCGGATGGAGCGATGCCCGCATGAACGCAGAGACCGGCGCAGCGAACGCCGTAAGCCGCGAAGACTGTTGCACGCCGGATTGGTTTCCCGACAGCAATCGCATGATCTTTTCCAATCGTCAGGTCAAGCAGGGCAACAACGGATACGGCTGGACTCAGCTCTGGATGGCGAACGCGGATGGCACAAAGGCGGGTCTCGTTTACGCAGAGAATGGTCGCCACATCTACGGTGGCCATGTTTCGCCCGATGGAAAATATGTGATCTTCACGGGCAACGCGCAGGAGGACGGCGACTCGGAGCACGCGGGTGCGCCGATGGAATTGATGCGCTTGAGTGATGCGCCCATGATCGGTGGCAATGACCGCGAAGATTTGATCAAACAATTTCCGAAAGCGAAGAACGGCCCCGTCTTGAAATTGCCTCACGGCTGGGAACCTATCTGGACCCTCCATGAAATCTTCACAGTTAAAAAGTAGCCTTGCTCTCTTCTGGGTCCTGTTTGGTGCGTCATGCAGCGAACATCACGGCGACGGTGCTGATGCCAAGGTGGCAAAACTCGGCACGATTGAGATCACCGCGCGTTTGATGGAAGTGCCGCAAAAAGCAGTCATCGAGCGTCAGCTCTATAACTACGCGGGCGTTTTCAAATATCAAATTGAGCAGGTGCATCGCGGTGCCTTAAAGAAAGGCGACATAATTTACGTGGCGCACTACAATCCATTCAAACCACGTTACGAGGTCGCGGACAATCGCATTCTGAATATTGGCGGCAACGCAGGATCACTGGTAGCGGGGCAGCATCATCGCATGGCACTGGAGGCTCCGCTCGACGATCATTACATGGGCGGCATTGTGAATGAGTATTTCGAGGAGCACCCTACTGTGATCCACTGGGCACTCTGGACGAACGCAGCAGATGCGCCAAAGCCCTGACGCTGGGTTTGCGAAACGGCTTTGTGGGTGCATCTTCCACGCTCCCATGCCCGAACTCGACAAGACCTACACGCCCGCAGAAGTAGAAGCCCGCTGGTATCAGCAATGGCTCGATGACAACGCCTTTACCGCCGACCCCGCGCGTGTCAGCGAGACGCGCCCCGCGTATTCCATCGTCATCCCGCCGCCGAACGTCACGGGCATCCTCACGCTCGGCCATGTGTTGAACAACACCATTCAGGACATCCTCTGCCGTCGCGCGCGCATGTTGGGCAAGGAAGTGCTCTGGCTCCCCGGCACCGATCACGCGGGCATCGCCACGCAAAACGTGGTGGAGAAGAATTTGAAAAAACAGGGCGTCATCAAGCATCGCGATGACCTCGGCCGCGAGAAGCTCGTGGAGAAGATTTGGGAATGGAAAGAGATGCACGGCGGCATCATCATTGATCAGCTCAAGAAGCTTGGCTGCTCCTGCGACTGGAGCCGCGAGCGCTTCACAATGGACGAGGATTACTCGCGCTGTGTGCAGAAGGTCTTCGTCGATCTCTATAAAAAGGGACTCATCTATCGCGGCAAGCGCATGGTGAACTGGTGCCCGTCATCGCTCACTGCGCTCAGCGATGAGGAGGTGACGATGAAGCCGCAGAACGGCACGATGTATTATTTCAAAGTGCAGGTCATCGAAGAGCCGGACACTTGGCTCACCATCGCGACCACGCGCCCCGAAGTGATCCCTGGGGATACGGCCATCGCCGTGAATCCGAAAGACCCGCGTTATGTCCATCTCATCGGCAAGCATGTGCGCCGTCCACTGCCCTTGGAGAATCAGGCCGCGCTGCCGATTATCGGCGACGAGCATGTGGATTTTGAATTCGGCACCGGTGTGCTGAAGGTCACGCCCGCGCACGACAAAGCGGACTTCGAGATCGCTCAGCGACATGGGCTTGAGCCGATTGACGTGATGCATCCGAATGGTGTTTTGAATGAACTAGCTGGTAAAGACCTCGCTGGCATGGAACGCTTCGCCGCGCGCAAGCGTGCTTCAGAGTTGCTCGCAGAGATCGGATCGCTCGTGAAGGAAGAGCCGTATCAAAACAACGTCGGCTATTCTGAACGCGCTGATGTGCCGATTGAGACGCGATTGAGCGAGCAATGGTTCTTGAAGTATCCGAGCGTCGAGGCTGCGCATGAATGCGTCGCCCAAGGGAGCGCGGGCGTCTCGCCCGTGCCCTCCTCAGAAAACGCGGGCGAGACGCCCGCGCTCCCTTTAATGCGTTTCTTCCCAGACCGCTGGGCGAAGGTCTATGACCACTGGATGGGCGGCCTGCAAGACTGGTGCATCTCGCGCCAGTTGTGGTGGGGACATCGAGTTCCGGTGTGGAGGAAGGAATTGCAGCACGGTGATTGGGATGAATTTGGTATCGCGTGGCCTAATGCCATCGAAATGACGCTTTGTGAGTTGCTTGAACTTGGCAGCACCGAGGGATCTACGACCGAATTTCATAGCTTCAGCGGAGGTGCTGGCGAAACGGTTTTGCTATACACTTTCCAAGATGGCATTTGGTATTTCGAAGCGGTAACGGAATCTGATGCAGAGGCCGCTGAGCTTGAGAAACTAGGCTTTACACAAGACCCCGACGTCCTCGACACTTGGTTTAGCTCCTGGCTCTGGCCCTTCGCCACGATGGGCTGGCCGGAGAA
>JBBRNC010000106.1:0-5733 GCA_038230495.1 Verrucomicrobiales bacterium
ACTGACTTCACCCGCCACATCGCCCAGAGCGAAAGTGCCATCGTGCCGATAAATAGAATCCAGATCATTTGATTATTTCCTTTCGTGTTTTTGTGTTTTGCTGACGGGCTGATCCTAAACAGGCTGGTGGCATACGACTAATATGCCTTTCCGAATGAATGCTTAGGTTTATCCGAAGTGATGAATTTGCATGGCGGGCATCGCGTGCTACTCTGGGGCATATGAATAGCAACGCAGCGCAAGTCCCCGCACCGCGCGGAGTGCATCCGGCATTAGCTCTCGTTGGCTGGTTGTTGCTCACTTTTACGGCGGCTGCCATCGGAGGATTTTTCATGCCGGGCGAGTGGTATGCGCAACTCAAGAAGCCTGCGTGGAATCCTCCCGGCTGGATTTTCGGCCCGGTGTGGTCGGCGCTCTACATCCTGATGGCGGTCGCGGCGTGGCTGGTGTGGCGGCGTGGAGGATTCGCCGCGCAGCGTCGTCCGCTCGGGCTGTTCCTGATACAAATCGCGCTCAATGCACTTTGGAGCCCTCTCTTTTTCGGCCTAAAAAATCCCGCACTGGCATTCGCCGAGATCATGCTGCTGTGGATTGCAGTTCTCGTCACAACTGTCGCGTTCTGGAAAGTTCATCGCACGTCCGGTGCGCTGCTGTTGCCGTATCTTGCGTGGGTCAGCTTTGCTTCTTTTCTTAATTTCACGCTCTGGCAATTGAACCGGTGAAACCCAAGCCGTGATCCGCCAGCTCGCATGAACGATCTGTTCCCAGTAAACCGCTTATTCATTATGAAAACAAAACGCGTCACCTTGCTGGTTATCATTGCTGGCTGCATCTCTCTCCATGCCGCAGACTGGCCGCAATGGCGCGGGCCGACGCGGGATGGTCAGGTTACTGGCCCAGCCTGGCCCGGAAAATTGGACGCCGATCACCTAAAGGAACTTTGGCGCGTGGAACTCGGGCCGAGTTATTCCGGCCCAATCGTTGTGGGCGACCGCGTGTTCACCACCGAGACCAAGGATAAAAAACTCGAGGTCGTCACCGCTTACGATCGCCAGACTGGAAAAGAATTGTGGCGTTCCCAACGGGAAGGCGCGCTCAGTGTGCCGTTCTTTGCCAAGTCCAACGGCGACTGGATTCGCTCCACGCCAGCGTGCGATGGAGAGAGACTCTTCGTTGCCGGAATGCGCGATGTGCTCGTTTGTCTGGATGTGAAAACTGGCGAGGAGCGATGGGTTTTTGACTTCGTAAAGAAGCTAGAAGCGCCACTGCCGGATTTCGGTTTCGTGTGCTCACCTCTGATCGATGGAGATGCCGTTTATGTTCAGGCCGGCGCTTCCGTCGTGAAGCTGAATAAGCACTCGGGCGAGTTGGAGTGGCGCTCACTCAATGACAAGGAAGGCATGTCGAGCAGCGTGTTTTCCTCGCCGATCATCGCCACGATCGGCGGCCAGCGGCAGTTGGTCGTTCAGACACGCGATAAACTCGCGGGCCTAGCGCTCGACAAAGGTGAAGTGCTCTGGTCGCAGCCCGTGGAGGCGTTTCGGGGTATGAACATTCTCACTCCTATCGTGCTGCAGGACATCGTCTTCACCAGTTCCTACGGTGGCAAGACTTCCGGTTTCAAAGTCACCCGCACTGATGGCAAGTTCAGCGTTGTCGAAGCGTGGCAACACAAGTCCCAAGGCTACATGTCCACACCTGTCGTCATTGATGGCGTCGCTTACGAGCACATGAAAAGCCAGCGGGTCATGGCCATCGAAGTTGCCACTGGGCGCGAGCTTTGGAAAAACGACAAATCGTTTGGAAAATATTGGAGTCTCGTCGCCAATGGTGATCACATCTTGGCGCTCGACCAGCGCGGCGAACTGTTTCTCTTCCGAGCTAACAAGGAAAAATTCGACTTGCTGGAGCAGCGCAAACTCACCTCGGCGGAAACATGGGCGCATTTGGCTGTGGCGGGAGATGGATTGTTCGTGCGCGAACTAAACGCACTGGTGGCTTATCGCTGGAAAGCCAACGTCGCTGAAAAAAACACGTCAACGCCTTGAGCGGCAACTTAGTATTCTTCCTCTGCTATGGAATGGCTCAACTTTCATCACCTGCGATATTTTCATATCGTCGCCAAGGAAGGCAGCCTCGCGCGTGCAGCCGCGAAGATGCGCGTCTCGCAGCCATCCATCTCTGAACAAGTTCGCGAGCTGGAAACGGCACTGGGCGAGAAGTTATTTCGGCGCGAGGGGCGCAATAACAAGCTCACCGATACTGGCCTAATGGTGTTGGGCTACGCTGAAGAAATCTTCACACTGGGTCGTGAAATGATGAATGCCGTGAAGCAGCGCCCCGGCGTGCGCACATTGCGACTCAACGTCGGCGTGGCGGACTCGTTCCCGAAGCTGGTGACCAACGAAATCCTCAAGCCCGTGTTCTCCATGTCGCAGGCCGTGCATGTCATATGTCGCGAAGGAAAACTCGATGACATGCTGGCCCAGCTCGCCGCGCACCGGCTCGACGTGGTGCTGTCGGACGAACCCGCGCCGAGCAATGCTAACTTCAAAGTGTTCACTCACGACCTTGGCGAAAGTAGTGTCACGATTTGTGCCGAGCCGAAGCTGGCTACCAAGTTGAAGCGCAATTTCCCCCAATCACTCAATGACGCACCTGCGCTACTGCCAGCGGAGAATACCGCCATGCGTCGCTCATTGGAGACATGGTTTCGCGCCCACAAAGTGAAGCCGAATGTCGTTGCGGAATTTGACGATCTCGCGCTGATGAAAGTGATGGCCGCAGAAGGTCGGGGCTTCATTGCCGTGCCGACGGTGGCACTCAAAGAGGCGGTTTCCCGCTATCTTTTTCGCAGCATCGGTCAGGCGACTTCTTGCCGCGTGCAATTCCATGCTATCACTGCTGAGCGCCGCATCGCGCATCCCGCCGTGGCCTTGATTACAAGCAATCCTGTCAGATGATCATTAAAAGAGATCGCGATATTCATTCCGTCTTATTTCACTTCCGATTGCTTGGCTCAATGAGCAAGACCCGGGCATCCTGCTTTGCCATATCGAGTTTCTTCAGAGCTTCTGCGTCATGTTGAAACACGGATTTGAAAAACGCCAGCAGGTATTCCTCGTAAACCGCCAGTCTTCTGATGCTAGTGCCACCAGTGACCAGACCACCAGCCAAATCCGTCGGTGACTCAGTATCGCAGTGAGATGCGCCCCGCACCTTGATGACGAATGGAGGATTGGGAAACGCGGCGATGATGTCCCGAGCATTGCCATGGGCATTCCAACTCGAAGGTTCAGCGAGCAGGACTGCGGCGGGGATGCCCAGATTACGAGCAGCAGCAGCACCTTTCGAATTCGAATCAACCGTATCCAGACCCAGCCACGCATCAACCTTTACCTGTGAAGTGGCGAGGAGCGTAGTAAGGCCGCCCATGGACATGCCCACGACCGCGGTGTGGCCTTCGGGCTTCGGTTGGAGCGAAATTGCACCTGATTGAATCTGTTGCAGAAGTTCCGCAATGGCCTTGCCGTTGCGCGCATGGTCGGCCCAGTAAGGCTGGTCAAGAACTGCGGCAGTGAATCCATTTTTCGCCAGCAGAACTCCCCAGCCGGCCATGTAATGACGGTTCCGCGTGAACCCGTGTGCCACGACTATCACGGGGGCTTTCGCTAGATTTTTTGGCAAATAGAAATCTACTGTTACCACTTTGCCCGCCAGACTGATTGAGCGCGATTCCTTGGTAACGCTGGCGGGAATATCCGTGTGCGGTGCCTGACAGGCCACGAGTAAAAGTCCGGCAACAAATGTGATCAGAAGGTGACGACCGAAAAGAGGGATGCGAGGCGATGTAGGAATCATGTGAGAAGAATTTGAAAAGCATGATCCCGGACAGGGGCGGAACGCAAGGTCGATTTCGCGAACGGCGGAGGGGACGACATTAATTGGTGCATCCAAACAGCATGAATGAATCGTTTAGCTATGCAGAATTAGCTTTAAGCCACTAACCCTGCATTAATCAACTGGCAGCGAGCTTTATACCAATATACATCCTATGAAAACCTCATCATTACTCGCTGTAGTTATCGTTAACTTACTTGCCTTGCAGGCGTATGCCGCAGATGAAAAATCTATCGCCGCCTTCAAAGATCCCGGCTCGGCTGACTCATGGACTTCGGTAAACGATGGCGTCATGGGCGGAGTATCCAAAGGCGGGTTTAAGCGAACCGATGAGGGAACTTTGCTTTTCAGCGGCAACCTTTCTTTGGAAAATAATGGCGGATTCGCCTCCATCCGCACCAAGCCCAATCCGATGGATTTGTCAGGCATGAATGCTGTCGTGGTAAAGGCCAAGGGCGATGGACGCACCTATTGGGTGGAGATGCGGGTGAGCCGGCAGATGGGTGCCAGTTCCTATCGGGCCGACCTGCCTACGACGGCTGGCAAGTGGACGGAAGTGACCGTCCCTATCAAGGACTTCAAGCTGCAAGCCTTCGGACAGACACTACCCTCTAAACCCATCAACCTTGCCAAGGTTGAATCCATCGGCTTCACGTTGGCGGACAAAAACGCGGGGCCGTTCGAGCTGGAAGTGGAATATGTCAAAACCGTGGCCGACAAGGACACAGGCACTCCAACAAAAGGCGGTCAAACCATTGTGGACGTCGCAGGAGCGGCAGGAAGTTTCAAGACCTTGCTAGCTGCGGCCGCCGCTGCGGATTTGGCCGGAGCCTTGTCCGGTCCAGGACCCTTTACCGTGTTTGCTCCGACGGATGAGGCCTTTGCCAAACTGCCTAAGGGAACCGTGGAAGAATTGCTCAAACCGGAAAATCGGGAGAAGCTGGCGAGCATTCTGAAGTATCACGTCATCGCGGGCAAGGTGACGCTGGCGAAAGCCCTTGAAGCTGGTGAAGCCGCCACGCTCCAAGGATCAAAGATCACTGCAAAGTTTGATGGCGGGCGCGTCCTCATCGGACCCGCCAACTTGCTCAAGGCGGACATTGCAGCGTCCAATGGTGTTATCCATGTGATTGATCAAGTTCTGCTGCCAAAGGAAACCACCAGCAAGCCACTAACTCCAGCGACCTTGATCGAACTGGCGATTGAGCGGGGAGTTCCACTTTTCAACGAGGGCAATCCCGCAGCCTGTGCGGCAGTCTATGAAGTAACGTGCGAAGCACTCCGCGCCATGCCCGGGGTGCCTGAGAAATTGCGAATGGAACTGGCCGAGACCATCAATGAGATGCGTGCCGAGAAGCATGCCAAGCAAAAAGCGTGGATATTGAGGAACGCACTCGATCGCATTTACACAACTCTGCGCTGAAAGCCTTTTGCGCGTGCGCTTAGGCCGCGTTCTTATCCACTCGCTTCCGCAATAGCGGCGGGCGGTCACCTTTGACCACGACTTCGGTTAGCGTGATGCTGCGAACATCGCAGCGGCTGGGCACGTCATACATGACATCGAGCATGATGCGCTCGAGGATGCTGCGGAGAGCGCGGGCGCCGGTGCCGCGCTTGATGGCTTCGCGGGCCATGGCGGCGAGCGCGTCTTTGTTGACCTGAAGATCCACGCCGTCCATGCCGAGAAGCTTGGCATATTGTTTGATGAGAGCGCTCTTGGGTTCAGTCAGCACTCGCACAAGTGCTTTAGTTCTTTGTGTCGCACCACAGTTAGAGCTGCCGAAATCAATGCTAGCATTTGTGAAATCAGCCAGAGCCTGGGCAGCGTGAAAC
>JBBRNC010000107.1:0-5445 GCA_038230495.1 Verrucomicrobiales bacterium
ATGGCGTAGGCCCAGTGGTCTACAAACTCTGTGAGCCACCAGTTTTCCGGTCCGGTTTTGGCAGGCAGCTTGGCCAGTTTGAGAATATTCTCCTTTTCCTGTTGCGGGAGCATCTTGCTCCAAACTGCTTTACCAGACCAGGCATGACCCCCGCTCAGTCCGCCGTCGTAGCGGGCGTCGCTGATAAAGAAGATTCGGAGTATGCGCTCGGCGGCACCGATTTTCTTCGCGGCTTCACGGCTGTCTGGTTCGCGGTAGGGAAAGAGTGGGCGATCAGTCTGGAAAGTGATGCGCAGAGCACCAGCCCGAACGGAGTTGTCTGTCTTCGACTTGGCGTCCTTGGCGACCTTTAACGCTGTGAATATCCAGCCATCATGCACATAGGGTGCAGCCCAGGCCTCGACTTCGGGTGAGAGATTGTAGTCGTTTTTCTGCAGCCAGTCCGCCAGCGCACTGCTGGAACTGGCGGAGAGGACTGCCGCATCGAATCCCGCCACTTCCTTCCGCTCCAGAACGGTGACCTTGCCCTGAGGAACAGGGCTGACTGCAGGTAGAGCATTGGACCCTCCCCTGCCTAGCCGTGGCGGCGTGGTGATTTCTTCGAGCCGAGGGAATACCTCGTTCCCGGATTCCGAGAGTTCAGGCCGGGAGGGCGAGGGAACAAGGAATGCGAAGTCATTACCCTCCGCCTTGAAGGCCGCCTTGCGGATGAAGTGTTCGGTCTTGGTTTTCGGATCCCAGATCATCAGCACAGTTTGGTCCGCATTGACCACGGTTTGTCCCTTGTGACCAAAGGCGCAGCAAGCGCGCGTGGTGTTTGTCTCGGATGCGCAGAACGCGATTAGCGAAATGATAGCGATGTATTTCATGACTTGATCAGGTTGTTTATGGTTATCTGGCAATACGGCCGAAATGTCACATTCTTTGAAAATACACCAATTGTCTTAATTGGCCGCAAGAAGCATGTTGCCGCACCTGACTTCCGCTGCTTTCATCTTACCATCATGTTCCGTCGTTCGTTTCACCAATTATCATTGCTCGCCGCTTTGCTGCTGACCGTCTCCTGCTCCACTAAGGACAAATCGGACCTGGATAAGCGCCTAGAAAACCGCACCGATCGCTACTCCAGTTTCCAAGACCGTCGCGGCATGCGCACTAGAGAACGGCAGGAGCGCACAGACCGCTGGTATGATCGCGTCATGGCCCTGCCTCCGCGTAATGACACCGGATTAAAACTGCCTGATTGAGTCGGAGTGCGCATGGGGTCATAAGACTTCCTGCTCTATGGGGATTGATCTCCTAGCTGGACTTTTGCCACAATCCGTGCCACAATCCGCGCCATGACTGATACCATCGTTCTCGGCAGGTCGCGCCGTCTTGTTCTTCCCAGACCCTTCTGCGAGCGCCTTCATTTACGGGAAGGCGACCAGCTTGATGTCGAGATTGACGGCGATTCTATCCGTCTGCGTCCGCTGCCGGACGAGGGTGTGAAGCTGGTGCGCCAGGGCGGGCTGCTGGTGGCGACCGGCTTTCCCAAAAACGTGGATATCGTCGCCGCCATCCGTGCTGATCGCGATGAAAGAGATGAAAAACTTGCCGCACCGCACCGAGGCCCCGACCAGAAAAGAAAGAAATGAGCTTCTTCCTCGATTCATCAGTTCTAATCGGGGCGATCACGGATATTGAGCCGCATCACGATGCCTGTGCCGCCTTGCTTCTAGGCAGGACTCCCTTACGGGCACGCTCCCACGCGTTTGCGGAGACGTTCTCCACTCTGACGGGAGGAAGGCTCAATCTGCGGCTTTCACCGGCTTCAGCGGCGAAACTGATTGAGTTCAATATCATGCCCCGTCTCACTGTCGCAGACCTGACGGCCCCTGAAGTCATGCACGCCCTTCGTGAGAGCGAAGAACGCGGCGTCCGCGGCGGAGCGATCCATGATTTCCTGCATCTCGTCGCAGCCCGGAAAGCCAAAGCCGCCAGCCTCTACACGCTCAACGTCCGCCACTTCACATCCTTTCACCGCCCCGGCGATCCCGAGATCGTCCATCCTTGATTTTTCTGAAGTCCACTCACACCAACTTGGTGAAATAATGATTGTATAGCCGGCGAGCTTTGCTTGCCAAGAGGTGACGACACTCTTGTCATCACCCCTTGTTGGGGATAGCCCAAATTATTCGTCAATATGGTGTCAGGCACCCAAATCTAGCTCGTCCTCTTTACGGAGAATGCGACTCAACATTCCCTTGTGATCCCGGAGAAAACCCCGCGTAATTTGATAGTGATCCGTCTCCTCATATTCTATGCGCTGAATGCCATCGGCGGTGAATTGATAAATCCATGCGTCGGGGTAGGCCATGATCAGAGGTGAATGCGTGGCGATGATGAATTGCGAAAAGTCATCCACGAGGTCATGAAGGCGGACCAGCATTGAGAGTTGCCGCTGCGGCGAGAGCGCGGCTTCTGGTTCGTCGAAAAGATAGATGCCATGGCCGTCGATCCGTTGTGTGAGCAGATTCAGGAAAGATTCTCCGTGGGACTGCGCATGGAGGCTCTTGCCACCATACGAGCGCAGAACTCCACCACAGAATGGCGTGGCCTCCAGTTCGTCGAGTTCAGTTGCCCAGTTGAAGAAACTTTCGGCGCGCAGGAAGAAGCCATCCATCGGACGGTTGCTCGTGCGGGAGAGACGAAGGTGCGGAGTGAGCGGTGAGGCGTATGTGTGTCTGGAAACACTTTCAACACGACTGCCGCCTGAGGCTCGGAAACCGAGCTTCTCGGCGATGGCTTCGAGGAGTGTAGATTTCCCCGAGCCGTTCTCACCGATGAAAAATGTGACTTTGGGATGCAGCTCGATGCATTCCAACTTTTGAATCGCTGGCACTGAAAACGGATGGGCGTTCCAGTCTTGGACGCTATCACGATCGAGCGCTACCGAGTTCAGGAAGTGCCGCGTCATGGCCGCTCTTTCTTTTTAATAAGCGTTTTTTTCCGCAACACGTTCTCGTAGTCCGCGATGAATTTCTTCGCCGTGATGCGCGAGAAAGTTTCGGCGATCACATCGAGCGCGAGGTCGTCGAGCTTCTTGAAGCGGATGCAGGCCTTGCCCATGTCGAGTTTTTTTCCAGCCGCGGCCCATTGTTTGCGAAAACGCTGAAGCACAGGTCCGTCGGCATAGAGGCACATTATGTAGAGCGACATATAATTTTTCTGGGAGGCGAGTCCGGCGAAAGGCAGCGGTTGTTCTGGGTCGCAATGGTATCCTGCCGGATAGACCGAGTGCGGCACGAACCAGCCGATCATGCCGTATTGCATGCCTTCGGCAAAACCGGAGTCGAGATTGGCGAGAACTACCTTGCGCACCGCTTCGATAGCGGTTCTGCGGTCAGGCGGAAGCGATGCAATGTATTCGGCGACGGTGGCGACTTTGCTTTGCATGGCGGTCAAGTTATGTGGCGCAAGCTGTCACGCCGGGGATCAGTGAAGGCAGGCCTCCAAGATGGCGAGAACTTCTTCTAAAGTCGCCTCGTCCACTTTGCCAATTTTCGTGGCCCGCCGCGTCCTGTAGTCGAGTGACTTCACTTGCTCCACCATGATAAATCCAGTGAGGCGAGAAGAAGGCGGGACGGGAACGTGAAACGGTATACCGCGATCCGTGTTCGTGAGCGGGCAGCACATCATCAGCCCGGTGCGTTTGTTGAACTTGGCGTTGCTGACGACGAGTGCGGGACGACGCCCTTTCTGCTCGTGCCTAGACTGCGGGTCGAGGCTGATGGCGACGAGATCGCCCGGTTCTGGGAACCACGGCATCACCACACCTCCCTGCCGCGCGGTTTGTCCCAAGTTTCCTCGAGCGCTTTTACATCCTTGGGCATTTTAGCGAGAAGTTCCTCAATCCGAGGGCGTCTGCGCTTCGGGGCTGTGGATTTTTTTAGCAGAATTTGTCTGCTGCCCGGCTGGATTTCGACTTCTTGTCCGATGGCAAATCCAGCGGCTTCAAGAACGCTTTTGGGAAGACGCAAACCCTGACTGTTACCCCACTTTTGGATTTTGGTTTTCACAGCCCAATGTATAGCCGTGTATAGCCGTAGGGTCAACCTTCGGAATACAGCACTCGCCCGCACTGCTCACATTGGGTGATGTTCTCATTGGCCCTGAGCTTGATCTGGGTGTCGAGCACCACTTTGACGTGGCAACCTTGGCAGATTTCGCCATGAAGCGGCACCACGGCGGCATCGCCCTTGCTCTTCATGAGGCGGTCGTAGATGCTCAGCGTGGTCTCATCGACGGCAGAGGCAAGCTGGGCGCGGTCTGCTTTGAGTTCGGCAAGTTGCGCCTCGACATTCTTCGCGCGTGCGGCAAGTGCAGTTAGTTCTTCGTCCACGAGCTTCTTGGTCTCTGAGAGTTTTGCGTTCGCAGTCACATGCGCGGGCTTCACTGATTCCAATTGCTCCATGAACTCCAACTCTTTGTCCTCAAGTGCACTGACTTCATTTTCATAGCGCGTCACTTCATGGCTGAGCGCTTGGAACTCCTCATTCTTGCGCGTCTGGAACTGTTGCTCCTTGATGCGTGTGATGGACGTGCGCCGGGTCTGGGCATCGAGGTCGAGGCTCTTGATCTTCATCTCAACTTCACGCACTCCAGCAAGAGCTGCGGCAACGGCGGCTTCATCATCTTCGAGACGGGCTTTCGCGCGCTGCTGAAGGATTGGCGCATCTTTGAGGTCTTTGGTGAGAGCGCGAATGCGTTGGTCGCGTTCTTGCAGGACGAGGAGTTGTTCGACAATGGGGAGGAGCATGGGGGGGAGAGGAAGAATGGAAAGTTGGAAGAATGAATCAATAGAGTTCTACTGGCGAGCGTTTGCCGTCTTCGACACTGAGGTCTTTGGCGCGTTCTGGGCCGAGAGTATCAACGCGGAGTTGCCAGATTTCGTCATTAATACGCGCAAATTCTTCGAGGGAAAATTTTGTGGGCTTGCTGAGATTGCGTTTAGTTTTCTCAATCCGCGCCAAGGCGTCATATACCACGGGACCAGGCAGGCTCTCCAGATGCTGCTTGGCGAGTTCCACCATTTCGAGGCGATGACAGATCATGACCATGTCGTTGCCCGCTTTGATGGCTTCTTGAATGGCCTGCTCGAAAGTGACTTCGTTAAGAATCGCGCCCATGTCGAGATCGTCGGTCATGGCGAGTCCGTCGAAGCCGAGTTGATCACGCAGGAGTTTCTGCACAATGTTATGCGATAGCGACGCCGGCCAGCGTTCGTTGTGCGGGTCGAACGCTGTGTAGTTCGCATGACAGACCATCACGCTGTCGAGTTCCGGCATCAAGGTGCGATAGGGGAGCAGTTCCTCGCGTTCGAGCGCTTCACGTGACTTGGTGATGATGGGCAATGTTTCATGCGGATCGCATTCAGCGGGGCCGTAACCGGGGAAGTGCTTG
>JBBRNC010000108.1:0-5442 GCA_038230495.1 Verrucomicrobiales bacterium
ACGCCCATTCCTCATCGCTCACATCGCTGGGGTATTCGGTCTTCGTGCCGCGGGTTTTGTGTGCCATCCCAAGCGTGATGCATGGCGGTGTTTACAAAGTACAGACATATTTCGCAGCAGAAGTGCATGACACGCTCTAAACAACCTCTGCTTCGCATCCCCAACCTCTGTCCGAAATACCGGTGCAAGCTCACACAAGTGGAGGGCAGTCACAGCAAGGGCCACCCCCACTGCCAAGGATCGTGGCCTTGTTAGCTTCTCATTTCAAGTGGACGCTGGGAAGCTGGTATTCAATGCGCCGTATCGTCTTGGCGAACCGTAACTCACCGACTTCATACGGGTCGTGCATTTCGCACTGCAATTTGCAGATACCGATGAGTTATGCGCCAGCATGGACGGTGATCCGATGAGGGAAAAGTATGGACTCAGCATGCCTGCCGGTAAGAGTATACCGACGCGACCAGCGTGAGTGTTTCGAAAACTTGCAAATATCTTGCCTGCGGCCGCATGGGCAGATGAAATGCGCTTATGAAAAAAATCGGCATGACCTCCATTTCACTCTCAATCGCCTGCATACTTGCTTTCACTGCATTGCCTCGGTCGATGAGCGAAGACGCGCTCGCTGGAGATGCCAAGACACTCCTTGACGAAGCGAAGAGGAGCCAAACCGATCGCAAACGGGCCGCAATGCAGAAGGAACTGGACCGACTGAGCGAGGATACGAAGAAAGCAAAACAGGAAAGGGACGATTTGGAAAAGAGCATGTCCAAGGTGGGCAATACGCTTGCCGGGACCAAGAGTCAGATCGATCAACTCGCTGGGCGCAAAAAACGGGTCTTTCAGGATCTCGAATTATTGCCACTCCGAATCGAGGCGGAGAAGTTGAAGGCGGATGCCCTAACTCTGCTCAACACCGCCCATGCAAAAGAAATGGAGGCTCTGGAAAAGCGTAACGAGGAACTGGATTTGAAAACCGCTCTAACTACAGCGGAAATTCAAAGAATCTCTTCATCTGACACCACTACATCGGCAAATTCACACAAGGAAAAAACGGAAGTGGGAGGAACGAAGGAACTTCGCAAGAACCTGGAAAAGGCACACGAGAAATGCTCGCTTGCGGACTCCAGGGCTCGCGAGGCTTTGGAGGTTGCCTCACGGAAACTTCAGCAAGCCGATGCGGCAGTGGTGAAGGCAGAGAAAAAGCAAGCAGCGATTGATGTCGCAAACGATCCAAACGCCCCTGCTGCGATTGAGCCGTCCAAATCGAGAACGAAAGGTGGGCGTTGAGATACCATGAGGGTGCGTTTGTTGACTGCCACGGCTGTTCTTCTGAACCAGCTCCAGCATGATTACGCGCTTTGCCCGATCCGCCAAAAACCCGACGCACTATTTCGACCGTGGCTGCACTTTGATCAGGCGGCGGCGGTGATGATTCGGCTGAATTCGGTCACGTTTTGCGTGCTCCAGACATCAGTGACTTTGGCAAACATCAGCGAACGATCATCATGCGAATTTCTCGGAATTTTGCGTGATGAGATTTGGGATCGGCGGCGCGAGCGCCGGCCTGCAGACCGAAGGTGGTCAGAAACTTTTTCGGTGGAGCGGGGGAGTCGACCAAGAATCAGTCTGTGGACTTGAAACCGCACTGCTGAAAGTGACCAGGCTTGCAACCTCCGTGCGTATGGGTAACATATGTGACATCGACAGACGAAGTAGCATTATTGGTGGCATTCCGACCGAAAATCCGCCGTTGTCGGTCGTAAATCTGAATATCAACAGTCCCCGTAGTTCAACGGATAGAACACTGGTTTCCTAAATCGAAAGCGCAGAACGGACTCATGTGGACAGGGCTGGCCTCGCCTGTCGCGGACTCTGTGGAAATGGGTTTTTAGCGCGGTGTCGCTCGGTCCCGACTGGTCTGAAAATGTCTCATTTTTTCGCGGCGGGTTACTTTTTCGGGTTACTTTTTTTCGGGTTGTCGAATTCCGCAGAACAATGAAAAGGAGGGATCGCCCGAGATGGGTTTGAGGGTTCCGTGAACGCCTTCGACTGAGCCGCGCAGGCTGAGGAATGGGCGCTCGATTTTGCGGCATCGTGCGCAAAAAGATGCTCCGTATGCGGAGCCACTTTCACGAAAACAGTCCCCTAGTTTTGCGCCAGGAAAGGCACAAAACTTTTGAAATATTACAACATCATCGGGCCTCAAGTGAGGCGACTCCGGTACGCCCGCCAGTGGTCGCAATCAAAGCTTGCGGCGAAACTGCAGTGCGCTGGCTGGGACATTTCACGGAGCGGTGTTTCCAAAATCGAGGCACGCCTGAAGTTCGTTTTGGATTTTGAACTCGACTACTTGGTGGAAGTGCTGCGAGTCGAGTTGAAGGAACTCTTCCCGAGTCGCGCGGCAAAGGAGCCTGCGCACGATCATCTCACACGTTTGATGAACCGCAGATTCTGAAAGGGTTTGCTGATCGCGGTGGGCTGCCGACACGGGGACGCGATGGGCGAGGCAATTTTTGGGAATGAGCATCGCCCGGTGGTCGGTTGGCGAATAGTCTGGTCGGCGGAAGTTCAGGCCGATAGCAGGATGGCTCGCCGTTTGAATAAAACCATGAAATCGCCAACGACGGAATCGTCTTTCAAACTCATCGAAGCCGTGGGTGCGCTTCTACGGTGTGAGGAGTTGCAGCGGGAGGACGTTTCGGAAGCGACGCGGGAACTCGTCGAGAGAGTCCTTGAAACGGTGGGACAGGTGCGGAGGGAGTGCGAGTTCCCTGATCGCAATGAAATCATCGAGTTCTTCGCCAAGCGGTTCGCAACGGAGGACCGAGAAATTCTCGTGAAGCGGGTGGTCGCGCTGGTCGGCACGCTATCCAGCGAGGAGCTGTATTCGAGCTTTGAGGAAACTCGGGAGTCGGATTGCGGTCGTGGGCGAGGAGAAACGTAAGGTTCCGTTTCGGCAGTAATTCCTCGGCTCTGTGATCGCTGCACAGCGATTTGGAGCGGTCGCGCGGATCACAGCACTCGGTGTTGCCGACGAATTTCAAACGGCACCCTGGACTGCACCCGACGATGAAGGCTCGCGTTTTTCCGACGTGAGCAAACTGGCGGCGCTCGCCGGGAGGGTGGCCAGAAGCCAGGAAGCAAGGAAAGCGCCTTTGAAGCAGTGCCGGAAAAAGGCACGTTTATTGAAGTCCTGCCCACGGCATGGAGCACAAGAACGTCGTTGGTCGGCAGGTGGGGCGGATCAGGAGCAATCGCGGTTGGTCACAGGCGAGACTCGCACGGGAACTTCAGTTAGCAGGATGGGACATCAGCAGGAGCGAAGTATCGAAAATCGAAATGCGAATCCGGGAGGTAAAGGACTGGCAGATGATGCTTTTGGTCCATCTCCTCGAAACTCCCCACGAGTCATTTTACCCCCGTCTTGATTCAAAGGAGAAGCTTCGTGACGCCCTGGCTTTTGCAGTGAAGAAAAAACAAAAAGAGCGACTCGTGCAGATTGCCGCATGAGCCGAACGAAGTTTGGGTAGTCCAATGTGCTTGCAAAACGACGCACCGGCTCCGGCGCCACGAACACCTTCAAGCCCCCGGTAAAACTCAGCATGGGTGCGTCCCCAAAGCCCGTAGCAACTCCGCCGCCAGCGCCGCCTGATGCGCATCGCCCACTTCCACCGCGCCCCGCCCGGCAACTGCACGCACAGCGGAACGCCCTCCAGTGCCGCCTGACGAATGCTTCGAGCAGCCGCACGGCCCCGCAGCGCCAGGCCCCGGCGTTGAGCGCGGCCTTGCAGAGCGCGGCCTGGTTCGCGGCGGATACTTTCCCAGCTCCCGCCTCCTTCGCTGCGCCCAGGTGGCGAAGGTCTGGTAATTGATCCCCACGAGCGCCGCAAACTTCACCCCGCTGCGTTCAAACTCATCCAGCAATGTCTCCTGCCTGACCCGCAGCGTCTTCACCCGTCCCAACACGTCGGTCTTGAGCACTTCATTCCCAAGTTTCGTATTCGTCAATACCCCGTAAGCAAACGCCAGAGCCCCTCTTGACACGGTGGGGCGTGGGTTCTGATCCGGAAGCGTAGATGTCAGAGCCGACTAGAGACTGTCGGACTTTCCCCTGTGCAGAGACGAATCGCGCTTGTAGGAACGCGCCATTATGGGTGCGCAATTCGTCAACATCGACAGAAACACGCCAAATGCTCCTGCCGCCGGACCTTCGCGATTGGGTGGATAAGGACGATATTGTCCATTTGATTTTGGAGGTGTGCGCTCGGGTTTCTTGTGAGGAGGCATTGGTTAACCATCGCGAATCAGGGTCGGCGCAGTATCCGCCGTCAATGATGCTGGGTAAGCGTCCGCGGGAGCGCCTCTAGCGGAAGCGGAGATAGATGTCAGAGGATAGGCAGCTATGACATCTCTGAATGCGAAGACAGAAGTTCTGAAGCAGGATGCCCGTGGCCGCGTGCGGACATCGGCACCGAGGCGGGAAGCGTTGGTGGATGAGTTTGAGCGGAGCGGGGCGAGCGGGGTGAAGTTTGCCCGGCTGGCTGGGATCAAATACGCGACGTTCGCGAACTGGGTGCTGCAGCGGCGCAAGCGGCGCGCGGCCGTGGGTGCGCCGCCCGACGCAACGCCGGGCGTTAATGATGCGGTGGCGAAGGCCGGTCCGCTTCGTTTGCTGGAGGCAGTGCTCGAAGGTGGCGGCCGCGCGGAACAGCCGTCGGCGGGTTCGCATGGATTGGTGATCGAGCTGCCCGGCGGGAGCCGGATGCTGGTCGGCTCTCCGGTGCAGTTGGAGATGGCGGCGGAGCTGGTAACATTGATCGCGCAACGCGCCCGCGCGCGATGCTGAGCTTTACTGGGGGACTGAAGGTGTTCGTGGCGCTGGAGCCGGTGGATTTGCGCAAGAGCTTCAGCGGACTGGAGGGGCTGGTGAGCGAGCGACTGGGCGAGGATCTGCGCAAGGGGGCGCTCTTTGTTTTCACCAACCGCCGGCACAGCCGGCTGAAGATCCTGTATTGGGACGGCACGGGGCTGTGGCTTTTGATCAAGCGGCTGGAGCAAGGGACCTTCTCATGGCCAAAGGTGAGCGACCCGCGGCAGGTGAAGCTGAAGCTGGCACCCGAGGCATTGGCGATGCTCACCGATGGGATCGATCTGCGCGGGGCGAAGATGCGGCAGTGGTTTGAGCGGGAGTAAGCGGGCGCAAAAAAAGACGCATTCGCGACGAAGAAAATTTGCAACATTTGCACGGCGCGGTTGTCGAACACGCGCGATGCCCGAAGCGACGCCACGCGAGAAAGAGTTGAGCGAAGAGCTCACCCGGGCGACGGCGGAACTCAGCACGGCGCGCACGGAGATCAAACTGCTGCGGGAAAAGATCGATGCACTGATCCAGCGGCTCTTCGGCGCGCAAAGCGAGAAGCTGGATGCAGGGCAACTGCTGCT
>JBBRNC010000109.1:0-5278 GCA_038230495.1 Verrucomicrobiales bacterium
CGACTACGGCGCGGTGAAAGCCACCGGCAAAGACGGTCGCACATTGGCGATGCGCGGCGGTGGTATCGTGCGGGTGCGCCCCGACGGCTCCGGCATGGAGCGCGTGGTCTGGAATACGCGCAACATCCTCTCGGTCGCCATTAGCCCCACTCTGGAACTATTCACACGCGACAATACAAACGACGGCGACGACTGGAACGACCGGCTGAGCTTTAATCCCTTCGGCGCACAGATGGGCTATCCCACGCTCTACAAGAATTTCTCCGATGAGATCATTCCTGCGATGGTGGATTTTGGCGGAGGTTCGCCAGTGGGGTCGATATTTATAGATGAGCCTTCGCTGCCTAAGGAGTGGGCTTACGGTTTCTACTCGGTCGAATGGGGGCGTAGCGAGATAGATCTGCATCCGCTCACGCCCGATGGTGCAGCATGGAAGGCTGACACGAAGCTGTTCATGAAAATGTTGCGCGCTACGGACTTAGATGTGGATGGATCAGGTCATCTCTACGCAGCAAGTTGGGATGGTGCACAGTTTACCTACAATGGCCCAAACGTCGGCTACATCATTCAGCTCACTGCGAAGGATGCGAAGCCTGTGCCAGTTCCTGATTTAAAAAAGCTCGATGAGACGAAACTGGTAGAGATGGTTGGTTCGTCCAGTGCCGTGTGGCGTCAAGCAGCACAACGGGAACTATTGTTGCGTGGGGCGAAGCCCGGGGTGGCGGAAGGCTTGCAAGGCATCGTCGAGAAGAATGGCAATATCGGCGCGCGGGTGGCTGCGATCTTTACCCTTAAACAAATGCTCGGTGTGAAATCGCATCCGGCTCTCATAGAAATGCTAAAGCTTGATGATGTGCGCGAATATGCACTGAAAGCATTGGCCGATGACCAGCGCCTAGCGGCAGATGTCGCTGCGAAACCTTTTGTGGATGCGCTGGCTGACAAGAATCCTCGCGTGCGGCTTCAGGCAGTGACCGGCCTCGGACGTCTCGGCAAAACCGAGGCTGCGCAGGCCATGCTGCCTCTCACCGCGGATAGCGATCATACAGTCGCCCACATTGCTGTTCAGTCGCTTCGGTGGTTGAAAGCGAGTGACGCCTGCTTTGCCGCACTGGATTCTGGTGATGAAAAAATTCAGGCTGGAGCGTTGCGCGTGTTGTTGGCGCTTTATGAGCCGACGGTAGTTGATGGATTGCTTAAGCGCTTACCCACATCATCAGGTGCCTTGCGCAGAGGAATATTCAATACCCTCTGCCGTCTCGATACCAAGGAGGCTGAATACACCGATCCTAAAATGTGGTGGGGCACAAGGCCCGATACCAGCGGCCCAATATTCAAGCCTGTGCGTTGGGAATCGAGCGATAAGATCGAAGCCGCATTGAAACAAGAACTCACCGTCGCGAAAGACGATGATGCACAGACTAATGTCACTACGCTCATGCGGACGAAAGTATCTTTCCCCGGCTTCACTGACCTAATGCTTGCGAAAGCTGGACGCGATACCGCCTCGCGTCTGAATGTAATCGAGCCGCTCATGTCGCCCAAGGTGCCGCTCTCAGATGATCTACTCAAGGCCCTGTCCGCCATCGCGACCAATGAGAGCGAGCAGCCAGAATTGCGTGCGCGAGCCTTGCGAATGTTGAGCGACATTGCTGAAAAAAATCTACCAGTGGTTATCAAGGCATTTATCCCACTGGCAAAAACAGAACAGCAGGGAGTTTTGGGCGCCGCTTGGGAGGAGTTCACTCGCAATCCAAAACTGACAAAACGCATTGCCGACTTCGCCAGTCTCACCAGCGACAAGGATCCTGCCGCGCGAACTCTTGGCGCAACGTTCCTCGTCAACCTCGTCACCAGCACTTTGAACAAAGATGAGAAACAAAAAGATCAGGCGAAAAAAGTTATCAACGAACTCTGGAAAACATCCGATCAATCCGCCACGCTGCTTAGTGTGATCGGGCGCACCCACGCTACTCAATTCGGCCCGCAAGTGCGCGAGCAGCTCAATAACAAGGATCACGTCGTTGCCGAAGCCGCCGAGTTCGCCCTTACCAAGCTCGGCCTCGACAAGACGGGATCGCCAGCAGCGAAGAACATTGGCGAGATGAAATACGAGGACGTGCTCAAGATCGCAGTCGCTGCCACAGGCGATGCCAAAACAGGCGAGGGACTGTTCCTCAAGCAGGGCTGCGTTGTCTGCCATACGGTGGCCGAGAAAGATCCGCCTAAAGGTCCGATGCTCGGCGGCATCACCACGCGATACAGCAAGGCGGAGATCATCGAGTCCATCGTGAAACCCAGCGCAAAAATCTCTCAGGGCTTCGAGTCCGAATACTTCAAGCTCAAGAACGGCACCGAGTATGAAGGCTTCGTCGTTAAGGAAGGCGGCGATTCCGTTGACCTCCGTAACATCGTCGGGGCCACATTCATGGTGGAGAAAGCCGACATCGCCAAGCGCGAGCGCCGTGAAAAATCCATCATGCCCGAAGGCTTGGTTTCCAACATCACGCCTGAAGACCTCGCGTCACTGCTGGCTTATCTGGAAGCGACCAAGACGAAGTAGCTACTCAAAACAGCAACTTCTAAGTCCGTCAATGCGCTTCGATAAAGGTGACATTGGGACTAGTAAGCACATTGAAAAAGTATTTTGAGATGTAGTAGAAGCGGCGTCGCTTGGCGTCATCGCCATGCGCGACGATGGCGTCGCTTTTTCCCAGAACAGCATCCTATTTACAGTCCATTGCCCATCAATTGTCACAATCGTTTCTTCCGCGCGATCCTTAGTCGAAAATTCTGCTCTCATAGATGCTAGTTGTATTCGTTGGAGTTCAGCCTTCAGGCTGTCACTGGCGCAGTTCCATGACGGGAAATTCACGATGGGTCTGCGAGCGTGAGCAAGCTGAAGCTTGAACTCCAACGAATACATTCGCGCCTTCCAACCTTCTGCAGTCGGTGTCAAATCTGACACCAGAAGACCGCGTCGCTCATCGCCGACTTGCCGCGCAAGCAGAAGATGATGATATTACTGTCGAGAGTATAGGCCATCTCGGGAGCAGTCGGTTATGGTTTGTCCAGAGATGGAACTGGGCGCGAAGCACCGCGAAGTGGTGCAACGAATGATTCGTCCTCAATGCTGCCGAAAAGCTTCAACCAACCTGGTGGATAGCCGTTCGTTTCGGCCTCTATCTCCATGGTTGCGAGCCGCAGACGGTCGCAAGCCCAAGCCGCAACAGGTTTGTGCTCGCGTCGCGCCGATTCCTCAAGGGAGCGCGCGAGGTTGGAATCGAGTTCAAGGACTAGCGTGGACATATTGCAACCAATAACTCATCGGCAAGGTGCTGCCAAGTGCTGGATTCAGCCAATACGAGGAATGCCCAAATACTGCTTGAAACCGATTTTTATACGCTGAGGTGTGAACTTTCAGTGAGCCGCGACGAACGCCTTCACTGCTTCCACAGTCGCGGGAAGGGGATAGGTTTGTAGGGGCTTGTGCTTGAGCGCTTCGAGTGCGGGATGCAATGGCTCGATGCCGGTGGCGTGCTTCACGACATCGGGGAACTTGGCTGGGCTGGCGGTGGCCAGCACGACGCTGACTCGGTCTGATGCCATGTCGGTGAAGCAGCACGCGGTGTGTGGATCAATCACATAGCGCCAGTCCTGCCACATCTGTGCGATGACGCGCTCGATCTGCGCATCATCCATGCGTGAGGAACGGATGTTCGATTGCGGCTTGGGCAGAGTCACTGGTGCGCCTGATTTTATCTGCATCATCACTTCACGCACTCGTGTGGAATCCTGATCAAGCAGGTAATAAAGATAGCGCTCGAAATTCGATGCAGCCTGAATGTCCATGCTCGGCGCGTGACTGGGGTGGACATCACCGGTCTCATATTTTCCGGTAGAGAAGTAGCGATGGAGAATGTCGTTTTGATTCGTGGCTACGCGGAATGAACTCACCGGAAGCCCCATGCGCTGCGCCAGCAGTCCGGCGAGCACATTGCCGAAGTTTCCGGTGGGCACAACGAACTCGACATTTTTCTTCGCGGACTCTGGCAGCTTCAACCAAGCCCAGATGTAATAGACGCATTGCGCGAGCACGCGGGCGATGTTGATGGAATTGACGGCGGAGAGATTGTGAGCGGAGGCGAATGCGGCATCACCAAACGCTTCTTTCACGATGCGTTGGGCATCATCGAAGGTGCCGGGCACCGGAATCGCATAAACATTTGCCGCTCCCGTGCAGGCCATCTGTCGCTCCTGCAATGGAGCCACACGGCCTTGTGGGTAAAGGATGAAAATCGTGATGCCATCTTGACCAAGACAGCCATGAATGGCAGCGGAACCGGTATCGCCAGAGGTCGCGCCGAGCACGGCGAGATGTTTACCGCTGCGCTCTACTTGACGTTTGTAGAGCAGGCCGAGCAGTTGCAGGGCGAAGTCTTTGAAGGCCAGTGTCGGGCCGTGAAACAGTTCTAGCACATAGGTCTTCTCGGTGAGTTTTTTCAAGGGAGCGACATCTAGCGAATCGAACTTGGCATAAGCTTTCGCGGTCAGTGCATGCCATTCTTCACAGGAAATTTCTGGGGCAAACAACTGGAAAAATTCCGCAGCCAGTTGCGGATAAGATAGCGAAGCCCATGCGTTCAGTTTTGTAGAGATGTCCGGCAGACTCTCTGGAAGAAACAAGCCGCCATCGGGCGCGAGACCAGCTTCGACAGCCTCATTGAAAGTGTGGAGCCGTGATTGGCCGCGTGTGGAAAGGTAGTTCATTGCCGCATTATTTTTTCTGAGATACTACAGCGGGCGGATTGATGCGGAAGATGACGCGATCGCCAATTGTGAGGAGCATTTCGCAGCGATCTTTGAGCACAGATTTGTCCCGGGTGAGGTCTTCGAGATCGCGCAACTGCCCGACGCACAACACGCTTGGATAGGCGGCAGCGAATTGCGCCAAGCCCTTGTCGCGCACGATCACTGGAAGCGGGTGCGGAGTGAAGTGAGCTTCCTTGCCTTGGGCGTATTCGCCCGCAGGCCGATCAATGCCGTAGTAGTTCACGGCACGCGTAAGGAAGCTCGCCGTCACCAGAGGCTCACCGGGTTTGCGCAACTTTGCGATATTTTTACCAATGCTGCGGGTGGACGTGACGGCCTCGATGTCCGGTGAGATGATGGTTAAGGACAGGCCGATCACAAGTGTGGTGGTCAGTGCGAAAGAGAGCGCCGCGAGCTTAAACTGTTGTCGGAATAGCAGCACGGCTGCCAATACGAGCGGCACGGC
>JBBRNC010000110.1:0-5223 GCA_038230495.1 Verrucomicrobiales bacterium
CGAACACTTCACTAAACTTGCGATACTCCGCGAGACTAAGCTCAGGAAATGCCCGACCAGTCTTCGCAGTGTGCGCCACCAGCTTGCCGATGACTTCATGCGCCTGACGAAATGGAACGCCGCGCTTCACCAGATAGTCAGCGAGATCGGTTGCCAGCAACAAAGGATCAGCCGCCGCAGCGGAAGTCTTCGCCTCATTGACATCCATCCCGCCGATCATTTCCGCGAAGACCTCGAGCGCGAGCTTGATTGTGTCCACGGAATCAAAGAGCGGTTCCTTGTCTTCCTGCAAATCGCGATTGTAGGTCATCGGCAGACCTTTCAGCGTCGTGAGCAGACTCATCAAGTTGCCCACCAGTCGACCCGACTTGCCGCGCGTGAGTTCGGCCACATCGGGATTTTTCTTCTGCGGCATCAAGCTGGAGCCAGTCGTGTGCGCATCGCTTAGCGTCACGAAACCGAACTCCGCACTGACCCACAGAATAATGTCTTCGCTAAGACGCGATAGATGCACTCCGGCCAGCGCGAGCGCAAAGAGCAACTCCGCGATGAAGTCACGGTCGCTCACTGCGTCCATCGAGTTTTGCGAGACGGCATCGAAGCCCAACTCTTTAGCGACGAATTTGCGATCGAGAATAATCGTGGATCCCGCGATCGCACCTGAGCCGAGCGGCAGCACATTGAGCCGCCGCCGTGCATCGCGAAGACGATCCGTATCACGCGCCAGCATTTCCATATAGGCGAGCAAATGATGGGCAAACAACACCGGCTGCGCTCTCTGCAAATGAGTGTAGCCGGGCATGACGACCGAGGAATTGCGCTGGGCGCATTCGACCAGCGCACGCTGCAAACTCCGAACTTGAGCAATGATGGCCTCGATCTCATCGCGGCACCAGAGCCGCACATCCGTGGCCACTTGATCGTTGCGACTCCGCGCAGTGTGGAGTTTCGCGCCCGCAGCGCCGATGCGCCGGGTCAGCTCGGACTCGATATTCATGTGAACGTCCTCGAGTTCTTCGCTCCACTTGAACTTGCCCGCTTCAATGTCGGCCTTGATTCCAAGCAATCCTTTTTCTATCGCCTTGAATTCCTTCTGCGTCAGGATGCCTACTTTCTCCAACGCCTTCGCGTGGGCGATGGAACCCCGGATGTCATGGGCGTATAGCCTCCAGTCGAAGGACACAGATTCCCCGTAGCGCCGCACGAGCGCGCTGGTGGGTTGTTGAAAACGGCCTTTCCACATGACGAATGCGGAGTGTAAGTCATCCCGCCAGTCCCGCAAGCGCGAGTCAGCCCATACACAGTGCTGTTCGGGGCTTGCATATAAAAAGTTTCTAATAGTGACACCACAGAACGGCGCAAGCTCAGCCACCGCACCGAGCGATGCAATAGGAACTTCCTCCCAGCACGCACCACGCCCGGTGCGGCTGCAGCGATTAGGCTGCCTTGGGGTCTTGCCTGAAATGCTCTGGCAAAAACGGCAACAATTCCGCCCACTCTTCGCGAACCATACGTGCGGGACCGTAAGGCCATGCTCGGGTAAAACGCATCCACAAATTCTGCCGTCGGGGTCTGGAGAGGATCTGCTGCTGCATCCAGTCGGGATCAAATCCATCCCACACTCCGGCGAAACTGCGCAGATTGCACTTTACGACTGGGTAAACTTCATCCCATAGAATTGTGTGAATCTCCGAGGGTGTGTATTTGGAGTCGGTGATCGCCTGTGCAATTTGTCGATGCTGGTCGTCATCCAGCTCCGTATCTAAAAAGAAGCTTGATAACGCATCCCAGATCGGGCGTCGTCGTTCCAAATCTTGGCTAGGTGGTGACATCGCGTGAAGTAGCCTAACAGTTGGATCAGGCACAGAAGTATGTGCTTTGTGCTTGTGCGCCAATATATCCCACATTTTTGGAGTGATTGTCCATCATTTTGCTCAGAATGTGTCTCAACACTCAAAATTTGAATCACGTCCCACTTTAGCGCGGAGCAGTGCGGCGGTTCTTGCAGATACCAGTGCGAGCCAGCTCATCGCAACTGGCTTCGATGTGGATGCTCTTTTTTGCCGGGCTGAATCCCAGACGGCGCGTGATGCAGTCTTCCAGCAGCGCGATATGCTCGTCTTCAAATTCCACCACGCGGTCGCAGTCCACGCAGACGAGGTGATTGTGCTCCGGTTTGTCGAGGAAGTTCGGATCGTAATAAGTCTGGTCGCGACCGAGATCGACCTCGCGCAGAAGTCCGCATTTTACGAGCAAGCTGAGCGTGCGATAAACCGTGGCCCTTGAAATGCTGCGGTCAATCCGTCGCACCATTTCGTGAAGTTCATCCGCATTAAAATGCTCGCGCGTGCCGAACGCGGCCTCAATGATCACGTCACGCGGCTTAGTGCGGCGCAAGCCGCTGCTGGCAAGAAATAGATCAAGCTGCTGGCGAGCGGTTTCTGTCATGGGATGTCTGAATGTTCCAAGCCATCGCACAGGAGTCAACGCGAACCTTGCGTGCCGGGCGGGAATCGGCGACTCCTATAATAATGCTTCTCACAAGACAACGCCTGTCAGTCCTGCTGCTCATTGGTGCGATTGCCGGATGCTCCCCAGAGAAAGCGCCTCCGGCAAAACCCTTTTCAGAGCCTCCGGCAAAACCTTTTGACGCAGCCTTTGTCCGATTGTCGGCGGTGGAAATCGCTGCCTTGCCACTGGCGACTCGATTTGAATCCCCCCTCGGCAGCGAGCACGGTGCGCTGACTTATGATGCACAACCGTTCCAAATCACGCGACATCTTGGCAGCGATTTGAATGGCGTGGGCGGATGGAATTCGGATTTCGGCGATCCCGTTTTTGCCAGCGGCGCAGGTAAGGTCATCTATTCCGGCGTCCCAGCCGAGGGATGGGGCAACATGGTCATCATCGGTCATCGCGTGCCGGGTGCTGCGGCGCCCCATGAGTGGCGGGTTTATCAAACGGTGTATGCTCACATGGCCAAAGTTTTAGTGCGACTTGGCGACACGATAAAACGCGGCCAGCAAATCGGAACCGTGGGCACAGCGAACGGACACTATCTGGCGCATCTGCATTTTGAAGTGCGGCAGAGCACCTCAGTTTATCCGGGGCTAGGTTACGCCGATGGCCCGCTGGATCGCGTCGCGCCTGATCAATTTATACTCGAGCACCAAAACATGGCCGGGGACTTGCTCAATCCATCTCCATAGCCGTGTCCACATGGTTGCGCACCACGCATCCGCGTCGTAATCTCCATTTCGTATTTTATGCTCGAATCAGAAAACCCCTTTCAAGAAACGCTCATCCAGCGGCATCGCGCCGAGCCTTGCACGATGGTCATCTTTGGCGCGACCGGCGATCTGACGCACCGCAAGCTCATCCCTGCGCTCTATAATCTGGCTGCGGGTGGCGATCTGCCGCCGCACTTCAAGGTCGTGGGTTTCGCACGTAGGGAAAAATCAGACGATGGTTTCCGCACTGAGTTGGAAGAATCCAACAAGAAAAATTCCCGTCAGGGACATGACGCAACTTTGTGGGCCAGCTTCGGACAGAACATTCACTATCATCAAAGCGAGTTTCAAGACGTCGAAGGATACAAGACGCTGAAAGTCATGCTGGATGAGTTCGACAAACAGCGTGGTGTGCCAGCGAATCGCCTATTTTATCTCGCTTCCGCACCGGAGTTTTTTGACCAGATCATGCTCAAGCTGCGCGAGAGCGGCCTGAATGAGGGCGCAGGCGGCAAGTGGGCGCGCGTGGTTTGTGAGAAGCCGTTTGGCAAAGACCTCGTGACGGCGCGGCACTTGAACGAAGTGGTGAGCGAAACGTTTCACGAGCGCGACACTTACCGCATCGACCATTATCTCGGCAAGGAGACCGCCCAGAACATCATGGTGCTGCGCTTTGCGAACATCATGTTCGAGCCGAACTGGAACAGCCGATATATTGACCATATACAAATTACCTGCTCGGAAAATCTCGGCATGGAAGGCGGACGCGGCGGCTACTACGACACGGCGGGCGCGCTGCGCGACATGGTGCAGAATCATTTGTTCCAGTTGCTCAGCCTCGTGGCCATGGAGCCGCCGACCGATCTCAGCGCGGACTCCGTGCGCGACGAAAAGGTCAAGGTCATCCGCTCGCTCCGCAAATGGAACGGGCCGGATGAAGTCGCGGCCAATGTAATCCGCGCACAATACATCGCCGGCAGTGTGGATGGGGTGGAACGCGTCGGCTATCGACAGGAAGATCGCGTGAATCCGCAGAGCATGACTGAGTGCTATGTGGCGCTGCGTTTGTTCGTGGATACCTGGCGCTGGCAGGGCGTTCCATTCTACATGCGCGTGGGCAAACAATTGCCGAAGAAGGCGACGGAAATTTCCGTGCATTTCAAGTATCCGCCGCAAGCCCCCTTCCCGACCACCTTGCAGCGCGGCACCCGCAACGTGCTCGTCATCCGCATCCAGCCAGATGAAGGAATCTCGTTAAGAATGCTCTCGAAGATGCCCGGCGTGCAACTTCTTTTGCAACCGGTGAAGATGGACTTCCGATACAGCACCAGTTTTGGCAAGGCCAGTCCTGAAGCTTACGAAAGGTTACTGCTGGATGCCATGACCGGTGACGCCACGCTCTTCGCACGACGCGATGAAGTGGAGAACGCGTGGAAATTCATTGATGAGATCGAGCACGCCTGGCATAACGACGGCCCGCAACCGCCCATGTGCGAATATCCCGCCGGCTCTTGGGGACCGAAGGAAGCGGACGATCTGCTAGCTGCTGATGGGCGCGTATGGCGCAGACTTTGATTTTTTAGCATCAATTCAAATGAGCGCCGCACTTGAACAATCACTCGCCATCCTCGGGCAGGAAGTGCCGCTGGGTCAGGTGGACAAGGCCCTAAAAGAACTTTGGGGTAAGGACGATGCGCGCACTCGCGCGTCACTGATGAACTTTGCTATCTACAGCGAAGACTCGGCGACGATTGAAGCCAACACGAAGTTGCTCGAAGACATTACCCATGAGCACGCATGCCGCGGGTTGCTCCTGCTGGCTTTGCCGAGCGGCAAACCAAACTCACGCGCTTGGATCACCGCGCACTGCCAGCTTCACGAAGGACACAAATCCGTGTGCAGCGAGCAGGTTTCTTTTCTGCTGGAAGGCGGAAGCATGAATCAGGTGCGGAACATCGTCTTCGCGCATCTGGATTCCGATCTGCCTCTCGTC
>JBBRNC010000111.1:0-4980 GCA_038230495.1 Verrucomicrobiales bacterium
CCAAGGATCAGAAGACGCTCTAGTCTTGTGTTTTTTGCTCAATGCCCTTCCCAGCCTCCACCCAATGCCTTGTAAATGGATATGAGCGCGGTGGCGGTATTGGTCTCGCTGGCGGCGAGTTCGCTCTGGGCGAGGAGCATGGTGCGCTCGGCATCGAGGACGGTGAGAAAATCTGTCACGCCGTTTTGAAAGCGTTCGCGTGAAAGTTTGACGGCCTGCTCGGAGGCTTGCGCAGCTTCTGCAAGATAGTTACGACGGGTGCGCATGCGACCGTAATCGACCAGTGCGTCCTCGGTTTCTTCCAAGGCAGTGAGGACAGTTTTTTCGTAGCTGGCAAGCTGGCCTTGGGCACGAGCGCCAGCGGCGTCAATCTGTGCCTTCACGCGGCCAAGGTTAAACGCGGCCCACGAAATGTTGGGGCCGAAACTCGTCGCGCCGCTGCTCGATCCGCCGAGCATATTAGCCTGAATGGAGGCATTGCCATTGAAAGTGACTTTCGGGAACAAATCCGCGACGGCGACGCCCACGCGCTCGGTAGCGGATTCGAGCGATTTCTCGGCAGCTTCGATATCGGGACGGCGGCGGAGAAGTTCGGCTGGATTGCCGATTCGAACGAGCGAAGGCAAGGAGGGCATGGGTTTGGCTCTTTTCAAATCGCGTTCAAGAACTGTGGGCTGCTCGCCGATGAGCACGCTGATGCGATGGATGTCCTTGCTAATCGCACCTTCCAGAACCGGGATCGCGGCCAGCGTGGTGTTGAGCTGGGCGCGGGCGCGTGAGGTATCGAGTTCCGTGCCGCGTCCGCCTTGCAGCAAGGACTCGGTAAGCTTCAATGTCTCACCCTGATTGTCGGAATTCCGGCGGGCGACAGAAAGTTGATTCTGCAATCCACGCAACTCAAGATAGGAACTGGCGACCTGCGCGGTCAGGATCACCATCGTGTCCCGACGCACCGCTTCGGCGTTGGCCACATCGGCTCGGGCGGCTTTGTTAAGCTTTCGCACGCGACCCCAGAGATCCAGCTCCCACGAGGCTTCAAATCCGGCGCTGTAAATCTCCACTGTGCGCGGGCCGAATAACTGCCCGCCGCTTTGCGCGAGACCTCTCTGGGTGTTCGTGTAACCAGCGTCCGAGGTCACAGTCGGAAAATAATCGAGACGCACAGAATTCCTCAGAGCCTTGGCCTCCTGAACTCGGGCGGCAGCGATCTGCAAGTCCTTGTTCCCGGCGAGCGCGCGCTGAATGAGACCGTTCAACTGCGAATCGTGGAAGCGGGTCCACCACTCGGCCACGGCGGCATCGCTGGTGTAGCCGCCCTGCTTTTGTCCGCTGAATTTTCCATTCGCCGAGGTCTCAGGCTTTTTGAATTTTGGACCCACATTGCAAGCGCTCAGCAAGCTCAATAGGCAAAGGGTGGCGGTGCAGCGGAAGTTCATTGTTGTGAAGAGTGTTTGAGAATTAGTGGCGGTCTTCAAGCGAAAATACAAAAGGACTCGCGAAGGAAATCAGACGGCATCGGGAGTATGAGCAGCTTCTACCGTGCCAGCATCACCGGGCGGAATGGTGTTTTGTTTCTTTTTCGTGAATCAGCGAATGACAACGTAAAATACAGGCGTGAGCAACAGGCCAAAGAAGGTGACGCCTAGCATACCGGAGAACACGGCGGTTCCCAAAGCCTGCCGCATTTCCGCGCCCGGGCCCTCAGCAAGGACGAGCGTCACGACGCCGAGAACAAACGCAAAGCTGGTCAACAGAATCGGGCGCAATTTCTAGACACGCTGATAGTAACACATTAGTCACCCCCGCAGCGCGTAATACAGGATCGTTTCCGATGCTGGAGCCGTTAGTTCTGCACATTCAAAGGCCCTTGTGGGCATCACGGAGAACCATCAACAATTCAAGTGGCTCAAGTTCGCTGCCTGTTTCAGGAATTTTTTCTTTGAAGTAATTTGGAATGCGCTTTTGCAAATCCGCTTTCATAGCATTGTCATCCAAGGATAGCGACCCTCCACGCGATACATACGCGGCCAGAGCCTTGGTTGCAGCTATATGCGCGCAGGCGCTTCCATGAATTAGAAGCAATGCCCCGACATTTGTATGAGCAATCATTTCATCTGGCGACACAAATATTTCTTGAGACTGTTCTTCACCTATTTCCTCAGCCCGCGCTAGGATTTTGCCAGTCTCGTTGCGCTTAATCATCTCCAGCAGCGCTGGAATTTTTTTTGAGTTGGGAGCCTCTTCCAAAAGAACCGCCACCAAATCGCAAAGCAGAACCTGAACTTGGTTTATTTGCCCAAGCATGGCCTCTACCTCTTGAGCGCTGACACGCGATTGCTTGAGTCCGTCAATCAGCGATAGTGCAATTTTATATTCACAGACTGATGCCATGGCAAAGTTCCCGTAAGCGCGCCCCGAGAGCACCCAGTTTCTGAGTTTAATGAGGCTGGTGACTGCGCGCATTGGCACTTTTATGTCAGAGTCAGACCAGTTCACTTTGACGCTGGAAGCTTTCTTCCAGATTCCCTCTGCGAGCTTTGGCAGTCGAGCCTCTTGCATCCCTGCTTTGTTTTTGGACGTGAAAGCCGGGCAGCGAACATTGGCAATTGAAACAACAAAAGCTTCAAAGTCCTCTGGAAGCGCCTTCTCAATATGTGCGATAGACTCATCAATGGAGGGTGGAGCCGCCTCCGCCGACATCCACAGGGACAATGTGGTCAACAAAGTAAAGATGGTTCTCATAAGTGTAGTGGACAGGTTGAATTTATTGGCTGTTGAAACGTATGCTGCAAAAATTCTTGCTTACTTGTTCGATGGCGGTGGAGGTGGCGGCACGGGAGGCATGGTGCCGAGTGTCAATGGCCAGACTTCATTGAAGTAATCCACACCGGATGTTCCAGAGGTATAGTGCTCTTGTATGATCACCTTGGTTGCAAATATTCGTCCTCCTTCGCGAGCTGGCGGCTGCCAACCAATTTGCAGGATTGATGCATGGTGGCTTCTGGAGGTTGGCAGGCGCGTAAAATCAAAATCATAGAGGTCTTCAACTACGCAATCGGCATCGAGTTCGTCGATCAACACTTGATTTGGGTCGGTCTTATCTCGCTTCAGCTTGAACTTGAGCGTTCCCGTTATACCCGCTGTGCCAAAAGCATACTCGAGATCTTCATCGTTAGCACTGTTCAGATCGATGGAGCCGTTGGACACAGAGATTGTAATCGGAGGCGACGTCCAAGTTTGAAGCGTCGGATCACTTGTAAACGGAGCTTGCAACGTGGCTGCGTTGTTGGCCCACGTTTCATGCACAACAGCAAGCATTCCTTTCGTTTTCCCAGACACGTTGAAGTTTTTCCCGATCTTTGTCGAGGCGGCAGATCCCTTCGGTAGAATAAATTTTGTAACAATAGTATTTCCAACTTTAGGCAAGTAGGGAGAACCAGCGATGTGCGTCAAGTCTTTTCTGGTAATTGGAATCGTGATAGCTGTGCTGCCAGTGCTATCCATCAATGTGGCATCAGCAGCATCAAAATACCGCACAAAGCTGGAGGCAACGGAATATCCACCAAGACGTGCCCATTGAATCTTCCAGTGGAAATAGAACATCTCACTATCGTAGTCGGCTTGCGTCACCGCACGCACGTAGAAAGTTTTATCCAAGGGAAGATTTTCAGTGACTATTTCGTCAATGCTTAATTTGCTGTTACCATTCTTGTCGTATCCGAGGCAAATTTTATGTGGTCCGTCGTTGACCGAATGCGCAGGTGTGAAAGATATTTCCGCCTTGCCGTCAGCACCGACGGTTGCAACATCAGACAAAATATTACCATCTTTGTCCATCACACCAACGAGGAGTGGCACCTTATTCGTTCCTCTGGCAGTTGTTGTGGCAACCAGTTCCACCTTGGAACTGCTTGGCTCGACAGCAACAAACACTGTGTTCCAAAGCTTAGTCGATCCCTCTTTTGCGTCATCATAATAACCTGGTTCCTTTGGTGAATGTGCCTTATTCCATGGCTGATCTTTCTCTGCAATTCCCACTATTTCTAACGGCGTGAGGCACAGATACACGCTTACGCCGTCGACATCGGTCTTGCCGCCGTATTGCTCGGTGAGGTTGGCCACGTTTTCGTAATCAAGGATGAGCTTGTATTTGCGGCCGGGGGGCAGGGGGACGTCGAACTCCTTGTAGGATATCGGGTTCCAGAGCGCGGTGCCGTTCACTGGGTAGGTCTGATGGAAGGCGGGGCCGGTGACGCCGGCGGGGCGCGCACTTACGTCCTCATCCACGGTGAGCGTGGCTTTGTCGTCCACCAAGATGGCGACGATGGCCGGGAGCACGGCCCCGGTCATGTCCAGCGTGCCGCTGAATTGTGGGATGATGGGGATGTCTTCTATCTTATTCTTGGCAGCATAGCCAATGGTTTTCTCCACTCGCTTGGAATTGTATCCTAATTTCCATGAGCGCGCGCGGCTGTCTTTTTCCATCACGGTCGTGCCGCCGGGATTCACGGTGTAGTCTTTATGTTCCCGGACTCTAGCCATGCTCCAATGCTTAAGCTCATTGCCTGTCCTGAGCAAATTTTTAGGATACGGGATGTTTCCGGTGACTGTGACCGGCTGCGCCTGGCAGGGCCAGGTGAACAGCAGAACCAGGGCGAGTTTCAGACAGGTCACGAGCGGAGCACTTGGCAGGCTGCTGAAAAAGTAACTCGGCCATCTTGGCTGAGAGTATGACGGGGTTCGCTGCGCGGCTTCGCACCAAGTGACGCAATACCCAAGGCATCAATCGAGACGCTTGATGGACGCACAGGCTGACCGCCTGTGTTACTGTCATGGGATGGTGCGTAGCTCATGATTTGGACGAACTCGGTTTTGAGCCTTGGTTTGCAGGAGGGTAGGCCGCGTCAAGCAGGGCGTGGTATTTCCGGTGCTCGGCCGCCCATGCGTTGCCCCCGTAGATTCTCTTGAAGAGCGCTTTGA
>JBBRNC010000112.1:0-4950 GCA_038230495.1 Verrucomicrobiales bacterium
ATGACTAGCGGAAACAATCGTAGCAAGTGCGTCTCGCCCTTGCAGTCGCGACTGCAAGGGCGAGACGCCCTTGCTACAATAATTCTTGCAGTAATAGCGGTCTTCATATCTGCGTTGCCAATCACTGCACGTGCCGACGATGCGTCGCGCTTGAAGGAACTCGACGCCTATTGGGCCGATGTTTCCCGGTCGGTGCGGGAAGGCGACTTCGAGGGTTACGTTGCCACTTGTCACGCCGAAGGAGTTCTGGTCAGTGGCGTCAAAAAAATGAGCCAGCCATTGTCGCAGGCTCTCGCACGCTGGAAGCATGAGTTCGCCGACACCAAGGCCGGCAAGATGAAAGCCAATGTCGAATTTAAATTCTCTCAGCGCATGGGTGACGAAACGACCGCTTTGGAGACTGGTATCTTTCTCTACTCCACCATCGCGCCCGACGGCAAAGTCGTGAAGGAATACATTCACTTCGAGGAACTCCTCGTGAAGCGCGACGGCTGGAAAGTCCTGATGGAATATCAGAAGTCCAAGGCCACGCCGGAAGAGTGGGACGCGCTGAAATAATCTGAGGCCGAGAAGCGCATGGATAAACGCAACGTTGAACAACGCGCCGCAGAATTGCGCGGAGAAATCGAACGCCATAACGATCTCTATTATCAGCACGCCAAACCGGAGATCGGCGACCGTGAGTTCGATGCTCTGCTTCGTGAGTTGCAGGACATCGAGGCCGCACATCCCGATCTGATTACGCCGGACTCGCCCACGCTACGCGTCGGCGGTGCGGTATCGGATGGCTTTACGCAGATCGCGCACAGCATCCCGATGATGAGCCTCGACAACACGTATTCCGAGGCCGAGATGAGTGAGTTCTATGCGCGCTTGCAGAAGGGTCTGGGCAAGGAGCAAATCCATTGCGTCATCGAGCCTAAAGTGGACGGAGTCGCGCTCGCAGTGCGATACGAAAACGGCGTGCTCAAACATGCCGCAACGCGTGGCGACGGACGCATGGGTGACGACATTACGCAGAATGTGAAAACGATCCGCTCGCTCCCGCTGCGACTGCCGAAGCATGTGCCGCAGACCTTTGAAGTGCGCGGCGAGGTTTATATGAACCGCGCGGACTTTGAGAAGATGAATGACGAACGCGAAGAAGCGGGCGAAGCGCGATTCGCCAATCCGCGCAACTCTAGCGCTGGCTCGCTCAAGCAACTCGATCCGCGCGAGGTCGCGAAGCGTCCGCTCAAAATCATCTTCTACGGTATCGGCGATCCCGGCGATGCGAAACTCGAATCACAGAGCGACATCATCGCGTTGCTGAAAGATGCAGGCTTGCCCAAAGCCGATCTCGTCTGGCATTGCGATACAGAGGAAAAAATCATCGAGGCTATTCGCGAACTCGATGAGAAGCGGAAGAAACTTCCCTACGAAACAGACGGCGCGGTCATCAAAGTAGATGCCTTCACGGAGCAACGCGATCTCGGTGCGACCAGCAAAGCCCCGCGCTGGGCCATCGCTTACAAATACCAGCCGGAACAGGCGGAGACGCGATTGCTGGCCGTGGACATCCAAGTTGGCCGCACCGGCGCGCTCACGCCCGTCGCGCGCTTGGAGCCAGTGTTTCTCAGTGGAAGCACGGTAAGCAATGCCACGCTGCATAACTTTGAAGATCTCACTAAAAAGAAAATTCTTGGACGCGAACTTGAAAATGAGCGGACTGACGTTCGGATCGGTGACTATGTAATTATCGAGAAAGCTGGGGAAATCATTCCCGCTGTTGTCAGCGTGAATGTCACGAAGCGCACGGGCCAAGAAAAACAGGTGCATTTTCCGACGCATTGTCCTGTCTGTGGATCAGGAGTTGCAAAAGATGAAGGCCAGGTCGCGATTCGTTGCCCGAATCATGATTGCCCCGAACAGGTGAAGCGCCGTCTCGAACATTTCACCGCTCGTGGCGCGATGGATATACGAGGACTCGGCGAGCAAGTTGTTGGGCAGCTTGTGGATGCGAAGCTCGTGAAAGATTCGGCGGACTTATATGATTTGAATGAACTCTCGCTTGCTCAACTGGATCGACAGGGAGCGAAGAGCATCGAGAATCTCCTCAAAGGCATCGCCGACAGCAAACAACAATCGCCGTGGCGTCTCGTCTTCGCCCTCGGCATCATTCACGTAGGTGCATCTTCAGCACGTTCATTGATGGAATACTTCGGCTCGATCGACGCCCTAGAAGAAGCCAGCAGCGAGGAATTGCTCAAAGTGCAGGACATCGGAGGCATCGTGGCACAGAGCATTCACGACTGGTTTCGTGAGTCGCAAAATCAAAAGCTGATAGGTCGTCTCCGCACTGCCGGAGTGCTGTTCTCCAATCCGAAGACTGAGCAGACTAGCGACAAACTCACGAACACGACTTGGGTTATCACTGGAACGCTCAGTCAGTCTCGCGAGGAAATCGCCGACATTATCCGCTCACACGGCGGTAAGGTTTCATCAAGTGTGAGCGCCAAGACAAGTTATCTGCTGGCCGGCGAAGAAGCGGGCAGCAAACTGGACAAAGCGAGAAAACTTGGCGTCAAGATTTTGAGCGAGGTGGAATTCAGCGCGTTGCTTTGAGTATTATTTCGGCTCACTCATGTGGAACAAATTCCACGGTCCAGCATTTATCGTGTGGAGTTGGATTCACGCATCTCCAGAGTTTGTGAGAGTGTTGAGTGCTGGCAGATTCAGGGTTGCCATCAATGATGCGGGCTTGTCCGTTCAGTTCGGCACCGGGGCGCACCACGATGGAGCGGGCGGCGACGTTGCCATTAAGCACTGCGCCCGGATTGAGCAGCACACCGCCTTGGCAGACGAAGTCACCAGAGACCACGCCATGCACGATTAGATCACGCGCACGCACCCCATGCAGGAATTGCACATCTCCATGCCGCAGGACTTCGATGCGCCGGGCCACGATGGGATCAGCCACGATTTCATGGCGATCAAAGCTTAAGTCGGGAAGCCGGTTCAATATTCTCGTGTGCGGCATGGTGGCGGCGGTGTGTTCGAGCGGGCGCAGGCAATGGGGGCAACTGGGAGTGGTCGCGTTGCCCGAAGTGCCCATCGTAAAAAAATATTCCTGATGCTCGACAGGAATTTCATTGAGTCTCGCGACGAGGGTCTCCGCATCTACGGTTTCGATTCCGCAGTTTTTTGCATAATTCAGCGCAGCGGGAGTGAAGCCGCCCGGCGCGATGAAAATGCCCCGATGTTTCTGGAGAAACTTCAGCTCGTGATCCATCCGTGTGACACACTCCACACTGACCATCCATTGGTTCCAACTGGCGATCCTGACCAATGTCTTCGACGACCAAGGTTCCTTTCTCCAGACCATCGAAAATTCCGTTCCGCCGTCGGGAAATACCTTTTTGTCACTGGCTTCAAAGCCGGACGCTGAGGCCAACGCGCGGGCGAGTTCCACAATGCGGTTCCAATCCAGCCCGGCAAGAAACGTGGCCGTCCATCTCCGCGCAGGCTGCGTGGGAAGTGGATGGGGAAAGGGGATGCCAGTTTTGCTTTCGAGGACGGAGGTCATTCTGCGCTGGTGGAAGATGTCATCATTACGCAAGTGTCACCGATTGTCCAAGTCTGCTGTTCGGGAGTCTTGTTTTCATTTGCCCCGCACCCGTTCCTTGCTGGAGTATTTTGGATCAGTTGATTAGATCGTGGACATTGATCGCTCTCATGGCGGCATGGTTTCATCGAGCGTGAGTGCCATGAGAAATTTTCTGCTGGCTGGCGAAGAAGTGGGCAACAAACTGGACAAAGCTAAGAAGCTCTGTGGCAAGATTTTGAGTGAGGTGGAATTTAGCTTCGTGCTTGGATCTTAAATTCGATGGTCGTTACAATAATAAAATCGACAGTCATTTTCGAATTATAAATCCATACCAAGCGCAATGGGGTGTTCACCCCATAGACGCAGGCACTCCTAGAATATTAACTGTGCATCTAAAAAAAAGTTAAGTGCCAGAACTCCCATAATAAAACTGCCCGCGTGCAGCGCGTTACGAGTTAGCGGAACAACATCGACATCAATTCTTCATATGAAATTCAACCAGCGCATTCACACAATTCATCGCATCTGCCTCGCCGCAGCTCTCACGACGGTATGGCATGCCCCCGTAAATGCCCAATCGGCCTCCGTCCCATTGGGCACAGCGGATTCATTCGCAGTTCTAGCTGGCTCCGGGATTACTGTCGCCGGCGCGGCCAACTCGACCACGATTAATGGGAATATTGGGACGTTTCCAACCACGACCATCACGGGCCTTGGCAATGTCGTTTTGAACGGGGTGAACCACGCAGGCGATTTAGTCACGCAACAAGCTAAAAATGACCTACTCACCGCTTACAACGACGCGGCCGGACGTGCGCCCACTGGAACCATTGTATCTGGATTGCTCGGGGGACAGAATCTGGTGCCCGGTGTTTACGCTGACGGCGGCTTCTCTTTCGGTCTCACAGGAACTGTGACACTGAACGCCCAAGGTAACTCGAATGCTGTCTGGATTTTCCAGACCGGGTCCACGCTCATCACAGCATCGAACAGTTCGGTGGTCATTATCAACGGCGGTCAGGCCTGCAAGGTTTTCTGGCAGGTCGGCAGCTCTGCGACGCTTGGCACCGGCACCAATTTCCAGGGGAACATTTTGGCTTTGACGGACATCACGGCGAATACTGGCACAACGGTGCTTGGACGGTTGCTGGCACGGAATGGCGCGGTAACCTTGGACACCAATACGATTGCGGCGGCAATCTGCCAGCAAGTGGTCAACGGGACGGGAAACGGCGGCGCGAATAACAATGCCGCCTCCGTTGCCGAACTTAAGAAGGCCCTAATCCTCTCGGCGCAGGTGGTTGATTCGTTTTCGGCGCAGGGACTGACCTCCATCTACTCCCTCGGCTTTGCCCAGTTCGACA
>JBBRNC010000113.1:0-4915 GCA_038230495.1 Verrucomicrobiales bacterium
GGCTTGAGATCCTTGTGCTCCTTTTTCGGGGGCATAATGTCATCTTCATCGGTCGTGGACAGGCGCTGGTAGAGCGGGCTTTTGTCCGGCTGACCTTTCGCGATCGTGGGCGGCTCCTCCTTGCCGTCCCGGTCGATACGCGGCGCAAAGAACCCGGCTTCCGTGTCCAGCCGCAGTCCCACCTTGCGTGAAGCCGGATCGGGTCCATGGCAGTGGAAACAGACCTCCGTGAGGATTGGACGGATGTCGCGGTTAAACTGGACGGGGTCCGCGCCTGATGATGCAATGGTCATGCCGCCGACAAGCAGCAGCACCGGGAGGACAGGATGGAATTTGAATTTCATGAATAGAAAATATATCACTGTGAACATAGATAATACGTCAGCCGATACCCATTTCTTATCATATAACGGATTCATAACCTCCCGAGCAGGCGTGTTCAGCCGTCAAAAGCCACACCGGGAAACTTGAGATGACTTTGGGGTGAACACCCCATAGTGCTTCCAGACGGTTCGCTCTTACCATCAGTTGTTGCACACCTCAAAGCACGATGATGCCAGACACACCAGAAGTAAAAGCCCAATCAGAGAGCGTCAACGCACGTCTCGCGACGCATCTTTCCGATCAGAAAGAAGCCATCCTCCACGAGTTTCTCAATCGTTTGCGCCGTTCCACCGAGATCGAGACTGATGCGCTGACCGTTCCTGAACTCAGGAACCACGCCCCAAAAATCGTTGATGATCTGGTCAGGGAGTTGCGCCAATACAAAAACAAAGACGCAGCCCAACAAACAAGCAAGGATGCTGCCATCCACGGTGCCACACGCTGGCGCCAGGGCTTTGACCTGCACGGGTTGCTGCGTGAGTGCAGCCAGTTCCGCGCCATTTTCATCTATCATTTGCGCATCTTTGAAGAGACGAACCCTGATTTTGGCTTTACCGAGAGATACTTCGCTGACGCCACCATGCACCGTATTCTCGACGATGTGACGATCGACGCCGCCCAACAATTTCTAGCGATACAGAGGCTGGAGAAGCCAAATGAGCCGGGCTGATAGTTCCAGCCGACTGTGTCTGCGTGATCCCGCCGAAGAACTTTGTGTTGTGTAATCGCTCCAGTCGGACATGCTGACCATGAAAATAGAACTCCTGTTATATGAACAGGACGTGCGAAAGAATATTAGATTGGGAAACCGGCATCCGCGAGTGCATTACAAAATGAGCCGATCAACTCCAAAGATGCGAGATATTGCCAAGCGCCTCATTGCTTGTGAGACGAAGGAAAATATATCTTCCAAGACAAAGTTTTCGGCGATCTTGCCCGTCCAGGAAAAACTGCGCCCGCATCTGGCGATAGTCATGGGGAAGAGCGGTTTTCGATCGCTCCAAATGCGCGCGCTCCATCTGGCCACTGCGGAGGTAGACGGGCTGCGCGCCGTGCATGTCAATGCAGATGGCACCCTTGGCGGACTGGACGAACTTGCAGCGCAATCATCGCCGGAGAATTTTATCGAGGCGAGGGTGGTTCTTCTCGCACAACTGCTCGGACTGTTGGTGACTTTCATCGGCCCGGTATTAACGCAGCGCTTGTTGCACGATATTTGGCCGGCGATCAAAGAAATGGAATTTTAAAAAGAGATACATATGAAAAAAAATATAATCCCGGCCCACAAGCCGACAAAAAAAATGAGCCAGCCGGAGAAAGTAAAAATCCGCCAAGTGCCCACAGGCGTCCGCGGCCTTGATGAAATTCTGGGCGGCGGGCTGCCGGAGTTTTCCTTCAACATCATCGCGGGCGCGCCGGGTTGCGGGAAGACCACGCTGGCGCATCAGATCATCTTCGCCAATGCGACCCCGCAGAAGCCCGCGCTTTATTTCACCGTGCTCGGCGAACCCGCGTTGAAAATGTTGCGCTACCAGCAGCAGTATTCCTTCTTCGACCCGGCCAAGCTGGGCAAGTCCATCCGTTTCATCAATCTGAGCGACGTGGTCCTGGAAAAGGACTTGGGCGCGGTGCTGGAGGAAATTATCCGGGAAGTGGAGGAGTGCGATCCCAGCATCGTCGTGGTGGACTCCTTCCGCACCGTGGTGCGCAAGGCGGCGGGCCATGGCACCGAGGGAGAACTGCAAGGATTCATCCAGCGCCTGGCCCTGCACCTGACCAGTTGGGAAGCCACCACTTTTTTGATCGGCGAATACACCCCGGATGAGCTGCGCGACAATCCCATCTTCACCGTGTGCGACGGCCTCTTCTGGCTCACGCAAAATGCGGAGCGCAATTCCGTGGTGCGGAAGTTGCAAGTCATGAAACTGCGCGGGCAGGACTCCGTGCCGGGGCTTCACACCGTCCGCATCACTGGCGACGGTTTGCAGGCCTTCTCGCGCACTCTGGGCTTGATCGGGAAAAAAGACAGGCAGATCAAGCCGCGGCGACTTTCCACCGGGATTCCCGAACTGGATATGATGATGAACGGGGGCATTCTAGAAGGCGACAGCTTGCTGATCGCCGGACCTTCCGGGACGGGAAAATCGGCATTGGCGACCCATTTTCTCGCCGAAGGTTTGCGCAATGGAGAATCGGGCATCGCGGCGATCTTCGAGGAACGCCCGAAAGGCTACGCGGCGCGGGCCAACGCTTTTGGCCTGGACCTGGAGTCACCGCAAAAGAACGGAAAGCTCGAAATGCTTTACCTTCGTCCGCTCGATCTCTCGGTGGATGAGACGATGCAGGAGATTCTTGATGCGGTGAAAAGGACCAAGGCCAAGCGGCTGGTGATTGATTCGCTGGTCGGCTTTGAAATGGCGCTGGCGCCCGGTTTCCGGGAGGACTTCCGCGAATCGCTCTACCGCATGATCGCGGCGCTGACCAACGCGGGCGTGACCATCCTCACCACGGTGGAGATCGAGGACTCATTCACTTCATTTGAGTTCAGCCACTACACGATTTCGTTCCTCACCGATGACATCATCCGGCTGCGTTATGTGGAGATTGACGGCCAGCTTCGCAAAATTCTAGTCGTGGTCAAAATGCGCGGCGGCAACCACAGCAAGGACATCCGCGAATATGTCATCACCGAAAAGGGCGTGGTCGTCATCGGCCCGCGCCAGACGGATTATGCGCGACTGACCAGCGGGCTGCCGGTGCGCATCGGCCAGGTGCCGCCGGAGAAGTCGCCGGAGCCGAAAGCCACACTGCTGCTCGCGCACCCCGAGTCGACGCCGGAACCGAAAGCCACGTGGCGCATGCAGCCGACGCCGAAACCGAAAGCCAAAGTCTTGAGGTGAAATCTGGATGGGGATTCATGGGCACAGAACGAACATCCGACCAAGCAGACCCGGTGCCACGGAGCCGCTCCGCGCCGATCATCGAGCGCGCGCCGCTGCCGATCGTCGAGGTGCAGGGCAGCGCGCATATTGTGTCCCATGTGAATTCCGCTTTTTGCCGGCTGCTTGGAAAATCCAGGGAGGAACTTCTCGGGAAATCCTTTGCTGACATCGTGCATCGGGGGGACCAATGCCTGCCGATTCTGGACCGCGTTTATCAAACGGGTGAAGCCGCCACCCATGCGCAGGAGGACGACACCGATCCTGCTCTGGCATCCTGGCTGTATGCAATGTGGCCGGCGCTGGATGCAAACGAACGTCCCGAGGGAGTGATCATCCAACTGGCGAAGACCGCCACCTTGCTTCAAAAAACTGTTGCGGTAAATGAAGCGCTGCTGATTGCCGGGTTGCGCCAGCATGAACTCACGGAAGACGCGGAGAAGTTGAACAGGCAATTGCAGGGAGAAATCGCCGGGCGCAAGAAAACGGAAGCAGCCTTGCGCGAAAGCGAAGAGCGATTCCGCGTGGCGGCGCTCGCGGTGAGCAATCTCATCTGGACGAACAACGCGCAGGGTATGATGGAAGGAGAGCAGCCCGGCTGGGCCCAGTTCACCAGCCAAACTCTGGAGGAATATAAGGGCTATGGCTGGGCCCGGGCAGTGCATCCCGACGATGCCCAGCCCACCATCGACGCCTGGAATGCGGCGGTGGCGGAAAAGCGGCTGTTTGAGTTTGAACACCGCGTGCGACGGCACGATGGAGTCTGGCGCTCGTGTTCGGTTCGAGCCGTGCCGGTCTTCGGCGGGGACGGCGAGATCCGCGGATGGGTCGGCGTTCACAACGACATCACCGAGCGCAAGCAAGCGGAGGAAGTGCTGGCCCGCCTGGCCGCGATCGTGTCAACTGCGGATGACGGGATTCTGAGCAAGACGCTGGATGGCGTCGTCGCCACTTGGAATGCGAGCGCGGAACGGCTCTTTGGCTACACCGCGGAAGAAATCATCGGTCATCCCAACCTGCATCTGACCCCGCCCGACCTCCACCACGAGGAGGAGTATATTTTGCAGCAAATTCTCGCCGGTAAGCCCGTCGAGCACCTCGAAACCCAGCGCATCACAAAGGATGGTCGCCGCCTGCAGGTCTCGCTGACCATTTCCCCCATCAAGGACGCGTCGGGAAAAGTCATTGGCGCGTCAAAAATTGTCCGCGACATCACCGAGCGCAAGAAAGCGGAGGAAGCCAGCGCCCGGCTCGCGGCCATCGTCAGTTCGTCGAATGATGCCATTATTGGCACCGACGGCCACGGCATCATCATTAGCTGGAATCGCGCAGCGACGCGACTCTTTGCCTACACGGCCCAGGAGGCAATCGGCCGACCGGTCACGATGCTTCTTCCCCCCGCCCGAAAGCTTGACGAGACTCACATCATGGAGCGCATCATGCGGGGAGAATTCGTTCCGCAATTCGAAACCGTCCGCCGCCGAAAAAATGGCAAGCTGCTGGACGTCACGTTGAGCATTTCCCCCGTCGCCGATAGCCAGGGTCGAATTGTAGGTGCATCAAAAATTGTGCGCGACATCACCGAGCGGAAA
>JBBRNC010000114.1:0-4893 GCA_038230495.1 Verrucomicrobiales bacterium
ATCATCGTCGATCCTGAACTTAGCCTGATCGTTTCTCCCGCCTTCTTGCCCAGCAATTCTCTTCCAAGCGGCGAGGCTGGTGTGATGACAAGAATTTCTTGGCCGTCCAACTCCACACTGGTGCCGCCAGCGCATGGGCCGAAGAAATAAAGAGCCTCTTCATTTTTATCTGCCAACACAACTAACGCGCCGGTAATGATGGCTTGATTGGGCGCAAATTCGATCAGGCTCAGCGTTTCAAATGTGAGCACTGCCTCGTGAAGTTCTGATACTCGCAAGGCCTGTCCTCTGGCGAGATAGGACGCCTCCAAGCTGCGCGTGTCATACTTGTTCTCGGCTTTACTTCCGGGGTCGGTCGCTGCTGCGGTCGCCTCGCGTGCCGCCATCATGCAGGCATCTAGCTCACGCCGGAGACTGGCGATGATCATGTTGAGGATATGTCTCTTAGTGGCCATCAAAGTAACTCCTGCACGATTTCTCAATTAACGAAGATCAGGCCCCAACCATGCGCAGCCATGCTTGCAAATTGTAGTGATTGGTGACGCGTGAAATTCTGCCTTCCCGCTGCTCGAAGAATGCGCCAACGCGGAGATAGTAAGTCTGGCCGCTGGCTTCTGGCAGTCCGTCTTCCGTGGCAAGGTATTTGCCGCGTATGAAAAACTCGGCGGCGCCGCGATTTTTATCTTCGCTGGTGAAGACTACTAGCTCCTCCACGGTTTCCTGGTAACAACGATCCATCCGTTTGAGGAAATCGCGGAAGGCGACTTTGCCCGTCTCCGCAGCGCTTTCGTTGATCTCGTGGACGACGTCATCGGTGAGTATGGCGAGCAGCGCTTCTCGGTCGCCAGTATTGAATGCTAAGTAGTATTCTTGAATAAGTGATTTCATGGGGACGCGAATTTAATGTGGTCTGTCATCTTCGACCCGGATGATGCTGGGGCGTATCTTCGATGGATTGGTTTCATGACGGAGCGTTCGGGATTTCAGAATGGCATTCATGTCGAGGTTAAATGAGCGGCAATGGAATCCATCTTGATACAGTAATCGGTCATCTCCGCGTTCACAGTCAATGAACGACGATTGAGAAGGGGCGAACAAAGCTAGACGACCAATATTGTCATCAATCAATTCCGACTTCGTTCGCCCGACTAGATGACTGACTCCGACATAACACCCCAATTCAACGGCGCGCGCCGCTGCACAACAACCGACGCGATCAACGCCCATTTCATTTTCCGTGGCGCTGGGCACGAGCATCAAATCCAGCCCGCTGCCGCGCAAGGCTGCAGAGATTTCCGGTATCTCGACATCAAGACAAATGACCACTGCCAGCTTGTATCCACGGAAGCTCCAAATTCTCAGTGGCCCTCCACCACTAAAGGCGTATTCCCATGGTGTGAGGTGAATCTTGTCCTGATGAAGAACCCTTCCCTCGCTCAAGATCGGCGCGCGGTTTTTTATAAGTCCGTCATCATCTAAAAACGGAACTGTGCCCAGCACCACCGCCTTGTCAGTCCTATCGAGTTTCTTGCAAATCCCACCCCAAAGCTTACCCCAAAATAAATCTGAAACATCTTTAAGCTTTTTCGGCCCGCTGACAAAACGCTCCAAACCCATCCATGTGAACTCTGGAAAAACTACGACGTCCGCACCACTGTCCCATGATTCCAGCGCCCGCTGTGTCACAATGTCCGCGAACTCCGCAGGACTTGCCGCACTAGCGCCGACATCAAAAGTCCAGAGATCGAGCCTTAGTCGTTCCATGATTTCATCCAATAGGTGAGCGTTTTCGGCGATTCAGTTTGCTCGCCGATTTCTTTCCATGTGAAGGAAGTTTGCAAATTAGGTTGTTTCACATAGCCACATGATTCCCAAAATCCATCGAGCGTCCGGTAGTTCACGGGGCGCATCGGGTGATCCTCCGGACGATCCACAGCGCAGAAAGTCGTCGTCTTCAATCCCAGTCGCCGCGCATGATCCTCCCGACGTTCAAAGAATATCCTGCCAATCCCGCGCCCGCGCCACTCCGGCAGCAGAATGCTTTCGCCGAAATACATGATCTGATTGAGATCGTAGCCCTGCTGAATGAACGGCTCTTGAAACTCTGGCCCCTCCTCGATCATCGGCAGACAAGTCGTCGCACCGACGAGCGTGCCGCTCGAATCAGTAATGATCACCACCAAGCTGCCCACTGCTTTTTGATAAGTCTGCAAGTAGTCGCGCTCACTCTCGAGAGTTCCATCATAGAGATAGGGAAAGTCCCGGAAAACGCGGATGCGCAGTCCGCCCAACGCGTCGATCCAAGGTTCAACCTGACTGCTTCGAAGCTCGTGAATTTGAAAGCTCGCCATTTGATTTGTCAGGAGAGATGCTGTTGCGGTTGTCCGCACGCCATGCTCAATGACAGCCGCAGCCTTCGCCGCAACCGCCGCCGCCAAACACTTCCTCGGTTGAAGGCACACGGCCTTTTTCGAGCGTCTTACTGACGAATCCGTTGACGAGATTGGCCACACCTTGCAGCACCTGTTGTGCTTCCGAAAAAGCGCGAATGCCGTCATGGGCGTCGGCTTTGCCTTGTAATTCTTCGTAGGAAAGAACCTCGGCAGGCATGATCTCTGCGCCTTCGCGTTCGCGCTGCTCCAGACTGCGCCCCATCATGATGACTTCACGATAGAGACCGACGGCATTTTCATCAGCAAGAAAAGCCTCTGCGCGCTCGCGGGCGGAGAGAACATCTGGATTGGAGGCAATAGCGGTGCAGAGGTCGCTGAGCTTGGCTTCAATGGCGGGGAATGCGAGTGCGTTCATGTTCGGGAAGCTAAAGCATGGCATCCGCTTATTGCGAATGCAAATTGGCCAGTTTACTCACTCATCCTCACGAGCGTGGACATTTTCTATGCTGAGAACCATGCGGAATCCGATGTCGTCCACTCGTGAAATGACGTTGATGGCGCGGCGGTGAGATGAGAGCAATTCCATGCGCTCCTTTGTGCGCCAGCTTCCACCGCGGACCACACCCATTCGAGTGAGCTTGGAATCATTGCCGCCGTAGTCTTCCTCCACCCACTCCCAGACATTTCCAGCGAGATCAAAAATTTCCGTTCGTGAATCTGGCGGAAACGAACGCACTGGCGCGAGTCCCGGAAACCCATCTTTATATCCTTTGATGCCTTCTTTGTTTTTTTGTCCTGTTCCGTCCCATAAGTTTGCCGCAGCTCGTGTTGGTGGCCAGTTGAAGCCCCAGGGATAAATACCTTCGATGCGATCATTGCGCTCTTCGGGTGCATCACCTTTTTCGCGCGGCAAGCCAGCCGCCATGCTCCATTCATCATCTGTGGGCAATCGATAAGCTTGATTCTCCTCGAGCAAACCTTTCGATTTCTCGACCATAGTCAGCCAGCGACAATAGGACTGCGCATCAGCGCGAGATACATGCGTCATCGGCAATGTGCGGTCAGCATCCAACGGAACGGGCGGCGGCGCTGAGCTGACCATCTGGCGGAAAAATTCTTCGTAGTCCGCTCGGCGAATTTCTGAGGCAGCCATCAATACGTCTCCGAGTGGCGCGAACTCCATGCCCAGTGAGTTAGTCCATTTCTTGCCGAACACCACGGCTCGCGTCGGCTTCATCACGACATCCAGTTTGAGAATATTTCCCTCCTCGACCTTGCCGTTTATCACCTCGCGTTTGTAACCGGGCAGATGCATTTCAAAAGTTCCCATGCCAGCTCGCACACGCGAAGTGCTGAGCGGCGTCATGCCGACTGATTCTCCGTTCGCCAACACGACTGCGCCGGAAGGCGAACTCGTGATGGCCACCCTTCCGAAATGCAGTCGCTCCAGTTCGAGCCGCAATGACGACCATTGCTCACGAGTTCCCGCTGCGGGGCGGACCGCAACGTCAGCCTTCCAGCGATATTCGTAGTCATCATTCATCGCGCCCGATGAGCGATCTTCCCGATTTAGCCAGTCGCAAAACGCATTCGCATCATCGGGCGGCACAACCACAATATATTCCTGCTTACCGCCCTTGGGTAGCCAAGGCACGACCTCGCCTTCAAATGGGTGCATGGTCGCATCGAGGAATTTATTGAACAGTTCAAGCGTCACGGGCCGATCCGCGATGTGGTGTCCCTCGCGCCAGACGAAACGGAGTCCCTCGCTATTCATCCAGAATCGCCCATCGCGCGGCAGTCGCATTCTCGCAAGTTCCTCCGGCGTCAGATTCGATGCATCCAGTGCTGGCATGGCGATACGCCAGTCTCGTTGATGCATGACAATGGACAGAGCAGTGCCAGTAAAAATCGCACCAGCTGAAATCCGAATCACCCCGCGTAAAATACGCCGCCCCAGCGGCTCCGGCTTGATGACACCAACCTCGCGCAACGCTACGGCAAAGTCCGCCGCGCTGGCATAGCGCTCAAATACATCCGGCGCACAGGCCCGGCAGATCACTTGATTCCAACCACGCCAGAATCTCATCTCCTCCATCTGCAAATCGTCCGGCACTCCCGGAAAATCCATGCGATCATTTCCAGAACTGATCTCATACAAAACTTTCCCCAGACTGTAGATGTCCGCCGCAAAAGTGCCCGGCCCCTCAGGTGGCACGAATCCTTCCGTGCCGACAAACGTCCGCTCACCATGCGCGGCGACGAGACCGATGTCCGCCAGCATGCACACCCCTCCCACGAAGATGATGTTGGAAGGCTTGATGTCGCGATGTGTCAGCCCGTAACTGTGGAGATAGCCGAGCGCGTCCGCGAGAAAGCCACCGATCTCACGGCAGAACTCCAGATTGAGCCGACCGTGGCGCTTGAAGTCAGTGGACAATGTGCGCGGAACATAAGTGTCCACGTCGATCTTCGTGCCGTGCATCGCGTCATCGCCCAG
>JBBRNC010000115.1:0-4843 GCA_038230495.1 Verrucomicrobiales bacterium
CTCGGAATGCACCGCCATGAGATCAAAGCCAAGTTTGATGAAATCGTGGCCTTTGCCGAGATTGAGAAGTTTCTTGATACGCCAGTAAAGCGCTACTCATCCGGCATGTATGTCCGTCTCGCCTTCGCCGTGGCCGCACATCTGGAGCCGGAGATATTGATCGTGGATGAAGTTCTGGCGGTGGGAGACGCGCAGTTTCAGGCAAAATGTCTGGGCAAGATGCAGGACGTGGCACGTGGCAGCGGTCGGACGGTGCTTTTTGTTAGTCACAACATGGGGGCGGTGAAGAGCTTGTGCGGCAGGGGTCTAATGATGTCGCGAGGACAGATAATCCAAAGCGGGCCTGTGGAGGATGTGATAGCGACATATCTGCGACAAGCGCACACGAGTGGTAATTTTAAACCGAACTCTGGATGCGAAAGCCATATCAAAGACTGTCAGCTTCTGCATACAAATGGCCAGCCCGCTACGGCCCCGTTTACAAATGATGAGCTGCTAGTGGCGATCACTTACATGAATCTTCATACAATTAAGGGGCTGCGAGTGGGTTTTTCAATTGCTTCTGCAGATGGTGCCGTCATTACAGTCTGCACGCCAGAAGATGAAGGTGTGATTACGCCCGATGGCAAGGGAGAGCACAGAGTGGTGGCTAAACTACCAAAGAACTCTTTGATGAAAGGTGCACACCAGATCAGTGCATCACTGTGGCACGGTGCGCAGGGCATAGTGTATGACGAGCAGCCGAATATTGCGCAGTTTCAGATCGAAGCAGCGAAGGAGCGAGCATACGTTTCGGAATTCTCTAGGGCTGGAGTTTTCCAGCTTCCGGCGACGTGGCTGGTCAATAACTAATCTATCTTATGATCGATCCATTTTACTTTGAATTATTGAAACGAATTGCTAGTGATCTCATGGAGCATCGCTCTGCTAATTTGGATGTATTGCGCTTTACTAAGATGGGATTGTCACTTCCAAAACGGTTTGGCATGGCGGCATCCGATATGCTCCAGAATGGAATGGCTCGGCTTGGCTGGCGTCGCGACAACGCTTACCACAAGCAGGTGGTGGAGAATAACATTGCCGCTCTGGAGCCGCATTTGGAAGGGCTGAGTTGGCTCTATGAACGATTGTCAGATCCAGTGTCCCGTCGCACCTTAGTGGAGGTGATGGCGTATAGGGTGCTGGGTTCACGGCATACGCGACTGGCACGTTGCAATGATGCTTTTTGGCAGGGGGTTAGTGATATTCAGGGTAAAGCAATGATCAAACCACATGTGGCGAGGATGGAAATCCTTGATGGCTGGCTTGATGACTATGATCTGACGCCGTTGGGCATGGATGTGAGGTTGCGTGCGCACAAGCTGAACGTGTTGAACACATTTGTGTTGGAGCAGTATCGGTTCAATGAAGTAGGTGCCCCCGTCGTAGCGGCCGATCCTGGGGACGTGGTGCTTGATGGCGGCGGCTGCTGGGGAGACACGACTCTGTATTTTGCTGATCGTGTAGGAAGAGACGGGGCGGTGCATGTATTTGAATTTTCGCCTGCTAACTTGGATGTAATGCGGCAAAATCTAAATCGCAATCCGGTGCTGAAGCCTCGCATCCACATTCATGAGGAGGCACTTTGGAATGTGACGGGAGAGATTCTGCACTTTGGTGAGGCGGGCCCGGCGACAACGCTAACGTTAGGGGGCCATGATGGTCTGAGTGCTACTACGCGACACATCGATGGTTGGGTCGAGGCTAATGGGAAATGCCATTTGGACTATATTAAACTCGATGTTGAGGGAGCTGAAGGCAGGGTGCTTGAAGGTGCGAAGAATACGATCAAATTACAAAAACCCAAGTTGGCTGTGGCTCTCTATCACTCACTGGAGGACTTCACCACATTGCCACGCCTAATTGACAAAATGCTGCCTGAGTATCGTTTTCATCTTGGGCACTATACCATTCACTCAGAAGAGACTATCTTGTTTGCTACCTGTGAGTAAGGCGGATGTTGTCATCATTGGAGGTGGAATTGTGGGTATTGCCACTGCGCAGGCATTGCTTGCACGGACCCCGGGAAGTCGGGTGCTCGTGCTCGAGAAGGAAAGTGGATTGGCCGCCCACCAAACCGGGCGCAACAGTGGAGTCATTCACTCCGGTATCTATTACAAGCCGGGGAGCTTCAAGACGCAGTTTCAAGCAAAATGTCTTGGCAAGATGCAGGACGTGCGTCGGGTGGGTGGACGGTATTGTTTGTGAGCCATAACATGGGCGCGGTAAAGAACCTGTGCAGTAGGGGGATTCTGATGCAGCAAGGACAAATGCATGCCATCGGCTCTTCCAAGGAAACCGTGGATATGTATCTCAAAGACTGCTCCGCAGCTTCGGCGTTTCGTCTTAAAACAAACGCCGACAGTTATCTGAAGACGTGTTATGTCGTCAATGAAGTCGGTGAGCCAGTGAACGTGGGGCTTACTTGTGATACGCTGGTGATCCGCATTCGTTATCGAAACAGCCGGAAGCACCGGGCACTCCGCTTTGGAATTAGCCTCATTTCAGCAGATGGCGTGCTCATCACTAGCAGTTCGCCGGAAGATGTTAGAGTGCCGACCAATGGCGATCCCGGAGTGCATCAATTTGTGGCTCGCATTCCCCAGCACACTCTGATGGGGGGAGGGTATACCATTGATGCGGCACTTTGGGATCAGTTGGAGGGAATTGTTTACGATAACGTGCGAGGTGCTGCAGCTTTCCATCTGGAAGCGGGTGGTGGTGTCTATTTGCATGATCCCACGCGGAAAGGAACCGTTCAGAATTTGCTCGAATGGGAGAATCATTGAAAGCTACCATGAACCTACTAGCCTCCATCCGTAGTCGTGTGCTCATCGCTGGTCGCGATGCCCTTGGATATTTTTATCAGCGCGTGCTGCTTGCTGTCAGTCCTCCACTGGCGAATGCGATCTATAACCGCCTGCCTCACCGGTGGCTGGCCTATCTGATCGGGCATGGTATTATAGGTCCTGGGCGGCGATCATTTGAATGGGCTGTCACTTTGACCAACGGCAGAACGCTCAAGGTGGCAGTTACAGCTAGGGAACGCTTTTCGGGCGGCTTTGCCTTCGACTACAAAATCCACGACACAGGCTTAAAGCGACTGCAAGAGTTCCTGATTAACCACGCTGGCCCCGGCTCGCTGTATCTGGACTTGGGGGCAAACATTGGAGTCAGCTCGATCTATGCCCTGTCGGCAGGCTGCCGTTGCTGGCTGTTTGAGCCAAACTTAGAATTGCATACGTTCGGGCAGCAGCTTTTTTCCCACAATGGCTTCACAAAGGCTCAATGGGAGCCTGTGGCCTTGTCCGACGCGCCAGGCGAGATGCGTTTTTATGTTTCCAAGTCGTCATTTCTTAGCAGTTTTGACAAGGCGCATGCGGAGCGTGAAGGTGACGCTCGGGAAATCGTAGTTCGCGTGCGCACCCTTGACAGCTACCTAAGCGAACTACAGGCGACAGCGGATCAGTTGATCGTCAAGATTGATGTCGAGGGACACGAGATGAAGCTGCTGGCCGGTGCCTCCGCCGTGCTTGCCGCCTACCGTCCTCCGGTCATGCTGGAACTGTTGACCAACGAATTGCAGCGTAAAGCAGCTTGGGCATTTTTTGCCGATCTAGATTACGTTTGCTTTGGTATCTTTAACGAACCGCGACTGCGCTTGAAGAAGTTGGTTTCGCCTGCTGCACTTGCTGCCTTCCCGGAGATCAATTTTGTGTTTCTCCCGTCCGGTTATCGCTTCCTATCGGAGCTGGACCATTGCCTATGAACGATGTTGTCATCACGGGCGGCGGCATTGTGGGTTTGGCCACCGCTTATGCGGTGCAGCAGCGCTTTCCTAGTAGCAAGGTTGTCGTGCTGGAGAAAGAGGGGCGTCTCGCTAAGCACCAAACCGGGCGCAACAGTGGTGTCATTCACTCCGGTATCTATTACAAGCCGGGTAGCTTCAAGGCGCAGTTTTGCAAGGCTGGTAATGCCTCCATGGTCGCATTTTGCCGCGAGCACGGCATCGCGCATGAGATTTGTGGCAAAGTCATTGTGGCTACAGAGCGCGATGAACTCATTGGTCTGGAAAAGCTTTACCAACGCGGTATCGAGAATGGGCTCTCCGTGCGCAGGCTTACGCCAGAGGAACTGCATGAGATTGAACCCAACTGCTCCGGCATCGCAGCATTACATGTGCCTGCAACTGGCATCGTGGATTACAAGGCCGTGGTCGCTAAGTTGGCTGAACTGGTGCAACAGGCCGGCGGTGAAATCCGCTGTGGAGTGCGCGTCCTGAAAATAAATGATGGCGTGGTGCAGACTAATGCCGGTGACCTTGAAACTAAAATGCTCATCAACTGCGCCGGGTTGCACAGCGACCGCGTGGCCCGGCTCGCGGGCGCGGATGTCAGCGCCAAGATTGTGCCTTTTCGTGGTGAGTATTATACCTTGAAGCCAGAGAAGGCGGGCTTAGTGAAGACACTGATTTATCCGGTGCCCAATCCCCTGTTCCCCTTTCTCGGTGTGCATTGCACCAAGATGATCGACGGCTCGGTGCATCTCGGGCCGAACGCCGTTCTCGCGTTCGCGCGCGAGGGTTACACGAAGCTGACTGTCAACCTTCGTGACCTCGCCGAGACGCTCACATTTCCCGGCTTCTGGAAACTGGCCGCCAAGCATTGGCGCGATGGTTTTCACGAAATCGTTCGTTCATTCAGTCGCGCGGAATTTGTCCGATCACTCCAACGTCTCGTGCCAGCGATCACCGAGGCTGATGTCATGCCCTGCACCGCCGGAGTCCGCGCCCAAGCCCTGCATC
>JBBRNC010000116.1:0-4827 GCA_038230495.1 Verrucomicrobiales bacterium
AAAAACGACCTGGGCGCAAAGAACCGCGCGTGTGCAAAGCGCGGCAAAACAAGTTCACTTTGATGACAAAACCACGCCACCTCTACAACTCAAATGACGATGCCGCCCACGCAGCTTGATGCCTTATTTCAGTGCCATTCTTGTCAGACCCCTTTCACGCCATTGCTATGGAGTGTGCGTATTCAACGAGCGCCGATCAAGAATCGCTAGAATAGCCGCTCGCTGAGAAATCCGGAGGCTGTGGTCTTGTCGTGATTTTGCTGTAAACGGCGAGCATCACGACCAAGACAGAGATTGTCACGAGAAACCACAAGTCGAACTTTCCCGATACCGGTTCGTGCTTAGGAGGGTTCTCGTCCGGACCTTCTTCAGGAGTGGTCTTGCGCGGGAGAGAATTGCCGTAGCTGACGAATACTGATGCACCCATAGCCAGAAGGGCCGTCAGAATTAGAGATGCGCGATTAGAAAAATGAATTCCAAAGATCGAATTCTGCGGGGTTTGCACACCTGCTTGGGTGAGTTGAAGGATGCTCGGTTGACCAACGAAGGCTCCTTCAATTTTCATAGAAGGCTTAGCAGTCCCCGCATGAATGATCTGAAAAGTGGCGCCGTCGTTGAATTCCAATATCTTCCAATTCAACCTGACTTCGCTTGAGTCTGATTGGGATGCTACCGCCTTCATCTCAATCAATGGTCGGCTCAGCCCTTTTGTTGTGACTTCCAATATTCGACCAGGGGCACGGAGAATGACAGAATTGAGAATATCAGTGCCACTGATCGCCTTCTTCCCAGCATTCCAGACTGTAATCTGAACGGCAGTCACATTGTCGGTAACCTCCTTTCCGTTGAATGCGACAGTAAGTGCCGACGTCTTCCCTTGGACAACCACGGGGGCTGTAGCAGGGTTGACATAGTAGGAGATCTCCGGATACGCCCTTGAGTTAACGTAGCCGTATACGGTGAAAATCGCCGATAGAACACCGACGATCCATCCTAAGGCTGCCGCGATGGGATGGGTAAAAATATTGCAGAATTTCACAGTGGATACATATGACCGTATCAGGTATGGAAGCCAATTCTTTTTGAAGATATGGATTACCTGAATCTACTAGCTCACGGTCGGGTCTTTTTGGAGGCAGCTCAATTCAGATCTTCGCACTACCCACCCCCAGCCCCGACCATCCCGGCATCCGGCTTGGTCATTCTCGCAGCATCGAGGGCTTCGTTCAATTCAGCTTCGGTAATCCCTAATTCCTGTAACCGCTCCATGCAGAGTTTCCGCACGGGGGTTCCCGTCTTAGCACTTAGCTTGGCTATCTCAGCAGCCTTATCGTAACCTATCTTGGAGTTAAGCCCGGTGACCATGGCGAGGCTGTATTCGATGAGGTCGTTGCAGCGCTCTTTCTTGGCGGTGATGCCGTCCACGCAGCGGGTTTTAAAGATGATGCTGGCATTGGTTAGTAACTCGATACTCTCGAGCAACGCGGCGGCGAGGGCGGGCATCATGACGTTGAGGTTGAGATTGCCGTTGGCGCCGCACCAAGTGACGGTGGCGTCGTTGCCGATGACTCTTGCGCAGACCTGCATGAGGCTTTCGCACATCACCGGGTTCACTTTGCCGGGCATGATGGAGCTGCCGGGTTGGGTGGCGGGGATCGCGATCTCGCCTATGGCGCACTGGGGGCCAGAGCTGAGCCAGCGGACGTCGTTGGCGATCTTGAAGAGGCTGGTGGCGATGGTCTTGAGCTGGCCGCTGGCTTCGACGAGGGCGTCTTTCGCTGATTGCGCTTCAAAGTGATCCTTGGCTTCGCGGAAGGGCAGGCCGGTTTTCTCGGCGAGGATGGCGATGGCCTTGGCGGGCATGTCGGGGTGACAATTCAAGCCGGTACCGACGGCGGTGCCGCCGAGGGGCAGCTCCATGATGGCGTTGAGCGCCTTGTGGACGCGGTCCACGGCGAGTTCGACCTGCCGCGCGTAGCCTTTGAACTCTTGGCCGAGACGGACGGGCGTGGCGTCCATGAGATGGGTGCGGCCAATCTTGAGCACGTCCCAGAATTCGGCGGCTTTCTTATCGAGCGATGAATGCAGGGCCTCCATCGCGGGCAGGAGCTTTTTGTTCAACTCCTGGGCGACGGCGACGTGCATCGCGGTGGGGAAGGTGTCGTTGGACGACTGCCCCATGTTGACGTGGTCGTTCGGGTGAACGGGGTCTTTGGCACCGATGGGCTTGCCGGCAATCTGGCAGATGCGGTTCGAGATGACCTCGTTCGCATTCATGTTGGTGCTGGTGCCGGAGCCGGTTTGGTAGGTGTCGATGATGAAATGCGCGTCCAGTTTGCCCTCGGCGACTTCCTGTGAGGCCTGCTCGATGAGCGCGGCTTTGTCCTTTGGCAGGATGCCCAGCTCGCCATGCACGCGGGCGACGGCTCCTTTAATGAGGCCGTAAGCGTGGATGATGGGGTAGGGGACGGGCCGTCCGCTGACAGGGAAGTTCAGGACGGCGCGCTGGGTGCTGGCTCCGTAGAGGGCATCGGCGGGCACGGGCATCTCGCCCATGCTGTCTTTTTCAATGCGAGTGCTCATGGTTCACATGGCCCCTTTTTTCAGGAAGATGAAGGCGACGACGCCAGCGGCGAGGAAAACAAATGCGAGGAAAATTCCGTTTATCATATTCGTTTGTCCTTACCGAAGTGGGACGCGAAAGCCAGTGAAAAGTTGCACAGGTTCGAGTTTCAGGCATTTACTCGGTCATATGTGGGGGATCAAAGGGGCGCGTGGAACAGGGCAAAATTTCATTTGCAAACATAAACAACCTCCATACTATGTGCGCCTCTTATGGCAAAAAAGTGCTGGCTTGAACGCAACAAACGCAAGGCAAAAACCGTGGCAAAATTCGCCAAGGTTCGTGCAGAACTGAAGGCAAAAAAAGACTACGTCGGACTCTCGATGCTTCCTCGTGACGCCAGTCCTACCCGTCTGACCAATCGCTGCCGCGTCACTGGTCGCCGTCGCGCTTTCATGCGCCGCTTCCAGGTTTCCCGTCTGACCTTCCGTGAACTCGCTTCGCAGGGTCTCCTGCCGGGCGTCACGAAATCTAGCTGGTAGTCCCTACCGGACAGAACAGCTTTCAGACTTTGCGAAAGTGCCGCACCAGCGGCATTTTCCTTTTTTAGGATGCCGATCTATCACTACCAAGCCGAAAATCCCGAGGAAGGCTGCCCCCGCTGCCGTCCTGGATTCGACCTGCGACGCCCCGTCAGTCGTCCGCCACTCACTCATTGTCCTCTCTGTAAAAAACCTGTGCAAAAAATCATTCAGCCCGTGAATTCTCCACGCATCACGAAGCCCCTCTCGCTCTCCGAAGCGAAGAGCGCTGGCTTCACGGTGCTGGAAAAACGCGTGGACGGATCCTATGAAAAAATTTGAGGCGCGGAAACTGCTTCGCGTCAGACCATGATTACACCCACAGCCATAGCCGTTGCAGCGCTCGCCTCTATTGAGGTGACGCGGGTATGGGATTTGACGCCGGGTGAGGCGCTGTGGAGCGCGGGCGTGATATTCTTCTTCATCCTGCTGAACGCCTTTTTCGTCGCGGCGGAGTATTCCATTGTGAAGGTGCGCGACAGTCAACTTCAGGAACGCATTGATGATGGAGACCGGGGGGCAGTGCTCGCCCGGACGATCTCGAGCAATCTGGAAGCGTATCTTCCAGCGTCGCAGCTCGGCGTGACCTTCACCAGCATCGCTCTGGGCTGGGTTGGGGAGCCGTATCTGGCGCACATGGTGCAGCCGTTACTATTTAAGATGGGCTTCACCAGTGATGCGGTGGTGCATGGCATCGCGCTCACGATTGCGTATCTGATGATCACCTATTTGCACGTCGTGCTGGGCGAGCAGTTGCCCAAGGTCTTCGCCATTCGTAATGCGCTTCCGACCGCACTGCTGCTCTGCCGCCCGTTGCATATTTTCTTCTTGGTCTTCCGTCCGGCGATCTGGTTGCTGAGTCATTCCACGGATTTCTTGCTGCGAAAAGTCTTCCGCATCAAACCTGTGGACAGCACCGAGCACGCGCATTCCGAGGAGGAATTAAAACACATCGTCTCTGAAAGTGAGACCGCCGATGAAGTTACTGCGACAGAGAAGAACATCGTGCTCAATGCCCTTGGTCTTAATGACCTCAACGTGCGCGATCTCATGACCCCGCGCAAAGACGTGGTTTGGCTCGATCTCGAAGAAAAATTCGAGGTCAATCTCAAGCTCGCTCTCGACTCCAAGCACACCCGTTTCCCGCTGGTCGAGGGCCATCTCGATCACACCGTCGGTCTCATCCACATCAAAGACATCCTGCGCCTCGTGCATGAAGACAGTCGCGATCTGCGCCGCATCAGGCGCGAGCTGCTCATGGTTCCCGAGATGATGCCCATCGACAAACTGCTGAAAAACTTCCTCGAGAAGCACGCGCATCTCGCGCTCGTCGTGGACGAATACGGCGGTGCCGTGGGCATTGTCACGCTGGACAATGTTGTCGAGGAACTCGTGGGCGACATCCAAGATGAATTCGACATCGTCGAGAAGCCGGAGTTCCGCCGCATCAATGAGGATGAATTCGAGGCCGATGGATCATTGAACCTCTATGAGTTGAAAGAACATTCCGACCTCGAACTTGATAGCGATGATGTGACCACTGTGGGCGGCTATGTCACGCACCAGCTCGGACATATCCCAAAGCAGGGTGAAAAGCTCGTCATTGAAAACTACGATGTCACCGCCATCAAGGTCGAAGCCCGTCGCGTGTCCCAACTCCACTTCAAGCGAGTAGTGATTCCC
>JBBRNC010000117.1:0-4703 GCA_038230495.1 Verrucomicrobiales bacterium
ATGATGTTCAACATCGCTCACGCTTCAGACTCTCTTGAAAACGCCGATGCAGAACTGAAACGCTTCTTCAAAGCGGGCGAGATTTTTCGTTATTGATTTCTAGCAAGGGCGTCTCGCCCTTGCTCGGGCATTGGCATGATGCCAATGCAACGAACGAAGCTGAGGGGTATCGAAATCACAGATGATCTCTTTGCTGACCAGATTATTTATAAGAGCCGGTTGGGCTCCGGTTACGGTGCTTATCCTGCACGCCATCGTCGCCAAGACCTCATATCGTCAACAGCTCGACTTCATGATGCATTTCAGTGGTGGAGCGGCTATTGCCTATTTTTTGTTTGAGGCCCAGCACTGCCTTAAGAGTATTTTGGGAATTCCCACGCCCTTTGGCCGCTACTTATTTGCCTTTGCCATGGCGAACACTGTCGGTGTTTTTTGGGAGTTTGGAGAACTGTTCTCCGACATGTATTGGCACACTCACATCCAGCAGAATATTCACGAAACAATGTTCGATCTTATTGCGGATTCCACTGGTGCAGCCACTTCATTGGTAGCGATCTGGTTGACCCGCTGCTTCACCAAGACGCCCCATATATAGCAGGGCCGTCACCCTTCAAATCTGCGCTGGCAGATCGCTCATCAATAAAATGCCCCAGACTAGTTAGCGCGTGATCTGGAACGATCCGTTTCCAATGCTGAAAGGCGTCCCATGTCTAAGCTGTGGGGGCGGCGGACAGATGGGTGGTTGATTCGTGTTAGGCGGGCAATACGGGATCGTGTAGGACGGTGTGTAATAAATAGGTCCGCCGCAGCCGGGGTTGAAGTAATAAAGCCTGCCATCACCGGGAGTGAAAATGGTGCCTTCGATGATGGTCGTGCTCTGGACGTTTTGGCCGCGTGTGTAGCCGGGAGTATAGACTTGGGTGATGGGCGTGGTCGGAGGAACAACGACTTCTGTCGTGCTGCTCAATACGGTGGTCTTGGGAGCAGACTCCGCCTGCTGTCTGGCGAGCTTGGCCTCGAATTCCTTGCGTTGGCTTTCACGGAGCGCGAGTTCGGACATTAGTTTACTGGCTTGATCCTCGCGTTCCTTTTGCGCTTTCTTGCGATTATCTTCGGCAGTTAGGATTTTTGCTTCCTCTTTTTTTTGAAACTCCCGAGCCTTGTCCGCGTCGTAGTTAAACATTTTTCTCCACTCATCGCCCAAGCTTTCAAAAGAGACTTTTGATACACCGGCATCATGCACCACTGTGATAGCGTCGGGTGTGGACTTGATGATGCGGGCGTTGTGGTAGGTTTCGCCCAGCAGGGTGGTCAGCTCAATAGGCTTCTGTTTCTCGGGTTCCAAGGCGCGTGACATGGGCAAGCCCAGAAAGATGAGCAACAACGTTAAGATCGCTTTCATGTGATAATTCAATCATGAAAACGCTCAATGGTCAAGGAGGGTCTTTTCTCCATACAAACAAATGATTTTGTAGTAAAAAACGTCGCCTTCAATGAAGCAAGAACAACGAACGGGCATATAAAATTTCGCAAGCACCCGCACCTTCATCATCACGCGTTAAAGAGCTGCGCCACGGCTTGTCGGCACCCGGATAAGTGGCATCTACCAGCCAACCGGACATTTGCACCAGCGAACCTATTCGCAAGGAGGCGATGCTTTGCGCCACACTATCATCGGCAGGTATGAGATGAATATTGGCCGAGTGCGTGATGATTTCATCTTCAGGAATGGGCGCTGCACCCCAATAACGCCAGTGGTAGAAACGGTCACTCTGTGAAATCTCGAGCCGATCCAAAACTGTCTCATCCGACATACGACCCCAGCCGACAGTAAGGTCATAGGGCGCGAGACTGGCGGAAGCGCCGTCTTGATAACGCCTTAGCCCGAGCACCCGTGCTTTGATCGTGTATTGCGCCACAGGCTTCAATGTCCAGCCATTCTTCAGCACAGGTTGTGCAAACGTCGTGAGCACGGTCTGCTCAGGTTCCTCCTTCACCATCACTCCCGGTCCATATTTGATCGGCGCATGATCTTTCTGATACCAGAACACCAACGCGCATGGGACGCCGAGCAGGAGCAGTTTGGTGAAAAGAGGAGGAAAGCGCACATATTCATTTCGGGCATTTCTGCCTTCAGTCAAAGCTCGGTCCATCACGACTCTAGAAAGTTTGATGCAGCCGAATAAAGTTGATGATATAAAAGCACAACTTCACAACATAGTGCGAACCTGGTTTCCATAAAATTCTATGAATAATAATAGCAACTTAACTTTGCTAACCGCCATCTTCCTGGTTGGTGGCACACTTTTATGGTGGTCTAACTGGCCAGCGCCCTCACCAAGAAATGCAAAAGTTGCGTCCGACGATCAGCCAACAACGCGCACAGACTCAGCCTCTCCACAACCAGCAACCGAGCCAGTTTCAAAAGCGAATACGTCCGACAATGGAGCGGGGCAACATCGAAAATTTCAATACATGCCGGCACGGGAGCGTAATGAAATACTGGATGAAATAGCGAAACTAGATATATATCAGATTTTTCAACACTATATAGATGCAAATAAAATTGAAAAAGATATTGGAAAGCAATCTGGAATTGCAAACATTCTGACTGTTGCTTTAACGGAAAAGGAACCTTCGCCTGAATTCATAGAGAAAATGCATCAATTTGTGATAGACCGTTCTTATACTGACTTAGAAAGAGGACTTATTGTAGGTGCATTTGCAGGCACCCAAACAAAAGTTGGCGCGGAATTCGTTCTGTGGTCAGCAACAATTCAGCCAGATCAGGACATAAGGAGTTCCAATATTTCTTTCATTGAACAATTGGGCGGTGGGGGATCGCAAAAATATCTTCCAGCAATGATTGAGCCATTGTGGCGGGAGTCAAAAGATCCCAAGATGCTCAAGTCTGTCGCGCGCGCTATGGCACGTGAAGGTGCGCCATCGAGTATTGAATTGCTCTTGCAGGCGGCTTCGGCTCCGGATGACCAGCATGATGATCGTTGGGATTATGCAGGTTGGGCTCTGACAAAAATTTCCTCTCCGTATGCTGTGCCGCCACTGGCGGATGCTCTGAAGAAATCACCGTTTGGCAGCACGAAGCATACGCTGGCATTTATAACACTCACACAAATAGGGGACGAAACCGCTGCGCAGGCGCTAGTAGCCTCGTTGCAAACCGCAGACGAAAGTGCCGCTCCCATGATATTAAGCTGGCTGACCGATTCCCAGAGTTCAGAGATCATAGATGCTGCCGAGGCCGCTCTCGCAGCTAAAGTGCCATTTAATAGTGAAAAAATCAGAGAAGCACTCAGCGCCGGGACCGCAGCCTACCGGGCTAAATGGAAGGCAATATCTAGGGATAAATAAGCAATTTACTATATTAGGCTGTCGGCAAAAAATGTGCTGGGTTTAGGGTCTTGATGTAGTCATTCTCGCGCTGTGCTATTGCCTGCTTTTTTTGGCTCATGGTGTGCATAGCACGCTCTTCATCTATGAAAAAACATTGGTTTCTGTAATAGCTTCTATTAAGGTGGGAGCAGATTTAAGCCAAAAAGACCGTCAAAAATGTCAAAAAATCTAAGTGCACTCTCATTCCGCAAGGGACTCGATAACAATGTCTTCGATCGCATGGTCAAGGCCGCCGACGCCACTGGCACGGCAGAGACTCCGGAGACCGTCCACGCGATTGCGGAACATCATCTGGTCGGCGATGCAATCTCGCTTGGTGCTGTTTCATTCTACGATTTCTTGAAGAAGGGAAATGAGGGGAAGAAGGTTTTTGTGTGCAATGGCTCGGCCTGTCTCGTCGCGGGCACGCAGAAAAAACTACACGATGATCTTGCGAAGAATTTCAAAGAAGAAGAGATCGGTCACATCTGCTGTCTTGGTCGCTGTCATCAGGGTGGGGCGTTTCAGCATGATGGAAAAAATTACTCTGGTCAGAGTGAGGTTGCATTGGGGTCGCTGTTTGATAATGGTGCAGGCGATTGCACGGATCGCTATGCAGTCGGTTCCACATTGAATCCGCCGCTGCTCACGGCTCCGTTTCCCGGCATCGAAAAATACTACGCTCCACTGCGGGACATGTTCTCGAAGGGGCAGGACGCGCTGTTGGTGGAATTGAAGGAATCAAAACTGCGCGGTCGCGGTGGCGCGGGCTTCCCGCTGCATTTCAAATGGCAGTCGTGTCGTGAAGCGACGGGATCGGTGAAATACATTGTGTGCAACGCCGACGAAGGCGATCCGGGCGCCTACATTGACAAGTATCTTATGGAGCAGCGTCCGCATTCAGTGCTGTTGGGCATGATCGTCGCGGGCTGGTTTGCTGGCTCGTCAGTGGGCGTGCTTTACATTCGCGCAGAGTATCCTGATTCAGTGCGCATCGTGCAGGAGGCGATTGGTGAATTGAAGAATATCGGCGTGCTTGGCAAGAACATCTTCGGCAGCGGATTCGATTTCGATCTCAAAGTCATCAAGGGAGCAGGAGCTTACATCTGCGGCGAGGAAACAGCCTTGCTCGCCAGCATCGAAGGCCAGCGTCCTGAAGTGCGCGTGCGTCCGCCGTTCCCGACGGTCGAGGGCCTGTTCCGCAAGCCGACCATCGTGAACAATGTCGAAACCTTCGCGAACATTCACAGCATCCTCACGCTCGGCGGTAAAGCTTACGCCAAGATCGGCACCGAGCAGAGCAGCGGACC
>JBBRNC010000118.1:0-4374 GCA_038230495.1 Verrucomicrobiales bacterium
GCTTCAGTCGGATAGAAGTTGATGTCGATGACATTGTCGAGCGCGCGAACGGCGGCGCGGATGGTTTCACGCAGCTTGGTGTGATCGAGGTTCGCGGCTTCGTCGAGATGATTTTCGATGATGATGGAGCCGAGGTTGCAGACGGCGGTCTCGTCCTCGCTGGTGTTCAGCGTGATCTCGGTGCAGAGGTTGGAACTGTGGATGACGCCGCAGTGATCTTGGGGGCTGCGGACGTTGCAAGGATCCTTGAAGGTGATCCAAGGATGGCCGGTCTCAAAGAGGCTCTTGAGCATGGACTTCCACAAATCCAGCGCGGGAATCTGCCGCCCGAAGATTTTGCCCTTCTGCGCGAGCGCTTCGTAATGCGTGTAGCGTTCCTCGAACTTGCGTCCGTAGGTTTCGTGGAGGTCGGGCACTTCGTTGCTGCGGAAAAGGGTCCAGCTCTCGCGCTTTTCCAGTCGCTTCATGAACAAGTCAGGAACCCAGTTCGCGGTGTTCATGTCGTGCGTGCGGCGGCGTTCGTCGCCAGTGTTCTTGCGCAGCTCGAGGAAGTCTTCGATGTCGTTATGCCAGGTTTCGAGATAGGCGCAGCCGGAGCCACGACGCTTGCCGCCTTGATTTACGGCAACGAGCTGGTCGTTGTGCAGTTTAAGGAACGGGATGACGCCTTGCGATTCGCCGTTGGTGCCTTTGATGTAGCCGCCAGTGCCGCGCACGCTGGTCCAGCTTCCACCAAGTCCGCCGGCCCACTTGGAAAGGAAGGCATTCTCCGCGATGCCACGGATCATGATGGACTCGATGCTGTCGTCCACTTTGTAGAGATAGCATGATGAAAGTTGAGAGTGGAGCGTGCCGCTGTTGAACAAGGTCGGCGTGCTGGAGCAGAAACGGCGTCCTTTGTAGAGACGGTAAAGGGCAATGATCTTGTCCGTGGGGTCGGTATCCTGCACGAAGAGGCCCATGGCGACGCGCATCCAGAAGAGCTGCGGTGTCTCTAAACGGCGGATAGGTTTCGCCTTCTTGTCCACGATGAGATAGCGGTCGAACAGTGTCTGGATGCCGAGGAAGTCGAAGTCCATGTCCGCTGCGGGTTCAAGGGCGGCGGCGAGTTTGTCGAGATCCATCTTAAGCAGCCTTGGGTTATAGCGCTCGATTTCCACACCACGCTGGAGATTGCGCTTAAAGGCGCGTCGATGGAATTCCACCAGGGCACCAATGCCATCGCGCAGGATGTCCCAGCCGAGGACTTCTTCGTAGATGTAAGTGAGAAGGATGCGTGCGGCGAATTTCGCGAAGTCCGCATCCTGCTCCATGAGGGATTTGGCATTGAGGATGACAGTCTGCTTAAGATGTTCCTGAGTGATCTCCCCGGTCAATGAGCGGCGCAATTCGTGCTCGATCTCTGAGCGCGTGAGGCACAGGTCGAGGCCAAGCATGGCGAACTCGACGCGCTTCTTCAAATCCACGCCGTCCCAGAGCGTCGTGGTCTTGTCATCAATGCGCATGACCACCATTTCCTGCTGGCCGTCGTCCACCTCTGGCGCTACGGCGCGCTGAGCGGTCTCCCGCGTTTCGCGCTCGCGGCCGTCGGTGCGCATGGCGCGGAACTGGATGTAAGCGCGGGCCACGGCATAGTGGCCTTGACGCATGAGTTCTTCTTCAACGATGTTCTGCACCTGCTCGATGTGAATGTGCTGTGCGCCATCGTCGATCATGCGCTGCGTGACGGCCTCGGAGATGAGGCGTGCGGGCGCAGCATCCTGCTCGATGGAGACAAAGGCCTTGCACACGGCGGCTTGGATCTTATTCGGATTCCAAGAAACCATTTGTCCATTGCGACGGATAACCTTGGTGGGCACCAGCAGAGCCATCGGTGTGGACGAGCGCGTTGCGGAGAGATTCTCAAAACGCTGGCGGCGGGCGATGATGCTGCGCGCGACATCATGGGCGTTCTGGCGGATGAGCACATGCTCGATAGCGTGGTAAATGTCCTGCGCCGTGAGAGCGTGAACATCATCTCCCATTTCCTCTGCGACATTCTTGGCGCGCTCATGCAGCTCCTTCGCAACCTGCAGGCTGAAGAACTTCACACGCACCTGGTTCTCTTCGGTGAAGATGTCGCTCTCGTCCTTGTTGCGAGCGAGCAATAAGTCGGCAAGCGCATTGCCGATAGTGTCGGCGATCTCGCCTAGATCGAAGTCACGGTGCTCGTCGAGCACGCGAACTTTAAAGGCGGAAGCGCCGTTGGCATCGCCTCCGCAGGCGGCACCACGCCAATCGAAGCGTGGTTTTTCTTCTTTGGTTTTTCCGAGGAGACTTTTGATTCCCCGGTCTTCCTGGTAAACATTTCGTGCGATCATGGAGGTGGGAGTGGGTTGATGTTGCTGGCGGGAGTTTTGCGGGAGAAATCGATACTGGGCGGGAGTGCAGAGTCTGAGGGTCAATATTCGTCGTCCGCAGCTTCGACAAGCGCGGAACTCTTCTGGTAATCGGTCGGCTTGCCCTCAAAGAAATTCTGCTCCATTTTCAAGTCCATCATCTCCGCGAGCCAAGGCAGCGGGCATTTGATCGGCGGGTTGATTGGAGGAAGTCCCACGCTCTTGAGCCGGTGGTCGGCGATGTAATCAATATAGAGTTCAAACTCGTCAGAGGTCAGACCCACCGCAGCCACCGGCAGGCAGTCGCGAATGAAGTTTTTCTCCAGTGCCACAGCTTCTTTCATCAAATCCACCAGTTCCTCGCGGAACTCCGTCGTCCAGATTTCTGGATTTTCGTCAATGAGATCAGAAAACAGTTGGCGGAAAACTTTGATGTGATTGCTCTCGTCTCGCAGCGTGTAGCGGAACATGGTGCCGATGCCGGGGAATTTGTTCTGCCGATACAAGCTCAGAATCATGCCGAACAATCCGTAGAACTGCGTGCCTTCCATGCACTGGCCGAACACGAAAATGTTCTTAGCCAGCAGCCGCTTATTCTCTGGCAGCGTCAGGTCAAGATCGCGGCGGAGTGCGTGCGACGTGCGGGTGACGAATTCGTTCTTCTTCACAATGCTCGGGATGTCCTCGAACATCGCCTCGCACTCATGCGGATTGATGCCGAGTGAAGAAATCATGTAGAGCAAGCTATCCGCATGAATGTTTTCCTCATGCGCATGACGCCCGAGGACGAGCTTCAACTCCGGCGCGGTCACCAACTCACGCACCACATGCTGCACATTGTCACCGACAATGCCTTCCGCAGCGGAGAAATAACCGATGCCCATCATGATGATCCAGCGGTCGGTCTGAGTCAGAAAATCCGTTGAACGCCATTGCTCAATGTCCTTCTGCATCGGGATTTCCTCCGGCTCCCAGTGATTCGATTTCATCGCGCGATAAAGATCGTAGGCCCACGCATACTTGAGCGGCAGTAGATTAAAGCACATGCTTTTGCGACCATTGATGATGCGCTTGGCAGCGAATGCGGCTTCCGCTTTGTCTTCATCAAGCACGAATTTGCGGGGGCCGATTTCGTAAACTTTTTCCATTGGGAGTTTTTTTATTGGGAGTGTGGTTGAGAACAGAGAATTGTGACGAAAATGTGATTTTCGGCTTGATTTCTGCGTTAGCTCAAGAATTCGCGGGGTTGGTTATAACCACTATATCTTGGCTGCGCGGTTGTCATCATGCACAACATATTGGGGTATTCCAAGTAAAATCTACTATTCCTAGCGTCTCTCTCGCAAAGACTAGCGAACAAATTGAATTACCTATTTTCAGCGTAAAAATTACGCTTCTGAGAGTCAACTCCGCCAAACCCATCAGTCATCTGCATCCTTGCTTCCGAAGTTCCTCATAATGAAGAAAAGGCAATGCGCCATCCCATTCTGAAAATGCGAATGAGCCAGAGGAAAAGCGACTGCGCCTACTACCGAAAGCTGAACGCCAGCTTGCAAAAAACAGACAGCAGATGTATTAAACGCCCGCGATTTGAGAAAAAGGAAGGGTGGCTGAGTGGTTTAAGGCACTCGATTCGAAATCGAGCGTAGTCAAAAGCTACCGTGGGTTCGACTCCCACCCCTTCCGCCAGTATTCAGAAGGCTGTCAGCTATTGACCCTGAATCTTTGAATCACGAACGCAAGAGCTAGATATGCTGATTAATCATATCTAAAAACAACCGATGCCACCGTGTCTTTGTCTGACACAACCCGGAACCAGTAGGCTGCAAATGCATCGGGGAATTTGTGCTCCATCGTTTCACCGGGCTTGACGGCGAAAGTGGCGGCTGTGACCCACTGCCCAGTGCCGGTGATGTCAGCTTCTACTTTGAAATTCACCGTATCACTGCCGTGGTGGGAAAGCGTGACCGACTTGTGGTCATACCCGGTGGCCAGA
>JBBRNC010000119.1:0-4326 GCA_038230495.1 Verrucomicrobiales bacterium
ACCGAGCCGGACTTGGGATTGTCGCTGGAACGAAAGCTTGATCCCAAGCGGCCTGTATTGCGCCAGAAGCAACAGTTGCTCAGCGTCTTTGAAGCTGCGCTGGCTCAGGCTGCAATGAGTCCAGCCTGATCACTTCTTCGCCTCCGGAACGCCGTAGGCGCTGACGAGATATTCCACGAGTTTCGCGTCCATCTCTACGGGCACGGGCGCAAAATATTTCTCGCGCATTTTTTTGACCTCCGCCTCCCAGAATTTCATTGGCATGGGCGGCTGGATCGCGGTGTATTCCACCGAGTGGCATTGCACGCAAAAGGCTTGCGCAAGTTCCACGCCCTTGGCGGGTTTGTAGGTCGCGGTTTCCGCTGGGAGTTCGATGACGGTTTCCCCGGCACGCAATGGTGTGGTCAATGCGATGGCAGTTAAGATGACGCAATACAGGACAGTTCTCATACACTTCAGGTGAGTTCAACGTTCACAGTTTCGACCACATTGCGCATGTAGCCTGCGGGATTCCACAGCGGTTCCAACGGCTGCGACTGGCCGGTGCGGTTGAATGCGCGGCATTTCCAAGTCTGTGCGCCATCGCGGGCAGCAAAACTCATCTTCCATTCGCGGAAGGAATATTTGCCCAGGTCTTCGCCCAATTCCGCCGCGCTCCATGAGCGACCGCCGTCCGCTGAGAACTGAACTTCCTTGATCCCCTCGCCTCCGTCGAATGCGATGCCGCGCACGGTGAGGGGCGCACCTTTTTTGATCTTGGCGCCTTCGGCGTGGCTGGTGATGAAGGAGCGCACGTTCATCTTGTTGATCGGCACGGTGCTCTTCGGTGTCGTGCCCGGCTCGATGCACGCGCCTTCGGTGGCCGGGATGCGATACGCGCTCGCGACCCAGAATCCGGTGAATGGTTCACTGAGCACGGTGATCTCGTTCACGTGCTTCACCCAATAAGTCGCATAATAACCCGGCACCACGAGTCTCAGCGGGAAGCCGTTGAGCATGGGCAGCGGCTCGCCGTTCATCGTGTGGGCGAGTATGATCTCGCCCGCCATGATCTGCTCCACGTCGAGCGACTTCACAAAGTCCGGCGTCTTTTCCATGGCGGGGCCGTCGAGTCCGTTGAACGCGACTTGCTTTGCATCCGCTGCGAGTCCGGCCTTTTCCAGCACATCCTTCAATCGCACTCCGCGCCACTTCGCATTGCCCATCGCGCCGTTGCCAAGCTGGCCGCCGCCGACACGCGGATTGAAGAAGCCGCGGCTGTTTCCTGAGCACTGGGCAACGGCAGTGACCTCAACTTGTTCGTAGTTCGTTTTGAGATCGTGCAAACTGAGGGACAGCGGCGTCTTCACGCTGCCTTTGATTTCGCAGCGGAATGTTTCGTCATCAATTTTCAACGGGATGTTTGCCAGATGATAACGGACGAAGAACGCATCGTTCGGAGTGATGATGCCCTCATTAAAAATCGCGAACGGCGTCTCCAGTTGCGGTGGTCGCCGGGTGAGCAGCATCAGCGGACGCTTCTGCGGAAATTTTACTAACGGGCGCTCTCCATTCGCGAATGGCAGTTTAATCATCTCCGACTTCTCGGCGGCAATGATTCCTTCCATACCCGCCAAACTGCCTGCGCCCATCAATGCGGCGCGACGCAGCCACTCGCGGCGTGAATGAGGATGTTGGTTGGCGACGCTCATAGATAACCCTATCTTATTCCAGCCATCATCACCAGTGTCAAGACAAGTGCCGCGTTGACAGTTCACGAATAAGCACCAAATCAGGATCATCGGTTATCAGAAAGTTTACCATCCCATGAATTTCATCTTCTGCCTCGTCAGCCTCCTCGGAGCATTTCTGCTTTTTCAGGTTCAGCCGGTCATCAGCAAGTTCATTCTGCCGTGGTTCGGTGGAAGTCCGGGGGTATGGACGACTTGTATGTTGTTTTTCCAGATCGTTCTCTTTGGCGGTTATGCCTACTCGCACTTCCTTGCGCAGCGCCGTCCACGCACACAAGCGTTCGTTCACATTGCGCTGCTGCTTGCGGCGGCGGCGTTGTTGCCGATTGCGCCCGGCGCTTCGTTGAAACCAATGGGCACGGAAGAACCGGTGGGCCAGATTCTCTGGCTGCTGCTCAGGACGGTGGGGTTGCCGTATTTTATTCTGTCGGCAACTAGCCCGCTGGTGCAGGTCTGGTTCACGCATCAGTTTCCGACGCGCAGTCCGTGGCGTTTGTATTCTTTGTCGAACATCGGTTCGCTCGGCGCGCTGCTGAGTTATCCCGTGCTGGTGGAGACGCGCTGGGATGTGATGACGCAGACGCATATCTGGACGTGGGCCTTTGTCGTGTTTGCCATTCTGATGGCGGCACTGGCATGGGCCAATCAGAAGCGCGACAACAAGATCACGCCCGAGGGAGATTTGCATCCGCAGGCGGACACACATGCGGAGCGACCGACCTGGCTCCAACGCTTGCTGTGGCTGTTACTGCCGGGCTTTGCTTCCCTCACTCTGCTGGCCACGACTAATCATGTCTGCCAAGACGTGGCGGTGATTCCATTTCTCTGGGTGTTGCCGTTGAGCCTCTATCTAGTTTCCTTCATCATCTGCTTCGATCATCCGCGCTGGTATGTCCGCGCAGCATGGGCCTTGCCTGCGGTGCTGCTGGTGTTCCTGGCGTCCGGGCTGCACAAAATTCCCTGGCAAAATTGGTTCGTCGCATGGAGGCCCAGCTTCATCACTGACCTCGCGTTTTACATCGGGGCGATGTTTTTGATCTGCATGGTCTGCCACGGCGAACTGGCCCGACGCAAACCGGGCACGAAATACCTGACGGAGTATTATCTGCTCATGTCCGCTGGGGGCGCGCTCGGCGGTCTGCTGGTGAGCCTGGTGGCGCCGCTGCTATTTAAGACGTTCCTCGAATGGTCCATCGCGCTTGCCGTAGGTTTTGCCCTGATGTGCCTTGTGGCCTGTGTCGGTTCGATGCCCAAGTGGAAGGGCATCGCAGCCTACGCTTGGCGCGCCGTGTGGCTGTTCATCGGCGTGATCGGCTTGTGGCAGATCGGCAAATGGGAGTTCACACTGTCGAAACGGCTCGAGCGCGTCCGCGATTTCTACGGCGTTCTGTCCGTCGCCGACCGGCGCTTTGACAGCGATAACACGGACAAGATGCGTTACTTTATTTGCAGCAACACATTGCATGGCACGCAAAACACTTTGCCCGATCACCGTCGCGATGCGCTCGGATATTACGGCCCCGAGACCGGGATCGGCATGGCATTGAATTCAATCAAATCAAAGCCCGATGCACGGGTCGGCGTCATCGGCATGGGCATCGGCACAGTCGCGTGCTACGCGGAGCGCGGACAGAGCTATCGCTTTTATGAACTCAACCCCAACGTCGCCCGCATTGCCGACGAGTGGTTCACGTTCACCCGCGACTTGAAAGAACGGGGCGCGAAATTTGAGCTGGCCCTCGGCGATGCGCGGCTCTCACTGGAGCGGGAGCCGCTGCAAGCGTTCGACGTGCTGCTGCTCGATGCCTTCAGCGGCGACTCGGTGCCGGTGCATCTGCTTACGCGTGAAGCGTTCGAGCTTTACCTGCGTCATTTAAATCCCGACGGCATCATCGCGGTTCATATCACGAATCATTCACTCAATCTCGCGCCCGTGATGGAGCGGGCCGCCGCCGAGTTCGGACTGCGCACGTTGCGCATTGCCAACAAAGCCCTAGAGGGCAGTGGACACGTTTCTGCTGACTACATCCTGCTGACTCGCAATGAAAAATTCATTACCGAACATCCCGCCGCTCCGCCAGCGTATGCGAAACATGTGGACGTTCCGCTCTGGACAGATCACCGGCACAATCTGTTTCAGATTCTGCAGAGTCATTGAGAGCCAGTCCGGTAAATCAGATGAATGACCATAAAGCTGGTCTGCCTTAATTCTGCGAGCCGGAGGCTTGGAAGAAATTAGCCGTTGGTGGAGCGCAGTGGAACCACCGGAGATTCGCAAGCCCCGTCCAGCGCCCCGGAGGGTGCGTGAGAAATTCTGGCATCTCTCGCGCACCTTTCGGGGCGCATGATTTCACCTCGGTATCCGGTGGTTCCGCACGTGCCTCGCTTCCACCACCGGCTAATTTCTCTCAAGCCTTCCGGCTTGAATACCGGCCAGCAAACATTATCACTCCTCGCCCTTCTTCTTGTTCCAGCCGTGTGCGGCAATGAGTTTTTCAGCCGCGGCCTTCGGGGCAAAGGTGCCGGGAATGCGGTTGAACTTGATGAGATACTTCAAGGCGTTATCGAGCTGAACAACATTGCCTTTTTCCGATTC
>JBBRNC010000120.1:0-4284 GCA_038230495.1 Verrucomicrobiales bacterium
CTCATCTCATTCCGCCATTCCGCATTCCGAATTCCAAATTCCGCATTCTTCCTACTCCCGCCGTCGTTTCCTGCAAACCACATCCAGCGGTTTCGGCTATCTCGCATTTTCCGCTTTGAATACTTGGGCTGCGGAACAAGCGGCATCGCCCCTCGCGGCCAAAGCACCACATTTCGCCCCACGCGCCAAGCGCGTGATCTTCCTCTTCATGCCCGGTGCGCCATCGCATGTGGACACTTTTGATTACAAGCCAAAACTGCAGGCTGACAGCGGAAAAGAATCTGGTAGGGGGCGTGGAGGTCCTGCGACCTTGCTCGGTTCGCAATGGAAGTATTCCCAAAGCGGACACAGCGGCCTCTGGATTTCATCCTTGTTCCCCAATGTGGCGAAACAGGCGGACAGCCTCTGCCTCATGCGTTCCATGCACACCGATTTGCCCAATCATCCGCAGGCCGTAAGTGCCATGCACACCGGCAGTTCCCAGTTCATCCGCCCTTCGCTCGGTGCATGGACGCTTTACGGTCTCGGCACCGTGAATGAAAACCTGCCCGGCTTCATCACCATCAATCCCCCACTCCAAGGCGGCGGCGCGAAGAACTACGGCAGCGCCTTTCTTCCCGCCATTTATCAAGGCACCAAGCTCGGCGCGAGCAATCCGCTCGGCCAGTTCCAGCAACGACGTGGTGGTGGCGGACAGGCCACGATGAGCAACATCTCCAACCCACGTTACCCGGCGGAAACCGAGCGCACCCAGCTTGACTTCATCCAGACGCTCAACAAATCCAAGCTCGCGCAAGAAGGCTACGATCCGCAGATTGAAGGCTTGATTCAGAGCAACGAACTCGCCTTCCGCATGCAGAACGTGGTGCCGCAAGTCATGGACATGGAGAAGGAATCCGAGGCCACAAAAAAACTCTACGGCATCGGCGAAGAGGCCACGGACGCCTTTGGCAAACAGTGCCTGATGGCACGCCGCTTTGCCGAGTCCGGCGTGCGTTTCATCGAAGTCTCTCACGGCAACTGGGACCAGCATCGCAATCTTTCCACCGACTTACCGAAGAACTGTGGCGCGATTGACAAGCCCATCGCCGGTCTCCTGGCTGACCTGCGCCAGCGCGGACTGCTGAAAGACACGCTCGTCGTCTGGGGCGGCGAATTTGGCCGCACGCCTCACGCGCAGACTGGCAACGGGCGCGACCACAACAACAAAGGCTTCACCATCTGGATGGCCGGTGGCGGCGTGAAGGGCGGCATGAGTTACGGCAGCACCGACGACTACGGCTACGAAGCCGTCGAGAACAAAGTCCACATCCACGACTGGCACGCCACCGTGCTCGCGCTCATGGGGCTTGATCACGAAAAGCTGACTTATCGCTATGCCGGGCGCGACTTCCGCCTGACCGATGTCAGCGGCAATGTGGTGAAGGAAATTTTTGCGTAGATTTGATCTATTTCTATATCTCCGAAAGTGCCTCTGCCACATCGCGCCACAGGTCGTCGATGTGTTCGATGCCGACTGAGAAACGAACCACTCCATCGGTGATGCCGACCGCCTCGCGCACTTCACGTGGGATACTGGCATGGGTCATGGAAGCCGGATGGCAGCTCAGACTTTCGACGCCGCCCAAGCTTTCGGCTTGAGTGAAATAGCGGAGCTTTTTGAGGAAGGTCAAAGTGCGTTCCAAGTTCAAGCCGAGATCGGCCGTGATGATTCCGCTGCCGCCGCTCATTTGTTTTTTGGCAAGTTCATGCTGCGGATGTGACGGCAGGAACGGGTAACGCACCCAGCGAATGCCCTTGGTATTTTCCAGTCTCTCTGCAAAAGTCAGCGCATTCGATGAGTGCCGCTCCATGCGCAGCGACTCCGTCTTGATGCCACGTGAAGTGAGCCAGGAATCGAAGGGACTGGGCTGCAAGCCGAGCGCTTTCTGCGCGAAGATCATTTTCTCCTGCCACTCATCGCTGTCTGTGCAAACTGCGCCACCGAGTGCGTCGGAGTGTCCATTGGAGTATTTCGTGGTGCTAAGCAGCGAGAGCGTAGCTCCAAGTTTCACGGGTTGCTGGAGACAACTGGATGCGAAGGTGTTGTCAACGATCACGGGCGCGTTCACGCGTCCGGCAACTTCGCTGATGGCGGCGATGTCGAGAATCTTGAGCATCGGATTGGTCGGTGATTCGATCCACACCAGTGCCGGTTTGTGTTCCGTGATCTTGGAGTAGTTTTTTGGATTACTGATATCGTAATAAATCGCCTTCACTCCGAATTTCTCGAACACGCGCGAAAAGAGTCGGTAAGTGCAGCCATAGACATTTTCCTCCAGCACGACAACATCGCCGGTCTTCAGTGTGGAGACTACGGCGGTGATGGCAGACACGCCGCTGGCAAAGACGCATGCGTGCTTGCTACCTTCCAAAGCCGCAAGAGTTTCTTGGAGGTTTCGGAAATTGGGATTGCCTGAGCGTGTGTAATCGAAGCCGCCGGGATTGCCGTGCTCGAATGTGCTGGTCATGAACACCGGCGGCGTGACGGCTCCGGTTTGTTCCCGCCAGTTCAGGCCGGTGTGGATGGCCTTGGTTTCGAGATGCGCTTCGTGATGATTGCTGGAATGAGTGGACACAGGCCGAAAGACTGGCACAGCGCACGGTCCGGTCAACCCTGCAAGATGGCGTCCAGCAATTCGCTGCCGCTGGTCTCACCATGCATGACCTCGCCGATGACGGGCACATCAAGCATGTCTTCAAGAATCCTGCGGTGGGAGATGCTCGCGGAATCGCGTTCATCGCGGACATGATTGAGAACGATGCCCGCGCACTTCATATTGCGGGACTGAATATCGCGCACGGTGAGAATGGTGTGATTGAGCGCGCCCAGTTTGTTGTTCACCACCAAGAGCACGGGAAGATCGAGTTCCTGAGCAAAATCGGCGGCGGTGTATTGGGGTGCGAGAGGCACCTCCCATCCACCAACGCCCTCGACAAAGATGTGATCAAAACGGTGGGTGAGCGCGTGATAGGATTCCATGACAGACTCCACATTGAGTAATCGGTTTTCAATCAATGCGGCGGCATAAGGCGAGGCAGGGGTCTTGAGCCAGACAGGATTGATTTCATCCAGCGACAGTCCGTCCGCGCCCGCAGCGAGCAGTTGATGCGAATCTTCTCGGCTGCCGCAGCAAAAGGGCTTGAAGCCAGCTGCTGGACGACCGCTGCCATTGAATGCCTCTAGCAGAAGGCGGGTGACGTAAGTCTTGCCTGCGTCAGTGTCTGTTCCGGTGATAAACAATTTCATATCGAGTATATCAAGAATTTAGATGGGATTTGTTCCACTTTCCATCTCTGTCTAGTTGTGCCATCTTTATTGGGTAGCCCCATATCACCATGAAAACAATCCATGCTATCCTCGTTATCGCCTGCCTATCATTCACCGGAATCTCGCGTGGACAATCCGCTCAGCCAGCGAATACACCTAGTGATCAGGAAAGTAATCCAGCCTTCTGGCAAGCCACCTTCGCCAACGGCGGGCATTATCTGGTGAAACTCAATCACATCAATTGTGCTTCAAAGCACGAATACATTTCTGATGGAGCCGCGCGAGTCGTCGAAGTGACCATCGGCACTGACACCGCTGTGGTAGCCCGATTCTATTTCTTTGAGCCCGTCGGAAAAGACACACCAATTGCCGCAGGACAAATCATCATCAACCGTGCAACCGACATCTCGCAACAAGTAGGAAGTCGCGTTTCACCTACAGCGGCAAAACTTAACGTGGTCAAGAACTACCCAGTATCCACGCACGCGCACACTGTCGAATACGCCGTGCAAGATGAAGCCACTATCAATTCCCTTTATGGCAGCCTGATGGCAGCGATTAACTCTGGTCGTGGCCGGACTTGGAAAGAGAGTTCAGGGAAATAATTGCTTCTGCCTATTCAATTTGAAGGGAAGCAAGACGAGGTCATGCATCAAAGCTGATTGGAGATAATACGAGAGGATCTCCAATGGGTTTGCTAAACCTTGGCGGCTATTTCTGCTTCTCTGTCTTCTTTGGCCTGCTTCTGGGCTGTAATTGAATAGTAGCTGGCGTAGTTGTAATAGGTGTATTCCTTCAAGTTGGTGCTCGAACGATTCAGGATCACTCCAGCCACATTGACCTGTCGATTGTAAAGAAGGTCCAGAGCTTTGGCCGATAACCTGGCCATGGTCGATGACATGCGAACGACGAAAATAACGGTGTCGACTTTGGGTGCAAAGCTGGCCGTGTCATCAGCCACAAGGACAGGCGCA
>JBBRNC010000121.1:0-4263 GCA_038230495.1 Verrucomicrobiales bacterium
ATACAAAGTTCCATGAAGCTCCATGCCAGATGCCCGAAATAAGCATGGTCAAAAACAAGTTCACCGGCATCCATTTCTTACCCCGAAAAATACGGCACAGCGGAACGAAGATATAATCGCGCAACCAGCTCGAAAGAGAAATGTGCCAGCGCTCCCAGAATTCAGTGATGTTCCGCGAGAAATAGGGCTGGCGGAAATTCAGCATCAAATCCACGCCTAACAGTCGGCTGGTGCCACGTGCGATATCGCTGTAACCGGAAAAATCGCCATACATCTGAAGCGCGAAAAGGTAGATGCCCAGCAGCAACGCGAAGCCCGTCTGATGTCCTGTCCGACCGAACGCCTCCTCTGTCAGAGGCGCGATCGCGTCGGCGATGGCCACCTTCTTGATATAACCAATGATGATTAACTGTAGTCCCGACCAGAGCTTTTCCGGCGTCAATGTGCGAGGTGCCATCAGTTGCGGCAGGAGATTCGGCATGCGCTCAATGGGACCCGCGACCAGTTGCGGAAAGTAAGCGTGGAACAACGCAAAATCGCGCAACCGTTCCGGTGGCTTATGAGATCCGCCATGGACATCAATCAGGAAAGCCAGCGCTTGAAATGTGTAAAAGCTGATCCCGGCAGGCAGCAGGAAACTCCGCTCCGCGAGCGTCAGCGTCCACCCGAACCGGGCCAGTAGCGCCTCAAGATTCTCCACGAAGAACCCGCGATATTTGAAATAGCCCAGCAGTCCGACATTGATCGCGATGCCCAGCCAGAAAAAGGCCCGTCTGCGACCCGATTCTTCTGGCGCTGCATAGACGCCTTTCGCGCAGAAGTGCGTGGCCAACGTAGATATGATGAGCAAGGCCAAAGGCAAGGCCTTGTTGATCCCATCAAGCCCCGGCACGAAGAATCCCCACCAGCCGTAGAAGACGTAGCTTGCAGTCAGCAGCAGCCAGTTCTGCGCGCGGAACGACAGCGCCCAATAAAGGGCGAAGACTAAAAGAAAAAACAACGGGAATTCCGGGGAATTAAAAAGCATGAGACATACGCGTAAGACATAACAGGATATTAGCCCTCCCCGATTTTATGGGGTGGCTTGCGGAAGGGTTGGGCACCGCGGTCTTTATGCGGCGCCGTAGTCTTCAACCTGGAGTCATTTGGCGGGTCATCATGAGTTTAGCGTCCTTAACGGACTCACATTAGTTAACAGTTCCGTAATAATTGTCAATGGCAAGGAGCAGAGGCCAGTATCATTATTTTTCAGAAAACCAAAGTCTGGCAGCAGTGTCTGCACAGGAACATTTTTCGGGGTGGGCAGATACTCACCCAGCACTCGCTCGTAACTTGCCTGTCGCGCCTTGGCCGCGATTTGATTCATCACGAAATGTTCCACTGTGCGCCCCATTGCGCGGCAGCTCATGAGCCAGGTGTCGATGCGCAGCGTCATGTCATCCAATGCTACGGCGAGCACCACCGAGACGATGCCGTAGTCGCCGAATTTGTCCGCCAGACTGACGGCGAAGCACACGCTGCGCTCTGCTGCCACCATCTCTTCCACCGCCGCACGTGAATGTCGCCGCGTGGTCAGGTTGAACTGATTGGTCTTCGTGATTAGATCCACCACGCGATCCAGATTGTGGTGATTGATCTCCAGCACTTCCGCTTTCATCTCCAGTGAGGAGAGATAATCAGCCGGAGAAGCTGAGGCCGACATGGAGCTGCGCCTCTGCGATTCCGCGGCATACTGCGAAGTCCGCAGAGCATCAGTCTCCGTCAGACCATTGGTTTCAAAGGCCAGCGATTCCTCTAATGCCTGGATGTAATGCGCTGGCTCTTGCGGAACTTCCACGACTGTGACCTCCGGTAATTCCGCGCGGACATGCGCCCGCTCGGCGGGATTGTCATCAAAGAATACAAAGCTATCCAGGCCCAAGTTCAACTCGATTGCCATCTGCCGCAGGCTATCCGGCTTCCCTTCCCATGAGGCGTGAAACGCGGCGAAATCATCGAGCCGCAATTTCATCCGGTCATTCTTCTCGAACGGTTCACGCGCATCGTCGGCGTTGTTCTTGGAGCAGACAGCGAGCAGCACACCTGTCTCGCGCAAGCGCCGGACATGTTTTTGAAAAGCGAGATACGCCGCGCCTTCACCCTCGCCTCCGATGATGATACCGAGCGGGCCGGACTCGCCGACGACTCCACCCCAGAGGGTGTTGTCTAAATCGAGAACCAAAACTTTTTTTCGTCCGCCAGTCATCATTCGCAGACCGGATGCCAGATGCCGCGCGAGCATCGAGAGTCCCAGCGGCGAGAAGGGCTGTTTCAACCAGTGATCATTGCGCGCATCGTAGAATGCCTTTTTGCCCTGCATCGCGCTGATGGATTCCAGATCAATAAAAAATGTGTTTGCGGGAAGTGCGGCTCGCATCGCGGCATTCACCTGCTGCACGAGGGCGATGGCACCACTCTGCGTGGAGAGCGCGTAACCTGCTGTTCCCGGCCCGGTCCAATCATAAGAGACTTGTAGCAGCTTCGATTTCAAGCGTGCTACTTGCTGCCAGACTGCACGTAGAAAATCCATTTCATCGGCGATCCTTTGCTCCGCGTTCCGCGCATCATCCGCCAGCAGACGCTGATGCCATGGCAGAAGAACGATCACATCCGGTGCCGTCTCCAGCGCCATTAACTCCTGCAACATCTGATCATACGCACCGTCGCGCACCGTCACTTGCATCCCCTCTGCCCAAGCCCACGCAGTCATCACAGGCGGGAGATAATTCGTCGTGCATTGGCCGAGCACCAAGACTTGCATGGGATGACCATCGGGGAATGCCGAAGACATATCTTTCAGCAACATCCGTCCTGCTTGCGCCACTTCATTAGGTTCCAGAAAGGGCATGGCCTGTCTGAGTAACCGCAGCGCCTCATTGAGCCGTCCCTCTTTTCGTAGCAAGCGGTATTGGCTCAGCGTGTCAGGAACTTGCGGATTTTTCTGGTCATTGATTCCGGCTGACATCACTTCTTTGATTTTTTCTCAATCAACACCACCCAGTCACCCACGTTCTTCAGATAGGCCAGTTCCGAGGTGGTAAAGCGAATGCCGAACATGCTTTCTGCTTCCAGCATGAGCGACACATGCTGCACGGAATCCCATGCATCAATATCCTGCGCCGTAGTCCCGCGCTGGATCACGATGGAATCATCGTCGAACACAGTGCGGAAGACGGTCTGAAGTTTTTCGAGGGCATCCATACTTTCGTTCTTGCTAACTTAAATGAAAAGAAATGCAAAGCGGATAAAAATTGCCGCGTCGCGCGTCACGCTGCCCCATCGCCCGTGCATTCCGCCACCACGGTCACAGGGCGTCGCTTCACTTCCTTGATGATGACCGCGAGATATTCTCCGATAATGCCCATGCAGAAAAATAGCGCGCTGGCAATGAAGGAGAGATAGAGCACCAGCGTCGCCGTGCCGGCATTCGCGCCGACATGGTAACCGAAGACGCTGAAGGATGGGAACAGGCGGTTTAGTAGGAACAAGCCAGCCGCTGCCAGCGTGATCAATCCCATGACCAGCCCAACCCAGGTCGCCAGCCGGAGCGGTGCTGTGCTGAAACTCACCAGATTGTTGATGGCCAGCGCGGTTAGTCGCCGCACGTTGTATTTGGTAGTTCCATGCAGACGCGGCGGGCGGCGATAACTCAGCGTGGTTTGTTTGAAACCGATCCACGAGCGCAGGCCACGATGCACTGGTGCGGCTTCACCCATTCGCAGCAGCGCCTGATGCGCGCGTTGGTTGAAGACGCAGAAGTCTCCGCTGTCCAGCGTGTAGTCGTGCTCCGCCATCCAGTTCATCACGCGATAGAAAATCTTGTAGGCTGCGCGCAACCACCACGGCGAGTCTTCGCGCTTTCCGCGAACGCCAGCGCAGACATCGAATCCTTCTGCCACGACCTTTTGATAAAGCTCCATCAGCACCTCTGGCGGATCTTGCAGATCGCAATCAATGACGCCGATGCATTCGCCCTGCGCGTGCTGCAATCCCGTCCATACCGCAGGCTGATGACCGAAATTTCGGCTTAAGCGCACACCTTGAAAGCGCGCGTCCCTAGCATTCAGCTCCCAGATCATCGCTGCCGTCCGGTCCTTGCTCCCGTCATCCACGAACAGGATGCGCCACGCGCCGTCCGTCGCCTTGTCCAGATGCGGCACCAGCTTTTCCACCAGCACGGGTATGGATTCCTCCTCGTTGTAGCAGGGTATGACGACGCAGAAT
>JBBRNC010000122.1:0-4137 GCA_038230495.1 Verrucomicrobiales bacterium
CTGCGGCTGGCAGACCTCGAAGATCAGGCATTCACGGTCGAACTCTATGCCCTTTTTCTTCATGGTCTCTTTGAGGTTGTGAATCTGCATCACGCCAAAGTGATTGGCTTCCACGGCGATGTGCAAGGCTGCGGCAGCCTCAGTGACGTTCTTGTGGGTGGGCAATTGGAATAACATGGCGTTTTTTATTTGATGGGTTTTATTCGAAGGTGAGATTGTCATACCGGCAATGATCTGGGCCTCGCGGCCACTTTTAGCCTTCCAGAGAGAAGCCGACTTTGAGGGTTACCTGCCAGTGCTGGACCTTCCCTTTGTCGATGTTTCCACGCGTTTCGATCACCTGGAACCAGCAGAGGTTCTTGAGGGTCTTGTGCGCCCGCTTGATGGCTTTATCGACCGCGTCTTCGATGGACTTGGTGGAAGTGCCGGTGAGCTCGATGAGTTTATAGACGTGGTCTTTCATATTTCTGGTTTTCTACGTTCTTGTTTCGTGGTCATTGAATATCCGCTTGATGGCTGCAGCCGTGATTCTCGCAAGCAGAGGCAACGATCACATCAGTTCTCACTTCGCGGTATATGCGAAGTTTCGCTATGGGGTGAAGACCCCACACCCCTCACCTCGCGTCAGGCAACTACTGAATGCGGATTACGAGGAAGCAGGCGGATACTCAGCTGGAGCGACCGTGACATTCATGCCCTGCATCGTGAATTCGCCGAATAGGGTGGCCAACGCCACATCAGCGGCATCACGTCCGTAGGCCAGCACAATGCGGTTGCCCAGGGTCACGTTCTGCGTGGCATCGAAGGTGAACCAACGTCCGCCAATGAATGCCTCGAACCACGCGTGCAAGTCCATGGGCTGGAGTTGATGGAGAAATCCCACGACCATACGCGCCGGGACATCGATCGCGCGGCACAGCGCGATCCCCAGATGCGCGAAGTCACGGCACACACCGCGACCCGTATCCGCTGTCTCTTTTGCCGTGGTGGAGCTGTTGCTGGAGCCTGACTCATATTTGACGTGTTGGTGGATCCAGGTGCGGATGCCCTCGACCTGTAGAAAGTTCAGCGGCGAGTTGCCCACGATTGATTTGGCAAGTTGGCCCATCTCGTCGGACTGGCAGTAGCGGCTCGGCAAGAGGTAGTGCAGGAGATCCGTCGGCAGATGCTGCACCGGCATCAGCGGAGCCTTCAAATCCGCATCCACCACATCCGGCACCGAGACGCGGTAGTTGACCGAGAGATGAAAATCACCCGCAGGCATAACGGTTCTCTGGCAGAGATTGCCATAAACATCGGTGAACTCAATCACGGGCACCTGCGGGTGAATATGAAACTCCTCCTTCATCACCCATTGCGCCCATCCGCTGCGCGGGCGCAGCATGAAGATGACGGGCACATCTATCGTGGTCCGGTAGTCAAGCTGGCAAGCGGCATCGAGGATCATGGGGCGTGCCTGGCCTGTCAGAGACATTTTCAAGCGATGACATTCCTTCAACGGCAAAGACAAATGAGCAAATGGAATCGAAGCCCAGATGGGCTTCAATGCTTGCCCCATTGTTTTTTATCGGAATGGTTACATTGCCTCTTGGCTACTGCGGCCCGCTGAGGGCTTCGTAGCCTGAGACGACGTCGAAGAGTTCTTCATCAATCGAGCTTTGGCGCAGGCGGTGAAAGGTGCCGTGAAGATTTTCTAGCAATTCGTCGATGTTCTTGTCGGCGCGTTCCATGGCGGAGAGGCGACTGGCGTTTTCGCTCGCGAGGGATTCGGCGCAGGCTCGGAAGAGTGAGATGAAAAGGTATTCGCGGATGAGCGCGCGCATGGTTGCGGAGCGGTCGTTTAGGACTTGGGGCACGGTTTTGGTAGGCCACGGGACTTTGGTTAGACTTTGCTGCCAGACTTCATCCAGCGGCAACAATCGCTGGCTGACCGGTTCATAGAGCGATCCGGTTTGCGGGCGGTTGTGGAAGACGTAAACCTGCTCGTAGCCGCCTTTGGCTCGATCCGCTTCGCTCTGAATTTGAATCTGTGCGACGAGCGGGGTGATGGCCTTGACGGAGTTCGGCACGATGAAGTGTCCTACCATCGGCAGACCGGCATCGACGAGTCTGGCATGGACGCGCTCGCCGACGGCCCAGACCCGCAGACCGCCGGGTAGGGCGGTGAGTGTCTTGATGGCAAAGTCAGCGATGATGTCGTTGAACTGGCCCACGAGTCCCTGGTCGGAACCAAACACGATGGCACCGATTTGTCCGGCATCGGATGGCTTCTGCTTTTCTACAGCCAGGAGCGATGGCTCGCTTTGTCGAATGCAGACACTCAAGCCGAGTTCAACCGTGCGATAGTAATCTGCCAAGGCGCGCACCGATTGCTCATATTGTCCTATACTCGACGCAGCCAGAGCTTTCATCGTGCGCACGACGGATTGCAGATCGCCAGCGCTGCTGATCTTGCGACGGAGACTGGCAATGGTGTCGCTCACGGTTCCACGCTGGGTTTCGATGTCGCGACTGGCTTCGATTTGACCTTGGTCGAGACCTCGGGCTTGGGATCAGGCTTTGTCTCGGTCTTGGGCTGGAAAGGAACAAGCGCCAGGCTGGCAATTTCGATGATCGTCTTGCGATCTTCGTCACCCAATTTATCGGCGGTTTCAAATCGCGCGCCTATCTCTTTCGGGATGTTTGCGGCAGCGTCCTGCACCGCGTGTTCTGCTTCGACCATCTTATCTAGAGGCACAGGGTCGAAGAGGTTAGCGGTCAAGGCGAGCAGGACCGCAATCTGAGCGGGCACTGACACGGGGGAGAACTCGGACTGCTTCAAACAAGCACGGATGCGCTGCCCGTGCTCGATGGTCTTGCGCGTGTCGGCATCCAGTCGGGCACCGAAGCGGGCGAAGGTTTCGAGTTCTTCAAACTGCGCGTAGGCGAGCTTCAAATCGCCCGCCACCGCACGGTAGCTGGCTCGTTGTGCTTTGCCGCCGACACGTGAAACGGACTTACCGACATCCACAGCAGGCAACACGCCCAGTTCAAACAACGATGGCGAGAGATAAATCTGCCCATCGGTGATCGAGATTAGGTTGGTCGGGATGTAAGCGGAAATGTTTTGCGCCTCGGTCTCGATGATCGGCAGCGCGGTGAGCGAGCCGCCACCGCACTCCTGCGACAGATGTGTGGCGCGTTCGAGAAGGCGCGAGTGAATGAAAAAGATGTCGCCAGGAAACGCTTCGCGTCCCGGTGGCCGACGCAGCAGGAGCGACAGCTCACGATAGGCGCGCGCGTGCTGCGTGAGATCGTCATAAACAATCAGCACATCACGACCCTGTTCCATGAAATACTCTGCGACGCTCGTGGCCGCATAAGGCGCGATGAAAGCGAGACCCGGCGGATCATTGCCTTCGGTCACGACAACGACGGTATAGTCCATTGCGCCTTTCTCACGTAGAGTGGCCACGCCTTTCGCCACGGCGGATGCGCGCTGACCGATCGCACAATAAACGCACAGCACATCCTTGCCGCGCTGGTTCAAAATGGTGTCGAGCGCGATGGCCGTCTTGCCAGTCTGGCGGTCGCCCACGATGAGTTCACGCTGACCACGTCCGATGGGTATAAGCGCATCGACCACCTTGAGGCCCGTCTGCAACGGGACGGTGACCGGTGCGCGATCCATGATGGGAACTGAGGGACGTTCAATCGGCAGGCGCTCAGTCGTTGTGATCGGGCCTTTGCCATCCAGCGGCCGGCCCAGCGGATCAATGACGCGCCCCAGCAAGGCATCGCCAACGGCCATGTCCATGACGCGGCCGGTTCGCTCGACTTCATCACCTGCATGAAGATGCGCGTAGTCGCCAAGCAGCACTGCGCCGATTTCGTTTTCATCGACATTGAAAGCGATGCCGAACACATCTCCGGGAAACTTGAGCAACTCTTCAAAGCCTGCACTTGGCAGTCCGGAAACCTTCGCGATGCCGGTGGAGACATTCGTGATCGTGCCAATCTCACGCAGCGAGAACTTTGGCGCGAAGGATTCGCGGACACTGCCAATGCCCGTGAACAAGCGGTCAAAAACTGCCGGTAAATTTTCTAGCGCTGGATTCATGAGCTTGAGGATGCGGGCTTGGGCGCAGCCTCTTTTTC
>JBBRNC010000123.1:0-3890 GCA_038230495.1 Verrucomicrobiales bacterium
CGATTGAATGTCCTGAGCGATCTGCGCCGGCCCGCGCTTAGCCGTGCCCTTGAACAGCATGTGCTCCACAAGATGGGCCAGCCCCGCGCCAGTCCAAGCTTCTTCATGCAAGCTGCCCGCCTTCACCCAGAGCTGCACACTGGCCACTGGATGAGCCTGATCCTCTGCGATGATGACTTCAAGGCCGTTGTCGAGCGTGTGTAGTTGAGCAGAGTTGGGAGGAAGTGTGGGAGCGTCTTTCATTTTTAAAGTATTCAACATTAAGATTCCATGCTTTTCGCCGGGCGAAAGGGCTTGGTCAGCGCTTCTTTTAGAGACACACCATCAGAGAAGTCCTCGATGCTGTCTGTCTCATTCTTGCCGAAGTGTCCGACACAGATGAGCAGATAGACCATGCTCCCGACATCTTCGCTACAGGTGATGCCCCAGTCGTTGAGAACGCAGAGCGCCATCGGCCCGAACTCGCGCAGGGCCAGATCGCGGAATCCGGCCAGCAGTTCCGGCCCCGCCACATGACGGTCCTCCACATCCTCGCGCCCAATCAACTTCACGGTATGGGCCAGTGCATCACATAGAAACGCATAGGCCTGCGGCGCAAAACGCGGATCGCGCTTCTGCGCATCGCGCACAGCAAGGTAAAAGGCGGAGTCTGGTTTCATTTCGTGATCGGAGCGGCAAGATGGCGCAACTCGGCGAACGGTCAACGCCGCAAGGCGGCCGATGGATGTATTGCACCTAGATTGCGCAACAAAAAATCAGACTGCGTGTTTTAGCATTCTGAATCCTGACATCACCCGACTGCTATGAAGAACCTGTTCCAGCCCCTGATTCTCACCGCACTCGCGGTTCCGTCACTTCACGCTGCGGACGCCGCGCCGACCGATGAACAAGTCAATTTCTTCGAGCGTAAAATCCGTCCGGTGCTCGTCGAGAAATGTTATGAATGCCACTCAGCAACAGCAAAAAAAATCAAGGGCGGCTTGAAGCTCGACACTAAGGAAGCGGTCTTGCACGGCGGTGAGAACGGCCCCGCTGTGGTGCCCGGCAAGCCGGAGGACAGCCTGCTCATCGAAGCCATTCGCTACACGAACAAGGACAATCAAATGCCACCGAAGTTGAAACTGGCAGACAGTGTCGTCAAAGATTTCGAGCAATGGGTGAAGATGGGCGCACCCGATCCGCGCAGCAGTGGTGCCGTGGGCGATGCAGGCTCGACGGCGTCGCAATGGAAGAAGAAGGAGATCAACATCGATGAAGGCCGCAAATTCTGGGCCTTCCAACAGCCGAAAGATTCCCAGCCTCCGCAAGTGAAGAACGCCGCGTGGCCGAAGTCAGACATTGACCGCTTCACGCTCGCGAAGCTGGAAGCGAAGAACCTCCAGCCTGTTGCCGATGCCACCAAGCTCGAACTGCTGCGGCGCGTGACCTTTGATCTCAACGGATTGCCGCCGACGCCGGATGCTATTCAAGCCTTTGTGAATGACAACTCACCTGATGCTTTCACCCGCGTTGTGGACAGATTGCTCGCTACCGAGCGCTACGGCGAATACTGGGGTCGGCACTGGCTCGATATCGCCCGCTATGGCGAGTCCAGCGGGAAGGACGTGAACATCCCCTACCCCTTCGCTTGGCGCTACCGCGACTGGGTCATTGATGCCATGAATCGTGACTTGCCCTATGACGAGTTCATCCGTCAGCAACTCACGGGCGATTTGTTGCCCTATAAAGATGTCATTGATCAGAGTAAAAAAATTGTGGCTACCGGCTTCCTGGCTATCGGATCAAAATCCCACGGCGAGCGCAACCCTCGCCAGTTCGCACTCGAGGTCGCGGACGAGCAGATTGATACCATGTCTCAAGCGTTTCTCGGCATCACCGTGGCCTGCGCCCGCTGTCACGATCACAAATTTGATCCGATCCGGCAGAAAGATTACTACGCGCTCGCTGGTATCATGCTCAGTAGCGAGACCCTCTACGGAACGAACAAGGCCGTGCAGAACAACCACGCATCCGACCTGATTGATCTCGGCCCGGAATCGCGCATGACCGCAGGCTTTGACGGCATCAGCGCCGCTGAGCGCGCCAGCATCGCCAGCAAAATCACCAAGCTAGACGAATCCCGCGAACAAAAAACGCGTGAGGCTATGGAAGCGCGACGCACGGGCAAAGAGGTGGATGCCTTTAAGTTCCTCGTCATCCGCCAGCAAACCGGTGAACTCTCCGGTGAGATCAACCGCTATGATGAAAAAGGCAATCCGCGCATCCTCGCCATGGGCGTCTATGACCGCAGAAGTCCGGTGAACAGCCCTGTCTATGGGCGTGGTGAAGCGGCGCAACCCGGCGAGACCGTGCCGCGCGGTCTGGTCCAAGTCTTCTTCCAAGAAAAAGCGCCAACAGTAACTAATGGAAGCGGACGCCTCGAACTTGCCCAATGGATCTCCAGCAAGGACAACCCGCAAACCGCACGCGTGATGGTCAACCGCATGTGGCGCTGGCTGTTTGGTCGCGGCATCGTCAGCACCGTGGATAACTTCGGCGCGATGGGCGAAAAACCGGTCAACCCAGAACTGCTCGACCATCTCGCCGTGCGGTTCATGGAGAACGGATGGAGCATCAAAAAAATGCTGCGCGAGATAGTGCTCAGCCGAACCTATCAGCTCGCCACGCAGCATTCGCCGCAGAACTTTGCCATTGATCCCGAGAATACGTTGCAATGGCGCATGAGCACCCGCAGCCTCGATGCAGAGTCACTTCGCGATGCCATGCTCTCGGTCAGCGGCAAGCTCGATCTCCATCCGCAGGAAGGATCGCCCGTGTGCCGTGCCGGTGAAGGCCGGGAAGGGCTTCTTAAACTCTTCCAACTCAGCCAGACGCCCAATTTCAACCGCTCGGTCTATTTGCCGGTCATACGAGATCAAGTTCCTGAGGTGCTCTCACTCTTCGACTTTGCCAATCCCGGACTCGTTACCGGTGACCGTGAAAACACCAACGTCCCCTCGCAAAGCCTCTACCTTCTGAACAACGCACAAGTTCAAGACTTGAGCGATGCCTTCGCGCGCCGCGTCTATGATACCGGCAAGGATGAAAACACGCGCATCATGAACGCCTATATCCTTGCTTTCGGACGTGCCGCAACCCCGGTGGAACAGCAGGTCTCGCGCACATTCTTCAGTAATTACGCCGCTTCAGCCGCCAAAGCCAAACTTCAGAAAGGCAACGCAGATATCAGCATGTATGCCTGGAGCGCATTCTGCCAGGCACTGATGGCGAGCGCTGAGTTTAGGTATCTCAATTGATACAAATGCGGAAGGTGGAATTCGGAATGCGGAATAAATACAATGCAAAATGAAAGCCATGAATGACCTGAAGGACAGAACAAAGAAGTTCGCATTGAGAATCATAAAGCTCGTCGAAGCCCTGCCAAACTCGCGAACGGGCGATGTGCTCGGGAAACAATTATTGAGGTCGGGGACATCTGTGGGCGCTAACTATAGAGCAGCCTGCCGGGCGCGCAGCGATGCTGAATTCCGCGCGAAGATTGGCATTGTCGAAGAAGAGTCTGATGAATCCGCATTCTGGCTCGAACTCATCACAGATGCCGGTTTGATGAAGGCTCCCCTCACTAATGCCTTACTGAAGGAAGCAAATGAACTGACAGCCATCATGGTCAGTTCCATCAAGACCTCACGAGCAACAAGCACTCGAAAGAAAACTCAACTCAAATAACAAAGCGCCATGAAAACCCATCGCTCATCTCATTCCGCCATTCCGCATTCCGAATTCCAAATTCCGCATTCTTCCTACTCCCGCCGTCGTTTCCTGCAAACCACATCCAGCGGTTTCGGCTATCTCGCATTTTCCGCTTTGAATACTTGGGCTGCGGAACAAGC
>JBBRNC010000124.1:0-3837 GCA_038230495.1 Verrucomicrobiales bacterium
GCCGCCGCTGGCCTCCGCCGTCCTCGGGAGCCATTTTGGGCCAGAAAAAGTTCAAATCGAAAAATCCCAAAAACCTGCTTAACTCATCCAGTTTCAGGGCTTTGGCGGGAATTAAAAACTCATGTCCCGGACAGCAGTGATCGTCAGGAAGCAACTTCAGCAAGATTGTGTCCTCGCGATGCCGGACCCATTCGTCGACTAGCACCTGCGAGCGCAGCGGGAAACATCCTAAGTCAGGCGCAATCCAAGTGTAGTAGTGTTCTCTGCCCTCGACCCTCTCAATGCGGAGGACGGAATGCCCGAGTATTTTTCCCGCCTCGGCTTTCTGAACAGAATCGTCGGTGAGGACCGAGCAGTCGCCATACTGATCGAGCGCCGTGTCTTTTTCAGATGGCGACGATCCCACGAGGTAATAATTTGGGTAGGCCGCGCCCAGCAACGTGTCTCCGGTGTATTGGAACTTTGTGTTATCGAGGTAAAAGAAAAAGTGACCTGCGGCAGGGCTGGAGGGAGGCGCGTCATACGCGTGCATCGCCAGAAAGCTTCTGTTGGCTAGCCGCGTGATCCGATTCACGACCTCGCCATGCCTTACGTCGAGAGACCAGTTTTGATCCCGCTGTTCGGCGTAGAAAGACCGCTGGCTGGGTAGTGTCTGAGCTCCGACGCGTCGCGGCCCGCAAATGGCGCATGCGAACACCGCCACCGACACATGCAAAACACTAGTGCGCCTCATTTGATCAGCTTAAAGCTCTCCTGTTGATTATTGGCACCACATTTTTATCCTCTGGTCAAAACAATTAGTCAAGTTCATACATCCTGAAAACACCGGATCCCTGGGCTCGCCAGTGACTTTTCGGCAGGTTTCGCTTCGACAGCACCCCGAATAGTACTGATTGCTTGCGTTACAGCAGTAGTTCCACTGCACACAACGCGGCGGACCAATTATCGGACCAAGCGGTGCCGAGGTATACCCATCGACACAGACGTTAGTGGCGCCCGCAGTACAGGTATAGTTGGGCTTGGTCGGTCTCTTACTGAACCTCCCAAAGAACAAAACTGGGGTTATGTTGCTTGTCGTACAGAAATAATCATGCTGCGCTGTACTAACGAAGTCCGCATTTAGATCGGCAGCCGTGCACGCGGCGGACAGAGTATTACTCGGATAATTACAACCGAACCCAGGTGTGCTTGTTGAGTGGGTGCCTGAAGGCGTCGAAATCGTAAGGTCCACTTGGTATTCATGGGTGCTCACAGAGCCGGATGTGGAACCGGTGATATAAACATTAGTGTTATCGAACCACATATCGTCGTACACCGAGCTATTATCCGTCATCGGTTGTTGTCCGAAGGCAGCAACCGTCGCCGCAAAAACGTTGATTGCAAACGAAGACGTGTTTAAAAGTATCCGCATTTCGTTATTTCTCGCTCGTCAAATTGCTTCCAGGGAGGTCAGATCTAATCATCTTGATTCGCGCCTTCACATGGTCGGCGACATGGGCTCTCACCTTCCGGGCAAGCACAGGACCGAATGCCGAGTCGAGGCCGGAAACGGCAATGGCAATAGCGGCCCTGGCAGTTGGATCGCCAGGGCTGCTGGCTGCCCCAATCGCGGTAGTTTCCAGAGTTCCGATTTTGTCAGCAATTCTGTCCGAAAAGTCGAGCAAAGTGGCCATCTCAGATTCGCTCAAATAGCGATCCTCCTGTCCCCGTGGCACCGCACGTTGTTGTAAAGAATAATCTGAGATAGCTGGTTCTCCGCAGGTCGTCCGCCGCCCTGCTCACTGCGCGGGGATTCCTTGCGAAAAAGCGGAAAAAGTGCAGGAACGCAATTTCGTCGGGAATCGCCTCTGGGTTTAACGCGCCATCGACTACCACCACTCCCTGTCCTACGCGCGAATCGGGACGGGCGGTCCTGGGATGGGCAGAATGAAGTATTTGCGCCTGCTGACCAAGACACATACTGTTGCAGGCTGAGATATAACCGCAGCGAGTGCTGCGCAGCTGGAGGAGCGATGCGCTGTGGGCATGGGACTGAGGTTAGTGGTGTCGAACAGCGAAGTCAAGACAATTCGTAAAAGAAGCACGGGTTATTCACGCAAGTAGGAATGACTCGATCGATTAACGATATTAATGAGTTCCGGTTTAAGCGACGCGAAATCTGCGAAACTCTTCACTAATTAGCTTCGAGTAACCAATCTTGCCGGCGCTCGTCGCCGGGCCCATTGTTCAACACTGGCTTGACGAGAGTCGGATGCCGGCGATGGGAAATGGTGATTATTCCGAAGCCGGCTGCAGTTTGAGAGCGCCGGCTCGTGGAATCGCCCTCGGAATCATTATTGCTGCAAGGGGCAGAATCATCTTCAAGATTGCGACCACTGGAGTATCGCCCTCGTCTTCGGCCCGTCACCCTCCGAAGAAGAACGCTAGCCGCGGCTTCCGTAATTGCCACCGTGAGTGGCGTCATCGCCAAGCGGCCTGAGTCCGGAGCACGCGTCGGTGGCGTTCACGAGCGGCATTCTGCGATTGATGGCTCCGCAGGAACTTGAGGGCGTGGTGGCGCATGAACTGGGCCAGGTGCTGCACCGCGATATTCTGATCAGCTCGGTGGCGGCAACAATCGCGGCCGCCATCACAGGCGCGGCGCGGCTGGCATTCTTCTGTCGGCGGTCGGCGCGATGACGATAAAGGCGGCAGTCCGGTAGCCGCAATCCTGATGATGATTCTGGCTCCGATTGCGGCGATGATGATAAGGATGGCTATTTCAAGAACCCGCCAGTATGATGCCGATGCGGCGTCGGCAAAGTTTACAGGGACGCCGTATCCCTTGATTTCGGCGCTGCAGAAGCTGGACATTGCGTCGAACCAAATCCCGATGGAGGCGAATCCGGCGACTTCGCATTTGTACATCATGAAGCCGCTCGGTGGCGGGCTGATGAAGTTGTTCTCAACGCACCCGAGCACCGATGACCGCATCGCGCGATTGCAGGCGATGCGTTGACGCCAACGGTTCGCGTTAATCGTAAGGCTGCGCTGCGGGTGCAGAGCGGACACCCGTGGATTTTCCAAAGCGACATCGTGGACGCCGGCGACGCTTGCGCGGGCGATGCGGTGCGCGTGATGGACCATGCGTCGAAGCCGCTGGGCACGGCGCATTACAGCAGCACATCGCAGATCACGCTTCGGTTCTTGTCTCGGCAATTGGAGGATGTGGATCGCGCGTTTTATCTGCGGCGGCTGATGGCGGCGGCGGAACTACGAAAGCTGGTGGTGCAGGGTTCGGAAGCCTATCGGCTGGTACATGCGGAAGGCGATTTTCTTCCTGGGCTGATTGTCGACCGGTACGGCGAGTATCTGGTGCTGCAGGCGCTCGATCAGGGGATGAATCGCGCGATGCCGGAGATTGTCGACGCACTGGTTGAGTTATGCGCGCCGCTCGGGATTTTGGCGCGGAATGACGCGGCGGTCCGGGCGCAGGAATTTCTGCCGCGCGAAGTAATCGTACTGCACGGCGAAATTCCCGAGGCAATCCACGTGAAGGTGAACGGGCTGAAGCTGCATGCGGATTTAGCGCACGGGCAAAAGACGGGGATCTATCTGGATCAGCGCGAGAATTATGCGGCGGCGGCGCGGCTGGCGCGAGGGCAAGCTCTCGATTGCTTCACGTCGACGGGCGGATTTGCGCTGCATCTCGCGGCGGCTTGCGAGCACGTGGAAGCGGTGGATAGCAGCGAAAGCGCCCTGGCGATGGCGCGGCGCAATGCGGAGGCGAACGGGATCGGCAATGTGGAATTCCGCGAAGCCGATGTGTTCGAGCTGTTATCGAGCTATGCTTCGGCC
>JBBRNC010000125.1:0-3741 GCA_038230495.1 Verrucomicrobiales bacterium
AGGTTCTTCCACGACTCGCTCGCGAGGCTGTATCTCCCTTTTTTCAACTGGCCTAGCATCTTCGTGATGGGCTTTTTTGGGATCCTCTACATGGTCCTGCTTCTTTCCCCGTGAATTATCTGGCTCAATCACGCGGTCATGCTTGTTCTCCTTGGGTTGGCTGGAGATGTCTGGTCGTGGATTCTGGCGCGGGGGGATTTGCGGCTTCGGATCAATTTGGGGCTTCGGATCATTGTGATGAACAGGTTTGATCGGAGGTGTTTCGATGTCCTTCTTCGCTACGTGATGATCGGAGTTTTTTCCGACAACTGGCTGCTCACCGCGACGATTATCTCTGGTGACATGTTTTTCTTTGGCCACATGCGGATCTTTTTTGAAAACAGTAGCACTGCCTTCATCGGCGAGGCCATGAGAAACAACACGGGGCCTGTCCTTTATGGGAGTCTTGTGGGCAATGCGGTCTGCGACTTCATCATGATGCTCCTTCACTCCACGCGACCACCTTGAATAAGGCGTCGCCTCGGCTGTCATGGACTGCCATTTCCCATTTGTCGTGTGCGATCCACGGCTTCCAGATGTAACCCGCCATACGTCAGACTCACGACGATCATTCCTGCGGTCTTCATAATACCAGTTCGTTCTGGCCACATGGCGGCTTTCATTGATGAAGCCATGTTGGGGGTGGTAATTGCTCCCTAGTCCATAAGTCCAAGAACGACCGCAGTAGTAACGATCGGAGACATAAGGCTGATACCTATAACCCGTGCCGTAAATGCAGACTCGCGTAACAGGATCAATGTAAGTCCCGAAATAACCCGAGTTGTAACGATAGACTACTTCATCATCCGCAAAGGATTCGACTTCACAGAACCTCGTGTGATAGAGCGGGCACGAAGGCGGAATGGTATAAATGACGCGCGGCAGTGAGGTCGCGCAACGCCAGTGCGAACCGAAAGGACGCTCGGCCACAAACCATAGTCCATCATGGCAGCAGTAATAAGAACCACTGAAGCGAATTACTTCATAAGACGTATTGGTGGCGTAATATAATTCGGTGCCGGAAATTTCCTCGAATATGGGATCGCCATCGTAATCAACCTCGATAGTCGGAGCCTCGCGTATATTGACCCTGGCGACCGTCGTGATTTGCGCCTCCTTAACGGCCTCTTCTGCCTCGCGGGTGCCAGCAACGCTGAAACGGACATAGGCATTAGGATCATCCGATGGTATCTGCGCGAATTCTACAGGCAGCGCATTGTGCGGAACATAAACCCAAGGCCCCCTGAGTTCCTGAGCCGAGAACCAGCGCCCGGAGATGAGCACATAAAACGTGCTCAAATCGAAATGATAAAACAACGGCGAGCTAGTGTTGCCCACCCGCACCAAGGGCAAATCGCCGATGCGTTGGTAATTCGGCTTACCATCAATCTGGATCATCTCCGCAGGCTCTTCACTCATCACCACGTCAGGCACATTGATGACGGCTCCCGGAGGTGGCGTGACGCTTTTCACCGCCTGAGCAACCGGATGATCCGAGGGGATGCGCTCCAATCCAGAGGGCGGCCCGTTGGCCTGTTGCCACGGACCCTGCACTGTTTGCGCGGTAAGCCAGAGACCTTCATTGGTGAGAAGATAAAGGGGAGATTTTCTGCCTTCCGGCCTTAACACCGTTGCAGGAGTATTGACAGCAGTCTCTAGTCCGCTGCCGGGAATGGAGCGAAACACCGGCGCGCCATCGAATGCGAGAAGGACTGCGGGCGCATTGCTGACGATAATACGCGGCACCTTGTTTTGGGTTGCAGTTAAGACCGTGTTCTTCGTCACAATGTCATCCGCAGGCACGGACGCGAGAACCTTGTCGAGCGATACCTTGACGGGCTTTTCAGGAGCCAGTGCATTGATCAGTCGGGCGAATTCCTCATTCTTTCCCGCCGCCTCCGGAAACTGCACGTCGTTCGCCGTGATGTTGTATAGAGTTACGGTGCGCGATTCGGAATTGGTCTGCGTTTCTGCGCGGGCGCGAAATGAACCGAGGACAGCGCGTCCATTTTCCGGCGTCTTGATGCTTACGGCGAAGCGCGCTTCGATCACGGAATCCTGCCATTTTTCAACTCGTGGCTCATCAAGCACGATCTCGGCGTTCTCCACCGTGTAACTTCGCGGCCAACCGACATCATCCGAACCGATATCCCTCGAGTTGTCCGCAGCGCGGAGGCTGACGGATGAATTCAAAACACTTGTGGCAAACAGCAAAAACAATAAGGGCTTCTTCATAATGGTGGTTTCTTATAACATCAGACGCTCTCGCCGATGTTCTATTCAATATAAGAAATCCGCGCGTCGTTCGTTGCCGATGATGCCCACCTGTATAAAAGTTGAATTTGTGCCTGTTTGGCTACGACATTGACCCCAACGGGGGCGATTTAAACAGATGTAGGCAACGGCTCGTGCCGCACGGAAATCATAGCCTTTGCACGAAATCAGCACGCTTGGTTGACATAACAATGGCTGCTGTTTAAAAGAGTCCTCCAACACACCGACCACCCTAAAAAATGTTCAGACTCAAGCTCGCCTCCATTATCGCACTCATCGCAGGACCTTTCGTCCTCTTCATCTATTACTCGGAAATGACCGAGAAAAAGAAAATCGACCGCGAGGGTGTAGAAACTATTGCCATACCAACAACCAAATTTGAGAAGCGAGGACGCAAGGGAAGCCGTTCTTACAAACTTGAAATCCAGTATCCTGTAGAAGGGGCTGGAACTCAGACCGCCAAAGTGGATGTCTCTCATGAGCTCTACGACAATATTGAAAGCAAGCCCATCATCAAAATCAAATACCTCAAAACCGATCCGAAAAAGCTCATCATGCTGGGCGAGCCACTGTCTTCGACCTCGATGATGGTCATTGGATTTGCCGTGCTGCTATTCGGCATCGGCGGCACATGGTGGTTCATTATCAAAAAGTAGATGGGATCAAATTGATCAGACCGTTGTTAAGCTGTGACAGCCTTGGCGGTTAGAGTGGAATTTTCCTCACACCGACTGACAAACTACGCACCAGCAGGCGGTGCGGCCACGCAGTGATTCGTGAACGAGTTCTGTGCCGCAGCGCGGGCAGTTGTTGCCGCGTTTCCAGCGATGCGTGAAGAGCCATGACTTTGGAGGATCGCTCCAGTCCACGCCGATGGTTTTCAGTGCCACCTCGCAGACTTTGCGCACCGTTCGCCAGAGTTCGCGCGATTGCTTTTCCGTGAGCAATCCGGCGGCGATGTGCGGCGGCAGTTTCATCTGCCACATGACTTCATCCGCCATCCAGTTGCCGATACCAGGAAAGTAACGCTGATCTAGGAGCAGTGCCTTGAGCGGCTGGCGAGAGTGGCGTTGCAAAATATGCACGATGAGTTCCAGCGTGAACTCGTCTTCCATCGGCTGCGGCTGTAGATCGCGCCACCATGCGGGCGGTGATTTGCTTTCGGCATACGAAATTTTCCCGAACTGCCGTGGATCATTGAAGACTAGAGCCAGTGATTTCGTGTGCAGCACCAGATGATCGTGCTTCGAGGGCGCGTAGGGCATTGGCTTGATGCTAAGCTCGCCCGTCATTCCCAAATGCACGCCCAGCCAGCGTCCTCCGCTGAACTCGAAGATCATCTGCTTACCGTGGGTGTGGGATGCCTTAAGCTTCGATCCGGTCAGTCCGTGAACTAATCTGGCCACAGCGCATTCACGGAACACGCGC
>JBBRNC010000126.1:0-3684 GCA_038230495.1 Verrucomicrobiales bacterium
GAGGCACAAGATCACTGAAATGCCATCAAGGTCACCGATGTTCGGTTTATACCAGACTTGTGAGTAGTGAATTTCGATGTCGTAAGTTTTGCCGGATACGAATACGCCGGGCCATGCATTGGCTCCTTGAGAAATATCGTGACCATGTTCGTATTGATCCAACCACGGCTTCTCTGTTTTGTCGATGTTCATCATGCAGCCGTCATCGGAGACCAAGGTCAACAGACAGATCCATGCATGACCGTTTTTGGCTTCAGGCATTGTCAGTGTTCCATTATAATGCTTGTCTTTAGTTTCGCCCTGAGTCGGGTCTACGTTTGGCACTTTGAGTGTGCCTTCCGTAGCCTTCTTCACCTCATTTTTGTAAGTCTCGTAGTCGAGAGTCGGCACCACCGTGCTGGCAAAGGCTCCGGTCACCGTAAAACCCGCAGGTGTTGCTTGGGCCTGAAGTAATGCTCCAGCGCCATGGGCAAGAAAGCAGGCGATCAACCACCCGGTTACAGTTGCGGGACTCATCGGAAATATTGTGGTATGCTTTCTGGTCATGAGCGGGGCTTGGGCTTGACGCTGGTGGTCGATGGTTTCTTTTTCGCAGCTTTGGCTTCTGCTTCCTTCTTGGCTTTGGTGTCTGTGATTAATTTGTCAAAGTATTTCCGGCTGGGGGCGAGGTTTCCATCGGGTCGCAGCAATGCCGCCTCCACCCGAGCCTGATCGTAACGCCCCAAAGCGAGATAAATCGCCGCGAGTTTGTAGTGAACATTATCCCAGTCGTTAAATTCTCCCGTCCTGATGAATCGCGGCGCAAGAACCTTCAATAACTGGATGGCGCATTCCGTGTTCGCCATGCCACCGAGTTTCTGGGCCTCTGACGCTGCTTCATGGGTGATACTTAAAACGTCGTCACTGGAAAAGTGTTCTGTCGGGGGTTCGAGCGCGGCGAGAAGTTCACTCAGCCAGCCACGCCGGATCAAATGAATGAGCCAACTGCTGGAGTGCGTGGCGAAGTTGCGGTTATTGGCGTAGTTGCCCGCGTTAAACATCTTGCTTAAATACAGGATTACTCTCCGTGCGACATAACTGCGTGCAGCAGGAGTCTGCGCCGTAGCGTCTCCGGCTTCATATAAGAGCATTGAGGAATACTGCCACTTGGTGCGACGTTCGTTCCCGCCCAGTTCCGCATCGCACACGGCCAAGATTACCCGCAGGCGAGCGCACATGCTGGGCCAGTCGCGCGCTTCATCAAGGTAGTGATATGCGGCGGTTTCTGGCTGGTATCCTGTGGTGGCAATACTATACGGCGGCGCAATAGCATCGCCCTTGACCTTGTCCAGATAGGCCAGAACACGAGTGCGAATGCTTGCGGCATCGAGCGTATAATTGGAACCAAGCGTCTTGAGAAAATCAATATCTATGGCCGTCTTGCGCCATTCCCGGTCAAATATCTTTTCAGGACTGAGACTTTCATTCGATTCAGGTGAATATTCAAGAAAAGGGTCGGGCGCGGACGGCTTGGGTGTATCTGAGGCAGGTGTCATTGGCAGTTCGCCCACGGACTGCGCATGTAGCACACAGCATGGAAATACCATGATCAAGACGAGCTTCAGCCATGTCTTGCGACACATCTGGGTTGTCCTCAATGTTGTGAGATTAATCATTTCAGTGATCTTCTGTCAGCAATTTGTCACATGTAATACAGAAAAAACTACTGGCAAGCAACAAATACTAGATGGCGTCAGACGTAGATGATAAAATATCTGCCATTGAAATGCATAATATCACTTCAATTTTGACTTCCGCCCATCCGGCCTTGAACCCCCCGCCATAACCCTGCATGGTGCGCCATGCACGCAACACTGCCAGCAGCAACCCCGCGCGTTCTCGTCGCGGATGCGAGTCTTTCCAACCGTCGCCTCATCCGTGAGGCGCTCACGGCTTTCCGTCACTGCGAGGTGGATGATGCGGCTACTGCTGAGCATGCTTACGAGCGTGCCATTCAGCGCGAATATGCGCTCTTTATTTTCGCGATCACTCTGCCGGACATGAGCGGCGCGATGCTGGATCGTCTTCTGGCCCGCGTTTATCCTCGGCTTCATGCCGGGTCATTAACTGCACCGTCGATCATCTATTTGATGCGCCCCGAGGAATCCGCCGCGTTCCATGAAATCCAGCGCGATGCCCGCGTGCGCGGCTCCGTGCCGCTTCCGCTAAATTTAGATGCCCTGCTCAATGTCACCGGCACTGCGTTGCCAACTAAATCATCATAAGCCCTGCCTTGAAACCCATCGTAAAAATCTGTGGTGTCACACGGCTGGATCAAGCCCAGCAAATCGCCGCGCTCGGTGCTGATTTGATCGGCGTTAATTTCTGGCCGCAGTCCAAGCGCTATCTGCCACCAGAAAATACCTCATGGCTCAAAGATCTGTCAGGCAGCATTCCGGTCGTGGGAGTCTTTGTGAATCCTGAACCATCCGAGCTGGATGCGCTGGCAGATACTGGACTACTTTCGATGTTTCAACTCCACGGAGATGAATCACCGGAGTTTTGCTGGCGGCTCATCGGGCGCGGATTCAAGGTCATCAAGGCCGTTCAAGTGCGCGATGCGGACTCGCTGAAACGCATCGCGAATTATCCGGTCACAGACATCCTCCTTGATGCTTATCACCCCCAGCATCGCGGCGGCATCGGTGGAACTTTCCCCTGGTCGCTGGCTCTCGACTTCAAACAAATGTATCCCGAGCGCCGTCTCTGGCTCGCGGGAGGATTGACGCCTGACAATGTTTCCGACGCCGTGAACGGCGTGCAGCCGTATGCCGTGGATGTCGCCAGCGGCGTGGAGGACGCCACACCGGGCGTGAAAAATATGGAGAAGGTCGCGCAGTTCATTCAGGGCACCCGCCTGCCTAGCTGAGTATTTAGTTGAAACTGCATTGAAAGCTTGGAGCGTCCCTCCCCTTATATAAACAACATGAAACACACGTTCGCATTCCTCGTTCTCAGTTTGTTATCGCCGCTCATTCACGCGGCGGACAATGAGCCGCCATCAGGATTCACCGCGCTCTGGAACGGCAAAGATCTGAGCGGCTTCTACGGCTGGGGCACACGCGACCCGCGTGAACTGCTCGCGATGAAACCCGAGGAACTTGCGGAATACAAAAAGCAGTCCATTAATGGCGGGCCGCTGGTGAACAAAAAGGGCGAAGAGCATCTGAAGGCCCATTGGAAGGTCGAGAACGGTGAACTCGTCAGTGATGGCAAGGGACTCTACCTCTCGACCGACAAGGATTACGGCGACATCGAACTGCTCGTGGACTACAAAATGCAACCGCTCGGCGACAGTGGGATTTATCTGCGCGGCGTGCCACAGGTGCAGATTTGGGACTATACGGAAAAGGGCAAGTTCCCGCTCGGCGCGGACAAGGGATCTGGTGGCTTGTGGAACAACGACAAAGGGTCGCCTGGCAAAGACCCGCTCGTGCTGGCGGACAAACCGTTCGGCGAATGGAATCATCTTCGAATTCTCATGGTCGGCAGTCGCGTCAGCGTATGGCTCAATGAAAAAATGGTCGTCGATCATGCCATTCTTGAAAACTACTTTGATAAAAAGCTCCCAAAAGAAAAGCGCCGCCCCATCCTGCCGCGTGGCCCGATCCAGCTTCAAACCCACGGGAGTGAAATCCGTTGGAA
>JBBRNC010000127.1:0-3530 GCA_038230495.1 Verrucomicrobiales bacterium
AGTGAACGAGGTCATCGACGACCCGCGCATCCAGGGCGTGGCGTTGACCGGTGGCTTGGACGCAGCGCGGGGAGTCGCCGCGCGCGCCGGACAGAACGTCAAGAAGACCACCATGGAGTTGGGCGGCAACGACGCCTTCATCGTGCTCGCCGACGCCGACCTCGACAAGGCGGTCAAGTGGGCCGTCTGGGCCAAGATGAACAACATGGGCCAATGCTGCGTCGCCGCGAAACGCTTCATCGTCGTGGAGAAACTCTACGAGCGCTTTCTAGCCAAATTCCAAACCGCACTCGCGGCGTTCACGCCCGGCGACCCGATGGACACAGCGACCACCCTCGCCCCGCTTTCAACAGAAGCCGCCTTGGTAACCTTGCTCGCCCAGCTAGAACGCGCTGTTGCAAAGGGCGCAACCGTGGCCCTTGGCGGCAAGCGCATTGCTCGCCCCGGCTCTTACATGCAGCCGACGATTCTAACGGACATCAAACCCGCCAATCCCGCCTACCGCGAAGAGTTCTTCGGCCCGGTGGCATTGTTCTTCCGTGTGAAAGATGAGGATGCCGCCATCGCCCTCGCCAATGACTCGGATTATGGTTTGGGTGGCTCTGTTTTCACCCAGGACATCGAACGTGGTAAACGCGTCGCGAGCCGCATCGAAACCGGCATGGTCTTTGTCAATCATCCCACTTGGACCGCCTCAGACCTGCCGTTTGGCGGCATCAAAAACTCCGGCTACGGCCGCGAACTCTCCAGCCACGGCATTCAGGAGTTTGTGAACAAAAAGCTCGTCCGCGTCGCCGCACTTGATGCTCCGGCATAGCAACTGAATCCATTCTTTATGAAACCTTATTCATACAGAGACCATACCCAAACAACCCAACCCCGGAGCGCGATAAGGGCAAGCACCCTTAACCGTGCCCGGCGCAACTCCCTAACCCATAACATCACACCAACTCATCATTATGAAAACCATTAAACAATCCATCATCGTCAACATTCCCGTAACTCAGACCTACAACCAGTGGACCCAGTTCGAGCAGTTCCCGCACTTCATGAAAGGCGTCAAAAAAGTAAAACAACTGGACGACAAGCGACTCCACTGGGAGGCAGAGATTGCAGGAAAGTCCGAAATGTGGGACGCAGAAATCATTGAGCAAATACCTGACCAACGCATCGCCTGGCGCAGCACCAACGGTGCGAAAAACTCGGGGACGATTCATTTTTCTGCACAAGGTGTGAACCAGACGGAAGTGACTCTGGAAGTCGATTATGAGCCGGAGGGCATGATTGAGAATCTTGGCGACCTGTTGGGCTTGGTGTCCACGCGGGTGTCCGGCGACCTCGCACGATTCAAAGAGTTCATCGAGACCCGGCATTCCGCGACCGGAGGCTGGCGCGGCGAAATTCCCGCGTCGGGGGAACTATTGATCGGGAGCATTTAACAACTAAATTACCAATGAACGATAACCAGCTAGAAAAGCTTCACGGCCTGCTCAAAGACTTCAGCACCGCCATGCTCATCACCATGGGCGGAGCGGACTCCAGCCACGCCCGACCCATGGCCATTGCGAAGGTGGACGAGAACACTGACCTTTGGCTCTTCACGGCCCGGGATTCGGAAAAGGTGCGTGAGATCGAAGCGGATTCACGGGTTCAAGTTCACTGTCAGGATGGATGGACGAACTCCGTGGTTCTCGCAGGCCGTGCGACAGTGGTGGAAGATCGCGCGGTGATTCGTAAAATCTGGAAGCCGTCCTTCAAAGCGTGGTTCCCTGAGGGTGCGGAGGATCCTAACATTGTATTGCTTCATATCATTGGCGAGCACGCCGAATACTGGGACAGCACCGGAGCCAACAGTTTCCGCTACGCCTATCAGTCGCTCAAAGCATTGGTGACGGGAACCAAGCCCGAAATCAAAGAGGGAGAACAACACGGCAGAGTTAACCTGCTGACGTGAATGTCGCGCCTGCTCAGTTGCCCCCTCTAATATCATGACCACCAAAAAGACAGCGAAAGCAAAGAAGCCCGGACTCTACGCGAACATTCAAGCGAAGAAGGAACGCATCGAAAATGGCAGTGGGGAAACCATGCGCAAAAAGAGAGCTGAGGGCGCACCTGAAGCGGACGCTTTCCGCAAGGCCGAGAAGACCGCGAAGAAAAAATAGCCCCGCCTGCCAACAGAATGACCATGGACTCCAACCCCAATCACAGTGACCGCGCCGCAGGCTGCATCGTCGGTGCTTTCATCGGCGATGCGCTCGGTCTCGGGCCGCACTGGTATTATGATCTCGACGAACTGCGCCGCGATTTCGGCTCGTGGATCGACGGTTACACCACTCCATTGCCAGGCAGGAAGTTTCATGCGGGGATGAAGGCAGGTGAGCTTTCGCAGACGGGGATCATCATGCTGATGCTGCTGCGCTCAGTTGCCGAGCGAGGCACTTACGATGAGGTGGACTTCACGCACCGACTCGATGAGGAACTGCTGCCAAAACTCAGTGCCGATCCATTCAGCGGGCCGGGCGGTTATACGAATCACTCCTTCAGGCAGGTTTGGCAGGCACGCGTGGTCGAAAAGAAATCCTGGGCCGAAGCGGGCGGGAATGCCGACACCTCCGAGGCTGCCGAGCGCGTCAGCATCCTGGCCGTAGCATTTGCAGCCGACCCTTATCTCGCGGCAAAACATGCACTGGACTGTTGCCGCCTCACTCAGACCGATCCGCTCGTCGCACAGCAAAGCGTCGCCTTCGCGTGTGTGCTCGCGGCCTTGGTGCGCGGGGAGGAATTCAACGAGCAGCTTTCCGACAATCTGATGGAAATGGTTGCGGACGGCACGCTGCCCTTCGTAATGAAAAGCTCCATTGCCGCCGCCGAAGAATGCACCAAGCCGTCCTTCGGTTTCCCCTCGCCCGACGCGCTGCTGCTCCCCTCCTGGATCGCACAAGCCGCGCACGATCCTGACATCCGCATCGATCCGGCGTGGAAAATCTCGCTCGTCCATGGCCTCTCATGCGCGATTAATTTTGTCCTCCCCGGAGCCTATCATCTGGCGGCACGATTCCCTGGCGACTTCGAAAGTGCCGTGCTTCACGCGATCAACGGTGGCGGCCAAAACATGTCGCGAGCCTGCCTGACTGGCGCTCTCATGGGCGCGCAAGTCGGGCTGCGCGGAATTCCCGCACGGTTTACCGACGGATTGGCCGACGGGCACGAAATCATTGCGCTGGCGCAAAAAGTCGCGGCACTTCCAAATTGCAGCAGTCACGCTAACAAGGAACTTCCCCAGTGACGACCGAGACACCCATAGTCCGCACTGGGCAAGGTTCGACCAAACTGTCACGATTGGAGTTCGAACACCGCTACCGAGCGCAGTTTGTTGACCCTGCTTTTGACGCAGCAAAGCCGGAAGTCGAACGGCTGACAGGCCTCGCGTGGGAGGCCTATCAAGCCACTCGCAAAAGCCCGCGCTCGCGGAAGGCAGGGCCAGGTTTCGCCGATCCTGAGCACGAGCTTTCGCTCGAATGGCTGGATAC
>JBBRNC010000128.1:0-2815 GCA_038230495.1 Verrucomicrobiales bacterium
TCTGCTATGAGAATGACAAGCGGAAACAAACGTAGCAAGGGCGTCTCGCCCTTGCAGTCGCGACTGCAAGGGCGAGACGCCCTTGCTACGTTTGTTTCCGCTTGTCATTCTCATAGCAGATTCAGTCTTTCGTCTCCCGCTCCATCCGCTCGCTAAGCCACTGCTTGATCATGCTCTGGTAGTTAAGAAAACGGCTGCGGGCCATTCTCTTGATCCGGCTCAACATGCGGGGATCGAAACGCAATGTGATGGTGGTGGATTCCCGCACATCCGGTTGATGGACGCTGCTCTTCATCAATCGAATGTCGAGCTGATGGCCAGCCCAGAAGCGTGACTCATCTTCCTCAGCCTCAAATTGAGGTAGTTCATTCCAAGTGCGGATAGTTTTCATGCGATGCGATCAGATGTCTTGAGATTTTGTGCGCTCATAAAAATGCTCTTCCTCCGCAGTCATCGGGCGGGCATGAATGACGCGGTATTTTTTTCCGTCTGTCCAGAAGACGCTGAAGACGCCGCGACCAGTAAGTGATTTGCCGAGCGAGAAATAGCGCGCGGTCTTGGCACTCTGAGTCTCCACATCCGGCAAGAGCTTGACCGCAAATGGGTCTTCAAATGATTCCTCAATGTCTCTGGGCGGGAGTGCCGCAAGATCGAAGGGGGCGTCTATCCAGTCAAATTCCATGTGAGTCGCGTGTGCAGTGTTGTATTATCTCCATTATCCAGTCGCACTGTATCAACCGCGCTGGATTAATTCAATCTCGTATCCTTCCGGAGCATCAATAAAAGCGAAGACTCCGCTGCTGCTCTGAGTCGGACCATCGGAAAGCGGATAGCCCTTCGCTGAGGCGTGCTTGGCGAAAGCCTCAATATCTTCCACTTCAAAGGCCAGATGCGTCAGGTCGGGACCGATGACTACCGGGCCGCTGGCAGGATAGCAGCAGATTTCGATAAGTTCCTCGCTCTGTGGTGCCTTGAGGAAAACCAGCTCGGAGCCGCGTGGTGATTTGATGCGGCGAACTTCGGTTAGGCCGAGGACATCTTTATAGAAGGATATGGTTTTATCCAAGTCGGCGACACGATAACGGGTGTGAAGGAGTTTCTTGACCATGATGCAAAAGCGCGCTTGCGGTGGTTGCGTCGGCTACGTTAGGCTGGATGCCCGTTGCGGCAAGCACGGAAAGCGAACTTCAAACGATCAACCCATTCTTACCAGACCATGTTATTTCTCGGCATCGACAGTGGAACTCAGAGCACCAAGGCCATCGTGCTGGACTACGAGACCGGCAAAATCCTCGCCAGCGCTCATCGCAAATACGACCTCATCAGCGGACTCCCCGCCGGTCATCTGGAGCAGCATCCGCAAGACTGGCTCGATGCCGTGGACGCATCCATTGACGAGTGCCTGAACAAGCTCGGCCCTGATCGTGCGAAGATCGCGGGCATCGGCGTCAGCGGCCAGCAGCATGGTCTCGTGGTCTTGGATGCCAATAACAAAGTGGTGCGCCCCGCGAAGCTCTGGTGCGACACCTCGACCGCCGCGCAGTGTGATCAGATCGCGCATGAATTCGGCGGACAGGCCGGGTGCATCAATCAGGCTGGCAACGCCATCCTGCCCGGTTACACCATTCCAAAATTGCTCTGGCTCAAACAAAACGAACCGGCGAATTTTGCCAAAGTCACATCCATTCTGCTGCCGCATGATTACATCAACTTCCACCTCAGCGGTGTGAAGCGCATGGAATACGGCGACGCCAGCGGCATGGGCATCCTCGATGTCCGCACGCGGAAATGGTCGCGCGAGATATGTGATTTCGTGGACCAGCGCGTGCACGACATGCTGCCGCCGCTTGGCTCGTCACTCGAAGCCCACGGCACCTTGCGTCCCGAGCTCGCAAAGAAGTGGGGCTTGTCCGAATCCGTCATCATCAGCGCGGGCGGCGGCGATAACATGATGGGCGCGATCGGCACCGGCAATGTGAAGCCCGGCGTCATCACCGCCAGCTTCGGCACCAGCGGCACGCTTTACGGTGTCGCCGCAGAACCCGTCGTGGACGGTCAAGGCGAAGTCGCCGCGTTTTGCGACAGCACTGATCAATGGCTGCCTCTCGTCTGCACCATGAATGTCACCGTCGTAACTGAACAAGTCCGCGAGATGTTCGGTTGGAGCATTCCGCAATTGGAAGCCGCCGTCTCCAGCGCACCCGCAGGCGCGGACGGCCTGACCTTCCTCCCCTATCTTAATGGCGAGCGCACGCCGAATCTGCCCAACGGCACCGGCGTGCTCCACGGCCTGCGCACCACGAACATGACACCGCAGAACATCGCGCGCGCCGCAGTCGAGGGCGCAACTCTCGGACTCGCTTATGGATTGAAACGATTCCGCGAACTCGGCATGAACCCCACTGAAATCCGGCTCACGGGTGGTGGCTCGCAAAGTCCGACCTGGCGACAAATCGCCGCCGATGTCTTCAATGCGGAAGTCGTCACCCTAGCCACCGCAGAAGGCGCAGCACTGGGCGCGGCAGTGCAGGCAGCCTTTGCCACATTGAAGCCCGCTGGCAAAGTGAAGAACATCGAAGAACTCACCGCGCGATTAGTCACGCTCGATGAAAGCACGCGCTGCAAACCCAATGCGGCGAATGTCGCCCTCTACGCCGAGCGCATGGAGAAGCTCACCGGATTGACGCGCCGTCTCCACGAAGTGGAGTATCTCTAATTCTTCCAACTTTCCATTCTTCCATTCTTCCATTCTTCCATTCCTTCTAACGTCCGCGTGGCAAAAATCCGACTCAAGAACCCCAGCAAGCCCATCGCA
>JBBRNC010000129.1:0-2668 GCA_038230495.1 Verrucomicrobiales bacterium
CCGCCTGCTTCGGGATATTTCTTGATGACTTCGCGGAACGAAAAGTCGGGATTGTAAAATGCATAGACGAGCTTGCGCATGTTCTCCACGCCTTCGCGAATGCTTGCTCCATATCCGGTGAATTGTCCCGGCGAGAGATCACCGGAAAGCAGGCCTTTGTGAACTGCTTCACCGGCCAACATGCCGCTCTTAAGTGCGAGCATGACGCCACTGCTGAATACTGGATCGAGAAACGCAAAGGCATCGCCCACGAGCAACAGACCCGGCGCGGCGCAGTATCGCGAGTGATGGGAATACTCGCTGGTGACATAATAATTGCCGTTCGACTGGCCTTCGGAGAGATGGTTCTTGATCCACTCGTTCTCTTGCACTTCGCGCTGGAAGATTTCTTTCGGATCACGCACGCCACCGCGCGAGAGATATTTGCCTTCAGCGACAATGCCCACGCTGACCATGTCGTCATGCTGCGGGATATGCCAGAACCAGCCTTTGTCAGGAATGTAAGCGACCACCGTTGCGCCTTCATCAATGCCCGGTTCGCGTTTTGATCCTTTGTAATAAGTCCACACGGCAACTTTGTTTAGATAGGGATCGCGAATACGCCAACCGTGGCGCACGGCGGAGAATGCTTCCTTGCCCGTGCAGTCCAATGTAATGGGCGCGCGATACTCTGTGATCTTGCCGTTCTTGTCCCGCGCTTTCACTCCGATCACGCGATCATCTTCTTTGATGAGTTCCATCACCGTGACTTCTTCCATGACGTGCGCGCCTTTCTCGCGGGCATTGTCGAGCAGCATTTGGTCGAACTCCGAGCGCAATACCTGCCAAGTCTGCGCGACGGTCTCGCGATCATAACGGGTGTGAAAATAAAACGGCTGCGAGGCCCGGCCATCGGGCTGCACAAAGGCCACGCTATATTTCTTCACGAAGTGCGACTGCTTCATCTTCGGAATCATGCCGAGACGCTCCAGCGGTTTAAAAGTGAAAGGGATGAGCGACTCGCCAATATGAAAGCGGGGGAATTTCTCACGCTCGAGGATCAGCACGCGATGTCCGTATTCAGCGAGGATCGCGGCAGAGCAGGAACCGGAGGGACCGGCTCCGATGATGATGGCGTCAAAGTTGATGGATGATTGCATGACTGTTTTTATTTTACGTCTGTAGGTTACGCACGGGTTGCGGAAAATTTATCGCCAAATACGGCCTACATTGCTGTCGTGGCACAGGTTTGTAACCTGTTTGTAGTTCGGGCATCCTGCCCAGAACCCCTTTCAAAAAGCACCGCCCAGAATGGCCGGGCAACACACAGGTTGCAAACCTGTGCCACACAAGAAGATTCTGATACAAACCGGCTCAATGTTGTGCCATCACTTCATCATGCAATCCCCCACCCCGTCATCCCTGACACTGTCCCCCGGCAGACGTCTGACGGTGCTCGCCCCGCATCCCGATGACGAGTCGCTGGCTGCGGGCGGTCTCATTCAACATGCCATTGCAGCGGGCGCAGAAGTGCGCGTGATATTTGCCACGGACGGCGACAACAACCCGTGGCCGCAACGCTGGGTCGAGCGTCGCTGGTTCATTGATGCCGATTGCCGTCGTCGCTGGGGCGCTATGCGTCGTGCTGAAGGAAAGCGGGCCATCGAGGTGCTGGGACTTACCGAAGAAAACGCGGTGTTCTTCGGCATTCCCGACACCGAGCTGCTTCCGCGATGGCGCAAAAGGGACTCGGCCACTCTGGCGACATTCGTCGATGAATTTAAATCATTTCCGCCGGACATTCTCATCACTCCGTCATCGCAAGACGGGCATCCCGATCACCTCGGCATGTTTCACTTCGCGCAAGAGGCACTGGCCCAAACCCTCCTCGATCCGACCCAGTTTACTTATCTCATTCATCGCCGCTGGTTTCATCCTCATGCAACGGGCGTATCCATCAATCTCACCTCGCAGCAACAGGCGACGAAACTCGAAGCGATCCTTTGCCACGAAACACAAATCAAGTTAAGTCGCGGACGATTCTGCTCTTATGCGGGACCTGAAGAAATTTTTACGCCAGAACCAATTACACATCCATGACTCAAACCAGATTTCACGCCTTCATTCTTTTCATCGTCTGCGCCGTCATGTTCTGGTGGCGCCTTGGACATTTGGGCTTGATCGATCCAGATGAACCTTTCTATGCGCAAACCACGCGCGAAATGGTGCAGGCGAACGATTGGATAACGCCACAAATTTTCGGCCAACCGCAGTTCGAGAAACCCATCTTTTTTTACTGGCAGTCCATGACCGCGCAGAAAATATTTGGCGACACTGAGTTCGCTGCGCGTGTGCCATCGGCGCTCGCCGCCACGGGCATTGTGTTCCTAGTCTGGCTCTTCGGGCGTCGTCTGTTCTCGCCGCTTGCGGGATTACTCTCCGCCGTCGTGCTGGCCACAGGCATGGAGTTCGTCTTGATGTCCCGATTGATGCTGACGGATATCTGCCTCGCATTTTTCGTCACGCTTTCCATGTTCGGTTTATGGATGGCTGTGCATGACGAGGCTAAGCGAAATCGCTGGGTATTTCTGCAACTCGTCGCATCTGGATTTGCCACACTGACCAAAGGCCCCATCGGCATTCTCTTCCCAATGCTTGGCGGAATCGCCTATCTCTGGCTCACGCGCAC
>JBBRNC010000130.1:0-2284 GCA_038230495.1 Verrucomicrobiales bacterium
CAAATGTGTTGTTCGATCAGTTTGGTTGCTTTGGATTTTGCGGCGGTCGGGCCGCGGTTTGAAAAAAGTGGTGAATCGCCCGGAAACGAAGAACCCTGCTGGCCTTTCGGGCGAGCAGGGTTCTCGAAATTTCGATGATCTCTATGTCAGATCGTGAACTACCTGCTTGCCTCCTTGGTAAGGTCTTCATTCGCGCAACTCGGTTGTCCGAAACCGATGGCTGCGACTGAGCACAGCATACCGATTCGACGCAACCACGTGGTTGCTGGCGAATGTTTGGATATGGTGTGATAGGCTCTCATTGGTGATGAACGTAACTTCTTATAGAACTCCCCGCGCATGCAGTCAACGACTATTTGTATTTTTCTTTTCTCGCGCTAACCGCAGATGACTAACATCAATGAGCGCCCCCATCGGGAGCGGACAGAAGACTGCGTATCCGGTCTGCAAGGCCCAGCAATCCGCCGTGACGACATCAACCGCCACGACCGCACGTCCGAAGTGCGGTCGCGACAGTTCATGTCGTCCCCGCCCACGCAGCGAGACTGCGAGTTCCTCAAGGCTCCGCGCTGCGCCGCTGCGCCCTGAGTCATCGCAGACTCGCCAACTTTGTTGCCGAGCCGGCAATGCGCGAAGTGAATGCGGGTGATTCAGATCAGCATCGAGCGACGCGGTTTGATCATTCCCGACAGAAACCGGACGAATGAATCTCGATCGATCGGCAATATCATCACACCAGCGAAGGACGTGAACTGCCCCGCGATTTTACTGCTCGCTGCGCGCCGTCAAGGTAGTGCGTCGCTTCGCGCCAGCTCCACCTTGACCGTGCTCGCTCGCACTCGGCGGGTCTCTATCAATTCACGTCGGAGATTCTTTGTCCTGCCCAACCAGAACGGCACTCATTGCGGTGCCGAAACAGAGTGGACTCTCCACGGAAGATCACCGTTTGAGAGCGTTTCTGAGTGTGTGCGCGATTTGCGTTTTCATCCTTTCCAGTTCGTCGTCGCTCACCGGGTGGCCTTGTGCGCGTTCGATGAGATGATCGAGGAGCAGCTTTCGCCGGTGTCCGTTGCGCTGGGCTGAAAGAGTCTTGCGAGTAATGGCGCGCTGAACCTTCGACCGGCAGTCTGCGGTAGTGTTCTTGTGTGGCCCACTCACCAGCAGATCGTAGCGAATCAGGCCGGTGATGTAGGCGGACAGCGATTGATAGCCGAGTTCCTGCCAGCGCCCGTCAGCCAGTTGGCAGATTTCCGGCGGGAATGTCATTCGCTTGGCGACGGCACTTAGCGGTGGCAGAGGCAATTCATTTCGGCTGCGTTCGGCTACTGCATGAAAGTGCTTGAGCCGCTCGACGATTTTTACGAGCAGTCCCTCGCGTTGCTGGCCCGGTCGGTAACGGACGACCAGTTCCCGGTCCACGGCGTCCTGGGCGGCCTGTGTGTCGTTCGCGATTTCGAGGGTGATGGTGTGTTTTGCGGAGGATCGGAGATCGTAGCAGACCAGCTCCACCGCGTAGGGCGGAAAGGTGCCGTGTCCAAACTCGCGGCAGCGCTGCTTCACCGTTGAGGCGAGCAGACCGGGGATCGTGATGCTTTTGCGGATTCCTTTTGGCATGGTTTATCGGGGGTAAAAGCAGCCTTTATTCCTGCTTGTGACCGGGGTGTTTGGCGAGCCATTCGTCGAGGCGGCGAAGCGTGCATTTGCCGAGCGAAAACGGCGTGTCTTCCGCATTCTTGATCTGCGACATGGCAGTGCGGCCGATCCCCGAGAGGATGCACAGCTCCGCGCTGTTGAATTGACGATGTGGAAACTGCATCGCGAGCGCGAGCAGCGCGGCGATGGCGGTGGAGGCGCACGGGGAATCGGACTCCTCGGCTTTCGGTCTGGGTGGTGTGGCGGTCTTTGGCATGGGTGTCGTCCTTTCTTGTTCCGGAGATTGTGCCCGGAGGCGGCGTTTCCCGCAACGGGCGGTCAATGACCACATCGCCAGAGGAGAGCACATGGAACGTTCCTGCTCCCGCACGGGTGCCGACTGGGGAGGCGGGCATTTTTCGGAACCTGTCAAAATTTTTCGCAGGGCGTGGGAGGACATCCGCGGCACTTCCGAGAACGCTGGAGAAAGAATGACCCGGAGCAAACCGGGCCGGCAAAAAACCGCATGTAGAGGTCTCCCGCCGCGCAACGTCTGGAGCAAATGCGCCAGCGGGAGTGCGGCATCAACTCAACTCAAACCCATACATTCCGATGTCCACAAAACTCCAAAATCTTGTCACCGAAGCCGTCA
>JBBRNC010000131.1:0-2269 GCA_038230495.1 Verrucomicrobiales bacterium
CAGATCACGTCCTTGATCGGTCTGCTCCAGGGGAAGCTCCCGCCCCCGGTGATGGCCGCAGTCACTCATCACGACACCGGCTTGTTCCCAGAGCCAAAAGACATTCGCTTCGACTGCTCCTGTCCTGACTACGCGGACCTCTGCAAGCACTCCGCCGCCGCTGCCTACGGAGTCGGCGCTCGCCTTGATGAGTGTCCCGACCTGCTCTTTCTCCTGCGCGGCGTGGATCACACTGAGCTTATTGCCGGTGCCGGTGCTGCCGTGCTGGCACAAACAGATGCAGCAGACACCGCACCCGGTCTGGGCGATCTGAGCGATATCTTTGGCATTGAACTTGATGCCACCGCAGCGGTGCTGGTGGCACCAGCCAAGGCCAAGCCTAAGAAGAAATCGGCAAAGAAAGTGGTGAAAAAGTCCGCGAAGAAAACGGTCGGGAAAGCAGTCAAAAAAGCAGCGGAGAAAAAGGCGCGTCAGTCACGGCGTTCTTGAATGCCGTGAGCGCGGCAGCGAGTTGCTGATGGCTGTTTTGCTTTTTGATCGTAGCCATCGCTTCCGAACAAAGCTGGTCGCAACGCTCATTGCCATCATGGCCGGCGTGGCCTTTGACCCAATGCCATTTCACTTGATGCCTTGAAGCGACAACATCCAGCGTGCGCCAAAGATCCTCGTTCTTGACCGGTTGTTTGCTGGCAGTCTTCCATCCGTTCTTCTTCCACCCGGCCAGCCATTTGGTGATGCCGTTCCGGACATACTGGGAATCGGTGTGCATCTCCACGACGCAAGGCTTTTTCAAAAGGCTGAGCGCCTCGATGGCCGCGCGCAGTTCCATGCGATTATTCGTCGTGGCTGGCTCGCCACCGCTGATCTCTTTGCAATGTCGGCCTGATTCCATAATTGCCGCCCAGCCCCCTACGCCCGGGTTGCCTATACAACCGCCGTCAGTGTGTATGATAATTTTTGAGTGGGTTTTTCCATCGTGATTCATGGGTCAAAATCGTTCCGGGTCACGCGAAATCACCTCCAATGCAGACTCCACTGCCAAAACGAACTCTTCTCCAAGACCGAAGCGCTCCTCTGAATAAAGGACGGCATCGCGATACTCATCCAACGCATCCGACTCGAAGTGAATCGTCATCGTCCCTGCGTCAGTGCCTCGCGCACGCGACGGTGCGCCTCCTCTGCCGGAACCAGTTCCGATCGTCCGTCACGAACATTATTCATGCGTTGACGCACAATTTTCATCTGATCGGAGAGAAACGCGTCAGACGGTTTCGCTTCAGCCAAGATTGCCTCGACCAATTCTGTGCGCGACTCACTGGTCAAGCTCATCGCTTGTTCCACCAGGCTGGTCACTGTTGCGGTCATGATTGGAAAATAGTCGTTTCGACGCTTTGGGCAAGGCAGAGTTTTACTACTGCATTCGGTGGGGGTATGGTTGTAATGCGCGGACCCCTTTCACGAGAAAAGTAGTCATGCGCTTTAGCGCGTTACAGCGTGGCACTCCTCCGTTGTCTGCTTTCCTTCACGTTATTGTTCTTCTTAGCTTTTTCGGCTTTCGACACGCATGCGAGCTGAAGCTCCATACTACTTTCCTTTCTACACCGCGAAGCACAAACGCGAGGAGAAGAAGCTCGTGCGTAGTCTCCGTGTGCCCGAACCCGATGAGGCATGAAGCCTTGGGACATTTGATGGAAACTCGTTTAGAGGATCATCTGACGCTCAAGCGCACACTGCGTTTCTTATCAAGCTTCAGCACATCGCCGTCTTTCCATGCGGGTTCCGCTTTCGGATCAGTGAGCTTTTCACCGTTGAGCTGCACGCTGCCGCCTTGGAGAAGGCGGCGCACATCACCGCCGCTGGGCGTTGTTTGAAAGGCATCGACATAAGACTGCAAGACGACACCCAAAACATCGCGCCGCTCGCCGAGATTCACGACGGGCAAATCCGCGTTCGCCAGATCGCGCTTGCTGAAACGCGTTTCAAAATCCGCGCGGGCCTCACTCCCCGCATCTGCGGAATGGTAAGTCGCCACGCATTTTGCGGCGAGCTGTTTCTTGGCCTCCATCGGGTGCAGGGATTTATCCAAAACTTCACCGAGAACGAGCAGGTAATACTTCTCCATCAGTTCATCAGGGATGCTCATCAATTTGCCAAACATCTCTTTCGGCGGCTCGGTGAGACCGACGTAGTTGCCGAGCGACTTGCTCATTTTCTTCACGCCGTCGAGACCCTCAAGCAGAGGCAGTGTCATCACCACTTGTGGTTCCTG
>JBBRNC010000132.1:0-2245 GCA_038230495.1 Verrucomicrobiales bacterium
GCTTGAGCCTTCCAATGAGATCAACATCGTGCTGCGTCACTTTGAAGATGATGAAAATGACGAGCATATCTGCGTTGAGTTGAGCGACTCCGGCCCCAACCTTCCAGAAGATCGACTGTCATCGGTGTTCACGCCGTTTTTCGTGAGAGAAGAAAATCCCCAATATGCGGGACTGAGCCTGGCCTCCAGTTATGTGACTTTGTGCAGTATCGGCGGATGGGCGCAAGCCTACGATGACTCCGAACGCGGAACTGTGCTGGCGTTTTCCATTCCAGTTCGGCCTCCTGAACGCTCATCAGGCAGCGTAACGGCCCAGTCATGGGACGCCGCCAATCGCATGGAAAATCATGGGCCAATGGAAGCGGTGGCGTGATTACAGAGAAAATCTGATATTAAGTGTTTACTAAATTATAATATATACTATAATTTAGATAATGAGAAAAGCCTTCCAACTTCGCGCCCCAAATAGTGCTTCGGGCGCGGTCGATACCTCTGTGGCCGCAGTCGCGGACGCTGCGCGACCGATTGATCATAAGAGATTTACGCCGTCAGAAGGAGGAAGCATTTGGGATGAAGCCAGTTTGCTTCGGGCGGCGGGCAACGCTTGGGCTGATGCATTTGTCATCATTGATGCCAGTGACCGAGTGCTGATCTCGAATCAACGATTCACGGATTATTTTGGCATCCCAGCGAACCATATTCAGTCGGCACCGCTCGAAAGACTGCGCGCTTGTCTAGAGCCATGTGTGGAATCAAAAGATGGATTTGCCGCAAGCTGGCTTGCCGTCGGTGAATATCACTCTGCCCGCAAAGTTGTTGAATGGGAAATCACTAAACCATCGCATCGCATTCTGGAACTCACGGTGTCCCCATTGCCGCAGGCCGAGGATGATGGCCGCTCAGCAAGAGTGCTCATCTGGCAGGACATCACTCAAAAAAAACATCGTCAGGCTGCGCTTCAGCAAGCGCAGAGAATGGAAGTGGTCGGAACTCTAGCCGCAGGAATCGCTCACGACTTCAACAACATCCTGACTGCGATCAATGGGAACATCACTCTCGCGCTCGACCAAATGGTGGCCGGCGAGACTAAAGAAGCGTCTGAACTTTTGGGCGTGGTCATGGAAGCCGCTAGCGGCGGGCGCGAGCTGGTAAAGAAACTTCTCAGTCATGTCCGGCAGAATGCCACGGCCACGCGCACGATGGATTTACGCACCGTTGTTACCGACGTGCAGGGTTTGCTAAAGCATACGATTTCCCCATTGATCATGGTCGAGTTGAGGATGCCCGGAAACCTGTGGCCCGTCGCTGGTGACTCGAATAGCATCAAGCAGGTCATCATGAATCTCTGCGTGAATGCTGTGGATGCCATGAAAGGCAGGCCGAACAGTCACTTGATCATTTCTGCCGCCAATCAAGTGGGACAACCCGGCGAGGCATCGGCGGACGGCGATTGCGTCTGCTTGAAAGTTACAGACAACGGTCCCGGCATGACTGAGGAGGTGCGGGCGCGAATTTTTGAGCCGTTCTTCACCACGAAGTCGCAAGCCGATGGCACTGGCTTAGGGCTGGCAATTTCCAACGACATCGTGCAAAAACACGGAGGGAAACTTGAGTGCAAGTCCGCGCCGGGCAAAGGCACGACTTTTTCCGTCATCCTCCCCCGCACCTCCGGTGAAGTTCACAGTGAACCCACGATAAGCCTGCCCGTGCAAGCTCCCGCCGCCAGTTCAAAAGGCACGGAGCGTATCCTCGCCGTGGATGACGATCCACTCGTTCGCGCCGTCATCGTCGGATTACTCAGTCGTGCAGGCTATAAAGTCTTTGCCGCCAAAGATGGAGTCGAGGCTATCGAATGGATTAAAGAACCGGGCAACGAAGCCGACCTTGTCCTGCTCGATATGTCAATGCCCAGACTCTCCGGCTTGGACACATTGGAGCAGATTCGCAGCTTCAATCCTTCCATGCCCGTGGTGCTTTGCAGCGGCTCGCTCACCTTCAAACAAATGTTGGAAGAAAAGCAAAGCCCCGGCACGTTGCCAGACGCCTGCATTAGCAAGCCTTTTGAAATTCCAGAACTAACCCGGACCGTTCGCGATGTCCTAGACCAGCGCAAAGTGCAGGGTCGCGAGTAGCGCGGGCAAACTGCCTGCGACAAGTGGAACGGGCATTCTGCCCGTCATCCTCGACTGCCAAACTAAATACGTTTTACTAGTAGCGCGGCATTGTGTCCGCCAAAGCCGAATGA
>JBBRNC010000133.1:0-2214 GCA_038230495.1 Verrucomicrobiales bacterium
CAGCAAGGCGCCGCGGATCGAAGATTTGCCGAGGATGAACGCCCGGCAACTGCAGGAGGTTCATCGAGAGTTGTTTGGGTCGGAGCATCCGATCTCGAACGGCCAGCACCTGCGACGGAAGATCGCCTGGCACCTGCAAGCCGCTGAGCAGAGCGACGCACCTAAACGGCCGACTGGCAGAGGTTCGCCAACTGACGGCGGCGATAGAGGCAGAAGCGGCAGATTCTAGCGATGTCGAAGCGGCGCTGAGTCAGTTCGATCCTCTTTGGGAGCAGATGGCTTCACACGAGCAAGAGCGATTCATTCGCACGTTGGTCGAGCACGTCCGCTACGAGGGGAAGACGGGGACCGTGACGGTCGGCTTCCGCTCGCGGGGAATAAAGGAGTCCTGTAATTGGGAGACGAAATGAACATTGGTGATAGCTCGGTTGAGATTCAATTCCCACTCCATGGCTCGATTAGGGCAGGCCGAAACTCGGCAATCACGACGGGATCGGGCCGTCTTCCACGGGTTTCACAAGTGATGGCCTTGGCTATCCAGTTCCAGGACATGATCCAGCGCGGCGAGGTGCGAGACTACGCGGACCTGGCGCGCCTAGGTTGCTTAACACGCGAACGGATGAGCCAGATCATGGAACTCGTGTGGCTTGCACCTGATATTCAGCAGGAGATCTTGGAGTTTGCGGCCAACGGGTCGCGATTCCCAATCAACGAGGTAGCGGCACGGAGAATCGCTGCTTCCCTGGCTTGGAGTGATCAGCGCCGCGCGTGGAGTACGCTCACATCATCGGAACCCGCAATCTGGTAATCAAACCGCCCCCCCCGACTGAAACTACAAGGCGAAGCGTGCATTTTGATAAAGTTAAACTGGCCGTCTGGCCTTCAGCTGGTAGAGCCAAGCCGCTTGACTTTCCCAACGCGGCCAATACAACGCTTTCAAGGTGGATTGCTGTAAGGTCTCATCTATGGCTGGTACCGAAGCACCCAGATTCGCAGTTTATCCCTATATCACAGTGTCGGATGAGAAGAGAGAACCGCAGTTGTTTGAATCGGAAATTGCGGCTCGTCGATTTCTCAATTCCGAGCAGACACTCCGGAATGAAGCCAGGGAGACTAACTCCAGCATTGACGACGTACGCAAACGACGGCAACGCCGAAAACAAGAAGGCAACGAAGCGCTCGTCAAGCTGAGGCGCGGAGAACTGAACCCGCAGAATCTTCCGCTGTCCCTTTACAGCAGACTCCACAAGGACGAAGGCTGGAAGGGACCAATTCCGGTAAGATATTTCGCGGACTACTCGGGTCTGATTTGCGATGACACATTTCGAAGCTTTCTGCCTCTCGAACGGGTGGGTTCGATGATGTCCAGTCCTATCGAGGACGCTCTGGCCCGGGTGTGGGAGCAACGTTCCCTTGATCCAATTTGTTACTTGGGTAACGACTGGCGATTTGCGGTTATTGCTTCAGAGGCGCGGAAGAGAGTAGGCCACGAGTATGCTGGGAGACGCCACAGCCAAGTGGCCGACATAGTCGTGAGAGCCATCTACGACATTGAGGATCTATTGAGAAGGTTGCACCCGCGTGCGACGTGCGGCGCTGTCGCCGACTTCTGGCGCTCATGGCAGGTCCAGCGGCATATCGCTGATTTTTGCGTCTCTCTCGGTGAATCTGAAACGGCCATGCTGGTTGCTCGCACTTTGCGAGTCAGTCTCGTCGGTGCGGTCAATGGCGCTCATGAGCATGTCAACGCGCAATTGTCCGCTTTCGCTTATAGCGTCTTAGACGCGGAGGTTTACTCAACCCGAACTGAGGACGGACTCGGGGGTCGGCCGACGAAAGGGAAAGCATCCGTTGAAGTGGGGCCGACCCAAGTACCGGAGGATGTCATCGGCGTGAACCGAGCCGTTTCGCTGGCGGGCACTAAACTTACGCGCATCGGCGGATTCATCGAAGAGCAGTTCACCGATGGATCGGGCACGCCCAGAATACCCGCAGCGCCGAGAAAGCCCTCTGATGCACTGCGAGCGCATCGCCACAGCATCCTCCAGGCCGTGATCGCGGATAAGACTTTAGCAGCCCGTGTCTAAAATCACTTTCCTTGGAGAATGTTTCGGCATAGAATCTGTCATGGCGATGGGGACGAGGAAAAGGCGGGAGCGGCAGGAAGAGATTTGGTTCCGCTCCGAATTGGCGGAAGCGCCGGGGCATCCGTTC
>JBBRNC010000134.1:0-2212 GCA_038230495.1 Verrucomicrobiales bacterium
TACTTGGCCACGAACTGCTTGCGAATGAGCGCCAGCTCGGGGATGTCGACCCGATGCGACGCCCAGATCAGCGTGCTGACGACGCTCACGAGATCGTGCGGACAGCCCTTGCTGTATTGCAATAACTTGATGCGCTCGTGCAGCAGCTCGCACTCGAGCTGCAAGATCTCGTACGCCTCAATGAGGTGGTCGTCGCGGATCAAGGCTTCGGCCCGGATGCGGGCCTTTTCTTCCTTGGGCGGATCTTCGGCGAGCATGACGGCCACCTCCCGCATATTCTGCTTCAGCAAAGCCGCCTTCTTGTTCGAAGCGATCTGGATGCGACCGCACGCCATCTTGAGCTCTGCGTGTGGCGTGTAGTATATAAATTGAAGGAACAAATAGTGAGCACATCGGAAGCCACCAATTGAGAATCTTGGTCGCCCCTGAAGCATAGCATCCTCTCCATAGCACGATGATCCTGTCCTTGGACCGGCAAAGCGGCTCTGAGCCTTAAAACCGCGACGCACGAACCAAGAAAACGGGAGCAGCAACAAAACGTAGCAGCAGCGCGGTCGTCGTACGACTACGGGAACAAAACCTCGCAATCCAGCGATGGTTCACCACAACAATCATCCAACTGTAACTTACGGGGCTTGAGCTTAGTGGCATTGAATCCTCCTCCGAATAATGCGTCTAGCATCGTCATGTCGTACTCGATCTCTCTCTGTCTCTCCAAAATACTTGTTTGCTGCCAGAATGAAACGTTGATTGTCAAGGCACGAATGGAGTGTTTGTTCCGGAGTTGCATTGGCGAGGGAAGTCAGGAAGTCGTCCGTTGCCGTATTGACTGGCTCGACTGCTTTGCGAGCTTTTTGAGTGCTAAAAATTCGGAAGAATGCGCCACTTCACGGCGGGCGCAGCGAAAATTATGGCATACTATTTTCTGGATCAAAAAAGGTTCCACGGGAATCTTTTTCCTTGCGCTCACTGGAAAAAATTGTGAAATATTTAGCTATTCGGACGGGCTGAATTTTGCAGTGAGTATGAACTGACTCGAAATTTTCAAATTGCGTATGTATCTCGGGCGCCGGCTCGTCCGCGGTGTATGTGACAACGTGCCAAGGAAATCGAAGAAGAACGAAGGCGTGAGGCACCGAGCGTGGCAGCGCGGCGCGTGTGCGGACGCAGCAGCGCCACGCGCAGTTGCGTTGGAGATTGCTGGGCACCAGCAGTCATCCTCCCTCACAATTGGGTCGACGAAGCCGTCCCACTCCTTCTTCTTTCGATAATGACGTTGTTCCCGCTAAACGAGAAATCCACGCCGAATCCATTGGTCCCCTCGAGATCGCGTTCGCGCGCAGTTCGCGATCGACGGAACGCGTCGCGGAGAGAAACAACGATGTCTCCGGTGAGTGTGAAGATGAAGAGCTTTGTTTCAAACGCACCGCGGTTGGAAGCAGGTGCGCGGTGGCGCGAGTGATTCGTTGCCTGCGCGTCGTGTCTCTCACTCTTTCTTGACTTTCATTTCATCCTTCGTCAGGATATACCCCAGTCTCCGAAAGACCGCGTCTCTCCCACGTCAATATTTGCCCATCCCGACATTGAAGTTTACAGTGTAGATCAACCATCGTCGTTCGGTTATGACGCTCTGTCGCACTTGCAGCATCCCTTGGCCGCCGCGCACGCTACGGTGAGCGCTCCTCTTCCCACCACCGCCACCATGCCTTCGGTGGCATTCGCTCGATCCAGCACGCCCTGGGACACCCTCTCCGCTGCTGACGATAGAGATGAGATCCTCTCGACTGCATCGTTTTTTGATCCCTTTAAGCTTTCTTTTGGTTCTGCCACAGCAAACGAGCGGCAACCGGAAGAGTCCGCAGCCTTTACGGTTGCAACCACGAAGGCTGTGAACTTGCGATGGATGGACGTTGCCGGCCCCGCGGTTGCGCACCCTACGTTTTGTCCGCCAACATCTGCCACGGCTGCGGCGGTGGTGGCAGCGGCCAGACCGCAGCGACGACTCAAGAGCCTGATGCGCTCACCGTCGGCCCTCGCGAGGCGTCGCGTGGCCTTCAGTGAAACCATGGAGGTGCGCTACTTTCGGCGCAGTCCGGACGAGATTTTCATCATGAAGCAGTGCGCCGCCGATCGCCGGAGGCAGCACGAGGCCCGCCGCTCGCGCCGCCGGCGACAGCGGGAGCGGCGGCGAGGCTGGGTCGGCTACGATCTA
>JBBRNC010000135.1:0-1962 GCA_038230495.1 Verrucomicrobiales bacterium
GATCAAATCGTCGCTACGGGTTTTCTCCGCAACTCGATGGTGAATGAGGAGGGCGGCGCGAACCCTGAGCAGTTTCGCATGGAGTCGATGTTCGATCGCATGGACGCCATCGGGAAAAGTGTTCTCGGTCTCTCCATCAACTGCTGCCAGTGCCACAATCACAAATACGACCCGATCACGCAGCAGGAATATTACCAGATGTTCGCGTTTCTCAACAACGACAATGAGCCGTGGCGCACTGTTTACACGCCGGTGGAATTGCAGCAGCGCGCCCAAGTCTTGCAGCGCATCACAGAGTTGGAAACGAAGCTGAAGCATGAGTCCCAAGATTGGGAAGCACGAATGACCGCGTGGGAACAAGGCGTTAGCAACGACCAACCCGAGTGGCATGTGCTTCAGGCTCCTTTCATTGATGATTCGACGGAGGGGCAAAAGTTTCTTTTGCAACCAGATGGCAGTTTTCTTGCGCAGAGTTATGCGCCGACGAAATCGATGCCAACTTTTGAAATCGAGGTGAAGGATGCGACCATCACTGCGTTTCGTCTTGAGTTGTTGAACGACGCCAATCTGCCTGCGTATGGCCCCGGTCGTTCTCAGAAGGGCGTGTGCGCATTGAGTGAGTTCGTGGTGCGAACCAAGCCGCTCGATGATGCCAAGGCCAAAGCTGAGCCTGTGAAGTTTTCCAGTGTAACTGCGGACTTCGGCGAAGCGGAGAACACGCCACTAGTTGCCTACGCGCGGGGCAAGGAACCGGAGAAGGACAAGCGTGTCACCGGGCCGATTAACTACGCGATTGATGGCAATGACGATACGGCGTGGGGCATTGATGCTGGGCCAGTGCGCCGGAATCAGCCACGCAAGGCCGTCTTCGTCTGCGAGAAGCCAGTTGATGCCACGAAAGGATTAAAATTTCTAATTAGTCCAAAAATGCATCACGGCGGATGGAATAGTGACGACTTGCAGACGATGAACATTGGGCGCTTCCGCGTCAGTTACACCACGGTGGCTGATGCCAAGGCTGACCCCTTGCCGAAGCCCGTGCGTGATGCACTCAGTCTGTCTCGTGAGAAGCGCTCGCATGATCAGAACGCCGCGATCTTTAGTTATTGGCGCACGACCGTGCCGGAGTGGAAACCCGTGAACGACGAAATCGAGATCGTGTGGAAGCAACATCCCGAGGGCACGACAACGCTGGTGCTCGACAAGCGCGATGAACCACGCATGACCAGTGTGCTGATGCGCGGCGATTATTTAAGTCCTACCGACAAAGTCAATGCAGGTGTCCCGGCAGTGCTGAATCCGCTGCCGAAAAATGCAGATGGTTCGCGGCTCACTTTTGCCAAATGGCTGGTGGATCGCCAGTCTCCCACCACCGCGCGCGCATTTGTGAACCGCGTCTGGCAATCGTATTTCGGCATTGGCCTCACGGCAACGCCGGAAGATCTCGGCACGCAAGGCGAAAAGCCGAGCCATCCCGAATTACTCGACTGGCTCGCGTGCGAATTTATGGACCACGGCTGGAGCATGAAATCACTGCACCGGCAAATTGTCATCAGCTCGACCTACCAACAGGACAGCCGAGTGACGCCTGAAAAGTTGGCGCACGATCCGCTCAATCGGCTGCTCGCTCGCGGCCCGCGCTTTCGGGTTGATGGCGAGGTCGTGCGCGACATTCAGCTCGCGGTGAGCGGCATGTTGAATCCAGAAATCGGTGGTCGCGCTGTGATGCCGCCTGCGCCCGCGTATCTTTTTGAAAAACCCGCAAGCTATGCGCCTTTCCCATGGAAGGTCGAAGAGGATGGTAATAAATTCCGCCGCGCTGTGTATGTGTTTCGTCGTCGCTCGACGCCATATCCTTTCCTTAGCGCGTTCGATGTGCCTACTGGCGAGACTAGTTGCGTGAGGCGCACGAAATCAAACACGCCGATGCAGGCGTTGATGACGCTGAATGAGACCATGAGC
>JBBRNC010000136.1:0-1709 GCA_038230495.1 Verrucomicrobiales bacterium
ACAAGCAATGGCACAACTTCAGTAGCCAGCGAGGCCCGCGCCCTGGGCGACATCATGTCGGAATCCACGGGCGGCATCATCTCGGAATGCCCGGGCGACTTCGTCGGAATCCGCACCATGGCCGCTGCACGGCACGCGATGCGTATGAACGTACATTTCGGTGCAGGATCTGGTATCGTTAATGCGACGCCTGGAGCAGCCAAGTTTATGAAAGGTTCGCGGTCATGTTCGTGGTTGATCCCGCCATAACGCTTTTGCTCATTCTTCTAATCGGCATCGCCACCGGGGTGGTGATGTATCGATACGCTGGATCACGCTGGTTAACGCAGTTTACGAGTACAAGGCGCGGCTATCTGACGAGCGCACTTGTTGGCGTCGCTGGTTCTTTCACAGGGTACCATCTGGCAACGATTGCTGCGGCAGGCGGAACGGGAATTGCGCTGATCGCGGCCGCAATGGGCGCAGCTATATTGGTGTGGGCCTGGCGGACGATCAAAATCTAATTTCGCCTGACGCTCGCGTAGAAGCAGGCTCATTTCAACTCGCCTTCAGTCCCAGTACAGGCCATCTTGGACGATGAGTTCAGCCCGGCTTGGGCCGCCCCTCACACTAAAGCTTCCGACGCTGACGTCTACGATCCTTCCGTCGCTAAGTTTCAGCAGCACTCCGTTCGCACTTTGCGCGGAGATCAAAACGTTATGTCCGGCTTCGATCCATCCCCCCGTGCGAATAATCATGTCTACCTCAAATGCAGTAACCTCGAATTCAACCGGAGACTGCTCGGCCCCTTTCGTCATCAGAACGCCTTTTCCGTGGATTCGGGGCGGTGCGATCATGCGCCTCTTACTTCAGTAATTTTGCTCGCCGACGTCAAACTGGCTTGGTGAATTTTCGTTCCGAACTTGTGCGGTGCGAGTTGGTAGCTTTTATTGCGATAGTGGATACGCCGATGGGCGACCAAAAAGACAAAAACGCGACGGCACCTACGCCAACCTGCGCAACATTCGCCAAGTGAGAAATGCCTTTGCGCATGCGAAGGTGCCTATAATCTTCGAGACTCCTGAGGTGGCGGCCGTATGCTCCGACCTACAGCACATAAACATTTTCGACCCACCCGAGGAGGTGGACTCGGGGCCTAAATTGCCAGCTCGCACTCGCTTCGAGAACGTTTGCCACGAGATCATGGTGAGGCTAACTTCGTACACCGGTCATGACGTTCAATTCAAGAGAGACGACGGGATGACGGCAAGAATCCTAAGAACGGCTCTGCCATGGGGCATACCAAACACCGCTTCGACTATTCGGGCAGTCGGGCGCTTTCCTTCTTTCAGATGGACACGTTCCCGCGACTAAAAGAGTGAACCATCTGGGCCTCTCTGGAGGTCGCGCGCTATGTAATCAGCTCCAATCCATGGGCAGAAGAGTGGTGCTCGTTTTTGGCTGTGTCAACGCCATCGAAATGGACCGCCCGGGTCATGTCCGGACTTCCTCCGATAGCGACCGAACTACCGAGATCCCGGCACGGCAGAAAAGTGCCGATAGATGGTGTAATCGGCCGGCCCAGCTTGTGGATAGCTGAAGATTTTTGGGTGCTGCGCTTCAGGCTGATGGTGAAACGAGGTCCGTGGTTATGGCCTCAAGCATCAGAAGGAGAAGCGCAGCATGGACCATTTTGGCGGATTGGACGTATCGGTCAAGGAGACGAGCAT
>JBBRNC010000137.1:0-1589 GCA_038230495.1 Verrucomicrobiales bacterium
CGATGCTGCTGTGGCCAACATCGAAGGCGAGGGTGAGATCGGCATCTGGGTTCACCTCTTTCTTTGAGGCTGAACTGGCTGATGTGGCGGGCAGTTTGAGTTCGTAGTCCATGATAAGCAGTTTCGGGTGAGCTTAGACAAAATGTTTTTTCTTGCCAAGTTCAATTTCATCTATAATCATCCCTACGGAATCAAGACAAAGTTAGCAGCGCAGGCCGTCGCTCTGTCCGCCATGCGGACACACCGGCAACAAAAGCGCTCTTTTAAAAACCGCCGGAGTAAACCTCCGGCGGTTTTTGTTTTTGACCAGATGCTCACTGCATTCCTTCCACCATCACCCCTGAAATGAACAGCCAAAGTTTTGTTCTGAAGGGGTCACCTGAACTTTCCAAAGCTTTCGTTGTGCTGAGCAAGAGCGGGAAGCCGCCATAAATCAAGTGAGGGCGCTTTACCCAGTCGATTTCGTTGTGTATGCTCTCGCCCGATGCAGACGGTTTACATTGAGACGACGATTCCGAGCTACTTGGGCGCGCACCCGAGCCGTCAAGAGCCGATGGCGGCGCATCAAAAGGCTACTCACTTTTGGTGGAAGACTGAGCGACAGCACTTTTTGCTCTATACTTCGCAGCTTGTGCGCGTCGAAGCTTCTCGTGGCGACTCTGATGCGGCGGCTCGCCGGAAAGTGTATTTGGATCCATTGCCCGATCTGGACGTTCCGCTTGAGACGGAGGCCCTCGCTGACAGCTTGATCAAGCTTCTGCGGATACCGCCAAAGGCAGAGGCAGATGCGACACATCTTGCGCTCGCCATCCTCCATCAGATCACGTATTTGCTGACGTGGAACTGCACGCACCTCGCAAACCCGGTGCTTCAAAAGGATTTGATCGACTACTGCAACTACCACCAACTGCACATCCCCGTGATTTGCACGCCTGAACTCCTCATCCCACCACAGTCATGATTGACACTATCGTTCAAGAAGTCCGCGACGCTCGGGCTGCCATCGCAGCCGAGTTCGGGTATGACCTCGGCAAGTATCTCGCGTGGATTCGCGAGCAAACGGAGGCACGAAAGGCAGCGCTGCGTAAACCCAAGGCGAACAAAACGCTGGAGACAATGGCCGGTGCGTCGGTGTCTCCCGTGACTCGGAAGCGCCGTGTGCGCCCCGCCCGTGTCTCAGCTTGACGTTAGCCTCACCCCTCCGTCTCCGGGTCAGGAATTCGCGTGAACGCGATGCGCATGGGCGTGTAGGCGAGCGCGCCATGGGCACCACCGAAATAGACTTTGTTGCTGCCGAAGCCGAGGTTCACTTTGTCCATCGCGGCGCAGAGCGCGGTGTGATCGCGACGCAGCGCAGCAAACATGGGCGTGGTGGCTTGGGCCAGACGGAGGTGGAAGAAGGTGACGCCGACTTGCTTCGGCTCGTCTTGGCAATCGCGCCGCTGCCAGAGGACATCAAGCGCGTGAAGAAACTCCAGGGTGTCCTGCGTTTCTGAAAAGGTGATGTCGTCGCTCCAACGTGTCTCGCGACCGCGCACGCAGAGCTGGAGTCCACCGGCAAAGTATGCCGCCTTCCGCAGGCGCATCGC